>NZ_LJPW01000085.1 GCF_001400735.1 Pseudomonas caricapapayae
CCGACGCAGTACTGCGTCGGTTGCCAGCGCCGGACGCAGCAACACCTGCCGACGGTTTCTGTGGCCCATATTTCTGGCTCAGGCTGAAAGGCGATACGCTGACGTTCGCCCCCATAGAGGCATTCAAATTGGTTTCGAACAGATCCAGACCAATCGAACCACCGTTCACACCGGTGCGCAGGATCTGGGTGTTATCGGGGTGGTTGACATCGAATAACAGCCGCACGAAATCGGAGATCGTAGAAGGTGCGATGATCACGGCAGCGCCTTGGCCATGCTGGTATGCGCCGGACATAGCCAGGTTGCCGGAGCCTCCCCATGTCGAGTTCATCGAGCGACCCGGCCGCGAATCAAGAACACGTCCGCCGCTGCCGGTGCCCGGTTTGAAGTCGATTCCGACCCCTGACGTCGCTGATACGGAGGCCTTGGCGTGGCGCACAAAAAAAGCGACCAACCCGGCATCGGCGTCCTTGCCGTCGCCGATGCGCTCCACGCCGAGTACCTGAAGCGCCTCGCCCGTTATGCCGACGCTAAACGCATTCAGATGTTTCCAGTCGGCGCCCCCCAACGCCCCGCGAATTTCCAGACCGCGCGACTGCGTCGAGAAAAAGGTACTCCTGTTGAACAGATCCAGGAGTAAATCGGACATACGCGCCGCCATTTCGTCCGGCGCGGCATCGGGCGGCAAGCCAAGATTTTTGAGCAACTGGGTGCGGCGTGCCGAGCCCGGCAACGATATCTGTTCGCGAAACGTCGTCACCACATCATCGAAGGCCGCTAATTGAACCCAAGAAGACAGACCGAGTTTGCACAACCCCGGAAGCCTGGCATCTTGCTGAAGCCTCTCCGCCATTTCCAGCGCCTGCGTATCGGTGCTGGTCAACAGCGCATCATAGTCCACCAAACCCGCCATCAACCCTGCTGTTCGCAAGCCGTGTGGCGCATGGCTGCTGGCACTGTCAGCGCTTCCATCATCCGCCGGCAAGCGTACGCCAGCACGCATCATTTTTTCGCTGACCTCGCACAAGACGCTCAACAGCTCAGCCTCACGCTCGCCCATACGATCAGCGTGCAGCGCCGCGCCACCCGCCAAGGCTTTAATACTCTGGTTCAGGTTCGGCAAAATATCTTCTGATCTGGACAAGCCGACCGAAGACAGCGCTTTATTCACTTGCGAATGCTGCCGTCGCCACAGCTCGGCCAGCCGGAACGTTGGCGTAGAGGTGGTAGACGTCAGATCGCCAGCACTCTCGCCGTCCCCCATATCGCCCATGATCACTCCTTCATGGAAGCCTATCTTGCGCAAGTCGCGCAACAGCGCTTCCAGTTTCTCTTCCCGCAGGTTCAACAAGCGTTGCGTTTGCTGATGTGACAGCCCGAACTTTTCTCCGTCGGACGGTCCTACGGCTGAAGCAACACGTACTTGCGCGAGCGTCGGCAACTGTTCGAACAGCGTTTTTCCTGACGTATACGCCTGCTTCGCCTCATTATGGAAACTGGCCAGACGCCTCTCCTGGGTAGTCGGCGGCAGTACGACGCCAAGCTTGTGCGCCATTGCCCGCATCGTGTTTTTCGTCACTCCGCCCAACACATCTCTCGCCAATGCGCCAACCTGAGCGCGCGTCGTATCAACCACTGCCTGTACGCTCGACGCCATCGTCAACGGGTTGTTCGCTGTTGTCCCCATCAGCGTCGTAACCGCAGATGCATCATGATGCGGTGTGCTGATACGACTGGCTTGCTGCTGGTTGACGCGGGCGTTGGTGCCTGCAAGGAAGTTCTCCGACGGCAGTTCTTCTGCCTCCGGTTCGGGCTTTACGCGTGCTGGCAAGGAGTGATTATCGTGCGACGTCATTGAAGGCAGCAACGTGTGCCAGTTATCACCCAACTGCAATTGTATTTGCCCAGTTCGAGTGGCGCGAAGATTCGAAGGGTGAACAATACCCGGCAGAACTATCGGCACCGGCTCCCAGTCATCTTTCGCGCTCAAACGTTTCAACTGAGGTCGCTGGTTATGAGGATGATGCAACACGAGCAACTGATCGTTGAGCCCTATGGCGAGGGCTATGGGGCGCTGCAACAGGGGAAGTCGGCGGGCTTTGCCATCCGCGTCGGCGACGATCAGTAGACCTGATTCCGTCAGCGCGACGCTCTGGCGATTGCTGTGAACCGCCAGCGCCTGCACTGGCTCGTCAAACTGCGCAATAAGCCTGGCGCGTAACTCCACTGTATCCGGGATAACCGCCAAAGGTCCCCCCGCAGGATGACGCGGCAGTTCGGCATCAGTCGGCAACCAGGAGGTACGGCCCTCCAGTTTCAGTTCTACGACCTGCCATGCATCCCCTAATAAAGCAAAAACCGGTTTCCTGTCGATAAATCCCAACGCAGAGGAATGGAGAGCGGTCACACCCGTCAGCGGTTCGCCGCCCGGCTGCCTTAACCGCTCCCATGGCTGGTAAGGAGTAGGTTGATAATGCAGCACGCCGTCGATATGCCCCACCTGAGCATGACCATCGAGCTGAACGTGCGACTGCACAGCGGCCTCCGAAGGAACATGCAGCCCCTCGGTGTAGAGCAGCAGCAGCGGACGATCCAACAGATACGCTGGCCGAAACAGTACCTCGTTCTGCGCTCGCTGCAAGCTCATGCGCCGCCCGTTTTGATCCTGCAACATGACGTGAACAGCGTTGTCCCTGGACAATCCCATGGCGGTCACGGCCCAACCTTTGCCCTGCGCAAAATTGCCAGGTAATTTCAGCCGGTGAGCTTCAATAGGTCCGGTGCCTTTCAGATCGGTCTGATAAAGGCGTCCTTTATCATCGAGGATCAGCGCAGCGTTGCCACGCGGCAATGGCAGTAAATCAACGGGGCGGGCCGGGCTCTGCTCGACCCCCAAGCCGTTGGCTTTTGGACGCCAAAGCTCGACCGGACGGGAAATACCATTTGCATGAACTGTGCCCTGATGCAGCCACTGCACCTCACCACCGGCGCCAATACGCACCGCCGCGCCTTCAGGAAGCCGTTCGGTTGTCACAGACTCGGCAGACGTGTCGGTTGCGCGCCAGAGTTGCCTGCCGTTGTGTAGATAGACATCGCCATCAGCCTGCAAACCAATCATCCGCAGGGGCTCTCGGGGATCCGCGCCAGGCAGCGCCAATGATGTCCAGCGCTCTTCCATAGTTGCGGTATGAACCACACCGCCGCGCTCTATGTATGCTCGATCATGGGAGGACTGCCAGACTCCTGTTAATAATCCTATTGGCGGTTCGGCAAGCCGGGCAGCCACAGCATCGGCAGTTATTTCTCCGCTGATGCCGTATTCAATGTCAGGATGGACCGTCAAAACGGCCATCAACATGCCTGGTACGGAGGTGAAAAACGCCTCATTACGCGGCGCTAGCGGCTCGTGATGCATGGCGGTATAGCGCACTAGCTTGCCATTGTTATCAAGGCTGGTTTCGCTTTGAACCGACGGTCGCTTTGCCAGCCAGGCATTAATGACGCTCACGCCATCTGTATGATTTCTGACACGAACATGCCTTCCGCGTTGCGACGGCACCGCTTGCAGTCCGAGCACCTGACTATTCAAACTTGCATGAGCCCGATTTCGCATGCCGCCCTTGTGAGACGACGGGCTTTCATCAACCAAGGGCAAGGGCTCAGGTAGCTGAGGCGGGCTGTTGGCAGACGAGACACTGTCTGCATGATGAGCGAGAGGGTTGGCAGTAAATCCGGAAGAGGTAACCTTTACCATCGTTATTATTAAACTCCTGTATATAAAATATATGTCCTGTTTATTACCCACGAAGCACCAACGGCATCATGCTGAAGAGGACGCGGTTTACATCTCAGTTATAAGCGCGTGACTTTAAACACCATTGGCTTTACCGATTAGAGCCTTCTCCGTTGCGGTAATAAACGACAGTAACCTGAGTGGTTGCGCAGCCAGACCGGTTCCTACGACCGTCATCAAAATGTCATAAAAACCTCCGACCTCACCATTACGCCGGCGTGTTCTCTTTGGCCAGACAGGGCGAATCGCCCAAGGACTACTTCGCACATATAGTAAGTTAGGTGGTCTGACGACGTTCTGGAGATCGCCATGGCCTCTACTGCCTCTTATGAGCACGTGCTTCACCGCTACCCTAGTGATGGTCTGAAGTAGCCCCCTGTTTTCCGGCTACTTCGTCATCGGCGCTTTCAAAAAACGGCAGCCCTTCAAAATCCGGTCAAACTTGCTGTCCATTCCATCCAATTTTTCCGCCGCAAGCGCCTCGCAGCAGCTATTTGCGCCATTAAAGACGCACCTCTCCCGCGCCGGAGAGTAAATGTCGACGTGCCATCCACAGGTTCGACAGGGTGAACAATGTCACCATCTGAGCAGTGTTTTTCACCAAGCCCCGGAAGCGCACTTTCGTATAACCAAACTGATGCTTGATCACTCGAAATGGATGCTCAACCTTGGAGCGAACCTGAGCCTTGGCTCTCTCGATCTTGTGTATTGCTTTGTACAACACGCTTCGTTTTCCGTGCTTCTTGTAGGTGCTGCGCCGGGCTGCAACCTGCCAGATGACCTGGCGTTCCGCATGCTCTTCGCGCTTCTCGACACAGGTATAGCCCGCATCAGCGCAGACCACGTTCTCAGCACCGTGTAGCAGTTTGGCGACTTGTGTTACATCAGCGACGTTGGCCGCCGTGACCACCACGCTGTGCACCAGCCCCGAGTCATCGTCGACACCAATGTGCGCTTTGGCGCCGAAGTAATACTGGTTGTCCTTCTTCGTTTGGTGCATTTCCGGGTCGAGTTTACCATCCTTGTTCTTGGTCGAAGTGGGCGCATGGATCAGCGTGGCATCTACGATGGTGCCTTGTCGCAGTGACAGGCCACGGTCGCCCAAATAGCCATTGATCACGCCGAGAATGCCAGTGGCCAACTCGTGTTTTTCCAGCAGGCGACGGAAGTTGAGAATGGTGGTTTCGTCTGGGATTCGCTCCAGGCTCAGGCCCGAAAACTGGCGCAGAATCGTGGTTTCGTAGAGAGACTCTTCCATCGCTGGATCGCTGTAACCAAACCAGTTCTGCATGAGATGAACCCGCAGCATCGCCATCAACGGATAGGCTGGACGACCGCCTTCGCCTTTCGGGTAATAAGGTTCAATCAGGGCGATCAAACCCTTCCAAGGCACGACCCGATCCATCTCGATCAGGAACAGTTCCTTACGGGTCTGCTTGCGCTTACCGGCGTACTCGGCGTCGGCGAAGGTCATTTGCTTCATCATCGAAAAGCTCGGCAATTGGTGTGCGGGGATTTTGCCAAATCAGGAAGTCTTTTTCAGGACCTCCTTAGATCAGGATTGCATGCTTAAAATGGGTTTGAGGAATTTCTGATACTGAGACCAAGAGTTGAAAACTTTGAGATCAGCTGTCGGGTTATCAAGAGTACCATCTAACTCCACTAGAAAAACACCATTGCCCTTACGCATGATGCGCTTAGCCTTTTCACCAATAGATCCACAGGAGAAAAGATAGCCAAGAGAAGTATAGCCGATGAGGGAACCTCTGTGAGCGGAAGATACGTTGAGCAGAAGCTCCTCTGGAACGTCAGCAATCATCAGCATCAGTGCGCTCAAATGATGCGTCTCGTCCACGAAGCCATTGGTGAGCTCTTCACAAACCCCTAGAACATCAGCGCTATGAGATTTGAATATCTCATTTTCATGGGCGAACACCCCATAAGACGTCAGCAGGACGGTGCCAACGGTAGGCGGCTTTTTAGGGTAGTACTTATAGGTTTGCATAGCTGCCTCTAGATTAAGAGTAAAAATTACATGAAGTGCAAAAACGCACTACGCGGGATTTCCCTGCTCTAATTTTTGATGTGCTTTAGACTGAATCACAGTTTCTAGCTACAATGGTGACACGCTTTTCCAGAAAAAGTACTCACTTAGAGTCATATACAGAGATTTAGTTCCATCATAAGCAGGGCTTATTGAAACCCAAAGTTATACACACAGAGGGATTTAATGTTGTAGAGCAATAGGTCCAGATGATGTGACGTATCCAGAAAAAGCAAAGTTATTGATGTCCGCTTTAGCCAAATCTGCGCTTGTCCAGTCGACGGTAGCCCCAGATTGACCCGTAGTGCCGACAAATGTGGGACCATCCGCGATGAAGAGGGTAGCACGGTGAAACACCATGCTACCCGCCTGACTGCTGCTCGTGAAGTCCAGTAGATCGCGTCGACTATGATTCAGGGTGCGGGCTGCCGCGACGTGTCGGGCACAGCCAGATCTTGATACGGAATACGTTCGGCCAATGGAGCCTCACCATATCCAAGCTTCCGAACCAGGGCGGGAATTGCCTCAAAGCTGGCATTCATGCCGTTGACAATCGCAGATCCCACATGGCGCAGGAACTCGCTTCGGGGAGCCAGCATTTGATGTAGCTCCTCTGCGGAAATGTCACGGTCTCCAGCTTCCATGTGCTGGCTGGCCCGCGCAAGGATGGATTGCACCACGCGTGCATGCTTGACATTGTCGGAATCAAATAGCCCGGGAACGTTGACACGCCCGCCTAGCGCCAACGCGTTCAGAGCGATGGCTTCGATTGGATTGAAAACGGCGCTCCGAAAAATACGCAGTACCTGTTCCGACAGCAACCCAGTGGCCTTGTTGCTGGCAATCAGTGGAATCATCCCGACAATCGATGCCAGTCCCATGGACTTGACAGCGGTGCTTTCACCCGGAGCGATGTCCAGCGCATGGCGCGTCATCCGCTCAATCGTCTCTTTGGTGTCCACCCCCTCGTCTGGATGAGCCATCACGCCGTCCTTCATGCTCTGGAATAAGCCAGCACGCATCAGCTCTTCACTTTCCTTGACCTCGGGTGGAATACCGGAGGCGGCGCCAAAGATGGCCGCTTCAGTTGTCACCGAGTTTGCCGCAAGATCGCCGACTCTGGATTTGAGACCTGCGTACTGCAAAACATTATTGGGGAATGACACCACCGAGGAAATGGCACCGGCCTTCAACGCCTTGGGAAGTAGATCGCTCATGGACCACTCCTCACCTTTCATGCCCTTGATGATGGCAAGTACGCACATGGTGTCCATGGACTCGATAATCAAAGGAGGCACTGAATCGATTCCAGCCAATTGCAGGGCATATTGACTGGGCGAGAAATTTTTGCCGAAGATGGCATTTTTCAACAACTCAGAAGCCCCAAGCTCCCATGCCGAGCCGAGTATGCTGCTGACCCCGATGCTGCCGGCCAGGCCGCCGAGCTGGAATTCCTTCTTGGTGGCTACATGCAACAATTCCTGTGCGCCCAGGCGAACCTGAAGATCTTCGTCCCCCTTGAGTTTCTGGTTGATGAACCCGGAGAGGACATCGTCATTGGACGTGATCTTGGGAGCACATGAAGCGAGAAACGCTTTCGCGCTATTCTGGCCGATCAATGCGTTTGGACCAAATGCCGCAGCCCCCCGCTCGATGGCCTTGAGCAATAAGGGGATATGGATGTCTGCGTTGACATCCTCATCTACCCGCTCCGACGAGTTGGCACCGGACATCAGTTGCGCCTTCTCCACAGTGAAGGCGCCTTTGAATTCCTCAAGTGCTTTTTCAATATCCCGACGTGGCCGCATTTCCAGCTGGACCCCGGCAATGCTCGCGGCCTGTGGTGGAAATGCCTGGTCGGCCTGCGCAAACGATAGCAGGGCCTGCACTACCGGGTTATCGGAAACAAGGCTACCAGAGTCCCTGCGGACCGACCCGATATGCACGGGCTTTGGCTGTGATGGCGGACGAGAATGGTCTGGCGAGCTCATTAATGGAGTTTCCAGGCTACTGCTACCTACTGCATCTTGTGAGAGAACGCGACTCATACCTAGATGGGTCCGTTCACTCAAGACAGAAGATGCTGAACCCTGTGCGGGTGGGGGGCTGGGTACATCGAAGGATATGGCTTTCGAAGAGCCATACAAATGTGCGCTGACGATGTCGTACTCCGATTGATCGTTTAATCGGGCCTGAACCGTCAGCTCGTTATTAATCAAGTGGCCGGTTTTCACGGTATCGGTGTCAGCTGGCAGACAGATTGACGCCTTATAGGTTACTTGCGTGTGGTTACTGGATTGAAACTGAAATGTGCCATCCTGCAGAGCGTTGCGTACCAGTGATGCAAGGCGTTGGTGTTCGGCATTAGCTGAGAGGCGTTCTAGAGCCTGGTGAGCGCTTTGGCTCAATTGAGAAGGTGAAATGCTTTTAGGATGGGATTGCTGAACCTGAGGGCGCACCGCGTCTAATGGCTGACCGCCACTGATTAGGGGAGTTGTAATGCTGTGTTGAATAGATTGTAGAGGCTTCATAACGCTATCAGCTGTCCCGGATGAGTAGATCGGATCCAATGTGTGGTCACAATGGCTCTTGGGTTCCAAAGACAGACTCAAAACCGGCGAATGCGTCGAGCGGGAAGCACACCACTGACATGGACACACTGCGCGACGAAATGCTCGCGGCGGATTTGCCGATCTGCCCCGCTCATTTTCACTCGCAGCTAATGTGAGTTGCCAGCGATGTAATGCAAGCAGACGTAGCTGAATGCAAGCTCGCTCGCAACTAATGTGAGCCAGAGGGCTGCGTCAGTCGCAGTTAATCTGAGCCGAAAAGTGTGCTGATTGCGAGCACGCGTGTTTTCAAACTCGAGCCGCTACAGCTACCCAGGCTATTACTCTTTGAGCCGATCAACCAGTCGTGTCATCAGATCCATGCGCTCATGGAAAATAGCCACGATCAGAGCAGGCGCTCCCTCACGCGGTAGGCAGAAGACGTAATGATGCTCGTACCGCCCCATCCGTAGAGCCGGAAAAAGCGCACTCATGTCTTTGAATGCCCCGCAGATCGGATTCCGCCGCAGCTATGAGAACGTAGCCGGTCAAGCGCTGCCCTCGATCAGTTCTTAATCGAGAATTTTGCTGATGCTCTTGGCAGACACATTGCCGGTAAGTCCCTCGTGAATACGAGCGCCGAGCAGGGTTCTCAGTTCTTCCCATGCCTGATTGGCATCAGCATCGCCCGGAAACAGTCTTTCCAGCGCATATTGCTTGATGGACTTGCCCTGCAAGGCAGCCAGCGCTTTCAGGCTTTGGTGCTGCTGGTTTGTTATGTCGATGGTTAAGCGACTCATGGGATAACCTCCAAAACTACACATTCCCACATTAGAACATATGTGCTAATGGAGCAGGCGCATTATTGCGGCACCCCGTTTACCGCTGCGCAGCGATCCGGCAAAGAGCCAGTTCGACCTACCAAGCGCCCACGGCCTGATCTGGTTCTCGACCGCATTGTTATCGATGGGTACCGCGCCATCACCCAGGTAGCGCGTCAGCGCTACCCAGCGTTTCAGGCTGTAATCCAGTGCCTTCGCCATGGCCGAGCCCTCGGGCACGAGCGCGCGCTGAGCCAGCATCCATTCATGTAACTTTTCAGCGATGGGGGCAGCTATTTCCTGGCGTAATCGCCATCGATCTGCATCGCTCATGTCCTTGGCCTGCCGTTCGACTTCGTACAAGCCGCCCATTGAGTGCAACGCTTGCTCGGCCAACTGGCTTTTGTTCGCCACATGCAGGTCGAAAAACTTGCGCCGGGCATGGGCCATGCAGCCGATTTCGGTGATGCCTTGCTCGAAGCCGGCTTTGTAGCCTGCGAAGTCATCGCACACCAGCTTGCCGTTCCAAGTGGCCAGGAAGTTGCGCGCATGTTCACCGGCACGGCTTGGACTGAAGTCGTACACCACCGCTTTCAGTGCCGAGAACGGTGTGGTGCAGTACGCCCAGACGTATGCGCGGTGTGTTTTCTTTTCGCCTGGCGCCAACATCTGCACCGGCGTTTCATCGGCATGGACGACTTGCTGAGCCAATACGGCTTCGCGCAGCGCATCTACCAACGGTTGCAGTTGTACACCGGTTTGGCCGACCCACTGAGCCAGCGTCGAGCGCGGGATCGCCAGGCCGGCACGGCCAAAGATCTTTTCCTGCCGATACAGCGGAAGGTGGTCGGCGAACTTGGCAACCATCAACTGGGCCAACAAGCCGGCAGTGGGGATACCCTTGTCGATCACCTGCGCCGGTACCGGTGCCTAGATCAGTGTTTCGCACTGACGGCAGGCCCACTTGCCACGCACGTGCTGTTCAACGGTGAACACGCCCGGTGTGTAATCCAGCTTTTCGCTAACGTCTTCGCCGATGCGCTGAAGTTCACAGCCGCAGGAGCACTGAGTGCTCTCGGGCTCGTGGTGAACGACGGTACGAGGAAACTGCGGCGGCAGCGGCGCACGTTTAGGTTGTTGGCGTGGTTCGTCCGGTGCCGGGGCGGGACGAAGGGCTTTCAACTCGGCGTCGATGGCTTCGAGGTCAGTGTTGAGCAAGTCATCCAGCAAGCTGCCTTGCGCCGGGCTGATCTGCTCACTGCGCTTGGCAAACTTGTGGCGTTTGAGGATGGCGATCTCGTGAGAGAGCTGCTCGATGAGGGTCTTGTCGCGGCGGCTCTCTCGGCCCATGGTGTCGACCTTCGACAGCAACTGCACCGGAGACACGCAAATAATCTGAGCCGAAAATTGCGCTGATTGCGAGCACGTGTGTTTTCAAACGCGAGCCGCTACACCTATACATCGAGCTGCGTCACTCCACACGTTGAATAACCATGCTCTCCAATTGCAGGTGCCCATTCAGTCGACTGCTGTATCTGGTCATCAGATTCTGGAACATCGAAGGCAACTCCGATAAAGCGGTAGAGAACTCGCCATAGTTTGGATCAAAGAGGTTCACACTGCCTTCGGAGCTAGAAGCAGTGATGGCATGCCTTACACGCTTTCCATTGTTTTCAAAGCACAAGCTGATCAAATGGGCGCTGCAATCGTGCGCAATTTTTTGCAATGCGGTCGATTGCCGATCCGCATGGAATACCGAAGGTTCACCTATAGGCTGCAAATCTTGACTTCGCAAAAGGGTTTTGCGCGCCGATATTCGACCTGCTTCTCGCTGCTCCCGCGACCCGCTCAATGAACCTGCTGCATTTTCGTATTGGTTCTGGATGTCCGAAGCATGGTCAAGATCCAGCGCCTCCATTCTGTAACTCGCCCCCCCCTCATCACGCAATCGCAGCCATTGGATTGCCAAGCCCATACAAGATTGACTAGCGTTCGCATTATTCAACGCTGCAATTCTATAGTTGAATACTGCATCGATATCCGCCTCAGAGGACTCAGCAGAAGACACGTCGTCATCTGAACTACTCAAGGCCTTGGACGATGAACAGCCGCGTTCCACAGATTGGTGAGTAAGTATTTCTAACCGATGAAGACCAGCCCCTAACCTGACCCTCGTTCTGCCACGTTGAACGATGCTAGTAGCCTGCTGCTTGTCTTCCTCCACTGTCGAAAAGCTCTGCTCGAGCCGCTCTCTGGTTCGGCGCGACAACTCCGTGGACCGTAGCAAAAGCATCTCACGCCCGGCTGGAGCCGTCGAATTAGTCGGTACCTGCGGACTGTTCGAGAGTCTAGCGCTGCTCGAGTCGCGAGCGCTCGCTCAGACTCTGTGTAACCACCTAAATAAGCGCCAGATGACCCTGCTCTGTTGATACCCACCATATGCTGATTTCTCCGCTTACTGGCTTGCAGGGTAACTGACCCTGCAAAATTAAAGTGTGTGGCAACGAGCAAGAAAAAGTTCCATCTTGATGCATAGGTATTCAGAAATTCCTATGCATAAGGTCTGTCGCTCTCGTCGAGACCTCCACTTGGATGTACTCATAGCTGGACTTGGAACTGGGTGACGGGAATTTCTGGGATTCCGGCTTACAACCCCGACCTGTATCAGTACCTGTCGCCGTTGCGTTGGAAGCACTTCAACCTGACCCGCGATTACGTCTAACGGCAGGGCTGGAAGAGCGTAAATTCAGGCGTTACGACAAGTCGGAAAAACCTTAGCGAATGAAAGGGACTTCCCCGTCCCAAGGGCGCGGCGAAAGTCGCGAATCGGCATCGAAGTGCCATGATGAAGTGTCAAACCTGCATCAAAACCACAGGAGGGGAAGTCCATGCCAATTATTACCGTGGGAATCGATCTAGCCAAGACCGTATTCGCCGTTCACGGCGTCGATGAGGCTGGTAAAGCAACCTTGGTGAAGCCCAAGGTTGCGCGGGATCACCTGGTGCCATTGATCGCCCAGCTGCCCCCGTGCTTGATTGGTATGGAGGCTTGCTCAGGCGCTCATCATTGGGCGAGGGTGTTCGCCGAGCACGGCCATACGGTCAAGTTGATGGCTCCTAAACTCGTTTCGCCTTATAGAATGCCGGGGAAGCGCGGCAAGAATGATGCCGCAGATGCGGCCGCGATCTGTGAGGCAGTGACCCGACCCAGCATGCGGTTTGTCCCTGTTAAAGACGAGCATCAGCAGGCCACTCTTTGCCTTCATCGAACCCGGCAGGGATTCATCGAAGAACGCACCTCTACGTACAACCGACTGCGCGGATTACTTTCTGAATTCGGCGTGGTCCTGCCACAAAGCCCAGAACGATTGAGAAAAGATATTGGTCCCTGTCTGGACAGCTTGCCTGGCTGGGCAAGACGGTGCATGAGTGAACTGTTGGAGCACACCAGCCATATCGAGGATCGGCTGGTGGAACTTTATCGAGCCATCAATCAGATCGCTCGCGAAGACGACCGCAGCCGTAGGCTGCTGCAATTGCGTGGGGTTGGCTCGACCACAGCAAGTGCTTTAGTGGCCAGTATTGGAGATGGGCACGACTTCAGAAACGGTCGCCAAGTGGCTGCCTGGCTCGGTCTGACGCCAAGCCAGTACAGTAGCGGCGGCAAGCAGCGCCTGGGAAGTATCACCAAAGCCGGGGATGCCTATTTACGCAGTCTACTGGTGCTTGGAGCTCGATCTGTCATGGCCAACCTGGGTAATAAGCAAGACCCTCTCAGTCGCTGGATCCGCAACCTCATGGAGCGACGGGGTTACTGGCGTGCGGCCGTGGCGATTGCTGCCAAGAATGCGAGGATGGCCTGGGCCGTCCTGCATTACGGCGACACGTTCAAGCCTGAACAGGCAGAACCAACGGGCGCGTAAACACCAGAGGTCATGACTAATCATCTTTTAAGGCGTTAGGGCGAGGATCATGAGCGGATAAAAGGATCAATGTGTGTTGGCGCTGATGCCAAGTTGACCCAGTTGCTGAGATTTCAATGACCCTGCCTGACTGCTCGTAATTCACTGTGCATGCTGGATTTTTGCAGGCTTAGAAATGGGGCAGTCTGGCATCAGCAACTGGATCAATCCAAGACCAGCGTCAACAGCGGATCCGCTCTCGCCTGACATCGATGCCGGCAAACGTGACGATGAGCTGAACCTTCTGTACGTGGCTGTCACACGGGCCATGAAGATTCTGGCGGTCAATTCGTTGGTGATCGACATCATGCAGCGTTTCAAGGACATGAAGCATCGCTCAAGACCTTGATAAGCTGCCCCTTGCGACGCTCAATTGTCATGACCAATATGCGTACCTTAAGGAAGGCTCTCACGCGCCAGCCGAAGCATCGGGCGATGCGAGACAGATCAGTTTCTGCCACATAACTGGCGACCGGTCTAATTCAAAACGGGATGCCGGACGGGTACTGTCGATCAACCACGCGCAGCTTCTGCTTGCACTTGATAATGCTCCTCGACATGCTTCAAGTCATGTGCAACGCTGCCTCGATCGCCACAAAATACAAAGGCCCCCAAACAATCCTTGTGGCAGAAAAATTCACCTGAAGCAATATCGCCTACCTGCGCAACTTTCTTCATCTTCAGTGTTTGCAGGGCTTCCATACTCGATAGTGAAACCCGAGTGACGTAAAGCATTTCTTTGGCGAGGTGTTTTTTAGGGAACGTCATATAGCCAAACGCCTCGCCCTTACGGTCAAATTGCAATGCATCGACAAGCCCCAACTGGGCGGCAAGATGAATGAAACGCAAGTCTATATCGTAAGCGATTTTTATCATGTCGACAGTGGAAGCACCACCTGGCCTATAGGCAATCTCAAGTAATTCAAACCCGTTGCCCGCATCACCGAATGCTTCAATGTGGTAAACACCATCAGGCCCCCCAAAGGCGGACAACACTCGTTCGACAAATGGACGCCAGAGATTTTGTAGATCATCTTCGGAAAGTGAAAAATATCCCAGCGGGCATTCGACCAGATAATCGATGGGTTTACCTAGATACTCTCCCGCAGACAGGAACGCCAGCTGCCCTCTTAGAAACACCGCATCGATTTGATATAGGGGTTGTGAGTTGTAGGTTTCAATAATGTACTGGTGCTCGCTCATGTCCTGATAATCATCATTTTCGATGAGATATGTCTCGGAAAATTGCTGGGCCTCATTAATGATTTTGACCCCAACAGCGCCTGCCAGAGACCGAGGCTTCAAAACAATCGGAAACGTCACCTCTCCACGACTAATATCATCAAGCGATAGCTCTTCTGCTGTCGGGATATTAAAATTTTGGGCGATTTTTTTCATTCGCTTTTTATCGCGAAACCGTGTCGCCACGTCAAATGTCAATCCAGGCAACTGCCAACAGTCGTTCGCCCATGCAGCAATGTATACCGCAAACTCATCATTCGGAATGACGGCGGTGACGGAATATTTCGCTGCAATCTGGCCAAATACCTGTTCGACCTCGGTGTGAACGGCAAAGTCTCGGATCACGAAGCTTCCATCGCGATTCAGCTCCTCTCCCGCCTGTCCCAGAAGATCCTCCAGGAGGTAGATGAACGTCCAGGCAGCGATCGGATATCGACTCCTGATTCGGGAGACCACCTCGTTTACATCCAGTTCGGAAGAGACGATCAGAATAGTGTTTGGGTTATTTCTGTCCATGAACTGACAGCTCTTTTAAATGTGGTTGTCATTAATTGTGCAAAGGGGAATGTCACTCCTCAAACGGAGGGCTATTTTTCCCGGCCACCTGTACCGAATAATGCTCGCTCAGGTAGTGCACATCCCGTGAGACAAGATCACGATCTCCACAAAACACGAATGATCCCAGCGAATCCTTATAACAGTAGAATTCACCTGATGCAATATCACCTAGAGCCGGCACTACGTGAGTTCTCAAAGTCGGCATGCTTTCGAGGGGAGGCAAGGAAATCTGAGTGACGTAAAGCGCTTCAGTAGAGAGATGCTTTTTTGGAAAAGTCATATAACCAAACGCCTCTTCCTGACGTTGCGAATCGACATAATCGACGAGCCCCAGTTGCGCCGCTAAGTGAATGCACTTCAAATTCAGCCCATACATCATCTCAATCATTTCTACAATCGCTGCTCCGCCAGGACGATAAGCAATCTCCAATAACTCCAAGCCGAAACCGGCATCAGCAAAGGCTTCAATGTGATAAACCCCCTCAGGGGATTCAAAAGCGTTAATCACGGATTCAGCAAACGGTCGCCACGTATCTTCGACAGCCTGATCAGCTACAGACAACACTCCTACGGGCTTTTCTTGCAGGAAATCAATAGGCTTACCCAAGTACTGACCGACTGAAATAAAAGACAGGCGGCCCTTAAGAACAATGCAGTCAATATGATAAATCGTATTAGGGTTGTACTGTTCAATCATGTACTGCCGCTCATCCATATCTCGATAAGCCGCTCCCCAGTCGACATCCATTTCCGTCAGTTGTTTTGCTTCGGTAATGATTTTGACGCCCATCGAACCTGCCAGAGAGCGTGGTTTAACGACCACAGGAAATTCAACGTGCCCGCCCTCAATGTCGGACAAGGTGATTTCCCGCGCAGTCCTGATACCGGCGCATTGAGCGATTTCCTTCATTGCTTTTTTGTCACGAAAAGATTTGGCTTTTTCGCGAGTGATGCCGGGAAGATTCCAGCGGTCATTGGCCAATGCAGCAATGTAAACAGAAAATTCATCGGTGGGGACAACCTGAGAGATAACGTGCTGCTGGGCAATCACTTCCAGCACCGCTATCACCCCGGCTGTATCGGCGAAGTCGCGCACGATAAAGTGTTCAGGGCACTTCAGCTCATCGTTGGCCACTCCCAGAAAATCCTCCAACAAAAAGATAAAATCCCATGTAGCAGACGGGTGCATGGTTTTGACGTCGCGTACCGTTTTCGCGGCATCCAGCTCGGAAGAAACCACCAGTATTTTTTTTGTAGGGCGCATGTCGAGTTCCTATCGTCTATGACCGATTGAGAATGTCTTTGTCAGTGGCAGGGCCATCAGGCCCTGCACACGCTTAGGCAAGGCCCTCAAATGTAACTGTGCAGTCCTCCCCGTCGCTTAACATCCAAAGTGGCGCAATGGAACGAACCGCCGAAGGACTGGAAGTGCTTGAAAGGGCAAAGAATAGTTTCAAAGCCCCATTTGCGGAAAGCGGAAATGAGCGCTTCTTCATCCTTCTCAACCACGACAGTTCGCTCGTCGAGCATCAGAACATTCGTATGAATCCACTTCGACGTAATGAACAAAGGATGGTCATCCGGGAGGTTGGAGGGAGGCGGATTGAGAATTTCCCAGTCCTTGAAAATATCTGGAATCTGTGGCACCCAATCTTTATTGATGAGTACGCGGCCGGGTGCTAACGGCAATATCGTTGTATCAATATGCATGGGGCCCGGCTCTTCGAACTCATAGATGTGCACGCGGTAGTCCGGCCCCAAGGTTCTACGCAACCATTCAATGCCTTTATTGTTCGTCACATGGCTGCGCTGCCCGATAATATCCCGGCCCATTTTCATAAAATCGGCAGCGTCAAACAGCGGCTCCACCTCCGTGATAATAGAACGAAACGGGAGTTCTTGTTCGAAATCGTAATTCGGTTGCCAGACATCGTCTTTCAGCATGGGCTTGGGGGCCGCGATCCACTCGGCACCCTGACTGAAATAGTCGTTCAGCAGGTCGCGAAACGCGAACGTCTCGAAGTAACGGCTTCGCCAAGCCATGGGCACTTCAATAATTTTTTTGCCGATCGCGAAAAGACAATCTCTAGGCATGGCGGAGTAAAAGGTTCCGCCCGTTGTAAAGTGCGGCGTCATGATGGGTTGGTGGTGATTTGACTCATTGGGCCTTTTTACGCGAACGCCTTCAGTTTCCAATATCCGCGCCAAGGTGTTGACTTCTTGCCTGGCTTTAACAAGCAATTCCTCAGGGAAGCGTCGACCGGAGTACGTCATAAAAAAATCACTAGATTCTTTCGGGATAATTGCTTTTAGGCCGATATCCCAATCCGGGACACGAATATCATCCATGATTCCGACGATAACCTCCTCCAACGGGTCCCATTCTGTATAAACTTCTACTGGGCTTTCGGTCGTTGTGAAGTAAGCGGGTTCTGCTTTTTGATATGACATGGTTGACCTTGTTTTTCTATCGATTACAAACGCCGCTATAATTACTAAAGGGGCGCATTTAAACGTATGACCTTCACAGCCAAGCGCTGCATCATGAGATTCACGTTATTCGAGATATCATAGCGTCAGCAGGTAGATTATTACACCATAGCACCTCCAGTTTTTTTTATAAACGCTTTGAGGAAGGTCTGAAGCAAGCATAACTTTTGATCACCTTTTTGCCTGAGGCAAAAAAAATTCGCCCTATCAAACCATCAGACTTTTTCCGCACTTAATTAATTGACTTTTTTCGACTAGCACCGTCCCAAGACGTCTTCTACACTTAGGTACAACTTTCCTACACCCGCCCCCCCAACTATTCGATAGGGTAAAATCGCAGCCTGTTGCCCGGTGTTTTTTTGAGCGCCCGCAAAACTGCACTTTAGTATAGCCAAACTAGCGCTTGATCACGAGGAACGGATGGTTCACCTTTGGGAGCACTGGGCTTTCGCATACTCGATTTTACAATCCGCCTGCGCCACCCAACTGTCTCACCAAGCTCTGTTGCAGCGGCTCGAAGGTACAACAATCGACCAGATAATTTGATGTTCCTGATGCTTATCCACGCCGGTGTAACCCCGTTACCACTGATCCCGCCTGCTTAATCATATTTTATGCGCAGCACAGCCATCAACAGAAATGCCAGATGTCCCTCTTCGCATTTTGGATAATGAGACTTGGTCAGAAAGTGCTCTTTAGATGTTTGCTTACATTGACTAGCGTACTTGCTGTCGGCGAAAATCATCTGCTTGATTGGGTGTCCCTGCGGTTGAGATCAAACACTCTGCCAAATCTAGAGTGTGCGCATCGGAATGTCCTTAAACTATGTAAGTGACCAAAGAGTCGCTATCGGTTCCATGCCATGAACGTTATTTGTGAGTGGACATCAATAGTGCGTGTTGTCTTCAAGACGGCGCACGGCGGTTGAAAAAAATCCCATTAGGCAAATCAGTCCGCCTAACACGCCTGTAACGACAAACAGCCACCGCACGCCGATAAGCTCACCTAGTGGAGTTGTCAGCACCAAACCTAGGGGAGCGGCTAGCCCCATGACCATACTCAGCAACGAAAGTCCACGCCCTTGCAGGTGATTGGGGATGCTGCTTTGCAGCAATGCAGTCATTGGGGCATCCCCTAGAATGAAGGACATGCCACTAACCATCCAACACACTACTGCGATGTTGAAGCGTTCGGTCGGCATCAGACCCGTTAAGGCTAGCGAGAAACATGAGGTAGCGAAGCCCCAGAGGATCCATGTGACTGGCTGGCGAGGCGCAAATAGCGCCACAACTACACCCCCTATCAGCATGCCAGCGCCTGCCATTGCATCGATAAAAGCAACGTGCGGCGCACCACCGCCGAAGTGCTCTTTGACCAACAATGGCACTAATGTGAACGAAGGCATAATTACCAGCACCACGGCCCCCATTAACGCATAGAGGCGGCGCAAGCCAGGGTGACTCCAGATCAAATGCAAGCCATCGCCAAACTCACTCCTTAGAGTTGATAGGCCCGTGCGGTTGCTATTGAATGCCTGGGGAATACGGTAACGCAACAACGGCAAGCAGCCCAATAGTGCTGTCACCACATCGATGGACAGTGCCCATCCCAGAGGGATCATGCTGATAGCGAGAGCGCCTAGCGGTGCGGCAGCAACCAGCGTTATCCCCTGCATGGACTGACTCAGACCCGCTGCACGGGGTAAAAAACTGCGTGGCACAAGCATAGCCACGCTGGCCGATGCGGCTGGCGTCTGGAACGCCTGCATCGCGCTGCGTACGAACATCATCCAGTAAACGTGCCACAGTTCAACACGCTCGGTAAGAAAAAGTACGATCAATATCGACATGCAGAGCGTGCTTATCATATCGGTGGCAATCATCAACACGCGGCGACTGTAGCGGTCAGCAAATATGCCTCCCAGAGGGCTGATGAGCGCCTGAGGCAAAAGCGCTACAACCCCAGCGGTTGCCAGCGCTGCCAGGCTACCCGTTGTGTCTGTAATCCACCAAAGCAGAACGAACTGGGTCAGCCCTGAGCCGATCAGGGAAAGAGTCTGACCTGAGAAAATCATCCAGAAACGCACTTGCCAATTGCTCCCAAGATCGCGGTTGTCTGAATTGGGAAGGGAATGGCCATCAGCGGTATAGATGCTTTCCGGACGGTTCGATAAAGCCATAAAAAACGTTTCCATCGGGTTATTTCTTAATGCGCAATAAAGGGAGCGATTATCTGGGCACTTTAAGTGTTACGTTTGTGGCGTGCTTGTGCTGATGGGTTCCATTATCCCCCCCTATCTCGAAAATAAAGGCCGTGATGGAGTGATTAGCGCTTGGACGACCTCTATGCAAAGGTGCTATGCCCGTCAATAATGATGGCGTTTGGTACTCATCGCACGCGACTGAAGCCTTCTGACGGGCAAAGTGGATCAGTAGGATACGACAGTTGCTTTGCCCTCAACTCGCCCTACCTGCCGACGCGATACTGGGCGAGGATTGCGTTGAATTTGCGTGGTCCCGAATCCGTCTTAAACGCTAGTCAAGGGAAATTCTGAAAAAGACTTCCTGATTGCGCAAAATTCCCGGACACCAATCGCCGAGCTTTTCGATGATGATCTGTCTATTCACACCCCACCCTGCAGTTGGTATGTATGACACTTTTTGAATACACCCAGACCTTCATTCCCCTACCCTACAAAACCGT
>NZ_LJPW01000184.1 GCF_001400735.1 Pseudomonas caricapapayae
GCATTTCCACGCTGGAGCGTGCGGAACGATAACCTGACTATCGTGCGACGCTTTGCGTCGCATGTCTTTCCGGACGCTCTGCGTCCCCTTGACGACGCAGAGCGTCGAGACCTGCATTCCCACGCTGGAGCGTGCGGAACGATGACCTGACTATCGTGCAACGCTCTGCGTCGCATGTCTTTCCGGACGCTCTGCGCCCCCTTGACGACGCAGAGCGTCGAGACCTGCATTCCCACGCTGGAGCGTGCGGAACGATAACCTGACTATCGTGCGACGCTCTGCGTCGCATGCCTTTCTGGACGCTCTGCGTCCCCTTGACGACGCAGAGCGTCGAGACTGCTTTCCCACGCTGGAGCGTGCGGAACGATAATCTCAACTATCGTGCGACGCTCCGTGCAGAAGGAGCATCTGACGCTCAACCAAATATCTTCTTGAAAAACACCTGCATGTCCGACCAGGAGCTCTGGTCGGCAGCCTTGTTGTAACCGATGTCCGGACCGCCGTGTTCGCCGTGGCTCAGGCGGTCGGCGTCGGGGTTGGTGAAGCCGTGTTTGGCGTCGTCGATGCTGACAAATGTGTAGTCGGCCTTGGCGTCGTCCATTTCCTTTTTGAACGCAGCGACGTTTTCAGGCGTGACCATGCTGTCTTTGGCACCATGCTCGACCAGCATCGGCACTTTGATGCCCGGTTTGGCCGGGGTGTTGGTCACCAGTGCGCCGTGAAAACTCACCACGCCCAGCAACGGCTCGCCGCGTCGGGCCGCATCGAGCACGATCTTGCCGCCAAAACAGTAGCCGACCGCTGCAATCTTTTTCGCGTCGGTCTGCGGCTGCTTCTTCAATTGCTCCAGCCCGGCGTCAAAGCGCTTGTTGGCAGCATCGCTGTCCTTCAGCGCGGCCTGCATGAAGGCCATCGCGTCTTTCGGATGCTCGGTGTTCTTGCCTTCGCCGTACATGTCGATGGCCATCGCGCTATATCCCAATGCAGCCAGATCGCGGGCGCGGCGCTTGGCGTAGTCGTTCAGCCCCCACCACTCATGAACCACCAGCACACCAGGCCGCGGCCCCTTTATGGCGTCGTCGTAAGCGTAGTAACCCACCAGCTTTGTACCGTCGGCACTTTTGTAATCGATCTGCTCAGTCTTGATCGCCGCCTGGGCGAGGCCGGTCAGGCCCATCATGATCATTGCAATCCACACACGCATGGTCAGCTCCTTATTGGTGTTTTGAAGTGGCAACAACGATAGCCGATTCTGTTACGCCTCGTATGGATGAGTGTTCAGCGCCGGTTCATGCCGTGTTCAGTCGGGGTTCAGCCCGGCGCGATTACTGTTGAACCGTACCTTGACAGCGTCCCCGAGCGTAAAAGGAGTCGATATGTTGAATCTCAACAAGTTTTTCCTGGCCTTGGCTTTTCTGGGTGGCAGTGCGGCGCTACAGGCTGGCGATGGCCGGCTTGACGTGCCCCGTATCGAGTTCGGCAAGACCAGCGAAAGGCTCGACGACGCCAACGGCTGGGGGCATGCGCTGGGGGAGCAGGCGCATGCCAATGTCTCGATGGGGACGCTTTATTCACCGCCGGTTTACGGCACCGTGACGGGGACTCACAATGGCGTGCCTGTCAGCCGCGAAATCCTGCTGGGCAGCTATGATGTGACACAACATGTGCCCGTCAGCGCCCGCCTGTTGAGTACTGATGCGACGATGTCGTTTCATTCTTTGTCTTGAGGCTGCGATTGTGCCTGGGAGAGCTGCATGAAGTTGTTGGTAGTTGAGGATGAAGCGCTGCTGCGTCATCACTTGCGAACCCGTCTGACCGAAGCGGGCCATGTGGTTGAGGCGGTGGCCAACGCTGAGGAAGCGTTGTATCAGGTCACGCAATTCAATCACGACCTGGCGGTGATCGATCTGGGCTTGCCGGGCATCGGCGGGCTGGACCTGATTCGGCAGTTGCGCACAGTGGGCAAGGCATTTCCGATTCTGATCCTGACCGCACGCGGCAACTGGCAGGACAAGGTCGAAGGGCTGGCGGCCGGCGCTGACGACTACGTGGTCAAACCCTTCCAGTTCGAAGAGCTGGAAGCGCGGCTCAACGCCTTGTTGCGGCGTTCCAGCGGCTTCATTCAGTCCACCATCACGGCTGGTCCGCTGTTGCTGGACCTCAATCGCAAGCATGCCGCCCTGGCCGAGCAACCATTGGCGCTGACCGCTTACGAATACCGCATCCTCGAATACCTGATGCTCCATCATCAGCAAGTGGTGCCCAAAGAGCGCCTGATGGAGCAACTGTACCCCGATGACGACGAGCGCGACCCGAACGTGATCGAAGTACTGGTCGGCCGCCTGCGCCGCAAACTTGATAGCAATGTGGCCTTCAAACCTATCGAAACCGTGCGCGGCATGGGCTATCTGTTCAACGAGCGCTGTACGTGATTCGTTCGCTTCGCCTGCGCCTGATGCTGGGCGCCGCCACTCTGGCGGTGATCTTCATGCTGCTGATGTTGCCTGCTCTGCAGGGGGCGTTCAGCCTGGCGCTGCGCGGGGCGATAGAGCAACGCCTGGCTTCCGACGTGACCACCATGATTTCGGCGGCGCGCGTCGAAGACGATCATCTATTGATGCCGTCCGTGCTGCCGGGCGAACAGTTCAACCTGCCGGGCAGCCGTCTGCTGGGCTACATCTATAACCGCCAGGGGCAGATGGTCTGGCGCTCACTGTCCACCGAAGGCGAGAACATCGACTACCGCCCGCAATATGACGGGCAGGGCAGCGAGTTCACCAAGATCAAGGAAATCAATGGCGATGAGTATTTCGTCTATGACGTCGAGATCCGGCTGCTCGGCGGGCGCAATGCCGCGTTCAGTATCGTCGCCGTGCAGCCCTTGCGTGGCTATCAGGAAACCATCGACGGTTTGCGCCGCAAGCTCTATCTGGGCTTTGGCGCCGCACTGGCGGTGCTGCTCGGGTTGCTGTGGATGGGCCTGACCTGGGGGTTGCGTGCCTTGCGCGGCTTGAGCCAGGAACTGGATCAGGTGGAAGCCGGCGTGCGCGACAGCCTGAGCGAAGAGCATCCCAGCGAACTGCTGCGCCTGACCGACTCGCTGAACCGACTGCTGCGCAGCGAGCGTGAGCAGCGGATTCGTTACCGCGACTCCCTGGACGATCTGGCCCACAGCCTGAAAACACCGCTGGCGGTATTGCAAGGCGTGAGCGAGAACATCGCCAAGCGCCCAGAGGATGTCGAACAGGCGTGGGTGCTGCAATCGCAGATCGAACGCATGAGCCAGCAGATCGGCTATCAGTTGCAACGGGCCAGCCTGCGCAAGAGCGGTCTGGTGCGGCACCATGTCATGCTGCGGCCCGTGGTCGAAAGCCTGTGCAACACGCTGGACAAGGTGTATCGAGACAAACAGGTCAAGGCCACGCTGGACCTGCCGGAACATTGTCAGGTGCACATGGAGGAGGGCGCGCTGCTGGAAATGCTCGGCAACCTGCTGGAAAACGCCTATCGGCTATGCCTCAGCGAAGTACGCGTCAGCTTTACCCGCTCAACGGACGGCGATGAACTGTGCATCGAAGACGACGGCCCCGGCGTCCCGCAGAGCCAGCGGGCGCGCATTCTGGAGCGCGGCGAACGGCTGGACCGGCAGAACCCCGGACAGGGCATTGGTCTGGCGGTGGTCAAGGACATCATCGAAAGCTACGGCGCGCAACTGACGCTGGGCGACTCACCACTAGGCGGCGCGGCGTTCAGGATTCATTTTCTGGCGCAGTGAGGGTCAAACGCTCGCCCTGTGGACGTAATGCACGCCGATTCAAGATCGGACGCAGAGCGTCCAGAGCGGCATGCCGACGCGGAGCGTCGCACGATAATAACCGCGCTCCAGCGTGGGAATGCAGTCCTTGACGCTCTGCGTCACAGGTTCGCGCCACGCCTCATATCTCTCCTGTCCGCTTCAAGAAGGCGGATACCCGCCACTGAACGCTTGTTTTTCTCACCATACGGCGGAAAACCGCCACGTCTTTCCTGGTTTCCGGCTACCGTTACCCGTTCGCGCCTTGTAAAGCGGGGCTTTGATGGCTATTTGATTCTATGGCACGCCTATTGCTATCTAGTTGGCAGAGGTCTGCCTTGCGCAGCTCGACAAAACAAATCCCTCCAGTGCAGGAGGGTTAGCGCTTTATAGGCTCGCGTGCATCAGGTGAAGATGCCGACGACGCCCTTGAGGAAAACTGCAATGACGACTCGTCAGCCCATCTACAAATCCCTCTATTTTCAGGTAATCGTTGCGATTGTCATCGGTATCCTGATCGGTCACTTCTACCCTGATACCGGCAAGGCTCTAAAGCCGCTGGGCGACGGGTTTATCAAACTGATCAAGATGGTTATCGCTCCGATCATCTTCTGTACTGTTGTCAGCGGCATCGCCGGCATGCAGAACATGAAGTCGGTCGGCAAGACCGGCGGTTATGCGCTGTTGTACTTCGAGATCGTTTCGACCATCGCCCTGCTGATCGGTCTGATCGTGGTCAACGTCGTTCAGCCGGGTGCCGGCATGAACATCGACGTCAGCACGCTCGACGCGTCGAAGATCGCCGCTTACGTTACAGCCGGTCAGGACCAGAGTATCGTCGGCTTCATCCTTAACGTGATTCCGAACACCATCGTCGGCGCCTTTGCCAACGGCGATATTCTGCAGGTCCTGATGTTCTCGGTGATCTTCGGCTTCGCGCTGCATCGCCTGGGTTCGTACGGCAAGCCGGTTCTGGACTTCATCGATCGCTTCGCTCACGTCATGTTCAACATCATCAACATGATCATGAAGCTGGCACCTATCGGTGCGTTCGGTGCAATGGCCTTCACCATCGGCGCTTATGGCGTAAGCTCGCTGGTGCAGCTGGGTCAGTTGATGATCTGCTTCTACATCACATGCGCCCTGTTCGTGGCGCTGGTGCTGGGTGCCATCTGCCGCGCGCACGGTTTCAGCGTCTTCAAGCTGATTCGCTACATCCGTGAGGAACTGCTGATCGTTCTGGGTACGTCCTCCTCGGAATCGGCCCTGCCACGCATGCTGATCAAGATGGAGCGTCTGGGTGCCAAGAAGTCCGTCGTGGGCCTGGTTATCCCGACTGGCTACTCGTTCAACCTGGACGGTACTTCCATCTACCTGACCATGGCTGCCGTGTTCATCGCCCAGGCGACCAACACCCACATGGACATCACTCACCAGATCACCTTGCTGCTGGTGCTGCTGTTGTCGTCCAAAGGTGCTGCTGGCGTAACCGGTAGCGGTTTCATCGTGCTGGCCGCCACCCTGTCGGCTGTTGGCCACCTGCCGGTTGCCGGTCTGGCGCTGATTCTGGGTATTGACCGCTTCATGTCCGAAGCCCGCGCGCTGACCAATCTGGTGGGTAACGCTGTTGCGACCGTTGTAGTTGCCAAGTGGGTCGGCGAGCTGGACACCGACAAGCTGCAATCCGAACTGGCTTCCGGTGGCAGTGCCATCCTGGAAACCCGTCCTGAAGACGACCTTGGCGTTGCCGAAGGCCCGACTCCAGCCAATGCTGTGAATACAACTAAAACGGTCTGATTGACCATCGGCCATGAAAAAACCCATCTTCGGATGGGTTTTTTTATATCTGCAGCTTTGTCGGGGATTATTCGGTACGCGTCTCGCCGCTGTACACCAGCGTTTCACGGCAGCGGCGGCACAGGTAGCGCCGCCCTTTGCGGACCATGCCGTGGCGTTGTGCCGAGAACGGAAAGTCACTGTCCGGGCAAGGGCAACGGTAGATGTAGCGGATCACACTGCGCCGCTTGACGGCATAGGTGTGACAGCGATTGGGCGGCAGTTCATAGACGCCGCGCATGATCAATTGCCACTCTTCGCCATGCGGTTGGATACTGCCACCGAACAACTGGTGGGCAATCAGATGCGCCACTTCGTGTGGCACGGTCTGGCGCAGGAAATCTTCAGCGTTTTCCTTGTACAACTGTGGATTGAAGCGCAGCAGGTTTTCGTGCAGGTGAGCCACACCGGCTTTCTGGCCGCGCAACCGGAAACTGACCACCGGGCGTTTGAAGGTGCGCTTGAAGAAGGCTTCGGCTTGTTGGTAGCAGGTTTCGACGCGTGAATTGAGTTGTTCGGGCATGCTTTAGGGTTCTCCAGTGCGTCAAGTATGCCGCAATGTGGCTACGCTCTGAAAATGCCGACCGCCCGGTGGTCGTTTTTGATCAGGCGTTGTTGCCTGACGAAACAGCACCAGCGCAGCATATTTAACCCACGGTCGGTTACAGGTAAAATGTCCGGCTTTTCTCAAGCTACCGTCAGCGGATATTTCCATAAATGGGCACCCTTTCAGTCAATCAGAACAAACTGCAGAAACGTCTGCGTCGGCTGGCCGGCGAGGCGGTTGCCGACTTCAACATGATCGAAGAGGGTGACAAGGTCATGGTCTGCCTGTCCGGTGGCAAGGACAGTTACACCATGCTCGATGTGCTGATGCATCTGCAGAAGGTCGCGCCGATCAAATTCGACATCGTGGCCGTCAACATGGACCAGAAGCAGCCCGGCTTTCCCGAGCACGTGCTGCCTGCCTACCTGAAAGAGCTGGGTATCGAGTACCACATCGTCGAAAAAGACACGTACTCGGTCGTCAAGGAGCTGATCCCCGAAGGCAAGACCACCTGCTCGCTGTGCTCTCGGTTGCGTCGTGGCACGCTGTATACCTTCGCCGATGAAATAGGCGCTACCAAAATGGCCTTGGGGCACCACCGCGACGACATCGTCGAGACATTCTTCCTCAATATGTTTTTCAATGGCTCGCTCAAGGCCATGCCACCCAAGCTGCGTGCCGATGACGGCCGCAACGTGGTGATTCGTCCGTTGGCCTACTGCCACGAGAAGGACATTCAGGCGTATTCGGACCTCAAGCAGTTTCCGATCATCCCGTGCAACCTTTGCGGCTCTCAGGAGAATCTGCAGCGTCAGGTGGTCAAGGACATGCTGCAGGAATGGGAGCGCAAGACGCCGGGTCGCACCGAAAGCATTTTCCGCGCTCTGCAGAACGTACAGCCTTCACAGTTGGCCGACCGCAACCTGTTCGACTTCAGCAACCTGCGCATCGACGAAACCGCTGCGTCGCGGTTCGTCAATGTGGTCAACCTCTGATAGAAGTCAGTGGTTGACCGTGAAGGCCAGCATCGCTGACAGCTGGCACATCGGTCGACCGCTTTCTGAGTGCCACTGGTTGAACACACCCTGCACGATGGCCTGATCGCGTTTGCTGGTCGGCACACGGTCGACGATATCCTGCGCGTTCAGCGCGGCCACTACGTCCCAGGTCGGAATGAAGGTGTCCTTGCCGACCATGCGCAGGAAGCGCGGTGCCGACAGACCGCCCATCTGGTTGCCGTGCTTGGCGAGGTACTGCCACAGGCCGGTAATGTCATCGACCGGCCATTGGGCGATGAACTTCCCGAAGCTGCCGTGCTCCTGTTCGATGTCCAGAATCAGTTGCGCATTACGCGGCACGCTCTTGAGTTTGCCCAGATGACGGATGATGCGCGCATCCTGCATCAGCCGCTCCAGGTGATCGGCCCCCATCAGCACGACTTTTTCCGGATCGAAGCGAAAGAAGACTTCCTCGAAGGCCGGCCATTTAGCGTCCACCAGACTGTGTTTCAGGCCTGCACGAAAGACACGCAGGGCCATGGTCGACAGGTAGCGGTCGGCGCTGATGGCTTGCAGTTGTTTCGGTGTCTTCGGGGAGGGCAGGTGGGCTTCCAGTGCTTTGGTGGAGCCGAATCGATTCAGGCAATACTCGTTCAGCCATTTGTAGTCTTGCATCGGTTCTCCAAAGAAATTCGACAGGCAGGTCAAGGGTTCAGACCGACCCTTGCGCTGCAAGTTTGCGATTTAACTGAAAGCGTCTGACCTGCCCTGGCGATTCAGCTGCGCGGTGTGTCCAGCTGCAATGCGGTTTTTGCCAGACGCTGGCCCAGTGCACGGCACAGGTCGGTTTCATGGCGGTCGAGCGCACGCTTGCCATCGGCACCCGCATGATGACTGGCGCCATAGGGCGTGCCGCCGCCTGTGGTTTCCAGCAGCGCCGATTCGCTGTAAGGCAGGCCCATGATCAGCATGCCGTGGTGCAGCAACGGCAGCAGCATGGACATCAGCGTGGTTTCCTGACCGCCGTGCAGGCTGGCGGTGGAGGTGAAAACGCCTGCGGGTTTGCCCACCAGCGCGCCGGTCAGCCACAGGTTGCTGGTGCCGTCGAGAAAGTATTTCAGCGGAGCGGCCATGTTGCCGAAGCGGGTCGGGCTGCCGAGTGCCAGACCCGAGCAGTTTTTCAGGTCGTCGAGGGTCGCGTACAGCGCGCCGTTTTCCGGAATGTCGGGGGCCGTCGCTTCGCAGTCCGCGGAAACGGCGGGCACGGTGCGCAAGCGCGCTTCCATGCCGCCCAGTTCAATGCCGCGGGCAATCTGCCGGGCCATTTCGCTGGTGGAGCCATTGCGGCTGTAATAGAGGACCAGAATGTAGGGTGTGCTCACGGCAGCAGCTCCAGAATGTTCTCGGGTGGGCGGCCAATAACAGCCTTGTCGCCTGCGACCAGAATCGGCCGTTCGATCAGTTTGGGGTGGGCGGCCATGGCGGTGATCAGTTGCTCGTCGCCCAGGCTCGGGTCGGCCAGATCGAGTTGCTTGTAATCATCTTCGCCGGTGCGCAGCAGTTGCCTGGCACCGATGCCCAGTTTGCCGAGCAGGTCGCGCAAACGGTCTGCGTCGGGCGGGGTTTCCAGGTACAGGACGATGTCAGGCGCCAGGCCGCGGGCCTGAAGCAGTTCCAGCGCGCCGCGGGATTTGCTGCAGCGCGGGTTGTGATACAGCGTCAGATCGGTCATTTGCACGTCGCATCTCGTGTGGGGTGGCGTATTCTAACCAGCGATGGCACTGTCCGACATATCGAATGGTCAATAGTCGTAGCGTGGGTATAAGTAATTGAAGGTTGAACGGGGCGAGGAAGGAAACAGATGGCAAGGCGATTAACAGCAGCAATGATACTTTTCGGCAGCTTGCTGCTCAGCGGATGCGGTGTGGACCTGGGTACTGACCAGAACGGCCAGAAAGTGGCCAGCGAGCGAATCAAGGGGCATTGGCTGGTGGTTAACTACTGGGCCGAGTGGTGTGGCCCGTGCCGTACCGAAGTCCCTGAATTCAATGCATTGTCCGAGCAGCTCAAGGACAGGAAGGTCACCGTGCTGGGGGTCAACTTCGACAACCTGCAGGGCGATGAGCTGAAAAACGCTGCCAACGCGCTGGGCATCAAGTTCACCGTGCTTGCGCAAGACCCTGCCGAGCAATACAGCCTGCCGCCTTCCGAAGCGCTGCCGGTCACTTACATCATCGACGACAAGGGCAAGATGCGCGAACAACTGCTCGGCGAGCAATCGGCCGCGACCGTGATCCAGAAGCTCAAGACACTGCGCGGCGAGGGCTGATTGCGATGCACCGCGACCGATCTTGACTACACGGCGTAGCGCACACTTGTGACGCAGAGCGTCACGCATTGCATGCCGACGCGGAGCGTCGGCACGATAGTCATCAATTTTCGAGCCGTGTCTTTAGCCCAACTTCTCTAAAGTGCTTTTCAACCCCGGTGGTACAGACGAAGCCGAGTGCGACGTAAGTGACGGCTGAG
>NZ_LJPW01000100.1 GCF_001400735.1 Pseudomonas caricapapayae
GTATGAGGTATTCAAGCCATTGGAAAACTCTGCCGTGTACTGGCGTATCAAAGCGCAGGCACAAAGCGCACCGCAACTCGCTGATGTAGGCCTGCTTATGGCCGAGGCGGCCAGGCTGGTGCTGGACCATATCGTGCAGCGTTATGGCGTAAAGGTATGGCCCGCTACAACCATCAATGAAGTTGTCAGCGACGGCGATGAGTTCTGCCTGCACGTCGAGGGGCCGCACGGTGAGAGGCAAGTGCGCTGCCGGGCGCTGGTACTCAATCTGGGTGGGCGTCAGGATCCACGGCACCTGATCGACAGTCTTGCCCGGCAGGGACTTGTGCTGCCGGGCAACGTGAATATTCAGAGCGCCGACAGGTTGCTGCGCATGAACGCGGTGCAGTTACGTGAGGTTTTTGGCCCGGCGCTGGCCCGTAAAGGGCGAATCACAATCGTGGGCGGGTCACATAGCGCGTTTTCGATGCTGGAAAACCTGGCAGATGCATTGGAATTTGCGGGCCTGAATGAACTGACACTCATTCATAGAAGCGGCATCAAACTGTTTTACGAAGATGTCGAACAGGCAAAGGCGGCTGGTTATATGTTCGACACCCAACGTGATGTGTGTCCGGTGTCTGGCCGGGTCAATCGCTCTGGAGGCTTGCGCTATCGGGCGCTTGATATCGGGCGCGAGGCGCTGAGTAGCGGCCGTGTCGGCAAGACGGGGGTGCGCGTGCATATGTTACAGACGCTGGGAGGGCGCCCCGATGACCATGAGCAGGCCCGGCTTGCGCTTACCGACTCCGCCGTTATCGTACAGTGCTCGGGCTATCAACCTGTATTGCCGGCGCTTAAGGATGCCGGCGGAAACTTCATCAGCCTGCGTGAGACCAAGGGCGGTCTTGAGTCCGACGCTTGCGGCTGTCCGGTAGACCAGCAGGGTCGTCGAGTGAAAGGCTTGTATCTTTTTGGTCTGGGTGCCGGGCTTGGCATCGACCCGCAGCTAGGCAGTGAGCCTGCGTTCGATGGTCGTATATATGGCGTCTGGCAGTTTCACCATGATGCAAGTGGGGCGGTGCTCAAGGCGGTTGCCAGGCGGCTCTCCTGTAAGGCTGCTGCCCTGGAGGTGTTCAGCCCGGATGAGTTCGTGCAGGCAGCCCTTCGGGTTCAGGTCGGTTAGGCAGAGGGCGCAGGACAGAACGGCGTGCATAAAAAACGGCGTCCCAGGGACGCCGTACGGCTGTCTGCCAATAAATGGCAAATCAGCATTGAATAAGGGGATGGTGCGGGAATTATTGTGGGTCCTGGTTTGGAGCCAGTTCTGCCTGGATACGTTTGTAGATTTCTTCACGATGCACTGAAACATTTTTGGGTGCATTGATGCCCAGGCGGACCTGAAGCCCTTGAACGCCAAGAATCGTGACGGTGATCTCGTCACCGATGTTTATGCTTTCGCCTACTTTGCGAGTGAGTATCAACATAATCTTTTCCTTGATGGCCTCTTGAAACGCCTCTCTCAAGAGGCTGGCGTTTGCCTTTGCGTGGTGATTGTTGCCGAGTGCATCCAGATGCGTCCGTCTTATGACGTCACATGGGTGAATTTAATTCCCTCGGTTCATTTTCTTGTCATCGAGATTTGCATCCTCGATACGACGAGCGCGCCAATTCTGCCCGTTTCGACGTGAAAATGCCCGTATTTACTGGCGTCATATAAAAACTAACGTGAACCGCTGCACGCTTTGAGGTCGTCGTCGTCTCACTCTGCGAGTTGGGACAGGCCCAGCTCGACATGAGTATAAGCGTAGGCACGACTTGGGGAGATTGCCCGGACTTTCTGAAAATTCAGCTGAAAGCATTGAGCGGGGGTGTAGGAAAGGGCTTCGTGTTGACCAGAGTTCCTGCGCTTTGACGCACTGACGCCGGTCTGGATGGGCTATGGCTGATTCTGAGTACGTGGAGTGCAGAGAGCGAAATCAGGGACAGCGCGTGGGCCTTTGCGGGTTTCATCACCCGCAAAGGTCCGAGCTTTCCTGGGTTTAAAGCGCCATCGACAGCAGCATGATGAAAATCAGGCCGACCACCGAAAGAATGGTCTCCATCACCGTCCAGGTCTTGAAGGTTTCGGCAACCGTCATGTTGAAATACTGCTTGACCAGCCAGAAACCGGCATCGTTCACATGCGACAGGATCAGCGAACCGGCACCGGTTGCCAGCACCAGCAGCTCGCGGTTGACGCCTGGAATCAGACCGACCACAGGGGCCACGATTCCTGCACCGGTGATGGTCGCCACGGTAGCCGAGCCGGTTGCGATACGGATAACGGCCGCTACCAGCCAGGCCAGCATGATCGGGTTGATCTGAGCTTGCACTGCCATGTGCCCGATCACGTCGCCCACGCCGCTGGCCACCAGCATCTGCTTGAAGCCGCCGCCTGCACCGACGATCAGAACGATTGCGGCAACCGGTGCCAGGCTCTGGTCCAGCAGTTTCATGATTTTTGTACGGTCAAATCCACGCGCGGCACCAAAGGTGTAGAACGCCAGCAAAAGCGCGGCGAGCAGGGCGCTGATCGGGTGACCGATCAGGTCCATCCAGATGCGGAACATGTTGTTTTCCGGCAACACTACGTCGGCAAAGGTCTTGAGCAGCATCAGGAAGACCGGCAGCAGGATGGTCACCAGCGTGATGCCGAAGCCTGGCAGGTTCTCGGTGCTCGACTCCTTGGCGATCTGGTCCATCAATTCCTTCGACGGGGTGCCGGGGATGCTTTTGGAGATCCAGTTACCAAAGATCGGGCCAGCGATGATGGCTGTCGGCAGCGCAACGATCAGTCCGTAAAAAATAGTCTTGCCGATGTCGGCACCGAAGATGCCGATGGCCAGCAGCGGACCCGGATGCGGTGGAACCAGACCGTGTACGGCTGACAGGCCTGCCAGCAACGGGATGCCGATCTTGACGATGGACACGCCGGTGCGACGGGCGACAATGAACACCAGCGGAATCAGCAACACAAAGCCGATCTCGAAGAACAACGGGATGCCCACCAGAAAGGCAGAAAACATCATTGCCCAGTGCACTTTCTGCTTGCCGAACGTGCGTATCAGCGTTTGCGCGATCTGATCCGCGCCCCCCGAGTCGGCCATCAATTTGCCAAGCATGGTGCCCAGGCCGAGGATAATGCCGACGAACCCCAGTACGCCGCCGAAACCGTCCTGAAACGACTTCATGACTTTTTCCACGGGCATTCCCGAGGTCAGGCCAAGAAAGCCCGCCGCCAGAGTCAGCGCGACGAAAGGATGGACCTTGAAGGTGGTGATCAACAGTACAAGGCCGACGATGGTCACCAGCGCATCGACGAGCAGGAACGTCTCATGGGTCATACCGAACATGGGTGTTTCTCCGGTTTATTGTTTTAGGGAGCTGTTAACAGCGCCGACGTCTATCGTGTGTGTGCAAGACAGCGCTGTCTTCTGCACTCACGCCTTTATCAGGCGTGGGAGTCTTTCCACCATGCTGCGGCTTGTCTGCCGATGACATCGATAGGCTGGGAGGCATCGACGATCAACGTCAGTGGCTCGCCATAAGGCGGTTCGAGGGTCGCGAACTGGCTGTCCACCAGGCTTGCCGGCATGAAATGCCCGGGGCGGTGTGAGCAACGTTCGGTGGCGAGTTCCTTGGTCAGTTCCAGGAAGACAAAGCCCAGGCCCGGCACGGCATCTCGCAGACGCTGGCGATAGATAAGCTTGAGCGAGGAACAGGTCAGAACCGGATGTTCACCCTTGGCGAGGGCAGCGGCCATCTCTTCACCCAGACGGGTCAGCCAGCCGGCGCGGTCCTCATCATTGAGTGGGGTCCCGGCGCTCATCTTTTCGATGTTGGCCGGAGGGTGAAACGCATCGCCTTCGATCAGGCGACCGCCGCTGTTGAGGGCAATCTCGGCACCGACGGCGCTTTTGCCGCAGCCGGACACACCCATCACTACAAGGGCGGTAATAGCAGTATTCGCAGTTGTCACAGTAGGCACCTCATCTGGAGACAGCGCTGTCTTTGTCCGGTGGACATCAGGCTCAGCCCGGGCTGTTCCAGTTTTTGTCGTTGTTTTGGGCTCATCAATAAGCATTGGAGGCTGTTCTCCGAGGCGACCCCGACCGGGTGGCACATGTGAAACCAGCGATAAAGCATTGTCACCTTCCGTGAGACAGCGCTACCTTATGGGGCATTCGACATATTTGGCAACCCCTATGTTAGTTGGCAACGCATGATACGCATTGGTTCCCGCTCTACCGGTCGCCCTACGCTGAATGAGGTGGCCAGGCTGGCTGCCGTGTCGCCGATCACGGCGTCCCGGGCGTTGCGCGGTGTTGCCACTGTTGCGCCGGAGTTGGTCGAGAAGGTTCGCGCTGCGGCACAAAGCCTTGGGTATGTGGCCAACCCTGCTGCCAGAGCGCTGGCTTCTTCCTGCAGCCAGACCGTTGTGGTGCTGGTCCCTTCGCTTGCCAACCAGTTGTTTATCGAAACACTTGAAGCCATCCAGGACGTATTACGCATCCGTGGTCTGGATGTCGTGATCGGCAACTATCACTACTCGCCCGACGAGGAAGAGAAGCTGCTGCGCAATCATCTGGTCAACCGTCCCCGCGGTATTCTGCTGACCGGTTTCGATCGCACAGCAGCGTCGCGCCAGATGCTTGAAACCAGCGGCGTTCCCTGTGTGCACATGATGGAGCTCGACACCCGTCTCGGCACCTACTGCGTCGGGTTCTCGCAACAGCAGGCCGGGGCCGAAGCCGCACGTCATCTGCTCGGTCGTGGTCGCCGCCGACTGGCCTACATGGCCGCTCAGCTCGACCCTCGCGTGCTGCAGCGCGGTGCCGGGTTTCGTCAGGTGCTGGAGGAGGCCGGGCTGTTCGACCCGGGTCTGCAGGTGTCGACACCTCAGTCATCCTCGATTGGCCTGGGCGGAGAGTTGTTTGCCCGCCTGCTGGACGAACACCCTGATGTCGACGGGGTGTTCTTCTGCAATGACGACCTGGCTCAGGGCGCTGCGCTGGAGGCCTTGCGTCTGGGCGTTGCGATTCCCGGACGGGTATCGCTGGTGGGCTTCAATGACCTGCCGGGCTCTGCTCACATGGTGCCGCGCCTGACCTCCATACGTACGCCCCGCGAGGAAGTCGGACAGCGCGCCGCTCAGGTGCTGTTGGGGCTGCTCGACGGAATCACGCAGCATCCGCAGGTGGATCTGGGGTTTGAGCTGGTGGTACGGGAAAGCTCCTGAACATTTCTTTCCGGCCCGCCTGCGGACGCTCGCGCCGATCATCCCGCTGACCAGTGGCATTGGCCTTCCGAAGGCTTGCGTCCCTCTGGCTGGAGTGCCTGATGGACCTGTCCTGGCCGCCGTCGATCCCCTCATTCGAACGGTTAAAGCGTGTTTCGACTGTTATTTCTGACAGTACCCATCCCCTCGTGTTGAGTATTCAATGAACATACGTTTACGGATCGGAGCGGCATAAATGTCTTGGCCGCACCGTTGGATGACGGGGATATATCTTCTTATCTGTTCCCCGTCCTGGCGGTCTTACAAGACCATTGAAGGGTGAGAGACATGCAAAAAAAGGCATCTCAAAACATTAGAGCTCTGACTCACATCGCAGACCCTTTCGTTTCAGGCGTTCCACTGGATATCGCGTGGCTGACCGGCATCATCCCGCTGGGCTTTGTGCCTGCAGAAATCGTCATCAGCCCTGATGAAACCACGTTGTATGTGGCTCATGAGAGTGGCCGCGAAGTCAGCGTGGTCGACATCGCCAGCGCAACCGTCGTCGGCAGTATCAAGCGAGCAGGCGCAGGCGCGATCAGCCTCAGCCCTGATGGAAAACGGCTTTACACCATCGGCCAGAAAAGATGCTATGTCGTGGACACGCGCTTGCGCGAAGTCATCAGGATACTTCCGGCTGCCAACGTCAACAGAGTTCTGTGCAGCCCGGATGGCCGTTTTATCTGCCTGTCCTTTCAGAACGCGCTTGGCGGGCTGATCCGCGTGATCGAGACCGAAAACTACACGGTCGAAAACGAGTTCGATCTGGGTGCCCTGACCAATGCATCGCTGGCGCTCGGGATCAGCCCCTTGAATGACAGGTTTTACGCGACGATGCTGGTCGACCGCACCGCACCTACAGACGTTCTCGCGATCAGCAAGGTCGACTACCTGCAGCATGACATTCCCGGTTTTTCCGATCCGCGCTCGATGGCCTTCAGTGCCGATGGTGCCTGGCTGTATGTAGGCGGGATCGACGAGGTCTACATTATCGATTCAGCGACCAACAAAATGTTTTACCGGGAGAAGATCGGCACCCAGGGGTATCCGGTAAAAGTCATCGGGATCACGCCGGATGATCGCTATGTGTATGCCATTTACACCTGCTAATCCGCACATTTGTCCTAAACCTTATATGTTTCGGCTTGTTTGGCGTTACTGGCTTTCGGTGCGTACCAATTTCGTACCACTTTCACTCATATTGAGCTTTTCAAGCTCTGCCCAGTCGCTCGGCGAGCTGATCCACTTCGCATAGGTCGACAACAATACCTGCACGCTATGCCCGAGTTGCGCGGCGATGAATGCCGGATTCATGCCGGACATCAAGCACATGGTTGCGTAGGTGTGGCGCGTGTCGTACATCCTGCGCCTTCTAATTCCCACCTTCCGCATGGCGCTCAGCCAGTAACGTTTTGGCCCTGTCTCGGAGCGTATGAACAGCTCTGTTCGGTCCCCATTTCCCTCGGGTGCAAACACGTAATCAGAGCGCTGCTCCGTCAGCGGCCTAGCCTTATCGAGTGCATGTAAGGCCCGATCGTTCAATAAAACTTCCCTCACCACCTTGGTTTTGGTCCTTTCCTGAATCTTGCCGTAGATGCGAATCCGGCATACCCGTGCCGATCTTTTGCGGGTATCCACCTCGCTCCAGCGCAGCGCCATCGCCTCTCCCGGACGCATGCCCGTGTAGAAAGAGAACTCGAAAAAAGCCGCGTATATGGCCTGTAAGCCGCTTGTCGATTTGTAGAGCTGATCGATCAGCGCATCCGCCTCTTCGCGCGTCAACGGATCAATTTCGCGCTTCACGCCCCTTGTTGCGGGTATCGATGTTGCTGGATTGCGCACGATCAATTCATCACTGACCGCCTGGGCAAAAATGCTGGTGACTATTCGCACTGCACCTTTCCTGCGGCTGGGGGACGGCCACTGAATATCGGTGGCCAGTTTGCGCATTTTCATCGGCGTGATTTCATCAAGGCGCAGGCTGGCCAGGTACGGAATCCAGTAGGTTTGCAGCGCGGAACGATAGTTTTTTCGAGTGCTGTCCACGATCTGCAGGCTGTCCAGCCAGTCCTGCGCGTAGTCGAAGAAGATCGGGATCTTGTGTGTGCTGGCGCTGCGGGAGTTCGGAAACAGCTCGGCGTACTTCTCTGGGGTCAGCGCACCGAGCTTTTCCAGCTGCTTTACCTGAGAACGTAGACCTGCTGCTGCGGCGATGCCTTTCGGCGTCTGGGGGTAGGGGAGCGTCTCACAGCAGCGGCGCTTGCCCCTTGAGAACCGGATTCGGATGGATTGCCCAACAAGCTCGACACCGGTCGGGAGTTCCAGAGGTTCTCTAGCCATTCGTCATATCTCCATTTGCTGTACATGATTCGTCCGTCGATCTTCATCCAGACGCCGGCGGGGATTATGTTGCGCTCGCGCTTTCGCTGAAGCGCTTTTGCGGTGGTGCCGATCAGTTCGGCCATGCGTTTTTCAGTGACTTTGTCGTGCGCCGGATCTTCCGGCAGCTTGGCAGCGGTGGCCATAGGCTTATGCTCCGGGCCGCGCTGGGCGGCGGAAGGGGGTTATAGATAGGCGATCTGGCTGTTGGGGTCGAATGGCTTGCCTTCGGGGTCTGGGACCAACTCAGGTACATGCTGGCGAATGAACTCGTCGTAACAGACCGGGCAGTACGTTCGATATCTAGTGGTCAGCTGGCCATGCCCCTTGTAATCGCACCGCGGGCACTTGATCGCGGCAGGGATGATGTGTGCCATTTGCATGGTAGGCATTTGGAGTCCTCGCCCGCCGATCACCGGCAGGCTCTGTAGGGAAGGGGGTTATGGGTACTGGCGGGAGATTCGGTCGGCGATGCCTTCCAACTTCTCGGCCATGTACCACATGTCGTTGTTGTCGCGGCGGGAGACGACAGCGGAGCGCTGGACGTTGCGGCCGATGAGGATGCGCGCCGCGATGCGGATCATCCCGGCCTCCAGCTTTCTGCGCAGCCAGCCTTTGCGCGGAATCACTGCGCCAGCTCCAATGGGGCGATAGCTTTGGCTGCGACCTCGGCGACGGCCAGTGCGTAAGCTTCAGGGTGCTGTTTGTCAAAAGCTGGCATGTGCTCTGTTTCCAGCCACTGCCCGCGCGAGGTGCCCCGGGCCAGCCATGCCGGTTTACTTCCGGGTGCCTGAGTCCAGACCGTCACGCCAATACCGAAGGATGAAATTTGCTTTGCAGTGATGAAGCCTTGAAGCCGCATCTGCGCAATTACCCGCAGGGCCGACTCTTTCCATGGGGTGAGCCGGATCGGCGAGGGCACACCGGCAGGCAGGGTTTCCACAACTGACGGCACCTTGCACCGCTCTTCAGGCCACCAGTCGAACATCCGGTTGTAATAGCCCCAGCTCGGGAGTTTCTTCTCTGGCCAGAACAGCTCCGAGTCAATGCTGAAGCCGTGGGAGCAACCTTTCACCCTGGAGTACTTGCTTGCGACCAATACCCGGATTCCCAAGTGCTCCAGCATCTTCTTGATACCTGCGCTGGCGTCGGTGATCTTGCTGACAATGACGAGGCGGTGGTCTGGACCGGGGCGTCCGTAGAACTCTTCGCCAAGCGAGGGCAGAATCTGGTCAGCTACTTTGGCGTTCAGAGCCAGCTTCGCTTCGACGCCGATTTGGCGGCCGTCCTCATGGACGACAAGCACATCAAAACCTGCGGCCTCGGGATGGCAGGTCCAGCCCGGCAGGCTGTTGAACTCCATCATGAAGACCGCGCACAGCTGGGCCTCACTGGTTATGGCTTCAAGTTCCATTGGCATAGCTCCGCCATACCGCACACGCGGCTGACATTGAATTTATTGAGAGGGGGTGGTTACTGCGGGGTGTTCAGGCGGGTGACCTCGTCAAGGCATGCATTACACGGCTCGTACCAACCATCCTCAATGTCGTGATAGAAAATTTCACGCTTGCCGTTGCATGCTGCGCAAACTTCAGGCTCTTTCACGGGCTCGCCCAGTCGTATCGGAGAACCGATGCGCTCCGACACTTCGTCGAATTTAGAAATGGTTGCGTCGCCGAGATCAATGCCCAGCTTGAACGCCAAAATATCGAGATAGCACTGAATATCGGCAAGCTCTCTCGCGATATTTGGCAACGCCGACTCTAGCGAATAATCACCGCGATCAACCTTTTTGATGATGTTGGCGCATTCGCCTACTTCTCCGGTCAGAGCGTTCATCCAGTGTGCAGGCTGCCAATTTTGTTCGCACAGCTTGTACTTTGACGAAGCCAGTCGTTTCACGTTTGCTTGGCGCAATTCCTGAAATTTCAAATTATTCATGGGAATTGCTCCCGGCTGGCTTGGACAGATACCGGCGCAGATAGTTGGCCGAGTCGGAATCCTTCATTTCCTTTTCGTCGTAGCAGCGGTCACACACACATACTTCGACTTCAAACTGGCCCATCAGGTATTCAAGTGCTTCGCGGTCTTTCTCCAGCTCATCACACCGCGCCTTGAGCTGGGCGTTATCGGCCTGTAGCGAGTCGACGATTTTCGGAGCCTTGCCAGAGCCAATTGGCGAAGCCTGCACCATGGCGGCCAGTACCTGCGCCATGTCGTTCCACGAAACACCTATGAACGTTCCATCAGGAGCGCACAGCTCAAGCAACTTCTCGCCGCCGCGCAGGCACATGAGATGCGTGGGCTCAAATATGGATTCGAATCTGGCGATTTCGCCTTGCAGGAATTTTATCCGGTCCCGACTGCCTGCCAGGAGGCAGCGAAGTGTCTCTATTTCTTCGTCTATCTCTTCGAATTCATTGATCATGATCTTTCCCCTGTGTATTCACGCCAAGCGACCTTCACGCCGTTGACCAGAAAGCCCCAGTCGCCTTTCCAGCGGCTGGTGATGAAGAGCGTGTACACGCCGCCGGGCGACACTTCGTCGATGCGATGGTATTCGCCGTGCTTGAGCTGGGCCGTGTCGCCCGGTCGGCGGTCTGTGTACTCAGTGGCCTGGAACGGTCCATCGAAGCTTTCGCGCAGCTCAGCAGTCTTGATCAACGCAGCGATCAGAAGGGGATCGTCGGCGGCCAGCAAGCGCTGCTCCCTGTACCAGCCCCGCAGGATCACCGTGCGCGCATCCCAGGGATGGTCATGTAGATCGCGGTCGGCGTCGGGGCGCATGATGTGGTGCACGCGGATCGACCAAGGGCACCAGCGGATGCGCCCGATGTGGGTTTCCCGGTCGTAGGCGTTGAACAGCCACCAGCGGCCCATGTACACCTCTTGGCCATCAGCTGACCGGATGTGCAGGTATGGCGTGCGCTGGGCGCGGGTGATGAGCCAGGCAGCGATTGCCGGGCGTGCGAGTACCTTGGCGAGCAGTCGCCAGAAGAGATTGAGCATGGTTCATCCTCGCCGGGGTGGCGTGAGTCGTTGAAGTGAGAAGGGGATTCCGGTTTAAGCGGCCGGTACCGAGTCGCGAAATACATCCATCTGCGCAGCGCCATCCAGCCAGGCTGAGTCGATACGAGCGCGGGCCAGAGCCGCGTACTCTGGGTTCAGCTCGCAGATGATCGAACGTCGTCCTTCCTGCATCGAAACCAGTGACGTGGTACCGGCACCGCCGAATGGGTCCAGCACCACGCCATCGCGCGGCGCACCGGCCAGGATGCAGGGCCTAATCAGTTCGGGCGGGAAGGTGGCGAAGTGAGCTTCCTTGAATGCGTGGGTCGCCACAGTCCAGACGCTGCGCTTGTTGCGCGTCGCTGTGTCGTGGGTGCTTTCATCCCGGTCAGGTCGGTGCGTGCCTTTTGACTGACCAGGAATGGCTTGCTCGCGCTTCGAGTCCTCACGCTTGAAGCTGTCCCGCCGCTTCCGTTCAGCACCGTCCTTGTGGAAGGCCCCGTGTCCGCCTTCGCCGGTGGACGTGTCCCAGCCGGTAGGCACGGTCACCCGCGGGCGGTTCCGCGAGGCTTTGTCTGTGCCGTGGCCCCAGCCGACGCCGTTATTCGGTACCGAGTTGCCAGAGGTGGTGCGCTTTCCGCCTTCAGCGTTGTCAAAGGTCGAGCCGTTCACGTAGGCCCCGCCTCGGTACCCGTTGGCGTTTCCTTTGCCGGTCAGATTGGCGGGCTCTCTGATCGCGTCGCTGTCGTAGTGGTACCGCCGCGACTTACTGAGCAGGAACAGGTATTCGTGAGCTTTGGTGCAGCGGTCGCGCGTCGACTCCGGCATAGGGTTTGGCTTGTGCCAGATGATGTCCTGCCGGAGATACCAGCCGTCGTCTTGCAGCGCGAAGGCCAAGCGCCAGGGCATGCCCATCAAGTCTTTCGGCTTGTACTCAGCGTGGGTTGTCGCTTTCGATTTGCGCTGGCTCGCCATCACCTGGCGCTGGCTGATCGTCGAAACACCGACGCCCATGTCGTCCCGGCCGTGCGCGCCCCAGCTGCCGGCGTAGCTGTCGCCCATGTTTACCCAAATCGTGCCGTCAGCGCGGAGCACCCGGCGCACTTCGCGGAACACGTCGACCAACCGAGCGATGAACTCGGCGGGCGTTTCCTCAAGGCCGATCTGGCCTTCTACGCCATAGTCACGCAGACCGTAGTAGGGCGGGCTGGTCACGCACGTATGCACGCTTTCATCTGGCAGCGTGCGCATCATGTCGATGCAGTCGCCTACCAGTATCTGGTGGAGCTGGCTCATA
>NZ_LJPW01000010.1 GCF_001400735.1 Pseudomonas caricapapayae
GTCATAGTAGGTCCAGTCACGCATCGCACTGACACTGCTGCCCGCGTCAATTCCGACGTTTATGTCATATTTATAGGCCGTGGTTATACAGGTGGCGAGCGCCATGTCCTTGTAGTTTTTTTCAAAGGTTCTGTACATTCCTTCTGGCGATGAGGTGGGGGTGTAGGCGAAGCTGTTGGATGCTGCTAACACGAGAAGTGTTTTCGTGGCTGCAAGGAATAACCTCATGGCACTTAGCTCCTTGTATTACTTGGTTTTTTTGTAGTCTTGTATGTCGGTATGCGTAGGGTTGATTACTACCTTTTTTGTCAGTGCATTTAGCTCTTTGCTGTGGTAGAGATCAAGGCATTTGAGTAAGTCGAATTTTACGCCTCCTATCTCAGACTCAACCAGTGGGTTTGTATAGTCTCTAACAAGGTATTCGTTCACGAGTTCTCTAAGCTTTTCGGGACTTTTTTCCCAGTCATAATTGGCCCAGTCGCGCAGGGCGGTTATGCTGCTGCCAGCATCGATTCCAACGTTTTCATTATATTGATAAGCGCTGGCGATGCAGATGGCAAGAGCCAGGTCTTTATAGTTTTGTGCATGAGTTCGATATATTCCCTCTGGTGACGTTGGCGTGACAGATGCAAAAATACCCGGCGTATCGAGCGTAAAGAAAACCAGAATTGCTGCACGCAACGACCGCATTACGTAAGGCTCCAGAAATTTGCTTGATCTGTCCGATAGTTGACGCCAGGCTCGTTGAAATAGCAATGGTCATAGCAGATGCTTCCGTCAAACAATGTCGCATGTCCTCGAGCGTCCGACCAGCCTGATATTTCAAATACGATGATGCCTTTTTTGTTGGCCAATGGTCCGCTATCAGAAGGCGGGTATTTGACTGCCTCTGGTTTACCCCAATTTCTCATCAGGAAATTTTTGAGGTCAGTAATGCGGAAAAAATATTGATTTCGATCTTCGCCGGATACTGTCTGATCTGGTATTTTTGGGATTTTTTCTCCTGAGTAATTTATGATGTAGCTCATTCTGACAGCGCAGGTATTTTTCCATCTTGCCAATGCATCAGGATTATTTATATTCTGCGCCACAAACCCTCCAATCACCTCTGCCACTCGTTTTTCCGGCGCTACCGGATCATAAATATGTTGCGACGCCGCCCAGGCGGCAGTAAAAAATGGCCGTGCCATAGTCCTTCCTTGATCATGTCGTGACGTTTATACGTGAGCGTTCAAGACGTCAGGAATAGACCTTGTTGTTGATACGGTTCCAGCCACCGGAGACATTCCCTCCACCGGCACCGTCAGATCTTTTCTGCTGGGTGTAGGTGGTTTTTATTTTTCCGTAGTTGAGGCTTATGGTCTCGCTGGGGATGCCCTCATTGGCATTCTGGGTGTAGTTGGAAATGATGACTTCCTCCAGTAGCACTTCAAAGTATTTGACCTTGTCTCCGCCTGCACGATGCAATGACAACACGACTTCCTTCAGGTGCCTGCCCGCGCACAAGGTTTCCATGAGCTTGCAACTCGACTTGTCCAGGGATTTGGTGAACGTGAAATCGCTCAGTGACGTCCGACCCGAAGAGGCGCCACCGGAAGAACTCGCCGTTGCGGAGGTACTCTGGTGCATGCCGAAACCATACCCGGTGATCTCGATACAGTCCTTATAACGGTCGTCCAGCGCTTCGCCTGGAATACCTTCGATCTTGATATACGCATCAAATGCCATTTTTCAAATCTCCACGTTCGTTTGGTCTTACGCTGCATACAGGTATCTATATGTTTCAGTAGCGTAATCTTTATTTTTATCGAGCGTGGTGGTCAGCAACCTTTGCAATACACTGAAATATCCCTATTTCTTGTGGGAAAGGTAGTACAGATTTAAGTGTGTTGACTTTATCGTCATTGCCTTGCTCTGTGCGTTGTGTGGTATCACGGTTTGAGTTTCATTATATTGAAGCTCTTCTGCCAGGGCGGACGTTTGCCCAGCGTCCTTCGCCATTTAGTCCACGCTTGAAACCACGAAAAAAAATAGCGGACAGTGATCGTTCTTGCGGTTGCGTGTTATCTGTACACGGTGTCTCACGGTAAAAAAACGTATCGTGAGGTACAGCGTAGGCTTTATTTTCTTCCGCCGTTGCAGGAAGGAAGTTGCGGATTAACGAGGGACCGGTCATGTGCATGGTTAATTCCAATCGGCTGAATAGTCCTTCACCCGGGGTACTGCGTTTTTTTGACCATCCGTAATTTTCATTGCCCTCCATCATCAGGGCGTTTGTTGTGTAAAGGTCAACGATGGCGTCCATTATTTCACCAGCACATTTGCCTCGGGGTTCAGAGGCAAGTACGGCGTTAGACGTCAATCTGTCTTCAACGTGTACAAGAAATCCATGGGGTGCATCGAGGCTCCCGAGTGGTTGTCCGACCGCGACATCTGCATCCATGTAGAGGCCTCCCTCCATGTAAGTTGAGGCCAGCTCCATTAGATCGCTGGCTGCAGCGTAATTTTTATAAGGTCCATTCGTCTCGCGGCTATAAAACGCTTCGAGTTTCTTTGCATTTGAGTAGGCCTGGCTCAGTGCGCTGAATAGCTCTTCAGGATTGCGCTGTATTAACGAACCGCCGTGAGCCAGCGCCATATGTCGCTCGGCAGGGTCGTTGCTTTCACTCATTTCCGCTAATGGGTTCAGTAGGTGCTTTACCTGGGATGTCCACACATTGACTTGGTAGTCGGGATTTATTTCTTTAAAAAGCAGCATGTTCTGCAGGTGCGGTATTGGAATATTGCCACCGTCCCAGTAAAAATGTGCGGTAAGGGGTATGGCTACGTTACCTTTCAGGTCAACATGATTAATAGGGTTGTTTCTTAGCATTCTATAAAGATTAAGGTCAGCATCCTCGCCGGATAGATCCGGACTTATCCACCGCTGCAACCAAGGCGCGTAATACCTGAACCCATAATAATAAAGCCCGCTGGCATCGCGCTCTTTGCCTGAATACCGCACGGTCTTGTACCTGGCATCCACTGCACTGTGCGCCGCCCACCAGGCCGTGCCGCCAAAGGGGTAATAACTTTCCTGACTGACAAGGCCGCCTTGCTGATCCAGTTCCAGCGTGCTCGACCCCAGCTGATCACCCAGGCTGCAGCGCACCTGATCGTTGGCAATGGTGCCCGGTTTTCCAGCCTCCCAGTGCAGTATCCGCACGCTGTTGCGGCCCGCCTGGGCCGTAACGACATGAAGGATTTCGCCATCGGCTGAGGTGCGAATTTCCAGTCCGGGCAGGTAGCGCACTTCGTTGACGAGGGTACGCCCCGAGGCCTGCGCATGCGTGATCTTGCGGCAGCGCTGACCCTGGCCGTCATAGACATAGCGCTCTTCATCATTCGGCCCGTCTTCCCGTTGAACGGTGGTGGATGGGTTGAATCTGTACAGGATGGTCAGAAACAATCCGCTTGTTTACGTTGATGCGAAGGGCCAGCAACCTGAACCTGTTCCAAAAACTATCCACCAGATATGGATAGGTGAAAACCGGGATGCCTTGAAGGCTCAGGTCAGCAATATCAACAGAACCGTTGAAATGACTCCTGATTATAAAGTGACGTTGTATCTGGAAACGAGGACGCCGGATGCTTATGCGGAAATCGAAAAAGATCTGAAATCCACAGTGGTTCTGCTTCCTGATTCCCAGGTTTTCCAGAACTTCAAGGAAAAGCCGCTTTATGCGGCCTATGAAGATTTCCGAAGAAACAAGCAGAATTACGCATTCGCGGTCGACGTTTTGCGGATGCATACCGTTCATGAGCTGGGCGGGATTTATTCAGACGTCGATGATGTTTACGCGGGGGCGGAGACTGGTGGAATGACGCCGCTGGGGGATCAGCCACTGTTTGCCGAGCCTGATGAAGTTCTGACGCTGGACCCTGTTCATGTCCCTTGGGAGCTCCAGAGTTCTGTTGAAAGTTTTATGGTCAATAACAGCTCCTTCGCCGCCCATTCAGGTACAAGCGTTCTACATAATATGATGAGTGAAGGCGCGAAACGGTATGATGAAGCCGTTGAAAGCGGAAATTATCCGGATCCGACGGGCGTGAACGGAATAGGTCTTAACCTGCTCTGGAATCCTGACCCGGCAGTAAGAATTCGAACGTTATCGAAGATAGTAGGTCCCGGCTTGTTTACAGATGCACTGCGCGCTTCAGACGCAGTATACGGTGATCTTTTTACTCGTCTGAGAGGCGTCGTCTTTCAAGGACAGCCGTTCACGTTTGCCGACCAAATGGCCAGAAAGATGCCGCTGCATCGGCATATAAAAAGCGGCGCTGCGCAGACATGGCGTTGAACATAACTGAAAAACCCGCCTCCATGAGACGGGTTTTTATGTTCCTGCCGAGCGTTACTGCACTTCCACCGCCAGACTGTCGCTGATCTTCTTCTGCCAGATCTGCGGGCCGGTGATGTGCACCGAGTCACCCGTGCTGTCTACGGCAACGGTCACCGGCATGTCCTTGACCTCGAACTCGTAGATCGCTTCCATGCCCAGTTCGGCAAAGGCCACGACTCGGGATTTCTTGATCGCCTGGGCCACAAGATAGGCAGCGCCGCCAACAGCCATCAGGTACACGGCTTTGTGGTCCCGGATCGCGTCGATGGCAGTCGGGCCGCGTTCGGATTTGCCGATCATGCCCAGCAGGCCGGTCTGGTCGAGGATCTGGCGAGTGAATTTATCCATCCGCGTGGCCGTGGTCGGGCCAGCCGGGCCGACGACTTCTTCGCGTACCGGGTCGACCGGGCCGACGTAGTAGATGAAACGACCCTTGAGGTCGACCGGCAGGGTTTCGCCCTTGTTGAGCATTTCGACCATGCGCTTGTGCGCAGCGTCGCGACCGGTGAGCATCTTGCCGTTGAGCAGAACGGTTTCGCCCGGCTTCCAGCTTTGCACTTCTTCCGGGGTCAGGGTGTCGAGGTTGACGCGGCGGGCCGATGGGCCGGCTTCCCAGACGATTTCCGGGTAGGCGTCCAGTGAGGGTGCTTCCAGCGACGCAGGGCCGGAGCCGTCGAGCACGAAGTGGGCGTGACGGGTAGCTGCGCAGTTGGGAATCATGCACACCGGCAGCGAAGCCGCGTGGGTCGGGTAATCCATGATCTTGACGTCGAGCACGGTGGTCAGACCGCCCAGGCCCTGAGCGCCGATGCCCAGCTGGTTGACCTTCTCGAACAGCTCAAGACGCATCTCTTCGATGCGATTCTGCGGGCCGCGGGCTTTCAGCTCATGAATGTCGATGGACTCCATCAACACTTCCTTGGCCATGACCGCTGCCTTTTCCGCAGTGCCGCCGATGCCGATGCCGAGCATGCCCGGCGGGCACCAGCCTGCGCCCATGGTCGGTACGGTTTTCAGCACCCAGTCGACGATCGAGTCGGACGGGTTGAGCATCGCCATCTTCGATTTGTTTTCCGAACCGCCGCCTTTTGCCGCAACGTCCACTTCCACGGTATTACCCGGAACGATGGAGTAGTGGATAACGGCCGGGGTGTTGTCCTTGGTGTTTTTACGAGCGCCTGCCGGATCGGCAAGGATCGAGGCACGCAGCACGTTTTCAGGCAGGTTGTAAGCGCGGCGTACGCCTTCGTTGATCATGTCGTCCAGGCCCATGGTGGCGCCGTCCCAGCGAACATCCATACCCACGCGCACGAAAACGGTGACGATGCCGGTGTCTTGGCAGATCGGACGATGACCGGTCGCGCACATGCGCGAGTTGATCAGGATCTGGGCAATGGAGTCGCGAGCGGCAGGCGACTCTTCACGCAGATACGCCTCGTGCATGGCCTGGATGAAGTCCACGGGGTGGTAATAGGAAATGAACTGCAGTGCGTCTGCAACGCTCTGAATCAGGTCGTCTTGCTTGATCACGGTCATGCGGCGCGCTCCTCTGTAAGGACGGGAACATTCAATTACGCTATCGGCGGCAGTCTGGAACTGCGGCTTGAACCAGAGCTGTCAGGTTAGCCGTAGCGGGCGCAAAAAGGCGCGGCAGTATAACCCGCCCGACAGGCCAGTCTGTACAATCGCCGTTATTTTCTGCGCAGGCTGCCTGAATGCCTCAATTGCATGTTGGTGAGCGTAGCTGGTCGGTGGCATCGGCCAGTAATCTGCTCGACGCCCTGAACCATGCCGGTGTGCCGGTCCCTTACAGTTGTCGTGCCGGCAGCTGTCATGCGTGCCTGGTGCGCTGCGTAAAAGGGCAGCCTGAAGATGCGCTGCCCGATGCCTTGCCTGCTGAAAAGCGTCAGCAGGGTTGGCGGCTTGCCTGCCAGTGTCGAGTGGTCGCGGACCTGACGGTCGAGGTCTTTGACCCGCAGCGTGATGGCCTGCCCGCGACGGTAGTTGGCTGCGACTGGGTCTGCCCGACGGTACTGCGCTTGCGTCTGGAGCCCGCACGCCCACTGCGCTATAGCGCCGGGCAGCATCAGGTGCTGTGGACTGACAGCGGTGTGGCCCGGCCATACTCGCTGGCGAGCCTGCCTGGCGAGGACCCTTTTCTGGAATTTCACATCGAGTGCGCCGGGTCAGGATCATTCCGTGATGTCGTCCGACAGTTGCAGGCTGGCGACGCAATGAGGCTTGGCGAACTGCGTGGCGGGGCTCTTCGTTATGACCCCGACTGGCAGGAAAGACCCTTGCTCCTGCTGGCGGCGGGCACCGGGCTCGGTCCGTTGTGGGGCGTACTGCGCGAGGCATTGCGACAGGAACATCAAGGCACCCTCCGCCTGATTCATCTGGCCCATGACAGCCAGGGGCATTATCTGGCCGATGAACTGCACGCTCTGGCCGAACGCTATCCCCAGTTGCATGTCCAGTTGGTCACTCCGCAGATGCTGCAGACTACCCTGGCTGAGCTGCGCCTGTTGTCGCGGCATGCGATGGCGCTGGTGTGTGGCAGTGCCGACAGCGTGGAGACGTTTGCCAAGCGCCTCTATCTGGCAGGGCTGCCGCGTAATCAGTTGCTGGCGGATGTGTTTGTGGCGCGGGAATAACAGGCGCGACAGTCACAACATTCGTCAGGCATGACACCATGCAAAAGGCCCCGGCTCTTGCGAGACGGGGCCTTGGCTTGCAGTGTGCTGCGATCAGACCAACGGGTCGCCGACGTGCAGAATCTTCATGCCGTTGGTGCCACCGATGGTGTGATAGCTGTCGCCCTTGGTCAGGATGACCCAGTCACCTTGCTCGACCAGACCACGCTTGAGCAGCTCGTCGACTGCGGCCTGGCTGACCTGACCGGGCGGCAGGGCTGCCGGATCGAACGGCACGGTGTAGACACCACGGAACATCGCCGCGCGTGCTTGAGTGCCACGGTGCGGGGAGAACGCGTAGATTGGCACCGAAGAGCGAATGCGCGACATGATCAGCGGGGTATAGCCGCTTTCGGTCAGTGCAATGATCGCTTTCACGCCAGGGAAGTGGTTGGCAGTGTACATGGCGGCCAGCGCAATGCTTTCATCACAGCGGGTGAACGAGTGACCGATACGGTGGCTTGAGGTCTTGCCGGTCGGGTGCTTCTCGGCACCGATGCAGATACGGGCCATGGCCTGAACCGCCTCGATCGGGTAAGAGCCTGCAGCACTTTCCGCCGAAAGCATCACGGCGTCGGTGTAGTCGAGCACGGCGTTGGCCACGTCGGACACCTCGGCACGCGTCGGCATCGGGCTTGAGATCATCGACTCCATCATCTGCGTGGCAACGATCACCGCCTTGTTGTGACGACGAGCATGCAGAATGATGCGTTTCTGTACGCCAACCAGCTCGGCATCACCGATTTCAACGCCCAGATCACCACGAGCAACCATGACGGCGTCACTGGCGCGGATCAGTTCATCGAGCACTTCGTCGTTGGCAACGGCTTCGGCACGTTCGATTTTGGCGACCAGCCAGGCCGTACCGCCGGATTCATCGCGCAGCTGGCGTGCGTATTCCATGTCGGCGGCATCGCGCGGAAAGGAGACGGCCAGGTAATCCAGGTCCATTTCGGCGGCGAGCTTGATGTCCTGCTTGTCCTTTTCGGTCAGCGCCGGCGCCGTCAGGCCACCGCCACGACGGTTGATGCCTTTGTGATCGGACAGCGGGCCGCCGATCAGCACGGTGCAGTGCAGTTCGTCAGCCGTCTGGGTGTCGACGCGCATGACCACGCGACCGTCGTCGAGCAGCAGCTCGTCGCCTACGCCGCAATCCTTGACCAGATCCGGGTAGTCGATACCCACGATTTGCTGGTTGCCACTGGTCAGCGGGTGAGCAGTGGAGAAGGTGAACCTGTCACCGACCTTCAGCTCGATTCGCTTGTCGGTGAACTTTGCGATACGGATCTTGGGACCCTGCAGATCGCCCAGCAGCGCGACGAAGCGCCCGTGTCTGGCGGCGATTTCGCGGATCAGCCTGGCGCGTGCCTTGTGCTCATCCGGAGTCCCGTGAGAGAAGTTCAGACGAGCAACGTCCAGACCCGAAAGGATCAGTTGTTCGATGACTTCCGGCGAGTTGCTGGCAGGGCCAAGTGTGGCGACGATTTTGGTGCGGCGAACGGTCATGCACAAACTCCTTAATTGAAGCGCAGCGAGAGGCTACTCCTGTCTGGGTCTTTAGTCATTGTTCCTTTGCACTACCGCGCTGCCGCCGGGGAGGGCAATCGGCTGACGGTCGGTGTGCGATTTACTTGAAGAAACAGGCTGTGAGGCCGATACAGGGCAGAGAACAGGAGAGTCCCATGCGTATTGTAACGATTGTTGTATTACTGACTGCGCTCAGCGGTTGCACCCGCTGGGCAATGAATTCCAACCTCGATCACGCCTACCGTGCCTATCAGGAAGGCGATTGTGATCGGGTCATGCTGGACCTGTCCAAGGTCGAGCGTCAAAGCCGTTCACGCCGCTACGTTCAGCCCGAAGTGTCGATGCTGCGCGGCCAGTGCCTCGAGCGGCAAAAACTCTACGTCGATGCTGCGCAGACTTATCAGTTCCTGATGACTCAGTACCCGGAAAGCGAATACGCGTTCCGCGCACGAGCCAGGCTCGATACGCTTGCACAAACCGGCCTTTACCCCAAGGCCCAGCCGGCCAGGCCGATACCTGTACCTGTTCGAAACGCTCCCGTATCAAAATAGTTACCCCCGTATGAGTGGCAGATGTTGTGTTCGGGTGGATTTTGAAAAATTCTGAGCTAGGCTCTCGTCACAGAGCGGACGAGTTGCTGGGCTCTGAACAGGCACAGTTGCCGGGCAGTGCCTCGCCTTTGAAGTCCGCTACCAACATACGGTGTTAAGCGATCGCAAGCGTGATCTCGGAAGGCTGCCTGCCATGTACAAAGAGCGAAAAATAGAACGCCATCAATTGCAGGATTACCTGCAGGTTTTCAATCGTCATACCGGCAAGCTGATCGGGTGTCTGGGTAATGTGTCAGGGGAAGGGCTGATGTTGATCAGCGACCTGCCCGTCTTGGTGGGGGGCAGGTTTGATCTGTGTCTGAAACTGCCGAGTGACACTATCGGACAGCCGATAGACGTCAGCGCCACATGCCTTTGGTGTCACGAAGACGAGACACCAGGCAGCTATGACTCCGGTTTCGAGTTGTCTCAGGTCTCGACAGAGTATCTGGAGTTCGTCCACCTGCTGCGCCGCTATTTCTGCTTCTATCCCTCTTATGAAGCCTCGGCCTGAGGCTACCGTGTAAGGGGCTCAGAGAGCCCCTGCCTTTTTCCAGCTCAGATAACGGCTGACCAGCTGCGGTCCCAGCTCGCCCGGTCGGGCATCCATTATGGCAATGCCCTGAGCGCTCAGGCGGTCGTGCAACGAAGCGCGGGCATTGAGGAAGTTCAGGGTCCCGCAATACTCCAGCGCTTCATCGTAGCTGTGTATGGGCGTTTGACGCAGGCTGTCGAGCACTTCCTCTCGCAGGCTGGCAATCAGCACCCGGTGTTGCTTGCCCAACTGCCTGGCGGCCGTCAACAGTTCTTCATCGTCTTCATCGCGCAGATTGGTTACCAGCACAACCAGTGAGCGCCTTTTATGACGAACCATCAGTTGGCGAACGGCGGCACTGTAGTCCGCAGGTCGCCGGGTGGTCTGCAGGTCATAAACCGCGTTGAGCAGCAGGTTAAGCTGCCCTGGCCCCTTTACAGGGGCCAGATAACGGTCCTGCTCACCGGCAAACGTTGCGAGGCCGACGGAATCGCCTTGGCGCAGCGCCACGTAGCTCAATAAAAGGCTGGCATTGAGCGCGTGATCGAAGTGAGACAAATCACCGTCCTGGCTGCGCATTCGCCGTCCGCAATCAATCATGAAGATGATCTGTTGATCCCGCTCGTCCTGATATTCACGGGTAATGGGTGCCCGCTGGCGAGCGGTGGCTTTCCAGTCGATCTGGCGCAGGCTGTCGCCTTCACGAAATTCACGCAATTGATTGAATTCCATCCCCGGCCCGCGACGTTGCAACTGGCGCACGCCCAGTTGGCTAAGCCAGTTGTCCACCGCCCGCAGTTGCCCGCCGTAAAGCCGGGCGAAGTCCGGATAGACCCGGGTCGTGCTGAGCACCGGAATATAGCGCCGCGCAGTCCACAGGCGCAAAGGCCCTGGCAGGCTGATTTCGCACCGTTCAAAGGCGAAGTGGCCGCGGCTGGACGGGCGCAGACGGTAACCGACGCTGCCTTTGCCGCGTGCAGGCAAGGTGATCGATTGCGGCAGATTTTCATGCTCCAGACCATGCGGTACATGATCGAATACCCGCAACGTGAGGGGGCTGACGCCGTCGTGCTGAAGGTCGAGCCGGGCTTCGTTCCAGCGTTGCAGCGCCAGGCTGCCCGCCAGCTCGCGCTGCACGCGTGGCGAGGGGCGCCTCAACAGCCAGAATGCATCCAGCAGGCTCAGGCCCACGAACGCCAGCAACGCCCCTCGATAAAGCCCGTCGATGCCAGCCGGATACTCGATGCCCAGCGCATGAAGTGTTCCCAGCAGCAACGCTATGCCCAGAAATCCGCCGAGCCAGCGCAGCATCGGAACCGACGGTTTGAGCGCCTGTTTCACAGGCGCGGTGCCGGAGCCTGGTCAAGGATCTGCCTGAGCACCTGATCCACCGACAGGCCCTCGATGTCCAGTTCCGGTGACAGTCTGACCCGGTGTCGCAATACAGCCAGTGCACAGCCCTTGATATCGTCCGGGGTGACGAACTCGCCGCCGCGCAACAAGGCCCGTGCTCGCCCGCCACGCACCAGTGCGATTGACGCGCGAGGCCCCGCGCCCTGGCTCAGGCCAGGCCAGGTCCGCGTGCTGCGTGCCAGCCGCACGGCGTAGTCCAGCACCTGTTCATCAATGGGCAGCTCGCTGGCAATGCGTTGCAGAGCCTGTACCTCTCGGGCCTGCATGATGACTCTGAGCGGTCGCACATCCAGCATGTCGGCACGGGTCGAGCGCGAGACCTGACGCACCATGTTCAGCTCTTCCAGCGCGTCGGGATAATCCATGCGCAGTTTGAGCATGAAGCGGTCCAGTTCGGCTTCCGGCAGCGGATAAGTGCCTTCCTGTTCAATGGGGTTCTGGGTGGCCAGCACCATGAACGGCTGCGGGATGGGGAGGGCGCGCCCTTCAAGGGTAACTTGCCGCTCCTGCATGGCTTCAAGCAGCGCAGCCTGAGTCTTGGCCGGTGCCCTGTTGATTTCGTCGGCGAGCAGCAGGTTAGTGAACAGCGGGCCCTTGCGCAGCTTGAACTGCTCAGTCTGCATGTCGTATACCGCATGACCGGTGACATCGCTGGGCATCAGGTCCGGCGTAAATTGAATACGGGCGAACTCGCAGCCTATGCAGCTGGCAAGCGCTCTGACCAGCAACGTCTTGCCCAGACCGGGCACGCCTTCCAGCAGCACATGGCCGCCGCCGATCAGCGCGGTCAGCACGTCTTCGATGACCGCGTTTTGCCCGATCACGGCCTTTTGCAGCTCGTTGCGCAATGCCTGAGCCAGTTGACTGGCGCGCTGACGCTGTTGCAACTGGGTGCTCGCAGCGCTCGCTATACCGGTCGGCTCGATTGCCGGCTCGGTGATTGGCTCGGTGCTGCCTGATGGGTCGGGCGTCTGGTCGCTCATGCGTTCTGGAGTCCTGTTAACGGCTGCCGGTCTTTTATCGTCTATAAACCAGGCGTTAGCCCGATCTGGCCTTTTTCGGTTCTTTAGTGTGCTGAATGGAGGTTTGAGCGGTCTACCTCCGGTGTGAAATCGTCCCACCTTGCGTGCTCTGCCAAAGCTCTCGGGCACCTTGCATAATGCGCAGGCAGGTCCCCGGCATACGCCCCTGACAGCACCGGAATCGATGGCGATTCCATAGGCGTCACTGTGTTGCGCTGTGCTCGATGTCTGGTCACAAGGCATTCCTGAGTATTTGCAGATGGGCTACCTGACGGGTGAATTCGCTGTGTGAGAGGCGCTGCGGCGGGCGAGGCCGCAGGGCGTCGCTGATGGCGCTGGTGGGTTGTCGGGTCAGGCGTGAGAGCACCTGCCATTGTTCGGCAACCGCCAGCCGTTCGAAACCGGGATGCAACTGGCGGGCGCGGCGCAGAATGTCCTGCTGCAGGCTCTTGATCAGCGTCTGCTGCCCACTGCGTCTACGCAGAAATTCGGCGCTGGCGCGCAGGTGTTCGGTCAGTTGTCGACGCGCAAGCGGGTCGGGCCGACGCACCGGGCCTTCGCGCAGGGCGATGTGCCAGAGGCCCAGACCGATCAGCAGTGCCAGGGTCAGCAGCGCCTGAGGGTAGTTGCGCACCAGCAGGGTCAGCAGGTTGTCGTGTTCGGTTTGCAGCACCAGGGTTACTTCGCTGCCTTGCGTCAGATACCAGAGCAACCAGGCATTGTCATACGTGCCGATCGATCGGGCTTTCCACAGGTTGGCGTCAGTCACAACGGTAATCAGCCCGTTGCCACGGCTTATTTGCAGCAAATGTGTGGCTTCGGCGCTGTTCGCCCAGGACTGTGCGTGATCTTCCGGGTCTTCCAGATGAAACGCCGGATCGAAGCTCATGTACGCCGGGGCATTTTCGTTTTCCAGATAGAGGCGGGTCAGCTCGGGCCAGGGCACTTTTTTGCGTCCGGGTACGGGTGTCATCAGAGGGATCGGCAGCAGGGGCTGAGCATCGTTCAGCTGTCGCTCCCGCGCATTGATGTCCGTGGTGAGGTACTGATGGATCTCTAGTCTGTCCAGCAGCAGATCGCCGCTGCGGCCTTTTTGCTCGTTCCAGAGTTGCTCGGCCACGAACAGCAGGTGTCCGCCCGATTCGGCCCAGTTCAACAGCCGTTCGGTTTGTGCAGGGGTCATGTCTGCCCGGTCGTCGAGCAGCAGCAGGGTCTGTGGGCTCCGACTCGGATCGGGAAGTTCAGCCAGGGTGTCGGTGGTGTTCACGGTAACGGACAGCCCACGCAGAAAGTGTTCGGCTGCGAGCCAGGGATTGGCCTTTGCCTGCGGGGAGGGGCCCTGATCGACGGTTTTCTCGTAGCGTTCCAGGTGACGGCTCAGGTAAAGCCCTGCGCCCGTCAGCAGTAAGAGGGCCAGCAGCCCGATCAGTATTCCGCTGCGGCGGCTCATGCCTGCACCGCAGAATTGAACAGGCGGCGCCAGCCATCGCAGAGTTCCTGCCGGGCATGGGCCGGTGGCAGGCGATGGCCGTAGGCGAGGTTTTGCCAGTGTAGAGTCAGGTTATGGCTGAACTCGCTGAGCAGCGGCTGGTTCAGCGAAGCGATGCGCTCCAGTACCTGGATTTCGGTGTCGGCCTTTTTCAACGGCAAACGGTAGTCGCTCATCAAGCGGCTGAGCAGCGCGCGGTACAACAGGCTCAGGGCCTCGCGAGGCTGGCTGCTCCAGAGCCGTTCTGCCTGGTCCGCGACATCGTCAGGCAGGCTTTCGGCGTTCACTTGCAGGCCGAATAGCTGCTCGGGGGCCGGGCGGGCAGCGTTTGTCGAGTCGGCCTTGCGACTTGCGAACGTCTTGAGCCAGTCCCTGTAATGCCAGATCACCAGGCCGGCCAGACCGATGACCACACCCCACAACAGCACCTCGATCAGGCTGGCCAGGGCACTTGCCGCCCGAAGCAACCGGTTGAGCCAAGCGATCAGCCAGCTCTGGTCGTGCACCTTCCCCGCTGCAGGCCGGGTTGTCTGTTGTTCGGGAAAGCGCCAGCCTGTTTCGGTCTTGAGATTTCTGAAGGGCGGTTGTTGCAGTACGCTCTGAATCTGGCTTCGGGCCGCTTCGCTGGTCAGTGTCTGGCGGGTCAGGCGCGGCGTGTCGGGTGGTGCCAGGGGCGAGTCAGGTTCTGCGCCGCTGGTATCAGGCAGCGGGCAGCTATAGCTTTGTTGATCGGCCCAGGCCGGGGCTGGTGCTGCGGAAAGCACCACACCCACGCCGATCAGCAGCGCATAGGCACTGCCGATCAGGCGCTGGCGCAGGCGTCTGAAAACCAGCTCGATGTCCCAGGCTTCAAGGACCGTACGGCGATTGAGGTACAGGGTGAAGCCGCAGGCCACGTAGACAGGTTCCCAGAGTATCAGCGCCAGGGCGTAGAAAAGATTGGTCAGGTGGTCGATCCACAGCCACTGGTTTTCGACGTCGAGCAGGTTCATCCAGTGCCAGTCGATCTGGATCTGCTGCGGAATGAAGGCGTAAAGCAGGATCAGCAGCCCTATCCACAGTGAGTATTCCAGATGTGCGCCGACGATGGTGAGCAGCCGCGCGGCGCGCAGGTCCTTCTGGCTCAACAGGCTGACGCGCAGGGCGCGCTCCGTACCGGCCAGATGTTCCAGTTGCTGCACCGGTAACTGGAAGCTGCGACTCAGACAAAGCCTTCGCCATAACAGGCTGGGCAACAGTTGATCTTTCAAGGTGGCTGGCCAGGCCTTGAGTGCTTGTCCGAGCGTAGGTGCTGCGCCAAACAGTGACTGCGACAGGATGAGCAGCGGCAAGCGTTCGAACGCTGGCTTGAGCCACCAGAACAGCAGAATCGCTGCCGAGGGATAATCCCAGAGCAGCGCACTGAGCAGGCAGAAAAAGGGCAGGGTGACGATTGCCCAACTACTCATCAGCACACTGCGGTGCCGGCGCGCGAGCAGCACGCCAAGGTCGATGGCTTCCCAGGGGGATCGAGGACGTATGGCGACGTTCGACTCAGTCAGGCGCATGAGGTTTACGTCCTGCCAGGGTCAGGTAGGCGGCAACCAGCGCCCATAAGGCGGCACCGGTGAGGTACTTGAGCAGAGGCCCGGGCCAGGTCATCGATGACCAGTAAGCCTCTATGAATGCGGCAATCAGCAGAAACAGGATGACCCCGCCGACCAGTTGCACGCTGGTCCTGGCGGCATTGCGCAGCGCGGCACTGCGCATCAGTCTTCCAGGGGCCAGCAAGGCCCATCCCAGCTTCAGACCTGCCGCGCCGGCCAGGGCGATGGCGGTCAGTTCGAAAGCACCGTGACCGATGACGAACGTCCAGAATGTATGCCCGAAACCGATGTCGGTCAGGTGGCCGGCAATGGCGCCAGTCATCAATCCATTGAACAGCAGGAAAAACACGCTGCCCAGACCGAACAGCAAACCGCTGGCGTAGGTCTGAAAGGCGATGCCGATGTTGTTCATGATGTAATAGCCGAACATCATCCAGTCCGCGTCGGAGGTCCGCTCGACGGGTTGGCCGATCCGGCTGGCCGACGGGTCATACATGCTCTGCATGTCGGCCAGTTGCTCGGGGCGGACGATGCTGTAGACCAGTTGCGGAAAGGCGTAGACCAGCAGTCCCATGCCGATCAGGCTGCCGAAAAACAGCACGCTGGCAACCAGCACGAAACGCCACTCGGCGCGCACCAGTCGTGGAAAACCACCCAGAATGAAGCTCAGCAGTCTGGCCAGCGGAGCGCTACGGTGACGGTAAAGTTGCTGGTGGCCGCGCATGGCCAGTTGATGCAAGGGGTCGATCAGATGGCTGCTGTAGCCACGCTCCTGTGCCAGTGCCAGATGGTGACAGATGCGCCGATAGTCGCCGGGAAATGTTTCGCAGCCGTGAGCATCGGCCTTGCCGTTTTCAAGCGCATCAAGGCGTTGCCCAAAGCGTTGCCACTCATCCTGATGGCGGGTTTCAAAAAGGCTCTGCTTCATTTCGGCCCCAACAGATGGCGGGCGATGCCGTTGACATGAACGACCGCCCTGTCGTTAGGGATTTGCAAGGGCTCGGCAAGAATCGCCGCCAGTTCCTGAGTTCGGGCGCTGGACAGTTCGCTCTGTCGCTCCGCCAGACCGAGTACAGCACGCTGCTCATCCACATGCAGTGCAAAGGGCACAATCACCGGTTCTGCCTCTGGCAGGATGGGGCGGGCTACGGGTCGGTCACTGTAGATCACCAGTGTCCCGGCCGCGAGATCACCCAGCCGTTTGAATAATGGATGGCTCAGGCAACTGATTGCCCCCAGCCCGTAACCGAGAGGAAGCATGTCGACAAAACGCAGCAGATTACGTATCAGCGACGCGGACCAGTCTACAGGGGTGCCGTCGTCGTGAACCACCCGTAGGCCGAGCACTCGCTTTCCGGGTGTGCGCCCCTGATTCAGCACTTCAAACAGCACCATGTACCACCAGTTCACCAGAAAGAACACGATGGCGGCCAGGCCCATGCCGAGCTTGTCAAACCACTGCAGGAGCAAAAAGAACACACCGACGAGGGCTGCGCGAATTGCGAAGTCGATACCGAATGCCAGTGCACGCGCAACCAGGCCGGCAGGGCGAAGAACCATGTCGATGCCTTCCGGCGTCTCGATTTCGATGCGGGTGTCCAACGGCGTGGGCAGCGCTGCATTCCTTGGCAAAGCGGGAAGGGGGTACATGGTCGGGAGGGCGCGCCTGAAAACGAAAACTGATGCTAGCTACCGAAGCAGAGCTAAGCAACCGACCATTCAATACGCGGGCTGTAAGAAAACATTTCCCGGTACGCCCGATATTACCCGATTAGCCAATGGCGCTTGTCACGGCCTACACTTCGCGGGTCTTTTGTTCAGGATCAGCCCGTGACTTCCAGCATTTTCTGGTACGACTACGAAACCACCGGTATCAACCCGCGCAACGATCGTGCGCTGCAGGTGGCCGGTATCCGCACGGATACCGAACTCAATGAAATTGCGCCTCCGGTCAATCTGTACTGCCAGCTCAGCGATGACATTCTGCCCCATCCTGCTGCGTGCGTAATTACTGGAATCACGCCGGTTACGCTGGCAGAAAAAGGCTTGTGCGAGGCGGATTTCATGACACGTGTACATGCCGAGCTTTCTGCGCCGGGTACATGTGGAGCGGGTTACAACACCTTGCGTTTCGATGATGAAGTGACACGTTACAGTTTTTATCGCAACTTCTTCGATCCTTACGCTCGCGAGTGGCAGGGCGGTAACAGTCGCTGGGATCTGATCGACGTTGTACGCGCGGCCTATGCACTGCGCCCCGATGGCATTGTCTGGCCAGAACAGGACGGTCGGGTCACTCTCAAACTCGAGCGCTTGACTGCAGCAAATGGCATCGATCATGGACAGGCCCATGACGCGTTATCCGATGTGCGTGCAACGATTGCGCTGGCGCGCCTGATTCGCGAGAAACAGCCGAAGCTCTATGACTATCTGTTCGCACTGCGCAGTAAACAGAAAGTCCAGGAGCAGGTTCGCCTGATGCAGCCTCTGGTGCATATTTCGGGACGTTTTTCTGCCGCACGCAATTACCTCGGCGTGGTGCTGCCGCTGGCCTGGCATCCCCATAACCGCAACGCGCTGATCGTGTGCGATATGCACCTGGATCATTCACCGTTGTTGCAGGACGACGCCGAAATACTCAGGCAGCGTTTATATACCCGGCGTGACGCGCTGGCGGAAGGCGAATTGCCGGTGCCGCTCAAACTACTGCATATTAATCGTTGCCCGGTGATCGCCCCGCTGGGCGTGCTGCGCAGTGAAGATCAGCAGCGGCTGCAACTGGACATGGCAGGCTATCAGGCACGCGTAACACAGTTGAATGACAGCCGGGAAGTTTGGCAGGATAAACTGCAGGTCCTTTACGGCAAGGACGATTTTGCGGTAAGTGAAGATCCCGAACAGCAGTTATATGATGGCTTTATCGGTGACCGTGATCGTCGATTGTGCGAGCAAGTTCGGCAGGCCGAGCCAGAACAACTGGCGCGTGACGCGTGGCCGTTTGATGATGCGCGGTTGCTTGAATTGTTATTCCGGTACCGCGCTCGTAACTTTCCTGACACCTTGAGCGGTGAAGAGCAGGCGCGGTGGCAAGACTTCTGTCGGCAGCGGCTGAGCAACCCGGAGTGGGGCGCGCCCAATACCCTGAATGACTTTACGGCGGCGCTGGCTGAATGCTCTCTTAGTGCCGTGCCAGAGCAGTTGGAGGTGTTGCGGCAGTGGCAGGATTACGCGCAGGGACTGAGTAAACGTCTGGGTGTATAAATAGCGGACAATAAAAAACGCCAGCAGGCTGGCGTTTTTGCAATCGCAATAAAACGCGATTTCTTGAAGCTTAGCCCAGCAGGGTGGCCCAGCTTTCAACGTCGTCGCTGCCCCACTTGGCTTTCCACTCTTTCAGCGTCTTGTGGTTGCCACCTTTGGTTTCGATGACTTCACCGTTGTGCGGGTTCTTGTATTGCTTGACCTTGCGAGCGCGTTTGGTGCCGGCAGGTTTAACAGCGCCACCACGAGGGGCCTTGTTTACCTTGGCATCCGGATCCAGCAGAGCAATGATGTCACGCAGCGACTTTTGATACTCGCCCATCAGCGTACGCAGTTTGCCTTCGAATTCCAGCTCGGTTTGCAGTTTGTCGTCTTGCGACAGGTTCTTCAAACGGGCTTGCAGTTCTTTGATGGCTTCTTCTGTGGCGCGGTATTCGTTGATCAGGGACATGAGGAGACCTTATGTTGTGAGGGTTGCAGGGATACAGTGGGGCAATAATAGTCACTGTAAATGAGCAAGTAAACATTAAATAAAAGTTTTATTTGAATTATTTAGCAATATACACGCGTCCTACAGACGTCTGAACTAGGCGTGCCCCCGTCCTCCCTGAAAAGACCCTCGCTATAAAGCCCTCCTTAATATAGGTCTTGTTTAGCGCTGTGCTGCGTAGACGCGGATACTGGCAAGGTGCAATCTTTCGCCTTTTCGGCGTCCTTTTTCAGGGGCTGCATTCAGGCAACAGAGATACTGCAGTTTTGCTGCGCAGCCGCTAGAATAGCGGCTTTGCGAAGTTCTGGAGTTTCCCCCAATGCGCACTTTTCGTCTGGTGATTGCTTGCCCGGACCGTGTAGGCATCGTTGCCAAAGTCAGTAACTTTCTGGCGTCCCATAACGGCTGGATCACCGAAGCGAGTCATCATTCGGACAATCTCAGCGGCTGGTTTTTCATGCGTCACGAGATACGGGCCGACACCCTGCCTTTCGATCTGGACGGGTTCCGTGAGGCCTTCACGCCGATTGCCGAAGCGTTTTCGATGGACTGGCGCATCACCGACTCGGCGCAGAAGAAGCGCGTCGTGCTTATGGCAAGCCGCGAATCGCATTGTCTGGCCGACCTGCTGCACCGCTGGCACAGTGACGAACTCGACTGCGATATTGCCTGCGTGATTTCAAACCACCAGGACCTGCGCAGCATGGTCGAGTGGCATGACATTCCTTATTACCATGTTCCGGTGGACCCGAAAGACAAGGAACCTGCATTCGCCGAAGTCTCGCGTCTGGTCGGGCATCATCAGGCGGACGTTGTGGTGCTGGCGCGCTACATGCAAATCCTCCCGCCACAACTGTGCCGTGAATACGCTCACCAGGTCATTAACATTCACCACAGCTTTCTGCCTTCCTTCGTCGGTGCCAAGCCTTATCACCAGGCGTCGTTGCGCGGCGTCAAGCTGATTGGCGCGACCTGTCACTATGTCACTGAAGAACTTGATGCCGGCCCGATCATCGAGCAGGACGTGGTACGTGTCAGCCATCGTGACAGCATCGAAAACATGGTGCGCTTCGGTCGCGACGTTGAAAAAATGGTATTGGCTCGCGGTCTGCGTGCTCATCTGGAAGACCGTGTCCTGGTACACGACAACAAGACAGTTGTCTTCGACTGATCTATCTTTTCGGGAGTGTGCCCCTCGCGCTCCCGACTCTGCCCGTCGGCAATGGTGTAACACCCAAGGTGAAAGCCCGTGACCGATCCTCTCGATAAAGCCACATCGACCGCCCCTGCAACGCTTGGCGAAGGCTGCCTGAGCCGTTATGACCCTGCGGCACTGACTGCGGAAAACGGTGCTGATTTTGAGGGCGCTGCCGCATTGTGGCGCGAGTTGCAGCAATCGGACGTAGCCGATGAAAGGCTTGTGGGGACGGGAGCGGAAGGGGAGGAGTGAATCAAACCCTTGTGGCGGTGCAGAAACCTGCACCGCCACAAGGGCTCTGAATCAGGCCAGAGCCTTGGAGGCCAGCCAGAACAGGGCTGCAGACAGGGCGACCGTTGCAGGCAGGGTCAGCACCCAGGCCAACAGGATGGTACGAACGGTTCCGCCTTGCAGACCGCTTTTGTTGGCGACCATGGTTCCGGCAACACCTGATGACAGAATGTGCGTGGTGGAAACCGGCAGGCTGAACACGTTGGCCAGGCCAATGGCGCAGGCAGTAGTGATTTGTGCCGACATGCCTTGTGCGTAGGTCATGCCCTGCTTGCCGATCTTCTCGCCGATGGTCAGTACCACGCGTTTCCAGCCGACCATGGTGCCGATGCCCAACGCCAGCGCGACTGCCAGGATCACCCAGAACGGTGCGTACTCGGTGGTGGTGGTCAGGTCCTTGCGAAGTTTCTCCAGGTCGGATTTTTCACGCGCCGACAGGTCTGGAAGTTTGCCGACCTTACGGGCGGTGTCGTCCAGGCACAGCAGATAACGGCGTACTTCGATGCGGCTTTCAGGGGCCAGAGCGTGGTAGTCGGACACGCCTTTCAGGCGGTCGAGCAACGCATCGATGGTCGGTTCGGTCTGCTTCGGATTACAGGCAGAGCTGGACGGCAGGTCGCCTTTTTCGGCTTTACCCATGGCCAAATATTCGCCCAGCGTGCTGCTGTTGCGCTGATAGAACTGACTCAGATGCTGGGTCGCATCGCGGGTACGTTCGATCTGATAGGTCGTGCTGGTAAGGTCGAGTACGAACTGGCTGGGTACGATACCGATCAATACCAGCATGATCAGGCCGATGCCTTTCTGGCCGTCATTCGAACCATGTACGAAGCTGACGGCCATTGCGGAGATGACCAGCACCAGACGATTCCAGAACGGAGGGTGCTTCTTGTCGTCCAGCTTGCGGCGCTGGTCCGGAGTTTTATGCATCTTCGACTGCGGCCGCCACCATTTCAGTGCAACCAGTACCAGCCCCGCTACGATAAAGCCAGCCAGTGGCGAGAACACCAGCGAAGCGCCGATGTCGATCGCTTTCTGCCAGTTGACGCCATCGGCCAACGGGATTCCGTTGATCAGCGCATTGGCCAGACCTACGCCGAGTATCGAGCCGATCAAAGTGTGCGAACTGGAAGCCGGGATGCCGAAGTACCAGGTACCGAGGTTCCAGGTAATGGCCGCCGCCAGCAGCGAGAACACCATGGCCAGCCCGTGGCCGGTGTTGACGTTGATGAGCAGCTCGACCGGCAGCAGATGGACGATGGCGTAGGCAACACCCACACCGCCCAGCAATACGCCGAGGAAGTTGAATACACCAGAGAAGAACACGGCCAGATGAGGCGGCATGGCCTTGGTGTAAATGACTGTCGCCACCGCATTGGCGGTGTCATGAAAGCCGTTGATGAACTCGAAGGTGAGGACAAAAGCCAGGGCAAGCAACAGGCTCACGAGCACCCAGGCATCAAGCCCGCTGAATAAATCGATCATGTAGGTTTTCTGACCGGGTCTGAAGGGGGCGCGATTATGACAGAAAAAATACCGAACGACTTGTCGTCACTGCGAGGTGTCGCCTCAAACCAAAAAAAAGACGCATGAACGCCGCCCCGTTGAATAGTCAATGAGGCCGTCTGGCGTTTTGTTCCGGGTGCAGGAAGGCAAAGATGAGCGGGCGCGGGATCATGAGACCCGCGCTGTCATGGCTCTTCTTTCAGGCCTTCTTCCATTTTTTGCAATTCTTGCTTGAACGCTTGATCCAGCAGGCTGGCTCTTTTGCGCCAAGGCTTGCGTTCCGGTTCTGGTTGCGCGGCGTAGGTAGTGATTTCACCGCCGTAGACATCCTTGTAACGTTGTTCCTGGCGCTCAAGTTCCGCGCGCAGTTCATCTTTAGTCACTGTAATACCTGATCGAGTCAAATGGGCTCTGGTGATGACGCAGAACAGTGCAAGTATGTTCACTCCAGTCGGGCTGTATACCAGATACAGTCAGAGGCCTGATCGGGCGAATGCGCGAAGAGATTGCTGGACATCCTGCTATTGTCTGCGGCTACGTGCACCAGAGAAACAACTGTCGTAGCGACATGTGTGTGATTCAAGCGCTGGGCTCGAGCTGGCGGGCTTGCCTGTGTTCTCGCCGCGACGGTGGTGCACCGCGACAGCGCGTCGACACGATGATCAAGGCGTAATCGGATAAACGGATCAATCGCTGTGAGGGTAATGCCAGCCAACTGAGGGGTACTATCGCCAAGAAGTTCTGTTACGTCAACAACAGAGGTTGAATGAGTTCACATGTCTGGTTTTTTTGTACGATTGTTCCGAAGTTTTAGTGAGGCATTTATATGACGGAACTTTTATAAGACACTTTTTACACACCTGACGACAGAACGCCGACCCTGGAGTTCAGAGCGCTTTATATGTGGTGCGTTC
>NZ_LJPW01000097.1 GCF_001400735.1 Pseudomonas caricapapayae
GCCAGGGCGCCGCAGCGGCCAGCAGGGTCGCGGAACCGTTGCCCAGCACGTTGTATGCAGCCTTGAGGCGAAATGTCGCCTGCTCTCCCGCACGGCGCACGAACTCACCGGCACCGAAGTCGGTGATCGGCTGAGTCAGGCGGCATTCGAACTGATCGCCTTCGACCTTCCACTCGATGCTCTCCAGACGTGTCTGGAAACTGATAGCCATCGCCGGGAGGCTGGCAAACATGCTGAGCAAGGCTAAATATCGCTGGCGCACGGGAGGCTCCACTGGAAATGAACGCGAAACAAAAATGACTGACTGACAAAGGGGCTATCGGTAACTTCGTGCAAAACTTGATAGCGGATGCCTGAGAGAGTCTTTTCCGGTAGCATTCCCAGCGAGTTTGACCCGCCTGGAATCCCCAATGTCTGACCGCCTGACCCTCCTGCGTCCCGACGACTGGCACATTCACCTCCGTGACGGAGCTGTCTTGCCTCATACCGTTGCCGACGTAGCGCGAACTTTTGGCCGCGCAATCATCATGCCCAACCTCGTGCCTCCGGTACGCAACGCGCAGCAAGCCGATGCCTATCGTCAGCGCATTCTGGCTGCACGTCCGGCCGGTAGCCGCTTCGAGCCGTTGATGGTGCTCTACCTCACCGACCAGACCACGCCGCAAGACATTCGTACGGCAAAGGCCAGTGGCTTCGTCCACGCCGCCAAATTGTATCCGGCCGGCGCGACCACCAATTCCGATTCCGGTGTCACCAGCATCGACAAGATCTTCCCTGCCCTCGAGACCATGGCCGAAGTCGGCATGCTGCTGCTGGTGCACGGGGAAGTGACACGCGGCGAAATCGACGTGTTCGATCGTGAAAAGGTTTTCATCGATGAACATCTGCGTCGTGTAGTCGAGCGTTTTCCGACCCTGAAAGTGGTGTTTGAACACATCACCACCGGTGAAGCGGTACAGTTCGTCAACGAAGCCTCAGCCAATGTCGCGGCAACCATCACCGCGCATCACCTGTTGTACAACCGCAACCACATGCTGGTCGGCGGAATTCGCCCGCACTTCTACTGCCTGCCGATTCTCAAGCGCAATACGCATCAGGCTTCCCTGCTCGACGCGGCCACCAGCGGTAGCGGCAAGTTCTTCCTGGGTACCGATTCGGCGCCGCATGCCCAGCATGCCAAGGAAAACGCCTGCGGCTGCGCCGGGTGCTATACCGCCTATGCGGCCATCGAACTGTATGCCGAAGCTTTCGAGCAGCGTAACGCTCTGGACAAGCTGGAAGGCTTTGCCAGCCTTCACGGTCCGGCGTTCTACGGCTTGCCAGCCAATCAGGACACCATCACGCTGGTGCGTGACGAGTGGACCGCCCCTGCCAGCCTGCCGTTTGGCGAGTTGACTGTTATCCCGCTGCGCGCTGGTGAAAAACTGCGCTGGCGTCTGGAGGAACACGCGTGAGTGAAGATCATTTTGACGACGAACACGAAGGCCACGGCGGTGGCGGCGGTTCCCGTCACCCGATGGCAGCCCGCTTTCGTGGTTACCTGCCCGTGGTCGTCGACGTAGAAACCGGCGGTTTCAATTCAGCCACCGATGCCTTGCTGGAAATTGCCGCCGTGACCATCGGCATGGACGAAAAAGGCTTCGTGTTCCCTGAACACACCTATTTCTTCCGCGTCGAGCCGTTCGAAGGTGCCAACATCGAAGCCGCTGCGCTGGAGTTCACCGGCATCAAGCTCGACCACCCGCTGCGCATGGCGGTCAGCGAAGAAACCGCGATGAACGACATCTTCCGCGGCGTGCGCAAGGCCCTCAAGGCCAATGGCTGCAAACGTGCAGTGCTGGTCGGCCACAACGCCAGCTTCGACCTCGGCTTCGTCAACGCCGCTGTCGCGCGGATGGACATGAAACGTAACCCGTTTCATCCGTTCTCAAGCTTCGACACCGCCACCCTTGCCGGGCTGGCTTACGGTCAGACCGTCCTGGCCAAGGCCTGTCAGGCCGCTGGAATCGATTTCGACGGGCGTGAGGCCCATTCGGCTCGTTACGATACCGAGAAGACTGCAGAGCTGTTCTGCGGCATCGTCAACCGCTGGAAAGAGATGGGCGGTTGGGAAGACTTCGACGATTAACGTCGATACGTCAGTGAATAAGCCGGCCTTGCGCCGGTTTTTTTCAGGCCTGCCTTGAGCGTATGAAAGCATGCACTCATCATGAAACAGACCACTCATCGCTCTACCTGAATCGAACCCAAAACAGTTTTGACAAGCATTCTCATTAACATTAAGCTCCTCGGCACCAAGCAATAAACCAGCGACGGTCCATAGCTTATGTATGTTTGCCTCTGCCAAGGTGTCACAGACGGTCAAATCCGGGATGCAATTCTGGAAGGCTGCTGCAGTTATCGTGAAGTCCGTGAAACTCTGGGTGTTGCGAGTAAATGTGGAAAATGCGCCTGCCTGGCAAAGGAAGTGGTGCGTGACACGCTGACAGAACTGCAAACCACTCAGGCATCGCTGGCCTATCCAGCAGAATTTTCAGCAGCCTGAACCCCCTCTTTTAAAGAACCGGACACCCTGTCCGGTTTTTTTATGCCTGTAATTCAAGCGCTTAGCGTCAAGATGCGGAACTCAAACATTCTTATTCCTATTTAATTTCACTTATTATTCAACCACTTAGGTTTGACAGGCGATTAAGTGCAGCTCACACTCGGCACTTATATACACAAGCCACCGGCAGGACCTCGAACATGAAAGGCGACATCACAGTCATCCAGCATCTCAACAAGATCCTCGGGAACGAGCTGGTCGCTATCAATCAGTACTTTCTGCATGCGCGCATGTATGAAGACTGGGGTCTGAAAAAACTCGGTGGCCATGAGTATCATGAGTCCATCCACGCGATGAAGTACGCTGACAAGCTGATCAAGCGCACGCTGTTTCTGGAAGGTCTGCCCAACCTGCAGGACCTGGGCAAGATCCTGATCGGTGAGCACACCAAAGAGATGCTGGAATGCGACCTGAAGATAGAGCAAAAGGGTCTGGCCGATCTGAAGGCGGCCATTGCTCACTTCGAAACGGTCGGTGACTTTGGCAGCCGAGAACTGCTGGAAGACATCCTTGAGCCCAAGGAAGAGCAGATCGACTGGCTCGAGACCCAACTGGGTCTGATCGTCAAAGTCGGTATAGAGAACTACCTGCAGTCGCAGATGGGTGACTGATTCACCGGCCGCGTTGCAATGAAAAAGCCCGCCTCAATCGAGAGCGGGCTTTTTCTTGTGCGTAAAACCATGCTGGAGCGCAGGGAACGATAATCTCGACTATCGTGCGACGCTCTGCGTCGACATGCCGTTCAGGACGCTCTGCGTCCTCCAAGTGACGCAGAGCGTCAAAAGCTGCGTGCCCACGCTGTGCGCGAGGCTTTACTCGGCCTTGGCGGCGGACGCTTCCTTGACCAACGTCTGCAACGAGCCGTCAGCCATCATTTCGGTAATGATGTCGCTACCACCAACCAGCTCACCGGCAACCCACAGCTGCGGGAAAGTCGGCCAGTTGGCGTACTTTGGCAGGTTGGCGCGGATTTCAGGGTTTTGCAGAATGTCGACGTAGGCAAACTTTTCGCCACACGCCATCAATGCCTGGGAAGCCTTGGCCGAAAAGCCGCATTGCGGGGCGTTCGGAGCGCCTTTCATGTAAAGCAGAATGGTGTTGTTGGCAATCTGCTCTTTGATCGTTTCGATGATATCCATGGAGCACCTCGGCTGAATGATCCGACTCAGTTGTCGGCACGGTGGCGCATTGTAACGAAATCCCGAGCATGACGCTCTGTCTTGAGCCTTAACAGGCAGCCACCTGCACCGGCACGCCGTTTAACGCCGCATTGCCGGACAGCGCATCCAGTTGCCGTTCGTCAGTCAGGTCATTGGCACTGACCCCGGGCTGGCTCTTGGCGATCTCCATTTTTACCCCCGAACGCGAATGCCCCCAGCCGTGCGGCAGACTGACCACGCCCGGCATCATGTCCACACTGCTCAGCACCTGCACCTCGATCACCCCGACACGAGAGCTGACCCGAACCTGCTGGCCATCACCAAGACCACGAGCAACAAGATCGTCAGGGTGCATCAGCAGTTGATGGCGTGGCTTGCCCTTCACCAGTCGATGGTAGTTGTGCATCCACGAATTGTTGCTGCGTACATGTCGACGGCCAATCAGCAGCAGATCACCGGGCTTGAAGGCCGGATCGGGAGCAAGGTCGACTGCAAACCGTGCAAGGTCCGCCATGATCGCTTCGGGGGCCGCCTGAACCCGCCCATTGGCGGTTTTCAGGCGTTCTGTGAGGTTAGGCTTCAAGGCCCCTAGATCCAGGCCATGCGGATGACTGGAGAGGGTTTCCAGTGACAGCGAGTAAGGTGACGCATCTCCATAGAAGCCGACGCGCAACCCGCGATCAATCATCTGCGCCGGTGGCACGGTAGGTTTGAGTTCCCGCTGCGCCCTGGCTGCAAAAGACCTGGCCAGACCGACGAAAATTTCCCAGTCATGCAGCGCACCTTCGGGCTTGGCAAAAATCGCCCGATTGAAGCGGGTGACGTTGCGTACCGCCAGGGTATTGAAGGTGGTGTCGTAGTGATCGTTTTCCAGCGCCGAAGTAGACGGCAGAATCAGGTCGGCGTGGCGCGTGGTCTCGTTGATGTAAAGATCAATGCTGAGCATGAACTCCAGCCCTTCGAGCGCCCGCTCCAATTGACGACCATTGGGCGTCGACAGCACAGGGTTGCCCGCGACTGTCACCAGCGCACGGACCTGCCCTTCCCCCTCCACGAGCATCTCCTCGGCCAGCGCAGAAACCGGTAGCTCGCCACCGTACTCAGGCAGGCCGGACACCCGGCTTTGCCATAGATTGAAATGCCCCCCGGAAGTGGAGCTGACAAGGTCGACGGCAGGCTCCGTACACAGCGCCCCGCCGACGCGATCCAGGTTGCCGGTTACCAGATTGATCAGTTGCGCCAGCCAGTGGCACAGCGTGCCGAAAGCCTGGGTGGAAACACCCATTCGCCCATAACAGACCGCCTTGTCGGCCGCCGCAAAATCCCGCGCCAGTTGCCGAATCTGCCCGGCTGCAATGCCGCAGCGGGGCGCCATGGCCTCAGCAGTGAAACCGGCAATGGCCTGTCGCACTTGATCCAGACCGTCGACGGGCAAGTGGGTTTCGCAGGTCAGCCCTTCTTCGAAAAGGGTGTTCAGCAACCCGAACAGCAGCGCCGCATCACCGCCCGGACGCACGAACAGATGCTGGTCGGCGATGGCTGCCGTCTCGCTGCGGCGCGGGTCGATGACTACCAGTTTGCCACCACGCTGCTGAATGGCTTTCAGACGCTTTTCAACGTCAGGCACAGTCATGATGCTGCCGTTGGACGCCAGCGGGTTGCCGCCAAGGATCAACATGAAGTCGGTGTGATCGATATCCGGAATCGGCAACAGCATGCCGTGGCCGTACATTAAAAAGCTGGTGAGGTGGTGCGGCAGTTGATCGACCGAGGTGGCCGAAAAGCGATTGCGGGTTTTGAGCAGACCGAGGAAGTAATTGCTGTGGGTCATCAACCCGTAGTTATGCACGCTGGGGTTGCCCTGATAGACCGCTACCGCGTTCTGTCCATGACGTTGCTGAATGGCGTAGACCCGCTCCGCCACCAGATCGAACGCCTCTTGCCAAGCAATGGGTTGCCATTGGTCACCTGTGCGCAGCATCGGCTGGCGCAGGCGATCAGGGTCGTTCTGGATGTCTTGCAGCGCAACCGCCTTGGGACAGATATGACCACGGCTGAAGGTGTCCAGCGGATCGCCCTTGATCGAGGTAATCCGGGGCGCAGCGTCGGGTTGCGAAACAGTTTCGATGACGAGGCCGCAAATGGCCTCGCACAAGTGACAGGCGCGGTAGTGTTCAGTCCGGGTCATCACAGCCTCAGATCTTGTCATGACAATCCGGTTGACTGCCGAACAATCACTATGGTGCCTTGCAATAACCCACGCCACTGACGTTCGTCTTGTGAATCGAGGGGCATCAGGCGGGCAGATGAGCGGACCGGGTCAACCGCCGATAGGCGTCACGACCTTGCGCTGCAACTGGATTTCAGTCACGGTTTCAACCTGCTCCTGAGCCAGGTGAACACCGGTCAGGTCGCCGATCAGACGCCAGTGCTCATCGAGCCCCGAGCTGATGGTCGCCATGCGGTCAATCATGCGCCGGCCTGCAGTGCGCGTGACTTCGTCCTCGCTGCGCAGCAACTCGAAGGACATCGAGGTCATGGAGGCCGTCAGATGGGTAAGCGTACGAGCGGTCAGCCCGAGTAACTCCGTTAGTTGACGCTCTTTTGAGTCCATTCCCTAGCCCTCGATCAGTAATGTATCGGCAACGATTTATAACCTACGCCCGGCATTAAAGAAACGGTCCTTGTTTCAAGCCCGTGAAGCGCATCGCATTAAGCGCGCCCGCGCAAACACGGACTGTTGCAGGATTGGTACTAATTGCCAAGTGCTATTTGTGCAGTGTACAAATGCTGCCTTCGGAAAAAGCGCAGATGGCTATTAGCCTCCTCAGCTTAGCCAATTTCTGACCCGTCAACACGAAATAACGGTGCTCCCTGAAGCCAAGCGCCGATGGCAGCAATGTTTCAGAAAGATGCATGCTATTGGTAAGACGCGACATTTTTTTATACTATCGCGCCTTTCCTATTCGTCGCCTCGTGCGGCTTCCGCCGCAGGTCTCGCCCGTTTTCCCGATAAAAACCGGCTTTGATAACCTGTGGTCTGTTGCAAAAAAGGTAGTTAATCATGAACGCCAGGCACTTTCTCTCGATGATGGATTACACCCCAGACGAACTCCTGGGCTTGATCCGTCGTGGCGTAGAGCTCAAAGACCTGCGAAATCGCGGTGTGCTTTTTGAGCCGCTGAAGAACCGGGTGCTGGGGATGATTTTCGAGAAATCCTCGACACGTACCCGTCTTTCTTTCGAAGCAGGGATGATTCAACTGGGTGGTCAGGCCATCTTCTTGTCCCATCGAGACACCCAGTTAGGCCGTGGCGAGCCGATTGCCGACAGTGCGAAAGTGATGTCACGCATGCTCGATGCGGTGATGATCCGTACCTATGCGCACAGCAATCTGACCGAATTCGCCGCCAATTCCCGTGTACCGGTCATCAATGGCCTGTCGGATGACCTGCACCCCTGCCAGTTGCTCGCCGACATGCAGACTTTTCTGGAGCATCGCGGCTCGATCAAGGGCAAAACTGTCGCCTGGATCGGTGATGGCAACAACATGTGCAACAGCTATATAGAAGCGGCGATTCAGTTCGACTTCCAGTTGCGTGTGGCCTGCCCTGCGGGCTACGAGCCAAATGCCGAGTTCCTGGCACTGGCAGGAGAGCGTGTCACCGTGGTCCGCGATCCGAAAGCCGCAGTTGCCGGCGCACATCTGGTCAGCACCGATGTGTGGACCTCAATGGGCCAGGAAGAGGAAACCGCCCGGCGCAAGAAGTTGTTCGCGCCGTTTCAGGTCACGCGCGCCCTGCTCGACCTGGCTGACAAGGACGTGCTGTTCATGCACTGCCTGCCCGCCCATCGTGGCGAAGAAATCAGCATCGACCTGCTGGATGATTCACGCTCGGTCGCCTGGGATCAGGCGGAAAATCGCCTGCATGCGCAGAAAGCGTTGCTGGAGTTTCTCGTCGCGCCGTCCTGCAAGCCAGCATGAAACCGTTGCTGCTAAACCTGCGCAACCTCGCTTGCGGCTATCAGAACCAGCGCGTGGTGCAGGATCTGAACCTGCACCTCAACGCGGGTGATATCGGCTGCCTGCTGGGCTCATCGGGCTGCGGCAAGACCACGACACTGCGCGCCATTGCAGGTTTCGAACCCATCCATGCGGGCGAGATCACCCTGGCAGGCGAAGTCATCTCCCGTCCGGGCTGGACTCTGGCACCCGAGAAACGCCGCATCGGCATGGTATTTCAGGACTACGCACTGTTTCCGCACTTGAGCGTCGCCGATAACATTGCATTCGGTGTTCGCAGCCATCCGCGTCTGAAACATGTCATCGCCGAACTGCTTGAGCTGGTCAACCTGGGTGCATTGGGCAAACGCTATCCCCACGAACTGTCCGGTGGACAGCAACAACGTGTGGCGCTGGCCAGAGCACTGGCGCCTGAGCCGCAACTGCTGTTGCTCGATGAGCCCTTTTCCAACCTGGACGGCGAGTTGCGCCGGAGGTTGAGCCATGAAGTGCGCGATATTCTCAAGGCGCGCGGCACCAGCGCGATTCTGGTGACTCATGACCAGGAAGAGGCTTTCGCCGTCAGCGACCATGTCGGCGTATTCAAGGAGGGTCGTCTGGAGCAGTGGGACACACCTTACAATCTGTATCACGAACCCCGAACCCCTTATGTCGCCAGCTTCATCGGCCAGGGTTATTTCATTCGCGGGCAGATGATAGAGCCGGAATCAGTGCGCACCGAACTGGGTGTCTTGCGCGGCAACCGGGCCTATCCGGGCGTCAGCGGCAGCGCCGTGGATGTTTTGCTACGACCTGACGATATCGTCTATGCGCCGAACAGCGATCTGAGAGCACGGGTAATCGGGCGAACGTTTCAGGGTGCCTCGACGCTGTACCGTCTGCAGCTCTCTACCGGCAGCCAGCTTGAAGCTGTCTTCCCCAGCCATGCCGATCACAACCCCGGCGAGGAAGTCGGTATTCGTGTAGCGGCTGAACATCTGGTGTTGTTTGCAGCGCCAGGCAGCATTGCGGCCCATACGCTCAACAACTGAGCCGCAGGTCATTCCCTGCCAATCGGTGCAAACATGGCCTGAGTGTGCTCGGCCAGCACCGCAGCCGAAAGCTCAACCTCAAGACCCCGCCTCCCGGCACTGACATAAATATGCTCAAACCGCTGTGCAGTTTCGTCAATAAAGGTGCGCAGGCGCTTTTTCTGACCCAGCGGGCTGATACCGCCCAACAGATAACCCGTTGAGCGCTGCGCCGCCGCAGGGTCGGCCATTTCGGTTTTCTTGGCCCCGGCAGCGTGCGCCAGAGCCTTTAGATCAAGTGTTCCGACGACCGGCACTACAGCAACCAGCAATTCACCTTTTTCGGTACTGGCCAACAGCGTCTTGAAAACCCGCGCTGGCTCCAGCCCCAGCTTTTCCGCTGCTTCCAGGCCATATGAGGGCGCTTTCGGGTCATGTTCATAACTGTGAATGCGATGTTCGGCGCGAAGTTTTTTCAGCAAATCCAGTGCGGGTGTCATGCAACGCTCCAAGGAGTGACGGATGCGCGACACTTTAAGCCAAGTAAAGTGAACATGCCTTGATTCACGCTATCTGCAACCCTGATGGCTTTTTGACAACTTCGTGAATTTTCCCGGTATAAAGCGGCTGTGCGGGGCCGCATCGATTTTCTGACCGTTCGGTTCCGACCTTTGACAGCGTTGTTTCTTGTCTATATTTTTTCGTTTACGAATATTATCGAAAGCGATTTTTCGGTATAACTCGCATCAGCGATCAGAAATGGGGTTTTTCTGATACGCACGAATAACGAGCACCCGTGCCTGTCTCAGGGTGCCGAGACAAAAACAAAAATGAGGTATCCATGACCATCGCACTAAAACAACCGACACTCACCGGGCAATGTGTAGCTGAATTTCTTGGCACCGCGCTGATGATATTTTTCGGCACAGGATGCGTTGCAGCGCTCAAGGTCGCGGGAGCCACTTTCGGCTTGTGGGAAATTTGCATCATCTGGGGCATGGCAGTCAGCATGGGGATCTACCTCAGCGCAGGTATTTCAGGTGCTCACCTCAACCCGGCCGTCAGCATTGCGCTGAGTCTGTTTGCCGGATTCGAAAAACGTAAATTGCCTTTTTACATCTCGGCGCAGATCGCCGGCGCGTTCTGTGGGGCTGGTTTGGTGTACCTGTTGTACATCAGCCTCTTTTTCGACTTCGAACATGCGCACCACATCATTCGCGGCAGCGAGCAGAGCCTTGAACTGGCGTCGGTATTCTCGACCTATCCTAACCCTGCCATTTCGGTGGGTCAGGCATTTCTGGTCGAAGTGGTCATTACCACCATTCTGATGGGCGTCATCATGGCCCTGGGCGATGACAACAACGGGCTGCCACGCGGCGCGCTGGCCCCGTTGCTGATCGGCCTGCTGGTTGCGGTGATTGGCAGTGCCATGGGCCCGCTGACCGGCTTTGCCATGAACCCGGCTCGCGACTTCGGTCCAAAGCTGATGACGTTCTTCGCAGGCTGGGGTGAAATAGCCTTCACCGGCGGTCGTGATATTCCTTATTTTCTGGTTCCGATTTTTGCACCCATCCTGGGTGCCTGCCTCGGTGCAGCCGGCTATCGCGCGCTGATTGCGCGTCATCTGCCGAGCGCCGTTCCTGTTGAAAACGAAAAAGATGCTCCAGTGGTTCGCGGCAAAGTTCAGGCTTCATCTTGAATTCCACTCAATTTGAATCTCACTCAACTGAATCCCACCCAACAATGCAAGGCAATCGACATGACTGACACACAGAACAAGAACTACATCATTGCTCTTGACCAGGGCACCACCAGCTCGCGCGCTATCATTTTCGACCGCGACGCCAATGTGGTGAGCACTGCCCAAAGCGAATTCGTACAGCATTATCCGCAGGCAGGCTGGGTCGAGCACGACCCGATGGAGATCTTCGCCACACAAACCGCTTGCATGACCAAAGCGCTGGCGCAGGCGGACCTGCACCACAACCAGATCGCAGCCATCGGCATTACCAACCAACGCGAAACCACAGTCATCTGGGAACGCGAAACCGGTCGCCCTATCTATAACGCAATTGTCTGGCAGTGCCGACGCAGCACCGAGATCTGCCAGCAACTCAAGCGCGACGGTCTTGAGGAATACATCAAGGACACTACAGGCCTGGTGATTGACCCGTACTTCTCCGGCTCCAAGGTCAAGTGGATCCTCGACAATGTGGAAGGCAGTCGCGAGCGCGCCCGCAAAGGCGAGTTGATGTTCGGCACGATCGATACCTGGCTGATCTGGAAATTCACTGGCGGCAAGGTTCACGTCACCGACTACACCAACGCCTCGCGGACCATGCTGTTCAACATCCATACACTGGAATGGGATCAGCGCATGCTCGACGTGCTGGACATCCCGCGCGAGATACTGCCAGAGGTCAAAGCCTCTTCCGAAGTCTACGGTCACAGCAAAAGCGGCATCCCTATTGCCGGTATCGCAGGCGACCAGCAGGCAGCGCTGTTCGGTCAGATGTGCGTTGAACCCGGCCAGGCCAAGAACACCTACGGCACTGGCTGCTTCCTGCTGATGAACACCGGTAAAAAAGCCGTGAAATCGGCACATGGCATGCTGACCACCATCGGCTGCGGCCCTCGTGGTGAAGTCGCCTATGCGCTGGAAGGCGCCGTATTCAACGGTGGCTCGACCGTGCAATGGCTGCGCGACGAACTCAAGCTCATCAACGATGCGCTGGACACCGAATACTTTGCCAGCAAGGTCAAGGACAGCAACGGCGTGTATCTGGTACCCGCCTTCACAGGTCTGGGCGCACCTTACTGGGACCCGTACGCACGAGGCGCATTGTTCGGTCTGACCCGTGGCGTGAAAGTCGACCACATTATCCGTGCGGCGCTGGAGTCCATCGCTTATCAGACCCGTGACGTGCTCGATGCCATGCAACAGGACTCCGGCGAACGCCTCAAGTCGTTGCGTGTGGACGGCGGTGCAGTTGCCAATAACTTCCTGATGCAGTTCCAGGCAGACATTCTCGGCACCCACGTCGAGCGTCCGCAAATGCGTGAAACAACAGCGTTGGGTGCTGCGTTCCTGGCTGGCCTGGCGATCGGCTTCTGGAGCAGCCTGGACGAATTGCGCAACAAGGCCGTGATCGAGCGCGTGTTCGAACCTTCCTGCGAAGAGGCGCACCGCGAGAAACTTTACGCAGGCTGGCAAAAAGCCGTGGCACGCACCCGCGACTGGGAACCGCACGAAAACGAGGAGTGATCCCGGCTGTTGTAGGGAGGAGGCAGGATTCCGGCTGACAGGTCACACTTTCCTGCGGCATGATGGGCGCCATTTGTAGAGGGCGCTCAAGGAAAAACAATGAACCTGCCTCCCCGCCAACAACAGATCCTCGAACTGGTCCGCGACCGCGGTTACGTCAGCATCGAGGAAATGGCGACGCTGTTCGTCGTGACCCCACAAACCATCCGCCGCGATATCAATCAGCTGGCGGAAATGAACCTGCTGCGTCGCTATCACGGCGGCGCGGCCTATGACTCCAGCATCGAAAACACCGCCTACGCCATGCGTGCGGATCAGATGCGCGACGAAAAACAACGGATCGCCGAGGCCATCGCCGCGCAGATCCCGGACAATGCCTCGCTGTTCATCAATATCGGCACCACTACCGAATCCATCGCACGCGCCCTGCTCAACCACAGCAACCTGAAGGTCATCACCAATAACCTGCATGTCGCGTCGATCCTCAGTGCCAAGGATGATTTCGAGGTCCTGATCGCAGGCGGCAATGTGCGTCGTGACGGCGGCGTCGTGGGCCAGGGCAGTATCGACTTCATTACCCAGTTCAAAGTGGACTTCGCGCTGGTCGGCATCAGCGGCATTGATGAGGACGGCAGCCTGCTGGATTTCGATTATCAGGAAGTACGGGTTTCTCAGGCGATCATCGCCAATGCACGCAAAGTGCTCCTGGCGGCGGACTCCAGCAAGTTCGGGCGCAATGCCATGGTCAGGCTCGGACCGATCACCCTGATCGATTGCCTGGTCACCGACCAGCCTCCGGTGCCTGCGCTTCAGCAACTTCTTACGCAGCACAAGATTCGCCTGGAAGTGGTTTGATCGTGAAGAACCTGAGGCGTTCCGAAGGCAATGCTCTGCGTTGACCTGCCGCTCTGCATCCGCCCCTGTCTCTGCAGCGCCTCGTGGACTCGTGACACAGAGCATCACCCAGGGCATTCCCACGCGGGAGCGTGAGGAACGAGGCGTGTCTGGCCCGGAGCGTGCGGAACGAACAATGCCCGCAAGAACACTGTCGTGCCAACGCCTCGCGTTGGCATGCAGTTCTGGGCGCTCTGCGTCCTTCCCCGCATCTGCGATGTGGCTCAGATTTTTGACGCGAGGCGTCACCCACGGGCTTTCCCGCGTTTGAGCATGAAAAGCATGAGGCGTCCGGGGTCAATCATCCGCGCACAAATCCCGCCCTACAATGTTCATTTTTGTTCTTTTCCTGATTCAGTCATCAGTATTTTCAATCGATACGTGCTGGCAAGGGCAATTTTATTGAGCTATTATTTTCGAAAATGAACATCAATGTTCAGATTCGCCTTTCGAGCGTTGCTCACGAATTGTCCAGGAGGCCACCAATGCCCCACACTACTGTGCCAACCCCGCCCCTCTCCGAGGTCTACGACATTGCCGTGATTGGCGGTGGCATCAACGGTGTCGGTATTGCAGCGGATGCCTCCGGTCGCGGCCTGTCGGTTTTTCTGTGCGAGAAAGACGATCTTGCCAGCCACACGTCATCGGCCAGCAGCAAGCTGATTCACGGTGGCCTGCGCTATCTTGAGCACTATGAGTTTCGTCTGGTGCGCGAGGCTCTGGCAGAGCGCGAAGTGTTGCTCGCCAAGGCTCCGCACATCGTGAAGCCTATGCGCTTTGTATTGCCCCATCGTCCACACCTGCGTCCAGCATGGATGATTCGTGCCGGGATGTTCCTGTACGACAACCTCGGCAAACGTGAAAAGCTGCCAGCATCACGGACCATTCGTTTTGGTGCGGACAGCCCGCTCAACCCGAGCATCACCCGCGGTTTCGAGTACTCCGACTGCTGGGTCGACGATGCTCGTCTGGTGGTGCTGAACGCCATGGCCGCCCGTGAGAGCGGTGCACACATTCATACGCAGACCCGCTGTGTCAGTGCCCGCCGCATCAAAGGCATGTGGCATCTGCATCTGGAACGAAGCGATGGCAGCCTGTTTTCGATCCATGCCAAGGCACTGGTCAATGCCGCAGGCCCGTGGGTAGCCAAGTTTATCCGTGAAGATCTCAAACTCGAGTCTGCCTACGGTATTCGCCTGATTCAGGGCAGCCACCTCATCGTGCCGAAACTGTACGAAGGCGAGCACGCGTTCATTCTGCAAAACGAAGATAAACGCATCGTGTTCACGATCCCGTATCTGGAGCACTTCACCATTGTCGGCACCACCGACCGCGAATATCAGGGCGACCCGAACAAGGTTGATATCACTGATGGTGAAATGGATTACGTGCTTAAAGTGGCCAACGACCACTTCAAGAAGCAGCTGACTCGTGCGGACGTTCTGCATACCTATTCGGGTGTGCGTCCGTTGTGCAACGACGAATCCGATAACCCGTCGGCGATCACCCGCGATTACACGCTGTCGCTGTCGGGCAGCGGCGATGAGGCACCGATCCTGTCGGTGTTCGGCGGCAAGCTGACGACTTATCGCAAACTGGCTGAATCGGCGATGTCACAGCTGGCACCCTTCTTCAAACAGATGAAGCCGAGCTGGACGGCCAAGGCTGCTCTGCCTGGCGGTGAGGACATGACCACGCCTGAAGCACTGGCAGCTGAAATGACCCGTCGCTTCAGCTGGCTGCCCGCCCCTATCGCCAAACGCTGGTCAATTACCTATGGCAGCCGCAGCTGGCGCTTGTTAGAGGGCGCGCACAGCCTGGAAGACCTCGGCCAGCATCTGGGTGCCGGTCTGTATACCCGTGAGGTCGATTACCTGTGCGATCAGGAATGGGCCACCAGCATCGAAGACATCCTGTGGCGCCGCACCAAACTCGGCTTGTTCACCACGCCTGAAGAGCAGGCCGCTGTGCGCAGCTACCTGGAAACCGTTGCACGCAACAAGGCCTCCATCGAGGCAGCCTGACCGCTTGAATACAGGCTGTTCGCCCGCCGTCGGGTGAACAGGCTTTATACCCCGCCGCTCATTTCCCCCTCCCTGAATCCTCGCGATTGCATTCGGTTTTCCGAACACCCTGCCTTGCCTTATTCGGCTTACCGGACACATCCATGCCGAACACAGTGTTCATTTAAAAATAAACCCCTTTAAATTCAGTGCATTGATAACAAAAACCTGTTTGGCACGACTCGTGCTCTAGAGTCTGGACCGAGCGTTTCGACAGGGGCGTGTGTCTGGATATGGACGCCGTTGAAGCATTCGCCAAGAAGCGGGCCGCAGCCATTGCGGCTCCATCAATAAAAATGAAATCAAGGATTCATCCATGCGCATCGTTCCCCACGTATTGGGCGCAGCTATCACTGCCGCCCTGATCAGCACCCCGGTTTTCGCTGCCGAACTCACCGGCACCCTGAAGAAGATCAAAGAGTCCGGCACTATCACCCTGGGTCATCGTGACGCTTCCATACCGTTTTCCTACATCGCAGATGCTACAGGCGTGCCGATGGGCTACTCGCATGACATCCAGTTGAAGATCGTCGAGGCCATCAAGAAAAACCTGGACATGCCTGACCTCAAGGTCAAGTACAACCTGGTGACCTCTCAGACCCGTATTCCGCTGGTTCAGAACGGCACCGTCGACGTGGAATGCGGGTCGACTACCAACAACGTCGAGCGTCAGCAGCAGGTCGATTTCTCCATCGGCATCTTCGAAGTCGGTACGCGTCTGCTGTCGAAAAAGGATTCCAGCTACAAGGACTTCGATGACCTGAAAGGCAAGAACGTCGTCACCACCGCGGGCACTACATCCGAGCGCATCCTGAAGGCGATGAATGCCGACAAGCAGATGGGCATGAACGTGATCTCGGCCAAGGACCATGGCGAATCCTTCCAGATGCTCGAGTCCGGCCGTGCGGTCGCGTTCATGATGGACGACGCGTTGCTGGCAGGCGAAATGGCCAAGGCCAAGAAGCCGGACGACTGGGCGGTAACCGGTACTGCGCAATCCTACGAAATCTACGGTTGCATGGTTCGCAAAGGCGACGCCCCGTTCAAGAAGGCCGTGGATGACGCCATTGTCGCCACCTTCAAATCCGGCGACATCAACGCTATCTACAGCAAGTGGTTCATGTCGCCAGTCCCTCCGAAAGGCCTGAATCTGAATTTTCCGATGAGCGACAAACTCAAGGAGCTGATTCAGAACCCCACCGACAAGGCCGCTGAAGATAAAAAAGCCTGAGTAGCCGGTTGACCTGACTGCATCCCGAACGGGCACCGCCGGTTCGGGATCGGCTCATCACTTTCGCCTGACGACAGTGCGTGCATTTCGATAGCAACAAGAAGAGGGGGAGACCCTGATGAATTACAACTGGGACTGGGGCGTGTTCTTCAAGTCCACCGGCGTCGGCAGTGAGACTTATCTGGACTGGTTCATCTCCGGTCTGGGCTGGACCATCGCCATCGCTGTAGTTGCCTGGATCATTGCCTTGATACTGGGTTCGGTACTGGGCGTCATGCGCACTGTACCCAGCCGTCTGGTATCGGGTATCGCCACGGTATACGTGGAAATTTTTCGTAACGTGCCACTGCTGGTGCAGCTGTTCATCTGGTACTTCCTGGTGCCCGACCTGCTGCCGGAAAACCTTCAGGAGTGGTACAAGCAGGACCTCAACCCGACCACCTCTGCGTTCTTGAGCGTGGTGGTCTGCCTGGGACTGTTTACTGCTGCCCGGGTCTGCGAACAGGTACGTACCGGCATTGAAGCATTGCCAAAAGGCCAGGAATCGGCCGCACGGGCCATGGGTTTCAAACTGCCGCAGATCTACTGGAACGTGCTGTTGCCGCAGGCTTACCGGATCATCATTCCGCCGCTTACTTCCGAATTTCTGAACGTGTTCAAGAACTCATCGGTAGCGTCGCTGATTGGCCTGATGGAGCTGCTTGCGCAGACCAAACAGACCGCCGAGTTTTCCGCCAACCTGTTTGAAGCCTTTACGCTCGCAACCCTCATCTACTTCACGCTGAACATGAGCCTGATGCTGCTGATGCGCATGGTCGAGAAGAAAGTTGCCGTGCCCGGACTCATCTCGCTGGGGGGCAAATAATGGACTTCACTGGAATCGTTCCAGCCATTCCCGGCCTGTGGAACGGCATGCTCATGACCTTGAAGCTGATGGCGATGGGCGTCGTTGGCGGCCTGGTGCTCGGCACCCTGCTGGCACTGATGCGTCTGTCATCGAACAAATGGCTGGCCAATGTGGCTGGTGCCTACGTGAACTACTTCCGTTCGATCCCGCTGCTGCTGGTGATCACCTGGTTCTACCTCGCAGTGCCATTCGTGTTGCGCTGGATTACCGGTGAAGACACGCCGATCGGGGCGTTCGCCTCCTGTGTCGTGGCCTTCATGATGTTCGAAGCCGCGTACTTCTGCGAAATCGTCCGTGCCGGTGTTCAGTCGATCTCCAAGGGACAAATGGGTGCAGCCCAGGCGCTGGGCATGAACTACTCGCAGATGATGCGATTGATCATCCTGCCTCAGGCGTTTCGCAAGATGACCCCGCTGTTGCTGCAACAGAGCATCATTCTGTTCCAGGACACCTCTCTGGTGTACACCGTGGGCCTTGTGGACTTTCTCAACGCATCGCGCTCCAGCGGCGACATCATCGGTCGCGCCAACGAGTTCCTGATCATTGCCGGTCTGGTGTATTTCACGATCAGCTTCGCCGCCTCGCTGCTGGTGAAGCGTCTGCAAAAAAGGTTTGCCGTATGATTTCCATCAAAAACGTCAACAAGTGGTATGGCGATTTCCAGGTACTGACCGATTGCAGCACCGAGGTCAGCAAAGGTGAAGTGGTTGTGGTATGCGGGCCGTCCGGCTCCGGCAAATCGACCCTGATCAAATGCGTGAACGCCCTGGAACCGTTTCAGAAAGGCGATATTGTCGTCGACGGCACATCGATCTCCGATTCGAAAACCAACCTGCCGAAACTGCGCTCGCGGGTCGGCATGGTGTTTCAGCATTTCGAACTGTTCCCGCACCTGAGCATTGTTGAAAACCTGACCATCGCGCAGATCAAGGTGCTGGGCCGCAGCAAGGCCGAAGCGACCGAGAAAGGCCTGAAACTGCTCGACCGGGTGGGCCTCTCCGAGCACGCCCACAAGCACCCTGGCCAGCTTTCCGGTGGTCAGCAACAGCGTGTCGCCATTGCTCGCGCACTGGCGATGGACCCGGTGGTCATGCTGTTCGACGAACCCACTTCCGCACTGGACCCGGAAATGGTCAATGAAGTGCTCGACGTCATGGTTCAACTGGCACACGAAGGCATGACCATGATGTGCGTGACCCACGAAATGGGCTTCGCTCGCAAGGTGGCCAATCGGGTGATTTTCATGGACAAGGGCCAGATCGTCGAGGACTGTGCGAAAGAAGAATTCTTCGGCGACGTCAGCGCACGCTCGGAACGCGCCCAGCAATTTCTCGCCAAGATTCTCCAGCACTAGACAGTGCCGGCTGCCCGCGCTTTCGCGGGCAGCTGTTCGGTTCAGGATGACTGTGATGAAATGCGACTCCACTCTGTATCGCGCCGCGCCGCCATCACTCGCCGTGAAACCCCGTCTGATCCGCCAACTGTTTTTGCCACCGCTGATCCTCATGCTGATGATCGGGCTGGGCTATGTCGCCTACCTGATCAGTGAACACAGCGGCATCAAGAGCTTGCGCGAGACAGGTGAACGCCAGCTGGAGCTGCACGCTCGCACGGTCGAGAGCGAAATCAGCAAATACACCTACCTGCCCAGCGTTCTGGAGCTTGAATCCAGCGTTTCGCAGCTGCTGAACAAGCCGAGTCCCGAGCTTCAACAGCAGGTCAACCGCTACCTGGAAGGGATGAACCGACGCAGTGGCAGCCGAGCCATTTATGTGATGGACACCACCGGTCGGGTACTGGCCACCAGCAACTGGCGCGACTCCGACAGCTATCAAGGCGAGGACCTTTCCTTCCGCGCCTATTTTCAGGACGCCGTGCGCGGCCTGCCCGGCCGCTTTTACGGCATCGGCACCACCACAGGCGAATCGGGGTACTACCTTGCTCACGGCCTGGAAGACAAAGGCAGGATCATCGGTGTCGCGGTGATCAAGGTGCGCCTGGAAGCACTGGAAGAACGCTGGCAACGGGCGCGTCTGGAGGCCTTCGTCAGCGACGAGAACGGCATCATCATTCTTTCCAGCGACCCTGCTCGCCGTCTGAAATCAGTGCGCCCACTGACCCCGGCGGTCAAGGAGCGCCTGGCCCGCAGTCTGCAATACTACTGGTGGCCGCTCAACGAGCTGGTACCGCTGGAACGGGAAACACTGTCCGATGGCGTCGAAAAGCTTGTCTTTCCGGCCAACGTCAGTGTTGACCGGGAACACAAGCAAGTCAGTTATCTGGCCCAGAGCCGGCCGCTGAGCGACACATCCTGGCACCTGACACTGCTTACGCCCCTGGAAGACCTGCGCCGTGAAGCGGCGAATCAGGGCATGCTGGTGGCCGTGGCCTGCGCGCTGGTGACTTTTCTGCTGATAGCCTGGAACGAGCGGCGCAAGGTGATCTCGACCCGGCTCGCCGCCAGAGAGGCGCTG
>NZ_LJPW01000176.1 GCF_001400735.1 Pseudomonas caricapapayae
ACACTGGACAACACCGGCGTGACCGATCTGGCAGGCAATATCGGCAGCGGCACAACCGATTCCGGTAATTTCACCATTGCCACACAGCAGCCGACCGCCACTATCGTGGTAGCCGACAGCGCGTTGTCTGTCGGTGAAACCTCGCTGGTGACCATCACGTTCAGTGAAGCGGTCAGCGGCTTCAACAATGCCGACCTGACTGTCGAGAACGGCACCTTGAGCGCGGTCAGCAGCAGCGACGGAGGTGTCACCTGGACGGCAACCTTCACACCGGCTGCCGGTGTCACCGACGCGAGCAACCTCATCACCCTGGACAATACCGGGTTTGCCAACGGCTCAGGCGTTACCGGCAGCGGCGTTACGTCTTCGAACAACTACGCCGTCGACACCCTGCGCCCGACCGCGACCATCGTCGTGGCCGACAATGCGCTGGCCATCGGCGAAACCTCGCTGGTGACGATTACCTTCAGCGAGGCGGTCAGTGGTTTCAGCAACGCTGACCTCGTGGTGGCCAACGGTACGTTGAGCGCGGTCAGCAGCACCGACGGCGGCCTGACCTGGACGGCAACGCTCACGCCGTCAACGGGCGTCACAGACAGCAGCAATCTGGTAACACTGAACAACGCCGGCGTCACTGATCTGGCCGGCAACGCGGGCACCGGGCTGACCTTCTCCAACAACTATGCCATCGACTCGGTGCGGCCGACTGCCAGCATCGTCGTGGCGGATAACGCGCTGTCGATTGGCGAAACCTCATTGGTCACCATCACGTTCAGTGAAGCGGTCAGCGGTTTCGACAACAGCGACCTGAGCGTTGCCAATGGCACCTTGAGCGCGGTCAGCAGCAGCGACGGCGGCATCACCTGGACGGCCACCTTCACGCCGACGATCAACGTCGCCGACAGCACCAACCTGATCACCCTGAACAACGCTGGCGTGGCCGACCTGGCGGGCAATGCCGGGAGCGGACTCACCAACTCCAACAATTACAGCATCGACACCATCCAGCCGACCGCGACCATCGTGGTTGCAGACAGCGCATTGTCTGTCGGTGAAACCTCGCTGGTGACCATCACCTTCAGCGAAGCAGTCAGTGGTTTCAGCAATGCCGACCTGACCGTCGAAAACGGCACCTTGAGCGCAGTCAGCAGCAGCGACGGCGGTATCACCTGGACGGCCACCTTCACGCCGACGGCCAATGTCACCGACGCAAGCAACCTTGTGACCCTGGATAACACCGGGTTCACCAATGCCTCGGGCAATACCGGCAGCGGCATCACGTCCTCGAACAACTACGCCATCGACACCCTGCGCCCGACGGCGACCATCGTCGTGGCCGACAATGCGCTGGCCATCGGCGAAACCTCGCTGGTGACCATTACCTTCAGCGAGGCGGTCAGTGGATTCAGCAATGCCGACCTGAACGTCAGCAACGGCACGTTGAGCGCAGTCAGCAGCACTGACGGCGGTATTACCTGGACGGCAACGCTTACCCCAACGCCAGGCATTACCAGCGCAAGCAACTCGGTGACCCTGAACAATGGCGGCGTAACTGACCTGTCGGGCAACGCAGGCAGCGGCCTGACCTTGTCCAACATTTACGCCATAGACTCGGCAAGCCCGACAGCGACTATCGTGATGGCGGACAACGCGCTGTCGATAGGTGAAAACTCACTGGTGACCATTACCTTCAGCGAAGCAGTCAGCGGGTTCGACAACAGCGACCTGAGCGTTCCGAATGGCACCTTGAGCGCCGTCAGCAGCAGCGACGGCGGTATCACCTGGACCGCGACCTTCACCCCGAACGCAAATGTGGCGGACACCAGCAATCTGATCACCCTGAACAACTCAGGCATCAACGATCTGGCTGGCAACCCGGGTGTCGGCACAACCGATTCGGGCAACTTCGTGATCGACACCACTCGACCTTCAGCCACCATAGTGGTGGCCGACACGGCCCTGTCCGCCGGCGAGACGTCTCTGGTCACGTTCACGTTCAGCCAGGCGGTCAACGGGTTCAACAATGCCGACCTGACCGTCGCCAACGGCACGCTTAGCGCCGTCAGCAGCACCGATGGCGGTATTACCTGGACAGCAACCTTCACGCCGACGGCAAACGTGACCGATACGAGCAACCTGATCACACTGGACAACACCGGCGTCACCAATGCATCAGGCAATGGCGGCAGCGGCACCACGACCTCGAACAACTACGCCATCGATACCCAGCGCCCGACAGCCACCATCGTGGTCGCCGACAGCTTGCTGTCTATCGGTGAAACCTCGCGAGTGACCATTACCTTCAGCGAAGCGGTGAGCGGCTTCAGCAATGCCGACCTGACGGTGGCCAACGGCACGTTGAGCGCTGTCAGCAGCAACGACGGGGGTATTACCTGGACAGCAACACTCACGCCGAACCCGAACGCCGCCAGCAACAACAATGTCGTGACGCTCGATAACAGTGGCGTGGCGGATCTGGCAGGCAATACAGGCAGCGGCACGACGCAGTCCAATAGCTACGCCATTGATCCGGCACGTCCGACCGCCAGCATTGTGGTCGCCGACAGCGCCCTGTCGGCAGGCGAGACGTCACAGGTGACCATCACCTTCAGCGAAGCGGTCAACGGCTTCAGCAACGCCGACCTGACGGTGGCCAATGGTACGCTGAGCGCAGTCAGCAGCAGCGACGGCGGTATCACCTGGACCGCAACCTTTACGCCGACGGCAAACGTGACCGATGCAAGCAACCTGATCACGCTGGACAACACCGGCGTTACCAACGCATCGGGCAACGCCGGCAGCGGTACCACGGCGTCGAACAATTACGCCATCGATACCCAGCGTCCGACCGCAACCATCACCGTGGCCAACCCGAACCTGGCCATTGGTCAGACCTCGCTGGTGACCTTTGCCTTCAGCGAGCGTGTGACCAATTTCGATCTGTCGGATATCAGTGTCGGCAACGGCACCCTGTCCAACCTGAGCAGCGGCGACGGCGGTCTCACCTGGACGGCGACCCTGACACCGGATGCCAATGTCACGGCACCGAACAACTTCATCGTTCTGGACAGCGGTACGCTCAACGACCTGGCAGGCAATGCGGGCACAACGGTAGCGCTCTCCAGCAACTACAGCATCGATAACCAGCGTCCGACGGCCAGCGTCTCTATCGCCAACCCGAACCTGGCGACGGGTCAGACATCGCTGGTGACCTTTGCCTTCAGCGAGCCGGTGAATAACTTCACGCTGTCGGACATCAGCGTAGCCAACGGTACGCTGTCCAACCTTGCCAGCAGCGATGGAGGGGCTACCTGGACGGCGACCCTGACACCGACCGCGAACGTCACTGACCCGAGCAACTTCATTGTGCTGGACAGCAGCACGGTGACTGACCGGGCAGGCAACGCGGGTACCGGCATTGCGCTGTCTCCCAACTATGCCATCGCGACCACGTCGCTGACCGGGGATCCGCAGTTCCGGATCGATGCGCCAGCACTGCAGAACGCTGTGCCGAATCTGCCCCTGCAGCCGGCACTGTTCGGCCCGCCGACCGGCAACCTGGGCTCGCCATTGAGCTTCTCGCCGCTCTTCGAACAGCGCACTACCGGAGGTGATCTGCCACCTGTGGGCAACATCTTCATCACCAACCGAGCCTTGGCACCGAGCTTCATTGCCCAGGTGTTCGACGCCAACAGCGTCGGCGGCCCAGGCTCGGGCTTCACGGGCTTCAGCAGCGGAGAAGGCAGCGTATTCGGCACCAGCACGCTGGCGACACTGTTTTCCCGCGAGGCAGCAACGGACACCTCGGCGACGGGTGCCTTCGACAACACCGGTCGCAACGGCTTGCAAGAGTCGTCGCAGAGCATCCAGGCAGGTTTTGGCGCGCTGACCCTGGTTCAGCAACTGCAACAGATCACTGATAACGAGCAAGAGAAACTGCGCGCACTGGCATGGGCTTTAGGGGAAGTCGGTGTGAGTGAAGTGCAAGCCTGAGACAGGCTTTGAGTCATGCGCCGTCGCGGTACGGCGCTCATAAAAAAGAATGCGGTAGCAAGGGGCGTCAGGAGCATGAAAAGAAGTCATAAGTTGTTCAGCATCAGCCTGCTTGCGCTGGTAGTGAGCGGTTGTGCGGTTACCAGCCAGCCTATCGACCGGAGCGTCAGCGAGCAGCGCGCCAAAAGCGATCTGCAACTGATGTACAAGGATCAGGAACCTTTGAACGGTGCCCTGACCCTGCATCAGGCGATGGCCCGCGCGGTGAAGTACAACCTTGAAGCGCGTTTGAAAATCATGGAAGAAGCCCTGGCCAAGCGCCAACTGGACCTTGCCAGCTTCGACATGCTGCCGCGCATGGCGCTGTCCGCCGGCTATGCCGGACGCAGTAACGTCAGTGCGTCCAGCAGTGAAAGCGTCGAGACCGGCACCCAGTCCCTCGAACCGTCGACCTCGCAGGACCGCAGCCGTCGCGTCGCTGACCTGACCATGGTGTGGAACGTGCTGGACTTCGGTGTCAGCTACATCAGCGCCAAGCAGCAAGGCGATCAGCGCCTGATCGTTCAGGAACGCCGCCGCAAGGTGATCAACACAATCGTTCAGGACGTACGTTCAGCCTATTGGCGCGCCGTCGCTGCCGAACGCATGCTCAAGCAGATCGACAGCCTGATGGTCCGCGTCGAAAAAGCCCAGGACAACAGCCAGCAAATGAGCCAGCAGCGGGTGGGTGATCCGGTGCAGGCACTGGGTTATCAGCGCTCGCTGATCCAGGCAACGCGCCAGCTCGAAGAGCAGCGCAAGGCACTTTCACTGGCCAAGACTGAACTGGCCACCCTGATCAATCTGCCGCTGGGCACGGATCTGAAGCTGGCAACGCCGGACGATTACTCGATTCCGGAGCTCAAGGTCGATATGGCGCGTCTGGAAACCGAAGCGCTGGCCAGTCGTCCCGAACTGCGCGAACAGGATTACCAAACCCGCATCAGCTCGGCCGAAACCCGCAAAGCGATGCTGCGCATGCTGCCCGGCCTGGAGTTCTCGGCTGGTGGCCATTACGACAGCAACTCGTTTCTGGTCAACGACAAATGGGCCGATCTGGGCGTAAAAGTCACCTGGAACCTGTTCAACGTGCTGTCGGCACCTGCCGCCATTGACGTGGCCAAAGCCGGTGAGGAAGTCGCTACCGCGCGTCGTCAGGCGATGTCCATCGCCGTACTGGCCCAGCTCTACGTGGCCAATGCCAACTACAATGAAGCACTGCGCCAGTTCAAGACCAGTCAACAGCTGTCGAGCATCGACAGCCAGATCGTCGGCCAGCTGCGTAATCGTTATCAGGCAGCCGGTCTGGGCGAACTGGACCTGATTCAGGGCGAACTGAACACGCTGCAGGCTGATCTGCGTCGCGACCTGGCGTATGCCGATCTGCGCAATGCTTATGGGCAGATTTTCGCCAGTGCCGGCCTGGATCCGCTGCCGTCCGAGCTCTCGTCGACCAAGGTGCAGGCTATTGCAGTGGCGCTGGACGCGCGTGAATCCCAATGGGAAGCGGGCAATATTTCAGTAGCAGCGACCGCGCCCAAGCCTTGATCCCGCCCCATGAATGAACACCTGGCCAGCGCCTGTGCGCTGGCCGGGTGCAGTAAGGCCACCCCACCGCAACGAAATCGTTCCAGCGTAACGTTTTCGATCCAGGGCACTTAACCTCGCTTGAACCAAGGCCTTGATCAGGCACGCATTTTCAAATGCCCACCAGGTGTATCGATTTCGCTACACTCGTACTTGATCTGTGACCACGAAAACAATCTAACTCATTGTTTTAAATGAAAAAATAAAACATGGCCGCTAAATTGCTATGCCATAGCTCATATCACTCGCGCTCTGCGCGAGCCCTGTTCTCCAAGGAGTCTGTATGAGCGAGTTGCGATTTACTGTCGACCACGAATGGCTGCGTGCCGAAGCCGATGGCAGCGTTACGGTCGGCATAACGCCCTATGCACAAGAGTCGCTGGGCGACGTGGTCTTCGTGCAGCTCCCGGATATGCAGGCCTACACTCAACACGCTGAAGTGTCGGTGGTGGAGTCGGTGAAGGCCGCCAGCAGCATCAATATGCCGCTGGACGGTGAAGTGGTCGAGGTCAATTCCGCCCTCGACGCTACACCCGAGCTGGTCAATGAAGACGCTCTCGGTGCAGGCTGGTTCTTTCGTTTCATTCCACAGGATGCCAACGCCATCCACGGCCTGCTGGATCAGGACGCCTACGACCGCCTGATCAAAGCCAACGCCCAAGCCTGAGGAGCAAGCCATGACTGACCGTATCGAACTGACAACTGCCAACGAATTCATTGCCCGTCACATCGGTCCGCGCGCCGCCGACGAACAGGCCATGCTGCAAACATTGGGTTTCGACTCCATCGAAGCCTTGAGCGAAAGCGTCATCCCGGAAAGCATCAAGGGCACCAGCGTTCTGAACCTGCCCGCCGGGCAAAGCGAAGCCGACGCACTGGCGTCCATCAAGGCCATCGCCAGCAAGAATCAACTGTTCAAAACCTACATTGGCCAGGGTTACTACAACACTCATACACCGGCACCCATCCTGCGCAACCTGCTGGAAAATCCGGCCTGGTACACCGCCTACACCCCCTATCAGCCAGAGATTTCCCAAGGCCGTCTGGAGTCGTTGCTCAATTTCCAGACGCTCATCAGTGATCTCACCGGCCTGCCGATTGCCAACGCCTCTTTGCTGGACGAAGCGACCGCCGCCGCCGAAGCGATGACCTTCTGCAAACGGTTGAGCAAAAACAAGGGCAGCCAGCAATTTTTTGCCTCAAGCCATTGCCATCCGCAGACCCTCGACGTCTTGCGCACCCGCGCCGAGCCGCTGGGTATCACCGTAGTTGTAGCCGATGAAGCCGAGCTGGGCGATGTCAGCGATTACTTCGGCGCGTTGCTGCAATACCCGGCCAGCAATGGTGATGTGTTCGATTACCGCGATCTGGTCGAGCGCTTTCACGGTGCCAATGCGCTGGTGGCCGTCGCTGCCGACTTGCTGGCCCTGACGCTGCTGACCCCGCCAGGTGAGTTTGGCGCTGACGTTGCCATTGGCAGCGCACAACGCTTTGGCGTGCCACTGGGCTTCGGCGGCCCGCACGCGGCGTACTTCTCGACTCGCGATGCCTTCAAGCGCGACATGCCGGGCCGCCTGGTCGGCGTGTCGGTAGACCGTCACGGCAAGCAGGCCCTGCGCCTGGCCATGCAGACCCGCGAGCAGCATATTCGTCGCGAGAAAGCCACCAGCAACATTTGCACTGCACAAGTGCTGCTGGCCAACATTGCCAGCATGTACGCCGTCTACCACGGTCCGCGTGGTCTGACCCAAATTGCCCAGCGCGTTCACCGGTTGACCGCAATTCTTGCCGAAGGCCTGAGCGAGCTGGGCCTGAAGGCCGAGCAGGCATTCTTCTTCGACAGCCTGACCCTGAACACCGGCAACAGGACCGATGCACTGCATGCTGCAGCGCGCGCGAGGCACATCAACCTGCGTGAAATCGACGGTCAGCACCTGGGGCTGTCACTGGACGAGACCACCTCGCAGTCGGCGATAGAAACGCTGTGGGAAATCTTCGTCAGCGACGGCCAGAGCTTGCCGGACTTCGCCGCGCTGGCAGCCAGCGTTCAGTCGCGCCTGCCTGCTGCGCTGTTGCGCCAGACGGCAATCCTCAGCCACCCGGTGTTCAACCGCTATCACTCCGAAACAGAGCTGATGCGTTACCTGCGCAAGCTGGCCGACAAGGACCTGGCACTGGACCGCACCATGATTCCACTGGGCTCGTGCACCATGAAGCTCAACGCCGCCAGCGAAATGATCCCGGTGACCTGGGCCGAATTCGGCAACCTGCACCCCTTCGCCCCAGCCGAGCAGAGTGCCGGGTATCAGCAACTGACCGACGAGCTGGAGGCCATGCTCTGTGCGGCTACCGGATACGACGCGATCTCGCTGCAACCGAACGCAGGCTCTCAAGGTGAATATGCCGGTCTGCTGGCTATCCGCGCTTATCACCAGAGCCGTGGCGATGAGCATCGTGATATCTGCCTGATCCCTTCGTCGGCCCACGGCACCAACCCGGCCACTGCCAACATGGCCGGCATGCGTGTGGTGGTCACTGCCTGCGATGCGCGTGGCAACGTCGATATCGAAGACCTGCGGGCCAAGGCCGTTCAGCATCGCGATCAGCTTGCAGCCATCATGATCACCTACCCGTCGACCCACGGTGTATTCGAAGAAGGCATCCGCGAAATCTGCGGCATCGTTCATGACAATGGCGGTCAGGTGTACATCGACGGCGCAAACATGAACGCAATGGTCGGTCTGTGTGCGCCGGGCAAGTTCGGCGGCGACGTCTCCCACCTCAATCTGCACAAAACCTTCTGCATCCCGCACGGCGGCGGCGGCCCGGGTGTCGGCCCGATTGGCGTCAAATCCCACCTCGCCCCGTTCATGCCGGGCCACGCACGCATGGAGCGCAAGGAAGGCGCGGTCTGCGCGGCACCGTTCGGCAGTGCCAGCATTCTGCCGATCACCTGGATGTATATCCGCATGATGGGCGGCGAAGGCCTGAAGCGCGCTTCGCAGCTGGCGATCCTCAACGCCAACTACATTTCGCGCCGCCTGGAAGAGCACTACCCGGTGCTGTACACCGGCACCAACGGTCTGGTTGCGCACGAATGCATCCTCGACCTGCGTCCGATCAAGGACAGTAGCGGCATCAGCGTCGATGATGTGGCAAAGCGCCTGATCGACTTCGGCTTTCATGCCCCGACCATGTCGTTCCCGGTGGCCGGGACGTTGATGATCGAGTCGACCGAGAGTGAATCCAGAGAAGAACTGGACCGTTTCTGCGACGCCATGATCAAGATCCGTGAAGAAATCCGCGCGGTTGAAAACGGCACGCTGGACAAGGAAGACAACCCGCTGAAGAACGCGCCGCACACCGCTGCCGAAATCGTCGGCCAGTGGAGCCATCCTTACAGCCGCGAACAGGCGGTGTATCCGGTTGATTCGCTGATCGAGAACAAGTACTGGCCTCCGGTCGGACGTGTCGACAACGTTTTCGGTGACCGTAATCTGGTCTGCGCCTGCCCGTCCATCGAGAGCTATCAGGAAGCCTGATAGCCCGTGCTGCGGGACTGCCTGCATGTACTCGGTTGCGAGTGCAGGCAGTACCGCTCTGCATGGCCCGCTCAACAAGGAATTGAACATGTCTACAGAATCACTGCTGACCACTCCCCTGCACGCCCTTCACCGCGAACTTGGCGCGAAGATGGTGCCCTTCGCCGGTTACGACATGCCCGTGCAATACCCGGCAGGCGTAATGAAAGAACACTTGCACACCCGTGCGCAGGCCGGCTTGTTCGATGTCTCGCACATGGGCCAGATTCGCCTCACCGGCGCAGAAGCGGCCAGGGCGCTGGAGACTCTGGTACCGGTGGATATCCTTGATTTGCCGGTGGGCATGCAGCGTTATGCAATGTTCACCAGCGAAACAGGCGGCATTCTCGATGACCTGATGGTCGCCAATCTCGGCAATGACCAACTGATGCTGGTGGTCAATGCGGCCTGCAAGGATCAGGACCTCGCCCACTTGTGCAAGCATTTAGCCGGGCATTGCAAGATCGAACCGCTGTTTGAAGAACGCGCTCTGCTCGCACTGCAGGGGCCGGCCGCTGTTACGGTGCTGGCACGCCTTGCCCCGGAAGTGGCCAAGATGACGTTCATGCAGTTCGCCAGCGTCAAGCTGCTGGGCGTTCAGTGCTACGTCAGTCGCTCGGGCTATACCGGCGAAGACGGCTATGAAATTTCAGTGCCGGCCGACCAGGCTGAAGCCCTTGCGCGCCGCTTGCTGGAAGAGCCGGAAGTTGCCCCGATCGGCCTGGGCGCACGTGACTCGCTGCGACTGGAAGCGGGCCTTTGCCTGTACGGTCATGACATGGACACGCAGACCTCGCCGGTCGAGGCCAGTCTGCTGTGGGCCATTTCCAGAGTGCGCCGCGCCGACGGTGCGCGTGCAGGCGGCTTCCCGGGAGCCGAGCAGATCTTCGCCCAGCAACAGAATGGTGTAGAAAAAAAACGTGTCGGCCTGCTTCCCCAAGAGCGAACGCCAGTGCGCGAAGGCACAGAAATTGTCGATGAACAGGGCACTGTAATAGGCACTGTCTGCAGTGGCGGTTTTGGCCCCACGCTGGCCGGCCCGCTTGCCATGGGTTACTTGCACGATAATTACACCGCGCTGGAGACACTCGTCTGGGCAGTGGTACGTGGCAAAAGAGTACCGATGCGTGTTACAAAAATGCCTTTCGTTGCGCAACGTTACTTCCGTGGCTAAACAACGGCGTCAAAAAAACAGCAACACTTCTGCGGTGTGGGAACGCTGTTTCACGTCAATGTTTCGGCAGTGTTTCAACCGAATGAACAGTCTGTTCCATATGCAAAAAATGCACCTATAAAGTGCAAAATGTTATGAAGGATCAGGCACCGTGCACTGCGTGCAAACACGCAGTGCATAAGGCTCAACCCCCCGGAAACAGGGTACAAGACAGGGGGGTTGTATTTGTAACGAGAGTTGGCGTAGAGTTTCCGGACTGTGTTTGCAAGGGTCGCCGAATCTGGACCAGGGCAGTAGCTCTAGGTTTGCTACAACCCGTTCTACGTTTCTTACTTCCTGCAACCAGCCCCAGTGCTCTTTCGCGTGAAAGAGGCTGTCACCAATTCAAGTCAAGCGTCAAGGAAATAAGAAAATGGCTGAACGTCAGAGCGGTACCGTCAAGTGGTTCAACGACGAAAAAGGGTTTGGTTTTATCACTCCTGAGAGCGGGCCGGATCTGTTCGTACACTTCCGCGCCATCCAGGGTAACGGCTTCAAGAGCCTGAAAGAAGGCCAGAAAGTTACCTTCGTTGCAGTGCAGGGCCAGAAAGGCATGCAGGCTGACGAAGTTCAAGCCGAAGCCTGATCACACACTCGCGTACGTGCAAAAAAGCCTCTGGCAGCGATGCCAGAGGCTTTTTTGTGCGCACGAAAACCTGAACGGCGGTTGTCGCCCATGAAAAAGCCGACTCAAAGTCGGCTTTTTCAGTATCACCACACGACGCTATCCGGCACGGCGCAACAGGAGTATCCCTGCCAGCGCGCATGCTGCGGCAGGCAGCAACACCGCCAGCAACGGCGGGAAGCCGAACAGCAAACTCGACGGACCGAGCAGGTCCTGGATGATGCGGAAGGTGAAACCGACCACCACGCCCGTGAACACACGCTGCCCCAGCGTCACTGAACGCAACGGACCGAAGATGAACGAGATCGCCATCAGCACCAGAGCGACTGTCACAGCCGGTTGCAGGACCTTGGTCCAGAACGCCAGCCAGTAGCGTCCATTGCTCAAGCCCTGATCGGCCAGATAATGCGCGTAGTTCCAGAGACCGCTGATCGAGAGCGACTCCGGCGGCATGATGACCGTGCTCAGCAGTTGCGGGCTCAACGCCACATCCCAACGCTCGACCGGCGTATTGATGACTTCGGTGCGGCCTTCATTGAAGTGCGTGGTGCTGACGTCCTTCAACTCCCAGTAATCGGTTTTGAAGTTGGCCTCTTTGGCAAAGCTGGACGTCAGCATGTGGCGTTGATCGTCGAAACGATAGCGTGTCACGCCAAGCATCAGACCATTGGGCTGGACCGTGTTGATGTGGATGAATTCATCACCTTGACGGTGCCACAGACCGTGCCTGGCGCTCTGCGCATCACCGGATCCCTGAGCCAGCGAGCGTGCGGCCTGAGCCTGGTTCTCGGCGTAGGGAGCAACGTACTCGCCGACCAGCACGCCGGCGATCATCAGCAGCAGCATCGGCTTCATGACTGCCCAGACGATGCGCCCGATGGAAACCCCCGCCGCGCGCATGATGGTCAGTTCACTGCTGCTGGCCAGCGTACCCAGACCAATCAGGCAGCCGATCAGGGCCGCCATCGGCAAGGTGTCGTAGACGCGGCGCGGCGCAGTCATCATCACGTAGCTGAGCGCATCTGCCAGCGTGTAGGTATCGCTGATATCACCCATCTCGTCGATGAACGCGAACAGCGAAACCAGGCCGAGAATGATCCCCAGGACCGCGAGAATTGCCAGAAGAACGCTTTTACCGATGTATCGATCAAGCTTGACCACGAGTCACCTCCGTGACGCTGCGACGACTCGCCATCTTCAGACGCAGAGGCTCCCAATAGAACAACACCAGACCGATGGCCAGGTAGATGGCGTGCACCCACCACATGCCCAGACTGAGCGGCAGCTTGCCCTTCTCCAGCGAACTGCGCACCGAGATCAGAATGGCCAGATAAGACATGTACAGAAGGATCGCCGGCAACAGCTTCAGATAACGGCCCTGACGCGGATTGACGCGCGACAGCGGAATGGCCATCAACGTCACGATGAACACCGACAACGGCAGTGAAATACGCCACTGCAATTCAGCCACGGAACGCGGCGCGTTACTGCCGAACAGCTCGCTGGTGGGAATGGCTTCACGGTCAGTGATTTCTTCGCTGATTTCCGGTTTGGGCAGCATCGCGCCGTAGGTGTCGTACTTGATCACGCGATAATCGGCTGCACCCGGATTGCCATCGTAGCGATAGCCGTTTTCGAGTATCAGGAAGCGACTGCCATTGGGCCTGACCTCCTGATGGCCCTTCTCCGCCACCAGCACGGTGATGCCGTTGTCCTTGCTCTTGTCGCTGGACATGCGTTTTTCGGAGATGAACACACCGGCCAGTTGCGAGCGGTCTTCCGACAGTTCCTTGGTGTAGGTGATACGGGTCCCGTCACGCAGCGCCTGAAAACGGCCGGGCACCAGCGTGTCGAACTCGGTCATGGCATCCTGCTGATTGATCAGCAGCGAAAACTGGGTTGCGCCCTGGGGAGCCAGACTGAAGCTCAGCCAGGCAACCAGCAGCCCGACCAGCGTGGCAGGTCCCATGGTAATGGCAAGTAACCGCTGCTGACTCATGCCGGTGGCGGCCAGCACGGTCATTTCACTTTCCAGATACAGGCGTCCGTAAGCCATCAGGATGCCGAGGAACAGGCCCAGCGGCAGGATGACCTGCAGGAAACCCGGCAGGCGGAACCCCATGATCATGAACAGCACGCCTGGATCGAGCGCACCGGACGCGGCCTGCGCAAGGTATTTGATGAAGCGTCCGCTCATGATGAACACCAGCAGCACGGCGCTGACCGCGCTCAAGGTAAGCAGCACTTCTCGGGACAGATAACGGAAGACAATCAAACCAGACACTCCAGAGTTGTCAGGCTCAGGCAGCCAAACAGGGAAAAATTGTGAGCCACGGCAACCACAGATTCACGCCGGCAAATGGCGTGGGCATCAAAAAATATGCGGCATTATCCTGTGATTGTGTGTTTCTGTCACTGCGCGCCGGGGATAGTTCGCACATACACGCAAAGCAGGCGGCTTTGCGGGGTTGTCAGCAGTCGTGCAGGGGGGTCAAACTGCAAGGCTTATCGCGGGTATCGTCCTGGAAGACACTCAGGCCATGCCGCGTACATCATTTATATTGCGACTCTCATCGTCTATTCGGGGACCCCACATGGAATTGGTTGTTAAAAGCGTAAGCCCAGAAACCTTGAAAACCGCAACGCTGGTGGTCACCGTCGGCGAAAGCCGCGTACTGGCGGGAGCTGCTCAGGCTGTCGATGTCCTCAGCGGCGGAGCCATCTCGCTGATCCTGAAACGCGGCGACCTGGCGGGCAAGGTCGGTCAGAGTCTGCTGTTGCACAACTTGCCCAACATCAAGGCCGAGCGCGTTCTGCTGATCGGCATCGGCAAGGAAGGCGAGCTGTCGGACCGTCAATTGAAAAAAGTCGTTGGCGCGGCGCTGTCATGCCTCAAGGGCCTGGGCGGCACCGACGCAGCAATTGCTATCGATGACCTGTCGGTGAAGAACCGCGATACGTACGGCATGGCTCGCCTGCTGGTCGAGGCTCTGGCGGACGGCGAATACGTCTTCGACCGCTTCAAGACTCAGAAAGCCGACGTTCGCGCCCTGAAAAAAATCACCCTGCTGACCGACAAAGTCCGCACAGCCGACGTCGAGCGCGCGTCCACTCATGCTCGGGCCATCGCTACCGGCATGGCATTGACCCGCGACCTGGGCAATCTGCCACCGAACATCTGCCACCCTACCTATCTGGGCGAAGAAGCCAAGGCCCTGGGCAAGGCGCACAAGAATCTGAAAGTGGAAATCCACGACGAGAAGAAGCTGGCCGAACTGGGCATGGGCTCTTTCCTCGCAGTCGCTCAGGGCAGCGCCCAGCCTCCTCGCCTGATCGTCATGAACTATCAAGGTGCCAAAAAAGGCGATCAGCCTTTTGTGCTGGTCGGTAAAGGCATCACGTTCGACACCGGCGGCATCAGCATCAAGCCCGCTTCGGGCATGGACGAGATGAAATTCGACATGTGCGGTGCTGCCAGCGTCTTCGGCACCCTGCGCGCCGTACTGGAATTGAAGCTGCCGATCAATCTGGTGTGCATTCTGGCCTGCGCCGAGAACATGCCGAGCGGCACCGCGACACGTCCCGGCGACATCGTCACCACCATGAGTGGGCAAACGGTCGAAATCCTCAACACCGACGCCGAAGGCCGTCTGGTGCTGTGCGACGCACTGACCTACGCCGAACGCTTCAAGCCAAAGGCGGTCATCGACATCGCGACCCTGACGGGCGCGTGCGTGGTTGCGCTGGGCGGCCACACTTCCGGCCTGCTGGGCAACAACGACGCACTGATCAACCAGTTGCTCGACGCGGGCAAACAGGCGGATGACCGTGCCTGGCAGCTGCCGTTGTTCGATGAGTACCAGGAGCAGCTCGACAGCCCGTTCGCCGACATCGCCAATATCGGTGGTCCGAAAGGCGGCACCATCACGGCGGCCTGCTTCCTGTCGCGCTTCACCAAGGCCTATGACTGGGCTCATCTGGACATTGCCGGCACTGCATGGCTGAGCGGCGGCAAGGAAAAAGGCGCCACTGGACGCCCGGTTCCACTGCTGACCCAGTACCTGCTCGATCGCGCCGGCGTATAAGAACAAGCCCTGGCGTATCGGCTTTGCGGTCGATACGCCACAGGCTCTGGAACCCAAATGACTCAAGTCGATTTTTACATCCTGCCCAGCGCAGACCCTGCGGCTCGCCTGGATTTCGCCTGCAAGCTCACAGAAAAGGCCTGGCGTCTGGGTCACAAGGTCTATCTGCATTGCAGCGATGCAGCACAGCGTGAAGACCTCGATGCCCGGCTCTGGCGTTTCAGGGGCGAAGTGTTTCTGCCCCACGGTGAAGCCGAGAGCGATACCGATGCCCCGGTGGTGCTAGGGCTGGGTGACGACTCGGGGGCCCACGACGACCTGCTGGTCAACCTCGACCTGAGCATTCCGGCCTTCTTCAAACGTTTCGCCCGTGTGGCGGAAGTCGTTGTCGAGGACCCGGCCATACGCCTTGCCGCACGCGAGAGTTTCCGTTCCTACCGTGAACAGGGCTATCCTCCGCAAGATCACCGACTGCAGCGTCTTTGAGGACACGATGGATACTTCAAAAAAAGCTGAATCCGCGCATTTGCTGAACGATCTGGAATCGATCCGCCAACTGCTCGGCGATGACCCCGCACATTCCCCGCTGCCGAACGACCCGGCCCGTCCGGAAGGACAGATCCCTCTGTTGTTCGATGTCGTCGGCACTCGCCCCGACAGCGTGCATCAACCGGACTTCGACGAAGACGATATCCCGACGCTGACACCTGATACCCATGCTGCCCCCGCCCCGCAGGTGCAGCAGGCGGCCGAGCCTCAAGCGCTGCCCAACCCCGAGACACTGCTGCACCTGGACAGCGAACTGCGCGCCGCCGCGCAATTGATCATGCAGGACGTGATCGCCGACTTCGCCCCGCATATCGAAAACGAAATCAAACGCCGGCTGGAGGCCAGGCTGGAGCGGCTATTGGCGCAGCAGCAGAAGTGAGGTTTCTGGCCAGGGACCTGTTTCCTGGTTAAATAGATACTTTGTCGGCGAGTATCCAGTTGCGAGCGTATCAGGGCAGCCAGCGCCCCTTGGCTCACTTGCCGCCTGCTGACAGATCTGCCAGTTGTGGCCCGGCACTTATGGCTTGTCGCTGGCCGCAAGGGCTATACTTGCCGGTTTCCGAATCAATGCCACAGGTTCCCGCCGCGCATGGACAAGACTTACCAGCCGCACGCCATCGAAACTTCCTGGTACCAGACCTGGGAGTCCGAGAACTACTTCGCTCCGCAAGGCGTGGGTGACTCGTACACCATCATGATCCCGCCGCCGAACGTCACCGGCAGCCTGCACATGGGCCACGGCTTCAATAACGCGATCATGGACGCCCTGATCCGTTTCCGCCGCATGCAGGGTCGCAACACGCTGTGGCAACCAGGCACCGACCACGCCGGTATCGCTACGCAGATGCTGGTGGAGCGTCGTCTTGAAGCGCAAGGCGTCAGCCGTCACGAGCTGGGTCGCGAAAAGTTTCTGGACAATATCTGGGAATGGAAAGCCGAGTCAGGCGGCAACATCAGCCGTCAGATCCGCCGTCTGGGTTCGTCCGTCGACTGGAGCCGCGAGCGCTTTACAATGGACGACGGCCTGTCCGACGCAGTCAAGGAAGCCTTCGTGCGCCTGCATGAAGACGGCCTTATTTACCGTGGCAAGCGCCTGGTCAACTGGGACACCAAGCTGCACACCGCCATTTCCGACCTCGAAGTGGAGAACCACGACGAGAAAGGCCACCTGTGGAACCTGCGTTATCCACTGGCCGACGGCGCGAAAACCGCCGAAGGTCTGGATTACCTGATCGTTGCCACCACGCGTCCGGAAACCATGCTCGGTGACGCCGCCGTGGCGGTGAACCCGCAGGACGAACGCTATCAGGCACTGATCGGCAAATTCGTCGAACTGCCGCTGGTAGGCCGTCGCATCCCGATCATCGCTGACGACTATTGCGACCCCGAATTCGGCACCGGCTGCGTGAAAATCACCCCGGCGCACGACTTCAACGACTATGAAGTCGGCAAGCGCCATAATCTGCCGCTGCTGAACATTTTCGACAAGAACGCCACCGTGCTTTCGACCGCTCAGGTTTTCAACCTTGACGGCACGCTGAACGAAACCGTCGACGGCAGCCTGCCGGCAGACTACGCCGGCCTGGACCGTTTCGAAGCGCGCAAGCAGATCGTTGCAGCGTTCGATGCAGCCGGCCTGCTGGTCAGCGTCGACGATCACGCCCTGAAGGTGCCGAAAGGCGACCGGTCCGGCACGATCATCGAACCATGGCTGACCGATCAGTGGTACGTCTCTACCAAGCCATTGGCCGAACCTGCTATCGCTGCGGTCGAAGATGGCCGTATCGCCTTCGTGCCCAAACAATACGAAAACATGTACTTCTCATGGATGCGCGACATTCAGGACTGGTGCATCAGCCGTCAGCTCTGGTGGGGCCACCGCATTCCGGCCTGGTACGACGAGTCCGGCAAGGTGTATGTCGGTCGCGACGAAGCCGAAGTACGGGCCAAGAACAATCTGGGCCCGGAAATCGCGCTGCAGCAGGACAACGACGTACTCGACACCTGGTTCAGCTCGGGCCTGTGGACCTTCTCCACGCTCGGCTGGCCGGAAAAGACCAAGGCACTGGAGACCTTCCACTCCACCGACGTGCTGGTCACCGGTTTCGACATCATTTTCTTCTGGGTCGCCCGGATGATCATGCTCACCCTGCACCTGGTGAAGAACGAGGACGGCACGCCGCAAGTCCCGTTCAAGACTGTCTATGTGCACGGCCTGGTGCGTGATGGCCAGGGCCAGAAAATGTCCAAGTCCAAGGGCAACGTCCTTGATCCGCTGGATATCGTCGACGGTATCGACCTCGAGACGCTGGTGCAGAAACGCACCAGCGGCCTGATGCAACCGCAACTGGCGAAAAAGATCGAGAAGCAGACCCGTCAGGAATTTGCCGATGGCATCGCCAGCTACGGCACCGATGCCCTGCGTTTTACTTTTTGCTCTCTGGCGTCCACCGGTCGCGACATCAAGTTCGACATGGGCCGCGTCGAAGGCTACCGCAACTTCTGCAACAAGATCTGGAACGCCGCGCGCTACGTGCTGGACAAAGGTGAAGACTGCGGTCAGAACGGCGAAGCTGTCGAACTGTCGCTGGCCGATCGCTGGATCATCTCGCAACTGCAACGTACCGAAGCCGAAGTGACCCGCCAGCTGGATCAGTTCCGCTTCGACCTCGCCGCTCAGGCGTTGTACGAATTTATCTGGAACCAGTATTGCGACTGGTATCTGGAGCTGTCCAAGCCTGTGCTGTGGGACGAGACCGCACCGGTCGAACGTCAACGCGGCACACGCCGCACGCTGGTTCGCGTACTGGAAGTCGCACTGCGCCTCGCGCACCCGTTCATGCCGTTCATCACTGAAGAAATCTGGCAGCGTCTCGCGCCGCTGGCAGGTGTCGAAGGCAAGACCATCATGCTGCAACCCTGGCCGGTGGCCAATGAAGCACGCATCGATCAGGCCGCCGAAGACGACATCGAGTGGCTCAAAGGCCTGATGCTGGCGGTGCGTAACATCCGCGGCGAAATGAACATCGGTCCCGGCAAGCCGCTGCAACTGTTCCTCAAGAACGCCAGTGCCGAGGATCAACGCCGCCTGAGCGAAAACGATTACCTGCTCAAGAAGCTCGCCAAGCTCGAATCCATGACCGTATTGACCGAGGGTGCAGAAGCACCGCTGTCGGCCACTGCGCTGGTGGGCGACATGGAGGTCCTGGTGCCGATGGCCGGGCTTATCGACAAGGCAGCCGAACTGGCGCGTCTGGACAAGGAAATCCAGCGTCTGCAAGGTGAAGTGCAACGCGTCGGCGGCAAGCTGTCCAACGCAGCCTTCGTCGACAAGGCACCGCCTGAAGTCATCGCCAAGGAACGCGCCAAGCTGACCGAGGCCGAACAGGCACTGGGCAAGCTGGCAGAGCAGCACGCACGCATCGCCAGCCTCTAAGGTGGCCGCAAAGCCAGCCCGAACATGGGCTGGCTTTTTGTTATCTGAACATTCGCACCCGACACTACGGCTGAACATCGACCCCATGACCGATACCCGCAAACCACCACGCAAAAAGCCTCAGCGGCCAGCCAGACCGGTTGTGCCGCGTGAAAAGGCCACCTTGCACCCGCGCAATCGTCATCAGGGCCATTACGATTTTCCGAAGCTGATCAAATCCAGTCCCGAACTGGCAGCGTTCGTGATCCTCAATCCGTACGGCAAGGAAAGCATCGACTTCGCCGATCCGCAGGCAGTGCGCGTGTTCAATCGCGCTCTGCTCAAGGCGTTTTATGGCATTGCCCACTGGGACATCCCGGCCGATTACCTGTGCCCGCCCATACCGGGGCGCGCGGACTATCTGCACTTCCTCGCCGACTTGCTGGCAGAGGACAACGAGGGCGTGATTCCGCGGGGGCCGTCTACCAAGGCACTGGATATTGGCACCGGTGCCAACTGCATTTATCCCCTGCTTGGGCACAGCGACTATGGCTGGCAATTCGTCGGCTCGGACATCGACAGCACGGCCATTGCCGCGGCGACCACCGTTGTCAAAGCCAACGGCCTGCAAAAGGCCATCAGCGTGCGCCAGCAGGGCAATCGCAAGCAAATCCTGCTTGGGCTGCTCGACAGTGACGAACGCTTCCACGTGAGCCTCTGCAACCCGCCCTTCCATGCTTCGCTTGATGAGGCCCAGCGTGGCAGCCAGCGCAAATGGCGCGCGCTGGGCAAGGCTGATCCAAAGCGTAAGCTTCCGGTACTCAACTTCGGCGGGCAGTCTCAGGAGTTGTGGTGCGAAGGTGGCGAGATCGGCTTCGTGACCCAGCTGATCCAGGAAAGCGCAAGATTGCCGGATCAGGTGGGGTGGTTCAGTACCCTTGTGTCCAAGGCATCCAACCTGCCGCCAATTCAGAGCGCCCTGAAAAAAGCCGGCGCGCTTGAAGTAAAGGTAGTGGAAATGGGTCAGGGCCAGAAGCAAAGCCGTTTTGTGGCCTGGACGTTTCTCGACAAGGCACAGCGCGCGCAGCGTTGACTGAAACGCTCCGCGTGATGAACGCTAGACATCCACAACACCTGGCGCCCACAAAAAAGCCGTGCCCGGTTAACCGGTGCACGGCTTTTTACAGCAAGCGGGTGCTTACTTGTTGATCGAGTCGGTCAGCACTTTGGCTGGTACGAACTTGATAACTTTCTTGGCAGCGATTTCGATGGCAGCGCCAGTCGAAGGGTTGCGGCCAGTGCGAGCCGGACGCTCTGCAACTTTCAGTTTACCGATACCTGGCAAAGTGATTTCCACGCCGTTTTCCAATTGGTCGGCAACAATTTGGCCCAATTGCTCAAGAGCATTACGCGCAGTAGTTTTTGGCGCGTCGATAGCTTCAGCGATATCGGCGATCAATTGGTCTTTAGTAAGAGCCATGGTGGTGTTCCTTCCCTATCAAATTCATGTGGATTGCAGAGTGCAACGTCGGCCCGTGGCCAGGCAATGAACCTGGCCACCCGCTAGCAGCCACGATTAATCGCGAAAGTGTAGATACTGAAACCGGGTAATGGTTCGACCTACGTGTGCGCTAACTGCATGCCTGACGCGCTAAGTGCGCAAGACCGCGCAAAACTAGCACAGAGCCGGGCAAATATCCGCCTCTACCTATCCTTTTGGTCAGGTTTTAATGCTAATTGAGCAAAAAACATCCAGCAAACACTCACTGCTGGCGAAAACCAGCCTGCTCAGGGCCAACAGGCGCATGCGTGCGTTACACTTGCCGTCTTGCAACGAGCTGCACGCTCTTCACCTTTTTCAGCCGAGAAGCCCATGCCGATCCGTCATTGCATCGTCCACCTGATCGATAAGAAACCCGACGGTACGCCCGCTGTTCTCCACGCACGCGACTCCGAACTTGCTGAGTCCCAGGCCATCGAGAACATGCTGGCCGACCTCAACGAGAGCTACAACGCCAAACAAGGCAAGGCATGGGGCCTGTTCCATCCCGAATCCGGCGCGCACCCTTTCAGCGGCTGGCTGAAAGAGTACCTGGACGGCGGCAATGATTTCACCGCCTTCTCGCGCACCTCGGTCGAACACTTGCAGAAGCTGATGGAGGAATCCAATCTTTCCGTCGGCGGCCATGTTCTTTTCGCCCACTATCAGCAAGGCATGACCGATTACCTGGCCATCGCCCTGCTGCACCACAGCGAAGGCGTGGCGGTGAATGCCGAACTGGACGTAACCCCTTCGCGCCACCTGGACCTGGGCCAGTTGCACCTTGCCGCGCGGATCAACCTGTCGGAGTGGCAGAACAACAAGCAGTCAAAACAATACATCTCGTTCATCAAGGGCAAGAACGGCAAGAAGGTGTCCGAGTACTTCCGCGACTTCATTGGCTGCCAGGAAGGCGTGGATGGCCCCGGCGAAACCCGCACCCTGCTCAAGGCCTTCAGCGACTTCGTTGAAAGCGAAGACCTGCCGGAAGAATCGGCCCGCGAGAAGACCAAGACCCTGGTCGATTACGCCAGCAGCCAGAGCAAAATGGGCGAGCCGATGGGTCTCGAAGAACTGTCCGAACTGATCGACGAGGAGCGGCCACGGGCGTTCTACGATCATATCCGCAACAAGGACTATGGCCTGTCACCGGAGATCCCGGCCGATAAGCGCACCCTCAACCAGTTCCGCCGCTTCACCGGCCGCGCCGAGGGGTTGTCGATCAGTTTTGAGGCCCATTTGCTGGGCGACAAGATCGAATACGACGAAACCGCAGGCACCCTGATTATCAAAGGGCTGCCGACGCAACTGACCGACCAGTTGAAGCGACGGTAACCGACATGCTGCTGCGCACCCTCAAGAAATTTGCCCTGATCATGCTGGTGGTGGTGATTTACCAGAACTGGGGCAGGATCGAGAATTTCGTCAACCCGCCCCCAGCAGACGTAGCGCAGCGCTACAGCCAGGCAAAAGTGGTGATGTACGCCACCGACTGGTGCGGCTACTGCAAGCAGACCCGACGTTTTCTGGACAGCAAGGGGATTGCGTATCAGGAGTTCGACATCGAGAAGTCGGAAGAAGGCCGCAAGGCGTATGAAGCGCTGGGCGGGAGAGGCATTCCGCTGATCGACGTCAACGGCACACTGATCCGGGGGTTTGACCCGGATCAGATACTGGCGGCGTTGAAGTAGCCCAACTGACTGTCATGCCAATGCTGCGCGCTGGCATGGTAGTCAAGCCGCGCTCCGCGTCCTCTTTGCAACGCAGGGCATCGTTAAACCTCAGTGCCTCTCGATCCGATAACCCATCCTCGGGAAGTGTACGTGCAAGACACCCGCACGCTCGTCCTCACGGCGCAGGATCAGTTCTTCACGGCCGGTAAATACCAGCTCGCCCTCAACCGCTTCGACGCCGTAGTCGACCGCAGAAACCGCAACCTTGTCGCCGGCCTTGAAGCCGTTTGGATCGACGAAGGTTTCATCTGGCAGCGGTGCAGGCGCGGCATTTCTGGCGACCTCGATAGCGTCGGCCGAACTCAGGTCGCTGGATGTACCATGACCGAAACCCAGGACACGACCCAGCCAGGCACTGACACTCGGATAATCATCGACAAATGGCGCAGTGACCGGCGTCTGCTTGAGAAACCACAGAGTGTGGGCAACCGAAAAATCGGCAATCGAAGGCACACCGAACAGAAAGTCACCGCCGTGGGACAGTTGCAGTTCCAGACGCGACATCAGCGTGGGCCACTGGTGCTTGACCTGCTCGACAGGCGGACGTGACGCTGTGCCGCCGTTAAACAGCATAGAGCGGTCAGCCACAAACGCCTTGGCGGCCTCTGGCGGCACTTTGGCAAAGCGTACGGCCAGGGATTCAGGCTGAAACACCAGACTTACGGCATGCAGAAAGAGCACCGAGTCCGCCCATGCGGCCAGACCTGCAACCGCAAATTCCTGACCTTGCGGATAAAACGCCGGCGCAGGCTTTTCCCGCTCAAGGCGGCGGGCCATGAGCGCCGTGTCACAGTAGATATCTGCGCCGATCTGCAACACCGGTGTCTTGCGATAGCCACCGGTCAGCGCGGTCAGGTCGGGCTTGGGCATGATCGACGGGACAGTTACCGAGCGCCATGTGAGCCCTTTGAAGCCCAGCATCAGACGGGCTTTTTCGGCAAACAGCGATGTGGGGTAGTGGTGAAGGATCAACTCGGACATGTTCAGCCTCTGTGCGCTCGGGGAGCCCACAGCTTAACCTGCGGCACTCTGCCCGCCCACAGACTCAAACTGATGTCACAACATCACGCTCATGGATCAACGATCCGGCGTAACTGGCTGCCAGCGCCTCTTTGGCGCTTTTTCTGAGTTTCTTGATCAGCCGCTCGTGACGCAACGCCTCGCCCTTGCTGGACCATTGCTCGACATAAACCAGCGCCATCGCCGGGCTGGAACAGAAAAAGCGCGCGCCCTTGCCGCTCTGGTGCGCAGCAAATCGCCTCTGCGGATCATCACTGATGCCGCAGTACAGCGCGCCGTTGGCAGCGCGCACCAGATAGACGAACCAGGGTTTACCGAGTGCTGGTCCGGCAGTCGACGCACTCGCGGTACTGGCGACCTCAGGCACGGCGGCTCTCTGAAAAGGCTTTCAGGCCCTTGAGCGCCTGAGCCCTGACGGCGTTGCGCACCAAAGGCGTCCAGCCAAGCAACAGGCCCTTCAACCCCAGAGCCTGACGCGACCAGCGCCACATATCGAAATGATCGTGATGCTCGCAGATCTTGCCATCACGAAACACGAATCGGGCCTGAATATCGTTCACTACCGTGCTTGCGGTCTGACTGAACAGATACGTCGCCACCCAGTGCGCACTGCCCGTCCGGTCATCGGCTCGTACCTGATCGAAGACCACCGAGAAATCTTTCGCCCGGGAAGTCAGCATGCGCCACATGTCGCCTGCCTGAGCGCCGCGCAATTGGCCAAAGGCAGGGTCGCTGAACAGCACGTCATCGGTATAGCAAGCACTCATCGCCTCGGCATCCAGCTGCGCAAACGCCTCATAAAAGCGGGTGATCAGTGCGCTGTTGGCCTGACTTTGTTCTTCGTAGTTCATGCGTGCACATCCCTTGGCGAATTATCCGTGCACGATAAGCGGCGCCGCGGAAAATGGCGAGAGGTTGATGGCGCATCAGCCATCACTTTTGCCTGTCCGGAAAACGATCTCGCGCCGCACTGAACGCCTCCGAATTTTCAATGACCCATGTCCACAGCGGAATCATTTGCACCAGCAGTCCCATCCCCAGATCGGTCAACGAATATTCCACCCTGAGCGGCTTCTCGCGATAGTCGTGGCGGGTGATCAGCCCATCCTGCTCAAGCTGGCGCAAGGTATGAGTGAGCATGCGCTGGGTCACACCGTGCAGCTTTCGGCGCAATTGCGCATGGCGCAAAGGGCTGCTGACGCCAAGGGCATGTACCACGCCCAATGACCAACGATTACCGGCGTGACCGAGGATGTCCCGCTTGAGACCATCCTCATCATCGCTGAGCGCAGCACACGCCGCTTCGGAGCGTCTTACCACTTCCTGCGCGTCCAGCCCGCCTGGTATCACCGATGTACCTACTTTTTGTATGTCGACAGGCATGCCAGCATCTCCCCCGCCTGAATTGAAACGCGATCCGAAGGGGGTCACCATGCAAGCCGATAACGCAAACGTCAAACAACGCATTCTGGTCATAGGTGCAGGAGAGCTTGGGCTCGCCGTGTTGCGAGGGCTGGTTGAGAAAGCCGTAGGACACGGCCTTGGCATTGCCGTGCTGCTACGCCAGAGCAGCCTGAATACGCAAGAGCCTGCCAAGCGTGCGGAAATCGAAGAGATTCGCGCGCTGGACATTGCCATCGAAACGGCCGATCTGGCCGATGCCACCGTGGACCAACTTGCCACCGTCATGACGCGCTACGACATGGTAATCAGCTGTGCGGGATTCGCCGCCGGCCGGGGTACTCAACGCAAACTGACCGATGCGGCGCTCAAGGCCGGCATAAAACGCTACCTGCCCTGGCAGTTCGGCGTTGACTACGACCTTATCGGCCGCGGCAGCCCTCAGGATCTGTTCGACGAGCAACTCGATGTGCGAGAAAAGCTGCGCGCCCAGCAGCACACCGAATGGGTGATCGTTTCGACCGGTATGTTTACAAGCTTCCTGTTCGAACCGGCGTTCGGTGTCGTCGATCTGCAAGGCGGACGGATCAATGCGCTGGGCAGCCTCGATACCGCCGTGACGGTCACCACTGCAGAAGACATTGGCAGGCTGACCGCTGCCATCGTGATGCACGAGCCGCGCATCGTGAATCAAGTGGTTTACACCGCTGGCGACACATTGACGTACGCCGGGCTGGCCGATCTCGTGGAGCGTGTCACAGGACGTGATATCGAGCGGCACGTATGGAGTGTTGCGCGGTTGCAGGGCGAGCTTACGGAAATGCCGGATGACAATTTGCGCAAATACCGGGCAGTCTTCGCCATGGGCCGAGGTGTGGCATGGGACGTCGCCAATACCTACAACGCGCAGGCAGGGCTGAGCATCACCAGTGCCGAACAATGGGCGCTGGCCAATCTGGCTCAGTCCTGAAGCCACTCAAGCCCGCTGCGAATAATCAAAAATCATCGAAAATCAAACCTTCTCGCTACTGACCTGCACCTGCAGTGCACGACCGGCCCCCATGCCCGCGATCATGGCACCCAGCCCCAGCACCGCAAAGATCCAGCCAATCGCGGTCCAGCTGCCGGTCATGTCATGGACCACGCCCACCGCAAATGGCCCGATCGAAGCGATGGTGTAGCCAAAGCCTTGTGCCATGCTCGACAGGTTGGCAGCCACATGGGAGTCGCGCGAGCGAAGAACGATCAATGCCAGCGCCAGACTGAACGTGCCGCCCTGCCCGATGCCCAGCAGGACTGCCCAGCCCCATAGCCCGCCGAGAGGCGCGTAAAGGCAACCGACCAGACCGGTCAGCGTAAGCGACATGACCAGCATGATCGCCAGGCGCTGATCCTTGCCGCGCGTGGCCAGATAGGGCACCGCCAGGGCGCTGATGACTTGCGCGATGATCGAGCCGGACAGCAGCAGACCGGCCTGGGTCGGCGTCAGGCCGCGACCGATGAGGATCGACGGCAACCAGCCGAAGACGATATAGGACAGCGATGATTGCAAGCCCATGTACAACGTGACCTGCCAGGCCAGCGGGTCACGCAACAGGCCGCTGACTCGATACACATCACGATGTGAGCCGTGCATTTCACGCGCCTGCGGGAACCAGAAAAGCGCAGCAATCGCCGCCGGGATCAGCCAGAAACCCAGGCCGATCTGCCAACTGTCACCGAAGTACTGGCTCAACGGCACCGTCGAACCGGCGGCGATTGCTGCCCCCAGGCACAGTGCCATAGTGTAGACACCGGTCATGGCCCCGGCCTTGTGGGCGAAATCACGCTTGACGATACCGGGCAATAATACGCCGATGATGCCAATGCTCGCGCCCGCCAGCAGACTGCCGGTGAACAGGCCGACTTCGCCAAACAGGCTACGCACTCCCAGGCCGGCCGCCAGCGTCAGAAGAACGACCAGCACCACCCGCTCACTGCCGAAACGCCGGGCGAGAATCGGTGCCAATGGCGCGAACAGTCCCAGGCACAACACCGGCAAGGTGGTCAGCAGACCGGCTTCGGCAGCCGACATCCCAAGGCTTTCAGACACCTCATTGAGCAGCGGCGCAACACTGGACAATGCGGGGCGCAGGTTGAGGGCGACCAGCACCAGGCCCAGCAACAACAGCCAGGGGCGTTTCAGAACAGGATGGGGTTGATCGGCAATCGGTTGAGGGCTGGGTTGAGCCTTGGCAGTCATCGGTTTCTCGGTAATCAGGTATGTCGACCCTTTTCAGGGGGGCGGTATCCTGTTGGAGAATGATCGCGAATACAAGGTTCAGCCAAAATTGCATACAACAAGGGTGGCGAATTCAGGCAATAAAAAACCGGGCGCAGAGCCCGGTTTCTTGTGCAACCGCGACTGACTCAGTGAATGATCTGGCTGAGGAACAGCTTGGTACGGTCGCTTTGCGGGTTGTCGAAAAAGTCGTTCGGCGCGGCCTGTTCGACGATTTCACCCTTGTCCATGAAGATCACCCGGTTCGCCACGGTACGGGCGAAGCCCATCTCGTGAGTCACACACAGCATGGTCATGCCTTCTTCAGCCAGGCCGACCATGGTGTCGAGTACTTCCTTGACCATTTCCGGGTCGAGGGCCGACGTCGGCTCATCGAACAGCATGATTTTCGGCTTCATGCACAAGGCGCGGGCAATCGCTACACGCTGTTGCTGACCACCGGAAAGCTGACCCGGAAACTTGTGGGCCTGCTCCGGGATACGCACGCGCTCCAGATAGTGCATGGCGATTTCTTCGGCCTTCTTCTTCGGCATGTTGCGCACCCACATCGGTGCCAACGTGCAGTTCTGCAGAATGGTCAGGTGCGGGAACAGGTTGAAGTGCTGAAACACCATACCCACTTCGCGGCGGATGGTCTCGATCTGCTTGAGGTCCGAGGTCAGTTCGGTGCCATCGACGATGATACGACCCTGCTGATGCTCTTCCAGACGGTTGAGGCAGCGAATGGTGGTCGACTTGCCCGAGCCCGACGGGCCGCACAGCACGATACGTTCGCCCTGACGCACATTCAGGTTGATGTCCTTGAGTACATGGAACTGGCCGTACCACTTGTGTACGCCCTCCATGCGGATCATGCCTTCAGCGCCCAGAGGCTTATTGATAACTTCACTCATCACAAAACTCCTAACGCTTGTGGCCTGTGTCCAGCTTACGTTCCAAATGCATGGAATAGCGGGACATACCGAAACAGAAGATCCAGAACACCAGGGCCGCGAAGACATAGCCTTCAGTGGCCATACCCAGCCATGCCGGGTCGGCGGTAGCTTGCTTGACGCTGTTGAGCAGGTCGAACAGGCCGATAATGATTACCAGACTGGTGTCTTTGAACAATGCAATGAAGGTGTTGACGATGCCGGGAATGACCATCTTCAGAGCCTGCGGCAGGATCACCAGCCCCATGCTGCGCCAGTAGCCGAGGCCCATCGCCGAGGCTGCCTCGTACTGGCCCTTGGGAATGGCCTGCATGCCGCCTCGCACCACTTCAGCGATGTACGCGGACTGGAACAGGATGACACCGATCAACGCACGCAGCAGCTTGTCGAAGTTCATGCCCTCTGGCATGAACAGCGGCAACATGACTGAAGACATGAACAGCACGGTGATCAGCGGCACGCCGCGCCAGAACTCGATGAACGTCACGCACACCACACGCACAGCCGGCATGTTGGAGCGACGACCGAGCGCCAGCAGAATACCCAGTGGCAAGGCACCGACGATACCCACGGTGGCAATCACCAGGGTCAGCATCAGACCGCCCCACTGACTGGTCGGGACGTTGGTCAGGCCAAAAGCACCGCCGTGCAGCAGGTAGAACGCAACAACCGGGTAGATCACCAGGAAAGCAATACCGTAGACGGCCTTGCGCGGAAATTTCGAGATGAACAGCGGTGCAGCGCCGACGATTGCCAGGATGGCGGTCAGGTCGACCCTCCAGCGCAGTTCATTGGGGAAGTAGCCATACATGAACTGACCGAAACGCTGCTCGACGAACACCCAGCAGGCGCCCGCCTTGGTGCAGTCTTCCTTGGTCGTGCCGATCCAGTTGGCGTCCAGCAGAGCCCAACTGATGATGGGCGGAACGACCAGGTAGATCAGGTAGAGCGAGAACAGGGTCAGCAGGGTATTGATCCAGCTGGAGAACAGGTTCTGCCGCATCCACGCCATCGGCCCGAACACTTTGCCCGGTGGTGGCATATCAGGTTTGAAAGTATGAGTTGTCATGCGCGTTTCCTCACCGCTCGATCAGCGCAATGCGCTTGTTGTACCAGTTCATCAGCAGGGAAATGCTGATACTGATCGCCAGGTACACGCTCATGGTGATGGCAATGACTTCAATGGCCTGTCCGGTCTGATTGAGCACCGTACCGGCGAACAGGGACACCATTTCCGGATAGCCGATGGCGGCTGCCAGCGAAGAGTTCTTCGCCAGGTTCAGGAACTGACTGGTCAACGGGGGAATGATCACTCGCAGAGCCTGCGGGATAATGACCTTGCGCAGCGTTGGCCCGGGACGCAGGCCCAGCGAGCGGGCAGCTTCGGTCTGACCATGGCTCACCGACTTGATACCCGAACGCACGATTTCGGCGATGAACGCCGCCGTGTAGATCGTCAGTGCCAGGGTCAGGGAGATCAGTTCAGGGATCAGCACCCAGCCACCGGTGAAGTTGAAGCCTTTCAGTTGCGGCAGCTCCCAATGCACCGGGCTGCCGAAAATCAGCATGCTCAGGCCCGGAATCACCAGCAACAATGCCAGGCCGACCCAGAACTTGTGGAACGGCTGACCCGTGGCTTCAAAGCGCTTGTTGGCCCAGCGCACCATCATGACGATCGCGATGACGGCAACCACGATGCTGACCAGAAATGCCCAGACACCTTCGGCAGGCAAGGCTCTGGGCATATTGAGCCCGCGGCTGCTGACAAAGAACATGTCCAGATAACCATGCGCCTGACGCGGACCGGGCAGCGTGAGGAATACGGCGGTGTACCAGAAAAGGATCTGCAACAGCGGCGGAATGTTGCGGAAGACTTCGACATACACAGTGGCCAGCTTGCTGATCATCCAGTTCGGAGACAGCCGCGCGACACCGATGACAAAGCCCAGCAAGGTCGCCAGGACAATACCGATAACCGAAACCAGCAAGGTATTCAGCAGGCCGATCACAAATACGCGGGCATAGCTGTCCGCTTCGCTGTAGTCGATCAGGTGCTGGGCGATACCGAAACCGGCACTGTTCTCAAGAAAACCGAAACCCGAGGTAATACCACGGTGTTGCAGGTTGGTCTGGGTGTTGTCGAAGATGAACCAGCCCAACGCGATCACCGCTGCAACAGTGATGATCTGAAATAACCACGCGCGCACTTTCGGATCGCTCAGAGAGAGCTTTTGCTTGGGTGCGACGATTTGCTTTTCCATGAAATGCCCCAGGAAAAATCCAACAGAACAACGCCCGACAGGCTGGGAAGCCTGTCGGGCGCCGGGTCAATCAACGAATAGGTGGAGCGTACTGGATGCCGCCGGCATTCCACAGAGCGTTCTGGCCACGCTTGATTTTCAGCGGGGTGCCCTCGCCCAGGTTGCGTTCGAACACTTCGCCGTAGTTACCGACTTGCTTGACGATCTGCACGACCCAGTCCTTCGGCAGCTTCAGATCCTTGCCGTAAGTGCCGTCGGCACCCAGCATACGGGCTACGTCAGGGTTCTTGGTCGACTTGGCTTCAGCTTCGACGTTCTTGGAAGTGATTTTGGCTTCCTCGGCGTTGAGCATGGCGAACAGGGTCCAGCGAACGATGGAGAACCACTCTTCGTCGCCTTTGCGGACGACAGGGCCCAGAGGCTCTTTGGAAATCACTTCAGGCAGAACAACGTAATCGTCCGGCTTGGCCAGCTTGCTGCGCTGTGCGTAGAGCTGCGACTGGTCGGAAGTCAGTACGTCGCAACGACCGCCTTCCAGCGACTTGGCGCTTTCGTCGGAGGTATCGAACGTGATCGGCGTGTATTTCAGGCCGTTGGAACGGAAGTAGTCGGAGACGTTCAGCTCGGTGGTGGTACCAGCCTGAATGCAGATGGTTGCACCGTCCAGTTCCTTGGCGCTTTTGACGCCCAGCTTGTTGTTCACCAGAAAGCCGATACCGTCGTAATAGGTCACGCCGGTGAATACCAGGCCCATGCCCGCATCACGGGAGCTGGTCCACGTGGTGTTACGCGACAGGATGTCGATCTCGCCGGATTGCAGTGCAGTGAAGCGCTCCTTGGCGTTCAACTGGCTGAACTTGACCTTGGTGGCGTCGCCGAATACGGCGGCAGCTACAGCGCGGCAGACATCCGCGTCGATACCGGTGATCTTGCCGGTGGAGTCTGGAACGGAAAACCCTGGCAGGCCATCGCTGACACCGCACTGAACAAAGCCTTTCTTCTGAATAGCGTCAAGGGTGGCACCGGCGTTGGCAGCCCCGGTTACACCAAATGCGGCCAAGGCGGTGACGACAGCCAGGGTGGATTTCAACATCTTCATTCAAAAACCTCCAGTTTGCTCTTTGTTGTGTAGGTGTCTCAGTCGCGTCGCACCTTTGTGAGGCGCTAATAACCCGTGCTGGCTTATTTTTGGGTCATGCAACGCTGGGCCTGAATCACGAATCGTCTGCAGGATCATCCCGTCATTCGTCTTCATCATTCAGAATCGGCCCCGTGGACTGAAACCCCATGATTTTCCCGGACCAGAGCGGTACAGGTTGAATCGTGCCGCGAATCCTGACGCATGGACTCCCGAGCTGCTTTTCGATCGCTATAAGTAATAGCCTTATAGTGTTACCGAACGATGTGAGCGCCTCGACTCCAGTCCTGCTGTAGCAAAGCCCGTACCAGCATGCTGGCTATGTCGAATTAGCGACAGGTCAAGACAAAAACTTGTAATCTTGCGACATCTTCTTTCATTTTTAATCTACCCGCGCACCTTATTAAAGCGCTCGAAATGAGTCAGCGCACACAAATGGAGCAGACATGAGTGAACCTTTGATCATCCAACCTTCCGGCACGGCAGATGCGTGCGTTATCTGGCTGCACGGACTCGGTGCCGACCGTTATGATTTTCTGCCGGTCGCCGAAGCGCTGCAGGAGTCGCTGCCGACCACTCGCTTCGTCCTGCCTCAGGCGCCGACACGTGCCGTGACGGTCAATGGCGGTTATGAAATGCCAAGCTGGTATGACATCAAAGCCATGAGTTCCGAGGCGCGCGCCATTGATCACGATCAGATGGAAGCCTCGGCGCAGAAGGTGCTGGACCTGATCGAGCAACAGCGCGACAGCGGCATCGACCCGGCACGAATATTCATCGCAGGTTTTTCCCAGGGCGGTGCGGTGGTATTACACGCCGGCTATCGACGCTGGCAGGGTCCGCTAGGCGGTGTGCTCGCGCTGTCGACTTATGCACCCACATTCAGCAATGAAATGACGCTGTCCGCCAGTCAGCAACGTATTCCAGCCTACTGCCTGCATGGCCAGCACGACGAGGTGGTCCACAATGCCATGGGCCGGACGGTTTATGAGCACCTCAAGACCCAGGGTGTAACCGCTCAATGGCAAGAGTACCCAATGGGGCATCAAGTGTTACCGCAGGAAATCCAGGACATTGGTGTCTGGCTGTACGACAGGCTGCGCTGAGGCACGCAGGGGGCCCTGCAACAGACTGCTTTTGTAGCTCGCCACGGATGGCACTACGCCGAGCACGGTTCTTGCTTTACACTGCTCGGCGTACATTCCTTAACCAATTGATGAGATGACCGTGCTCAAAGCACTTAAAAAGATGTTCGGTAAAAGCGAGGCTGAGCAGCGCGCGCCTGGTCCGACAACCTCTATTCCCGCCTCTCCCGCTGCCACAGCCGACACATCGGGTCATGCTGCCCAGACTCAGGCTCTGGACACGACCATCGCGCCCTCCAAAGCCAGAGCGCCGCGCACCGACAAGCCCAGGGCCGAGCGCCCACGTCGTGAGCGTGTGGTAAAACCGCCTGCGCCAGCCTGGAAACTCGAAGATTTCGTCGTCGAGCCGCAGGAAGGCAAGACCCGCTTCCACGATTTCAACCTGGCACCTGAACTGATGCACGCCATTCAGGACCTCGGTTTCCCGTATTGCACGCCGATCCAGGCGGGCGTGCTGGGTTTCACCCTCAAGGGCAAGGACGCCATCGGGCGCGCCCAGACCGGCACGGGCAAGACCGCCGCGTTTCTGATCTCGATCATTGAGCAACTGACCCAGACGCCGCCACCAGCCGAACGCTACATGGGTGAGCCCCGTGCACTGATCATCGCACCGACTCGCGAACTGGTTGTGCAAATCGCCAAGGACGCTGCCGACCTGACCAAGTACACCAACCTGAACGTCATGACGTTCGTCGGCGGCATGGACTTCGACAAGCAACTCAAACAACTTGAAGCACGGCACTGCGACATTCTTGTGGCTACACCCGGCCGACTGCTGGACTTCAATCAGCGCGGCGAAGTGCATCTGGACATGGTCGAAGTCATGGTCCTCGACGAAGCCGACCGTATGCTGGACATGGGTTTCATCCCGCAGGTCCGTCAGATCATTCGCCAGACCCCGCACAAGGGTGAACGCCAGACCCTGCTGTTTTCCGCGACCTTCACCGACGACGTGATGAACCTCGCCAAACAGTGGACGACAGATCCATCCATCGTCGAGATAGAGTCGCTGAATGTCGCCAGCGACAATGTCGAACAGCATATCTATGCCGTTGCCGGTGCCGACAAGTACAAGTTGCTCTACAACCTGGTGACCGACAACGGCTGGGAACGGGTGATGGTCTTTGCCAACCGCAAGGACGAAGTCCGACGGATCGAAGAGCGCCTGGTGCGCGACGGCGTCAATGCGGCGCAACTGTCGGGCGATGTACCTCAGCACAAGCGCATCAAGACCCTTGAAGGCTTCCGAGAAGGCAAGATCCGCGTACTGGTCGCCACCGATGTAGCCGGTCGGGGAATCCATATTGACGGCATCAGCCACGTGATCAACTTCACCCTGCCCGAGGTGCCGGACGATTACGTGCACCGCATCGGCCGTACCGGTCGTGCAGGGGCCGATGGCGTCTCGATCAGCTTTGCCGGCGAGGATGACTCTTATCAGTTGCCGGCCATCGAAGAAAAACTGGGTCGCAAGATCAGTTGTGAAACACCGCCGACCCATCTGCTCAGGGCCGTGGTGCGAGGCAACGCCTGACGGTCACTTCCAGCGATCGGCCGCTTGCTGGTCGCTTTGACGCCCTTCTACCCAGCGCGGGCCGTCGGCCGTATTTTCACGCTTCCAGAACGGCGCGCGTGTTTTGAGATAGTCCATGACAAAATCGCAGGCTTCGAACGCTGCCTGCCGATGAGCACTGGCAACGCCTACGAACACGATCGGCTCGCCCGGCTCCAGCGCACCCACCCGATGCAGCACATCGAGGCGCAGCAAGGGCCAGCGCTGTTCGGCTTCTGCAACGATTTTTGCCAATGCTTTTTCAGTCATGCCCGAATAATGCTCCAGAAACATGCCTGACACTTCACGCCCTTCATTGAAGTCGCGAACATAGCCGACAAAACTGACCACCGCGCCGATGCCGAGGTTGGCCGCGTGCAACGCGTTGACTTCGTGGCCGGGGTCAAAGGCTGCGGCCTGTATGCGAACAGCCATCGTCAACCTCCGGTCACGGGCGGAAAGAACGCGACTTCATCGCCATCGGACAATGGCTCGGTCGGCTTGCACAGCTCCTGGTTACGAGCGCACATCAGGTTCTGCTCGGCAAGCACCTGCCAGGCCTCGCCACGCTGCAGCAGCGTCTGGCGCAGTGCGTCCAGTGTGGCGAATTCACCTTCGACGTGCTCACTGTCCAGGCCCAGGGTTTCACGGTAACGGGCAAAATACTGAACCTGAATCTTCATGACGGGACCTGTGCCTGATCAGCAATGAAGTGACCGCTCTTGCCGCCCAGCTTCTCAAGCAACCGAACCGACTCGATGGCCATGCCACGGTCGACGGCCTTGCACATGTCGTAAATTGTCAGTGCCGCAATACTGGCTGCGGTCAGGGCTTCCATTTCCACACCCGTCTGCCCGGCCAGCTTGCAGCTTGCCGTGATCCGAACGGCATCATCGCCCTCGGCGGCGAGGTGAACCTTGATGCTGGTGAGCATCAACGGATGGCAAAGCGGAATCAGATCGCTGGTCTTCTTCGCTGCCTGGATACCGGCAATACGTGCTACGGCAAACACGTCACCCTTGGGATGACCACCGCTGACAATCATTTGCAGCGTTGTCGGCAGCATGCGTACGAAAGCTTCGGCCACCGCCTCACGGGATGTCACGGCTTTATCCGTGACATCGACCATATTGGCACGACCCTGAGAATCGAGATGAGTGAGCACAACGTTACTCCTTGGCAGAAGCAAGAAGTGTAGAGGGTGTGGCTGCTACACGCTACAAGCTGCAGGCAAGGAACCCATTCACGCATGGGCTCCCCGCTTGCGGCTTATTTACAAATGACTCTCCGCGTATTCGGCCAGGATTGAGCGTGGCACGCCCTGAAGGGTGATGTGCACGCCGTTCGGGAAGTCTTTGAAACGCTCCGTCAGGTACGTCAGCCCGGAACTGGTGGCCGACAGGTAAGGGGTATCGATCTGCGCCAGGTTGCCCAGGCAGACCACTTTGGAACCGGCGCCAGCACGGGTGATGATGGTTTTCATCTGGTGCGGGGTCAGGTTCTGGCATTCATCGATCAGGATCAGACTTTGCTGGAAGCTGCGACCCCGGATGTAGTTGAGGGATTTGAACTGCAACGGCACTTTGCTGAGGATGTAGTCGACACTGCCATGAGTGTTTTCATCATCCATATGCAGCGCTTCGAGGTTATCGGTGATAGCGCCGAGCCAGGGCTCCATTTTCTCCGCCTCGGTGCCGGGCAGGAAGCCGATTTCCTGATCCAGGCCCTGAACGCTGCGGGTCGCGATAATGCGGCGGTAACGCTTGGTGACCATGGTCTGCTCGATGGCAGCCGCCAACGCCAGAATGGTTTTACCCGAGCCAGCAGCACCCGACAGGTTGACCAGGTGAATGTCCGGGTCGAGCAGTGCGAACAATGCCAGCCCCTGATAGATGTCCCGCGGTTTCAGGCCCCAGGCTTCCTGATGCAGCAATGGCTCCTGATGCATGTCCAGAATCAGCAATTCGTCGTTCTTGACGCCCTTGATCCAGCCTACGAAACCCTGTTCATCGACAATGAACTCATTGATATGAACGGCCGGCAGCATTTCATTGAGCTGCACGCGGTGCCAGGTACGGCCACGCTCCTGGCGCGTGTCGACCTTGTTGACCCGGTCCCAGAACGAACCGGTCATGTCGTGGTAGCCACGCGACAGTAGCGACACGTCGTCTACCAGTTGGTCGGTACTGTAATCCTCGGCCGCAATACCGCAGGCGCGCGCCTTGAGCCGCATGTTGATGTCTTTGGTCACCAGCACGACGCTCAAGTCCTTGTTGCGCGCATGCAGGTCGATCAATTGGTTGATGATGATGTTGTCGTTGAGGTGCTCGGGCAGCAGGCTGTTGGGTTCCTCGCGTTTGCTCATCAAAATCGACAGGTAGCCCTTGAATACGCCTGTACCACGGTCGATAGGCACGCCCTTCTCGACCTCTTCCGGCGAAGCTTCGCCCAGCGTCTTGTCGATCAGGCGGATGGCCTGACGGCACTCGGCAGCAACCGAATGTTTACCGGCCTTGAGTTTGTCCAGTTCCTCCAGAACCGTCATGGGGATGGCAACGTGGTGTTCTTCGAAATTCAGCAGTGCGTTTGGATCATGGATCAATACGTTGGTATCGAGCACGTAAAGGATTGGCTGGTTGGTGGAAGGGGTGCGTCCGTGGTCATCCATACTCGCTCACCTTTGTAGAAGCCGGGCGACGCAGAACCACGACAGTACTGCGCCACGAAAAGGCCGCCGGATTCTTCCCTTCAGGCAGGGTAGAAATGTCGCTCAAGGTGGGTCTTGGAAGACGCCACCTGTGTTGCAGGTTTCGGCGGTCTGTATTCGTAATACAGCAAAAGGGATGACAGAAAAAAGCTCTTTGACAGTTTTTTGAACTTTATTTCACAGCCTGACGAATAGAGCTTGGCGGACGTTCACAGCACGTTTAAAGTCGGAAGTCCGCCCACGCCGAATCTGCCCTCATTCCCCCTCGGGCGCAGCCTCCTCGCTGCCCTCCAGCCCTTGCTCCACGGGGGCTTCAGAGATATTTCGGCAATCGTCCCAGATCAGCTCGCTTTGCGCGGTATTGGCCAGCAGCAACGGCAGCGCAGACTGCGCCTTGTTGGCCACGTCATGGAAAACCACAGTGCCCTTGCGCCAGAGCAGCATGAGGGTCAATACGCGGTCACCCACCTGTTCTGCCGAAAGCCGCCCGGTGCCGTCCTCTGCGTCGATATTCCACAATGACACGCGTAAATGCTCGGCGCGAAAGAAGTCTCCGCTGTCGGCACGCCGATGACCGTAAGGCGGACGGAACAGCGGCACGAAGTTATCCGGAAGCACGCGTTGAACCAGTGCGGCGCTGCGCTGCACTGAATCCTGCCAGTCCAGCCACTGACTGTGCGAACGGTACTCCCAGCCCTGGATGCCTACACACTGCTGGCGATACAACGCCTGCAGACTTGCGCTCGACGTGCTGTCGAGACGCTCCTGAAGGCTTTTGCCCAGGACAAAGAAGGTGGCAGTCATTTTCTGCTGACGCATGAAGTCGGCCAGCCAGTCGGTTCCGCCATCGGCCGGACTCGGGCCGCTTTCGAAATTGAGCATGAAAGTACGGTCCGGCATTTCGTCGCCGCTCATTTCATCGGAGTTGTACCGTTCGATCTCGCTGCTGGTCTGTGGAAACAACGCAGCCATGAACAGCAGTTCGTTCAGATAACGCTGATGGAAAGCGGCGCCGGGTCTGGCCCAGTTGGCGTAGAACGAGTCGTTCGACACCTGAAACTCTTCGGCACGCTGGCGCAACTGGTCCATGTCCTCCACCAGCACACAGAAGTTGGCATCCTGTTCGCAGCTCTTTTGTGCGTTCTGATAATTTTCCAGCAGACGCAGCCACAGGCGATGGCGGACGACGTTCAGCGACGGCACATTGACGAAGCGCAAGCCGAGGCGCTGCTTGAGCCCCTCCTCGTCCAGCTTCTCGCTGAGGTACAGTTCGTGAGCAAACGCGAGGATTTCCGCCCGCGACGCGACGTCGAACAGCCCCGGCGTTTCGAGGCGCTCAGGCCACACACTGCGGTCAATGGTGGCAATGACCGGCGCTGCTGCCTGCGCCTGAAGCCAGAACAGACCTGCACACACTGCTAAAACAATACGCAAACCCGACGCCCTCTCGATCAACCATTAACATCATGACCAGCGCGCCACTATAGCTGATATGAGCCTGGCTTCTTATGTCGGCACGCATACAAAGCCGCTTGTCACGCCAACGCGACAAGTTGAGCAGGCCCTATCGCCCCCATAGCTGGAGTCGCAGGCCATCAGCCCCTAGAATCCCCGGACGATCTAAGGAGACGACTTCATGCTGATGGTGATTTCCCCGGCAAAAACCCTCGATTTCGAGACCCCGCCCACTACCGGGCGCTTCACTCAGCCGCAATATCTGGATCACTCTCAGGAGTTGATCACCCAACTGCGTGAGCTGACGCCGGCCCAGATCAGTGAACTGATGCATCTGTCCGACAAGCTGGCCGGGCTGAACGCGGCACGCTTCGGCAGCTGGAACCCGGCCTTCACGCTCGACAACGCCAAGCAGGCCCTGCTGGCTTTCAAAGGAGATGTCTACACAGGCCTGGAAGCGGACACTCTTGACGACGCGCAGCTGGACTATGCGCAAGGGCACTTGCGCATGCTTTCAGGTCTGTACGGTCTGCTGCGCCCGCTGGACCTGATGCAGCCCTACAGGCTGGAGATGGGTACTCGACTGGCCAATGCTCGCGGCAAGGACCTTTATGCCTTCTGGGGCACGCGAATCAGCGAGTGGTTGAATGAAGCGCTGGCCGATCAGGGCGACGACCTGCTGCTCAATCTGGCCTCCACCGAGTACTTTTCTGCAGTCAAACGCTCGGCGCTCAAGGCCCGAATCATCGACACCGAGTTCAAGGACTTCAAGAACGGCCACTATAAGATCATCAGCTTCTATGCCAAGAAGGCGCGCGGCATGATGAGCCGCTTCGTTATAGAAGAGCGCATCAACAGTCCCGAAGCCTTACAGGCGTTCGATGCACAGGGCTATCGTTACAACCGTGAACAATCGACACCCGACAAGTTGGTGTTCCTGCGCAACGTTGCAGAAGACTAGTCATTGTAACCGTCGTGTAACGCACCGCTGTTACACGACCTGTCCTACGATCCGACACCGATTGCCAGCATTGTGACGTCAGATAAACGTCATGTTTTAGACTGTGCACTGACGTCCAGTTTTTTTGTGAAAAAAATCCAACTTTTTTAAGTAGTGGCATTTTAACTTTTTTCAGTAGTAGCCTTTTAGTATCTCCCTGCCTGAACCCCTTGCAAGTCAAGGCTTTTAAGAAAAAAGCCATCATCTCGATACCGTCCTTATGACAAACCGGATACACCAAAATACGCAAATCAGGACGAGCGGCCCGGAACTAAATGCGAATTCGTACGCTCCTACATCCCGTAACAATTCTGGACTGACGTGTAAGAGATCACTTACAGGTCGTCTGGACTAACGGGACGTTACCGACAGGGAAGCCAGGTCCACACGACACTGGCGTCAGGTACCAGAATTAAACTCACATCACTAGTTGATGTTGTAGACAGGCGAAGCGCCGACCCGGTGTGACGCGCAGGATTCGACAAGGACGGCCATGGCTCTAGCCAGAGGCTTTCCGACCGAGGTCCGCCGTCGATCGTCAAACAGGAGTGGTTTACTGCATCCAAGGAGAGCAGGGCCCTGACCGAACGGACAGGTTACTTGCCGCTTGCACTTAGTGTCATTTGAGTTCGCCTCACTTGTTTTGGGCACTCACTCATTAAATATGCCTGCGTTAGTTCTACGGCGTTGTTAGCCGTACAGGATGGCGCGTGACATCTGCTGGCCAAAATTTAATATCCAGCCAATTTATGGCGTGAAAAATCGAGGAGAATACGATGCGTATCAGCATATTTGGTTTGGGTTATGTCGGTGCAGTCTGTGCCGGTTGCCTGTCTGCCCGCGGTCACGATGTAGTTGGTGTGGATATTTCCAGCACCAAGATCGATCTGATCAACAACGGCAAATCACCTATCGTTGAACCGGGTCTGGAAGAACTGCTGCAGAAAGGTATCAGTACCGGAAAACTGCGCGGCACTACTGACTTCGCCGAAGCCATTCGCGCCACCGACCTGTCGATGATCTGCGTCGGTACGCCGAGCAAGAAGAACGGCGATCTGGAACTCGATTACATTGAATCGGTCTGCCGTGAAATCGGCTACGTCCTGCGTGACAAAGCCACCCGCCACACGATCGTTGTTCGCAGTACCGTACTGCCGGGCACCGTTGCCAATGTGGTCATCCCGATTCTGGAAGACTGCTCCGGCAAGAAAGCCGGTGTCGATTTCGGTGTTGCCGTCAACCCGGAGTTCCTGCGCGAAAGTACCGCGATCAAGGACTACGACCTGCCGCCAATGACCGTCATCGGCGAGTTCGACAAAGCCTCGGGCGATGTACTGCAATCGCTGTACGAAGAACTCGACGCTCCGATCATCCGCAAGGACATCGCCGTTGCCGAAATGATCAAGTACACCTGCAACGTGTGGCACGCCACCAAGGTTACTTTTGCCAACGAAATCGGCAACATCGCCAAGGCCGTCGGCGTCGATGGTCGTGAAGTGATGGACGTGGTCTGCCAGGACAAGGCGTTGAACCTGTCCCAGTACTACATGCGCCCAGGCTTCGCATTCGGCGGCTCCTGCCTGCCGAAAGACGTTCGCGCCCTGACCTACCGCGCCAGCAGCCTGGATGTCGAAGCACCTCTGCTCAACTCGCTGATGCGCAGTAACACCTCGCAGGTGCAGAACGCATTCGACATGGTCGCCAGCTACGACACCCGTAAAGTTGCACTGCTGGGCCTGAGCTTCAAGGCCGGTACTGACGACCTGCGTGAAAGCCCGCTGGTAGAGCTGGCTGAAATGCTGATCGGTAAAGGCTTCGACCTGAGCATCTTCGACAGCAACGTTGAATATGCACGCGTTCACGGTGCCAACAAGGACTACATCGAATCCAAGATTCCGCACGTTTCGTCGCTGCTGAATTCGGACTTCGACAAAGTCATCAATGACTCCGACGTCATCATCCTTGGCAACCGCGATGAGCGTTTCCGCGCCCTCGCCAACAAGACGCCTGAAGGCAAGCGCGTTATTGACCTGGTGGGCTTCATGACTAACGCCACCAGCGAAGACGGTCGCGCCGAAGGTATCTGCTGGTAAATCAGCCGCAAGCCACAAGCGCCAGGCTCCAGGCCACAGGCTCAAGCAATGTGCTTGCAGCCTGGGGCTTGAGGCTCGCAACTGACTTAGGGATACGATTATGCAGAGGCTCAAGCACGGCCTGTTACAGGCCGCAGGTTGGCTGTTCTATTTAAGTTTACTCATGGGCCTTGCCGCGGCATTGCCCACCAGTATCTTCGACTCACAGTCGAAGAACTTTATATTCCTGATTGGCGCTGTCGGTATCTGGCGCTACTCGATGGGCATCACGCACTTCGTGCGCGGGATGATTTTCCTGTACATCGTCTACCCGCACTTGCGCCGCAAGGTTCGCAAGCTGGGCAGCGCAGCAGACCCGTCTCATGTGTTTCTGATGGTTACCAGTTTTCGTATCGACGCGTTGACCACCGCACAGGTGTACAACTCGGTCATCCGCGAAGCCATCGACTGCGGCCTGCCGACGACTATCGTCTGCTCGCTGGTGGAAATGTCCGATGAGCTGCTGGTCAAGAGCATGTGGGCCAAGTTCAATCCGCCGGAACGCGTCAAGCTGGACTTCGTACGCATTCCAGGTACTGGCAAACGCGATGGCCTGGCCTACGGTTTCCGTGCCATCTCGCGCCACTTGCCCGACAGCCGTGCAGTGGTTGCAGTGATCGACGGCGATACGGTGCTCAACGAAGGCGTGGTCGCCAAGACCGTGCCGTGGTTCCAGCTGTTCGACAACGTCGGCGGCCTGACCACCAACGAGTTCTGTGAAGTCCGTGGCGGCTACATCATGAGCGAATGGCACAAGCTGCGTTTCGCTCAGCGTCACATCAACATGTGCTCGATGGCCTTGTCCAAACGCGTGTTGACCATGACCGGTCGCATGTCGGTGTTCCGCGCAACCGTGGTAACCGACCCCGAGTTCATTGCCGACGTGGAAAGCGACTCGCTCAATCACTGGCGTCTGGGCACCTTCCGGTTCTTGACCGGTGACGACAAGTCCAGCTGGTTCAGCCTGATGCGTCTGGGTTACGACACGTTCTACGTGCCGGATGCCGCGATCAACACGGTGGAGCACCCGCCCGAGAAAAGCTTCCTGAAAGCCAGCCGCAAGCTGATGTATCGCTGGTACGGCAACAATCTGCGTCAGAACTCGCGTGCCTTGGGTCTGGGCGTGCGTCGCCTGGGTATTTTCACCAGCATCGTACTGTTCGACCAGCGTGTGTCGATGTGGACGTCCATCCTTGGCCTGACCGTCGCCCTGATCGCCAGCTTCAAATACGGTGGCGCGTTCCTGCTGATGTATCTGCTGTGGATCGGCATGACCCGCCTGATCCTCACCCTGCTGCTGTCCCTGTCGGGGCACAGGATCGGGCCTGCCTACCCGATAATTCTCTATTACAACCAGATCGTCGGCGCGCTGATGAAGATCTACGTCTTCTTCCGCCTGGACCGCCAGTCCTGGACACGCCAGGACACCAAACTGAGCCGCGACATGGCCAGCTTTCAGGGCTGGTTCAACACGTGGTCGTCCCGAACCATGACTTTCTCGGCTGGCACCATCTTCGTCGCCGTGCTGTTGACGATGGTTTGACCGGGCCAACGGATTAATCGCTTAAGTAGGAAAATTAGCCATGAATACAGCCGTGAATGCGAACGTCGTACATGAATCCGAAGCCCAGCGCCAACACGCGCGGATCAAGATCCCTGCCAAGCTGCGTCTGCTGAATGATCAGCCCAACGCACCGTTGGTACGTGTCGAAGACCTGTCGGCCGGTGGTCTGAGCTTCGTTGCTCCGAGCGGGCAAAAATTCAGCGAAGGTCAGATCGTCAAAGGACGCCTGCAATTCATCATCGACAACCTTGGCCTGGCCATGGACGTCGACCTGCAGGTGCGCTCGATAGACAACTCCAGCCACCGTATCGGCTGCCAGTTCCAGAACCTGGAACCTCAGGACATTGCCACCCTGCGCCACCTGATCACCTCGCACCTATCCGGCGAAGTCGTCACCCTGGGTGAAGTACTGGCAACACTGCAGCGCGACAACTTCACCAAGGCACGCAAGGTCAAGGGCAAGGACAGCGGCATGAGCGCCATGGGTCGCCTGCGCGCCGTGACCTTCAGCCTGGGTATCTTCATTGTCGGTCTGGCCGCCTTCGGCTTCATTTTCAAGACGATCTACGGCCTGTACTTCGTCAGCCATGCATCGGCCGGCCTGGTCACCATCCCAAGCATGGACGTGACCATGCCGCGTGAAGGCACCGTGC
>NZ_LJPW01000069.1 GCF_001400735.1 Pseudomonas caricapapayae
GTACAAGGAAGGTCAGGCGGTCACCCACCTGAATGAAGGCGAAGAGGGCGTGGTGATTCTCGATATCACCCCGTTCTACGCCGAGTCGGGCGGTCAGATTGGTGACAGTGGTTTCCTGCAGGCCGGTGATGTACGTTTCGATGTCAGTGATACCACCAAGACCGGCGGCGCTTTTCTGCACCACGGTGTGGTGGCTGCCGGCAGCCTGAGCATCGGCGCACAGGTTGAAACACAAGTGTCCGATGAGGTTCGCGATGCAACCGCATTGAACCATTCGGCCACTCACTTGTTGCACGCCGCATTGCGCCAGGTGCTGGGTGAGCACGTACAACAGAAAGGCTCGTTGGTCGACAGCCAGCGTCTGCGCTTCGACTTCAGCCATTTCGAGTCGATCAAGCCCGAGCAACTGCGTGCGCTGGAAGATATAGTCAACGCCGAGATTCGCAGAAACACACCGGTGGTGACGGAAGAAACCGATATCGACACGGCGAAGAAGAAAGGTGCAATGGCGCTGTTCGGCGAGAAGTACGGCGACAGCGTTCGGGTGCTGAGCATGGGGGGCGAGTTCTCCGTCGAGCTGTGCGGTGGCATCCACGCCAAGCGTACCGGTGACATCTCGCTGTTCAAGATCGTCAGTGAAGGCGGTGTCGCTGCTGGCGTGCGCCGTATCGAAGCGGTCACCGGTGCTGCTGCGCTGGCCTGGCTGAATTCGGCCGAGGATCAACTCAAGGAAGTCGCGACGCTGATCAAAGGCAATCGCGACAACCTGCTGGACAAGTTGACGGCTGTGCTTGAGCGCAACCGTCTGCTGGAAAAACAACTGGAACAACTGCAAGCCAAGGCTGCCAGTGCGGCCGGTGACGACCTGTCGTCTGCCGCGCTGGACGTCAAAGGGGTCAAGGTTCTGGCCACGCGCCTGGATGGTCAGGACGGCAAGGCGTTGTTGGCGCTTGTCGACCAGTTGAAGAACAAGCTCGGCCGCGCAGTGATCCTGCTCGGCAGTGTCCATGAAGACAAGGTTGTCTTGGTCGCAGGCGTGACCAAGGACCTGACTGGCCAACTCAAAGCCGGTGATTTGATGAAGCAGGCGGCCGCCGCTGTCGGTGGCAAAGGCGGTGGTCGTCCTGATATGGCTCAAGGCGGCGGTGTCGATGCAGGTGCGCTGGACTCAGCGCTGGCACTGGCCGTTCCTTTTGTAGAGCAGGGTATCTGAGTCAGATCTGCAGGCCTGTCGTTTGCTGGCAGGCCTTGCAAGGATTTGAATGTTAATGGGTGCTCTTAACGGGTTCTGAGGCGGCTTTGAGATGGCTTTAATCGTACAAAAATTTGGCGGCACCTCCGTGGGCTCCGTAGAGCGCATCGAGCAGGTGGCCGACAAGGTCAAGAAATTCCGTGAGGCGGGTGACGACCTGGTGGTCGTACTGTCGGCCATGAGCGGTGAAACCAACCGTCTGATCGAGCTGGCCAGGCAGATCAGTGATCAGCCGGTTCCTCGTGAACTGGACGTCATCGTCTCCACGGGCGAGCAGGTCACCATTGCGCTGTTGGCAATGGCGCTGATGAAGCGCGGCGTGCCTGCGGTGTCCTACACCGGCAATCAGGTGCGTATCCTTACCGACAGCGCGCACAACAAGGCGCGCATCCTGCAGATCGATGACCAGAAGATCCGCTCCGACCTGAAAGCAGGTCGTGTGGTGGTGGTCGCCGGTTTCCAGGGTGTCGATGAGCACGGCAACATCACGACCCTGGGCCGTGGTGGTTCGGACACCACGGGTGTCGCGCTGGCCGCAGCCCTGAAAGCTGACGAGTGCCAGATCTACACCGACGTCGATGGTGTGTACACCACAGACCCGCGTGTCGTGTCGCAAGCTCAGCGCCTCGACAAGATCACCTTCGAGGAGATGCTGGAAATGGCCAGCCTCGGCTCCAAGGTGCTGCAGATCCGTGCGGTCGAGTTCGCCGGCAAATACAATGTCCCGCTGCGCGTTCTGCACAGCTTCAAAGAGGGGCCGGGCACCCTTATTACAATCGATGAAGAGGAATCCATGGAACAGCCGATCATTTCCGGCATCGCCTTCAACCGCGATGAAGCCAAGCTGACCATCCGTGGTGTGCCAGACACCCCCGGCGTAGCGTTCAAGATTCTCGGCCCGATCAGCGCGGCCAATATCGAAGTGGACATGATCGTGCAGAATGTCTCGCACGATAACACCACCGATTTCACCTTCACGATCCATCGCAATGACTATCAGGCGGCCTTGCAGGTGCTTGAGACTACAGCGCGTGAAATCAGCGCTCGTGAAGTGTCCGGCGACACCAAGATCGCCAAGGTGTCCATTGTCGGTGTCGGCATGCGCTCGCACGCAGGCGTGGCCAGCCGCATGTTTGAAGCATTGGCCAAGGAGAGTATCAATATACAGATGATCTCCACGTCGGAAATCAAGGTTTCCGTGGTCATCGAAGAGAAGTATCTGGAGTTGGCTGTGCGCGCGTTGCACACGGCCTTTGAGCTGGATGCTCCGCGGCAGGGTGAGTGACCCTGTCGTCGAAAGGCGCGGCGTGATCGCGCCTTTCGGGTGCTGCGCAGAAAGGCTGTGGTTTTCTTTGCGTTAGTCGATATACAGGTAACGGCTATGGCATTGCGCCATGGTTCTATGCCTGCCGGTTTGCAGACTGTTGTCCCTGAATAAAAAAGGCGTAAGGAGAAAAGTATGCTGATTCTGACTCGTCGGTGCGCGGAAAGCCTGATCATTGGTGACGGTGAGATTACCGTGACCGTGCTCGGAGTGAAGGGTAATCAGGTGCGTATTGGGGTCAATGCGCCCAAGGAAGTCGCTGTCCACCGTGAAGAGATTTACCTTCGCATCAAGAAAGAGAAGGACGAAGAACCAAGCCATTAATTTTTATTGAATTTTTGGTTTGCAAACGGGGAAAAGGGTGGTTATTATACGCCCCGTGTTGCGGAGAGCTGGCCGAGTGGCCGAAGGCGCTCCCCTGCTAAGGGAGTACACCTCAAAAGGGTGTCGGGGGTTCGAATCCCCCGTTCTCCGCCATTATTTATGTAGTGCGTAAGATTGGGCTTGATCGGTAAGTTGTTGAATTTACTAGAAAAAGTGCTTGACTAAACAATTTTACGACCTATAATGCGCGGCACCAACACATGCACTCGTAGCTCAGCTGGATAGAGTACTCGGCTACGAACCGAGCGGTCACAGGTTCGAATCCTGTCGAGTGCACCATTTAAAGTTGTCTGAAGTTTTGTAAGTAATTACAAGGTTTCCGATAACTGGCTTCAACCAGAGGTGATCTGGTCTAAAAACACCAATGCACTCGTAGCTCAGCTGGATAGAGTACTCGGCTACGAACCGAGCGGTCACAGGTTCGAATCCTGTCGAGTGCACCATACAACGAAAAGCCCACATCGAAAGATGTGGGCTTTTTGCTTTCTAGCGTTTTCCTTTAACGCATCCGTTTTCGTCAAATGTCACATTATTGCTGCGACCCTTTTTCTGGTGGTACACGTAATGCAGCTCGCCATTACGGTTGGTGACTTTGTCCGGGCGGCCCAGCAGGCTTTCGACATCACGTTGAGTCATGCCGGGAGGTGTGCGCTGGTTGATAATCGCTGCCCTGCGCTGTTCGGCGCTCAAGCGGTTGCCGCAGCCATCATCGCGTGTGCCAACCACCACCACTTCCTGGCTTGAGAGTTTTTGGCGCGGTGGTGAACTGTTTCCGGGCGGGAGTAAATCAATCCTGGTTCCCGGTGATGCATTGAAGGCTCTCTGTAGGCGCGTGCTGTAGCCTTCGGGGCATCCCAGGGTAGTGAACATGATCTTTCCGGACGCGTCCTCGCAACGGTGAACGCTGCTGGCGGTTGCAGGTTCCGGAAGGCAGAGCAGGGTGCTCCACAGTAATAGATGGGCGGCTACGCGCATGTTCGGGTCCTCCATGACGGGTGTCGTGAAAGCCTAACTGCGGCCTCTGGACAGGGCGAGCGTGTTTTTTTGGCTGAATGTGACGTCGAACCCTGGCTGGCTTACAGAGTTGTGCAGGTTTGCGCTGCAAACGGTTGTTATAAGCTGAATTTCTCGCATGCGCTTCGCTCAAAGCGGTGTATCATTGCGCCCGTCAGCTCCGCCGGGGCTTGTGGAACACCTCCATGGACTTACCCAGTCGTTACTCAATAATGTTTTTCAACAATCATGAATTAACTGATTGATCTCCCGGCGTGCTCCGCTGCTGGGAGTGGAGTTCGCCTATGACCGAAAGAGAAGTAAAAAAAACGCAGGAAAGCTTGCAGGATCGCCTGGCTCAGGTTGTCGATCTGCTGCAGCGCCAGCGTATTGTTGAAGACCTGACCCATCGTCAGGAAGGTCAGCATCAGGACCGTGTAGAAAACCTGGTTCACCGGCAGAACCTCGTCGAGTTGCAACGCAAGCTCGAAGACCTTCACTCTGCCGACGTCGCCTATATCCTCGAAGCGCTGCCTCTGGAAGACCGTCTGACCGTATGGCAGCTGGTCAAGGCCGAGCGCGACGGCGACATTCTTCTTGAAGTATCCGATTCCGTTCGTGAAACCCTGATCGCCGACATGGACGATCACGAGTTGCTCGCGGCGGCACGGGACATGGACGCCGACGAACTGGCCGACCTCGCTCCCGAGTTGCCCCGCGACGTTGTTCACGAACTGATGGAAGCGCTGGATTCACAGCAGCGCGAACGTGTCCGCTCGGCTTTGTCCTATGACGAGGATCAGGTCGGTGCGCTGATGGACTTCGAGATGGTGACGATCCGTGAGGACGTCAGCCTTGAAGTTGTACTGCGCTACTTGCGCAGACTGAAAGAGCTGCCGGGTCACACCGACAAATTGTTCGTGGTCGATTCCGAAGGCGTGCTCAAGGGCGTGCTACCGATCAAGCGTCTGCTGGTCAATGACCCGGAGAAGCAGGTTGGCGAAGTCATGGCCAACGATCCGGTCAGCTTTCACCCGGAAGACGATGCTTACGATGCCGCCCAGGCGTTCGAGCGTTACGACCTTATCTCCACGCCGGTTGTGGACAAGAACGGCAAGCTCATTGGCCGACTGACCATTGATGAAATGGTCGACCTGATTCGTGAGGAGAGCGAGAGCGAAGTCCTCAACATGGCGGGTCTGCGCGAAGAGGAAGATATCTTCGCCTCCGTATGGCGCTCCCTGCGCAACCGTTGGGCCTGGCTGGCCGTCAATCTGGTGACGGCCTTCCTGGCCTCGCGCGTTATCGGCCTGTTCGAAGGCTCCATCGAGAAACTGGTGGCGCTCGCTGCGCTGATGCCAATTGTGGCTGGTATTGGTGGCAACTCCGGCAATCAGACCATCACCATGATTGTGCGGGCGATGGCGCTGGATCAGGTGAATACCGGTAATACGGCTCGATTGCTGCGCAAGGAGCTGGCTGTAGGCCTGATCAACGGTCTGATCTGGGGTGGGGTGATCGGGGTGGTCGCCTACATGCTGTATGGCAGTTGGTCGCTGGGTGTGGTCATGACTGCAGCCATGACGCTCAATCTTTTGCTCGCAGCATTGATGGGCGTCTCCATCCCTATGGCGCTTGCACGTTTGGGGCGAGACCCGGCGATGGGCGCAAGCGTCATGATTACGGCGATGACCGACAGTGGAGGTTTCTTCATCTTCCTCGGGCTGGCGACGATCTTTCTGCTCTAGAACTGCGGTTTCAGCCGCGACCGTGAAACTAAAAAACCGCCATGATCAGGCGGTTTTTTTTAGTGGCGACGCATCTCACGGTGTCACATAACTGCACTAACGCCCACGACTAATAACGAAAATGGCTACAACGAAAAAGGCCAGCTTGCGCTGGCCTTTGTCTGTTACGCCAAATCTCAGGACTCTTCGGAAGCGAGTTCCGTGTCATGAGCAATCAGCGAAACAAGTGCGTTCTGTTGACGATGTGAAAGCTGACGAAAACGTTGCAGCAGCTCGCGTTCGTGCAAGGACAGCTCAGGACTGTCAAGACGCAGGCTTGGTTCATCACCAAGAGCACCTTCCTGAATCAGACTTTGTTCGAGGCGAGCAATGATTTCCGAGTTCATGCTGCGGTGATGATTCTTGGCTACCTCTTGCACGCGATTACGCATGCCGTCTGGTAGGCGAACGACGAACTTGTCAGCCGTGCGGCTGGAATAAGTAGCCTGTTTCATAGGGCTCATATATTTAACCGGTTAGTTCAGGGGAAGCGGTTCTAGCAAGTGGCCGCAAGATTGTCATCGTGAGACAGTCATTTTGGCCAAATGTTCAACCGGGGTTCCAAGGGGCCGACATCATGCCGTAATACGTCGAATCCTTGGCGTCAATTCTGTGACAAATATTGACTCAGGTGGCGGCGTTTGGCCAGCACCAATTATCAGAAATGCGAGCAAATTTGCAAAGTCGCTGCATTTGCCCCTGACTAAACAGGCACATCACCGAGCTTCTTTTTGCCATCATGGCTATTTGACTCTGGGAGCTGGTCGGAATTCAGCGCAAAAGAAATGAGCCGACCAAGGGTTGGCCAGCGTAGATGAGGGGAAGTATCTGGGCGCGAGGCGTGACGCTCGCCGCAAGAACGGGTTGCCGTGAAGCGCAGGTATCAGCGAAGAACCGGGTCGAACTTGAAGCGACGGCCCAAAAACAGCGCGACCACAAAAAGGCTGGCGAACACACCGGCAGCGGCATTCGCAGCGATACTCATGCCTTTCGCGTTAGCAGGAAGCAACAGATCAACGACCACAGCCATGATCGCAAGAACCAAAAATGATAACGCGGATTTTGACATGGCTACTCTCTCTCAGGATGGCGGATTCAAGCGTTCTCAGAAGATCCAGCGCTGTTCAGCACGTGGCATCTGAAGTGACTCATCATCGTCATTGGCCAGCATAGCTGCGCTGGCGACGCGGTCAGTCATGATTGCCAACTGGGGCGCATGGCTGATCTGATGGTGAACAGGGGCAGGTGCAGTAACCTGCGTATCCTTGGCACCGGAATCCTGGAAGTGAAATGCCACCAGAGCCACCAGAGCTGCCGCATTCAACGCTGAGAGAGTCTTGTTCATTTTCCAGTACCTGTGCCCGACCGTTTGGGATGAGATGTGTTCACTGATACTGATAATGCAGTCTGCATGCCAACCGGAAATTGATAAAAAATCCTTAAAAATCAGATGTTTATAAATTTTAAAAAAGTGATGTGCAGTGCATTTTGCAATGATGGCTTTTTGGGGGATTGCAAATTGCATGATCGGTTTATTCAGCCGTATTTCAGCGCGACATCGGCTACAGCGTCGATGGGCAATGACGACATGACAAAAGCGGCACATGCCGCTAAGATGCACGCCGTCCTCGCTGGCACCGATCGGTGTGTCGGCACGCAGTGTCTCAGTAGCTCAATTGGATAGAGCATCCCCCTCCTAAGGGGAAGGTTGCAGGTTCGAACCCCGCCTGGGACACCATATAAGTGTTATTGATTCTCCTCTGGCGCCTCTTTTCCAGCCCCCTCATTGATCAACACCATGCTTTGTGGCGCAGACAGCGCTACACCCAGCTCCCTCAGACGCCCCAGAACGGTAAACAACAGATCACTCCGTGCGCCACCCACCGAGCGCGGGCTGTTCACGTAGCCGCTGGCGCTGATAATCAAGCCGGTATTGGTCAGGTCTTTGAAGGTCACTGAAGGCGCGGGCGCGTCGAGTATTGCTTCATGCTCGGTAAAGGCCTGCAACAGCAGTTCGCGTATCTGCAGAACGTCTGTTTCCAGAGGCAGGGTAAGGGTGATTCCGACCACCCCCAATGCGTTGCCCATGGTGACGTTGCGTACGTTTTGCGTGATGAACTGCGAGTTCGGCACGATCACCGTCGAGCGGTCGCCCATCTGGATTTCGGTCGCGCGCACGTTGATCCGGCGAATATCGCCTTCGACCCCTGCCAGGCTCACCCAGTCGCCGACTTTGACCGGACGCTCGGTCAGCAGAATCAGGCCGGAGATGAAGTTCTGCACGATGGCCTGCAGGCCGAAACCTATCCCCACCGACAGGGCACTGACCACCCAGGTCAGGTTGGTCAGGCTGATCTTGAGCGTGGACATCACCACGGCCACGACCAATACAAAGCCGATGTAACCGATCAAGGTCACCAGCGAGGCCTGCATTCCTGCGTCCATGTTGGTCTCTGGCAGGAGGCGCTCTCCAAACCATTCCTTGAGCACACGCACGCCCAGCAGGCCAACAACCAGGCAAATCAACGCCATCAGAATATCGCTGGGCACGATGTTCAGGTTGCCGAGGGATTTGGACGTGACATCCAGCTGAGTAAAACTTGCGAGCAGATCGCCCGGACTCGAGCCTGAAGGCAGGAAAGCCAGCAGCACTGCGGTCAGCAGCAGCAAGGTGCGGCCTATACCCGCCAGCAGGGTACTTGCCTGGGCCTGATGGCGTGCGGACAAGCCCAACGCCGAACCCAGTGCCATGCCGCCGGGCTGTCTGGGCGACAAGAGGGTTTCGCAGATGTCACCGAAGCAGGCGATCAACAGGTACGCAGTGGACGCTACCACGCTTACCCAAAGCAGTTTTACCGCGAGAAAGTAAGCCAGTGTCAGGTAGCCGCTCAACAATGCCAGCAAACTCAGTCCGACCCACACCGCAACGACAAAAGGAATCAGCCCGGCAAATCCGCCAAGGCGTTCCAGCTGAAAGCGTCGCCGGGTTCGGCGGTAGCGCACCAAGGCATAGAAAAACACCAGGGACACCGCCAGTGCTGTCAGGCCATTGACCGCTACGGTCAGCGCCAGGCTACTGGCTATAACACTGTTGATTCGCTCTTGCGTGCCGATAATCATGAGTGCCAGCGCCAACGCGGGCGGGAAGCGGCCCATCGCCGTGGCGATTTCGTCAGGAATTTGCGGCAGGCGCCACGAGGCGTGCGGCAACATCAGCAGTGCTCGCCCCAGACCGACAATGAAAGCGCAAAAGGTGATCAGCGTCTGCACCTGATCAAGCAGGTTGACCACGTCATTGCTGAGCACCGCATTGCGCACTATTCCCCAGCGCAGCAGTGAAGTGGCAACGGTGATGGTGAGAATGGTCGAAAGCCCTACGGCCAGCGCCAGAGCGCTGCGGCGCAGGCGGCCTTCCGGTAGCCAGCGAATCATCGACCAGATCAGCAAGCGTTCCAGCAAGCGTCGTACCACCACCCATATGAACAACGCGCCCATCACCACGCTGACGAGCTGCACACGATTTTCCGGTGCAATCGCGCTATTGAGCACTTGACGGACATCGACCAGAAGTCTGTTCAAGCGTCCCAGGTCGTCATCGGTAGGGCGAATCAGCGTGGACCAGAACGCCGAGCTAAGCGGACTCGCCGTCCGCGTGCTGATCTGCGAATCGAAGAGGCTGCGACGCAGGTTGAATATCTGCGTAGCCAGATCCCGGGCTGACTGGCTTAGCGCATTGGTCTGGCGCTCGTCATTGACCAATGCGTTTTTTTGAGCGGTCAGCGTCTTGCGCTGGCTGGTCAGACTTTGCGCTTCGTCCGGTTGCATTGGCCCGAGAATGTTGAGCTGGTCATCCAGGTGCTCGATGTCGACAGCTTGCCGGGCAATCAGATTGTCGGCTTGTTTCTGAACCTGTAAAGCCGCCTGTCGCAGGCTTGAAAGCAGGTCATCGTTGGCGTTGCCCGTCACTTTCTGACGGATCTGATCAAGCTGCTCGCTCAGGTCGTCCAGGCTCGGGGCATCGACTACAGGCGGTGCACTGCTGGCGCTATCGGCTTGGGGCGCGGGGATATTCTGGGCAAAGGCTGGCAAGGCCATGCAGAGCAAAAGCAAGGCGAGCAGCCCAATACGAAAACGGTTCAGCGAAGCGTGCTGCATTCTTTTCCCTTCTTGGCACTGTGCGACCTGGCAAGGCCTGTGTATTTCAGGCTTTGGTCTAGTCTGTCTTTGAGCTGCACTCACGAGTCATTTGAGTACAGCGGGTAGAATATCAAGGCCCTAGTGTTTGAGCGCTGGAAATACAGCTCAACGAGAGATGAGGCGTCACGGTGATTTACCTAACGAATGTTAGGTAGGGCATTGACGGGGCGCGGTCATGTGCTATGGTTTAGCTACCTAGCGGTAGTTAGGTAGGTCTCCTCCCCATTTCACAGGCCCTTCCATGACTTCTAAATTGCGGCTTTTCACATCCCCTTCAGCTTTTCCGAATCCTCAGCGCTTGCGCCTGTTTATCCACGAGAAAGGCATTGCCGATCAGTTCGACGAAACTATTTATGACATGACACCTGGCGGAGAGCAGCGTGGCTGGCGTCATCTCAATATGAACCCGTGGGGGGAAACGCCGACCCTCGAACTGGCAGACGGCAGCTTCATTTCCGAAACGGCAGCCATCGCCCGCTATCTGGATCAGTCTTATCCGGGCCGCAAGATCATGGGCGAGGGAGCTTTGGAGCAGGGCCTCGATAACATGTGGGATAACCGGATCTGGGTGCATATCCTCTATCGGATCGTTACAGCTTTTCATGTCCTGCACACCGGGCTCGGCTTCAAACTTGAACTGACCAAAAACGAAGCATGGGGCGAGCACTGCCGTAAGGAGGCGCTGACACACGCAGCATTGGTAAACCGTCATCTTGCCGACGGCCGTGAGTGGCTGTTGGGCGGTGATGCGCCTACTTTCGCGGACATCACGCTTGCAACCGCCATTGCCTTTTCCAAGTTTCCAGTCAACGCCACACCGCTGGATGAGCGTTTCGAGTTTCTGGACTCATACTGGAAACGCTGGCAGAAACGCCCGGGTTTTCAGGCGGCCTATGCTGATCGCAGCAGCGGTATTCCTGAGTTGGACTCGCCAGCCGAGTGATTGACCTGTCGGGCGCGCACCTTATCGTCGGGAACGTTGTGCATAACGTTCCCGACGGCAGTATTTCAAGGTAGGGAGAAATCAATAGTGAACTGCTCAGCCGATCGCTTCATTGGCAGCGGATGCCTTGCGCGCATGCCTCTCCACCGTTCTACCTGACAACCGCCAGGTTTTTGAATTAGCATGTGTCCGTCCCCAGAAACGCGTCTGCAGTACAAGGCACTACGATGACCATCAATGCCCGAGAGGCGATTCTGCTAGCCGCGAGAAACATCGCGCAGTCACAGGGGTACAACGGCCTGAACTTTCGCGATCTGGCAGCCCAGGTCGGAATCAAGCCGGCCAGTATTTACTACCACTTCCCCAGCAAGGCTGATCTGGGCGTCGAGGTTGCCAGACGATACTGGGAGGACGGTGCTGCTGCACTTGAGACCATCTCTGAAGAAACACCTGACCCCATCGAAGCGTTGCACCGTTTCCCGGAAATTTTCCGGCGCTCGCTGGAGGCTGAAAACCGCCTTTGCCTGGGCAGTTTTGTAGGTGCGGAAACCGACAATTTACCGCCCGAAATGATTCAGGAAATCCAGCTTTTTGCCCAGGTCAATATTGCCTGGCTGAGCAAGCTTCTGGTAACGGCTAACGTCTGCACGCCGTCGGACAGCATGGTGCGGGCGCAGGCGATTTTTTCAGCAGTAGCGGGCGCTCAACTCATTGCGAGAAGCCAGTCGGACATTGCCCTTTTTGACACATTGATCGACACCTACCGTCTCTGTGGACCGCTGCCGGCCAAAGAGGCCGGATCAGTGCTGCCAGCGGCCTGACGTTCGACGCCAACCGGTTCTGCGAAGCCGCGGCGTGTCCATTGAATCGCCATGTTCACTCTCGTCATCACAGAGTATCCGGTTCCGCAATTGTCCGGAGCATCCCTCCGTACTTCAGCCGCACTTAGGGCTTGCAAAGTATGTCGTTCAAGATATTGAATTCCCCTCTCGCGGTTCCTGCTTTTTACCGATAACCAAACACCTCATTTCCAAGGACGGCCCATGCCACCCAGCGATGCAATGCTTCGTCATATTGGTGAAGTTCTCGATCACTACAGTTTTTTGATTCCCGACTACCAACGGGGATACTCCTGGAGCGAAAGCCAATGGCAGGCGCTTTGGCGAGACATCCGCAATGTAGCGGGCAGCGGGGTTGAGCAGCACTTTATTGGCATGATGCTGGTGCGTAACTGCCCTCAGAAGAAAGAGAGGCCAAGTGTCGAGGTCGTCGATGGTCAGCAGCGGCTGATGACAGTGATGATCCTCGCCAATGTACTGCGCGCTCGCCTTGGCGAACCATCGCAACGCTACGCTGTAGACTTTCAAGACAATCAGGAACTGCAAAATTATTTTAATTTCTATGTGCTGAACGACCCTATCTTCGAAGCCAGTCTGTCGCGCGAGCCGTCAAGCTATGCCTTGAATCTGAAAGCCGCCTCCGAGTTTTATGCCGACCTGGTACACGCACTGCCTGATGAGGTGGTTCGGCAATCGCTGGACCTGATGCTTGATCGGTTTTGTTTGTTCTTGCTGGCAGTGTCTCCCACGTTGGATATCCACGTCGCGTTTGAAACGTTGAATAATCGCGGGCGGCCTTTATCAAAAATGGAGCTGTTGAAAAACAGGCTCATTTATCTTTCTACTTTCGCTGCGCGACCGGGTGAGGATACAGCGGCTCTGCGTGACCATGTTCACAGCGCATGGAAGGGTATCTACCGGGCGTTGGGGCACAGCGAAAAAACGCAACATCAGGACGATGAGTTTTTGTTGGCGCACGCGACGGCCTACTTCAAGCGCAAGCGCGAGGCGGACTGGCTGGAAAATACGTTGTTCAATCAGGTGTTCGCGGTGGGTGTTGAGCAGACCACGTTCGCGTTCATCCGGGACTATATTCAAAGTCTGGAAGCCGCTGCCGTCTGGTGGTCGCATATCCACTCTCCTGCGCTTATGCCGCCGGGCCACCAAAAACAACTGAACCGTTTAGAGCATGCCGGTTTTGCTTTTTTCAAGCCCCTTATTCTTTCGGCCTATTTGCGCGCCTCAAGCGACATCCGTGGTGCGATGAACACCCCGCGTGAACACGCGCGTGCCTTGGCATGTGTCGAAGCGCTATTGGTCGAGATCGAGCGGTTCATTGTGGTCGTTTTGAGACTCTCAGGAATTAGAGGAACGGCGGGCAGGGCCGATATGGAATCGGCTGCCTATACGTTGTTGAAACCCGGCAGGGACGGCTTCCTCGCTGAAGACCACGGGATCGGAAAGCTCGACAGTAAGGGCGCCGTTCAACTCGTTTCGCGCCTGGTCAGGGCTTATGCAAGCAATACCGAATATGACGATGGACGCTACGACGATAACGATTTTAAGTGGCCCGGGTTGTTCTTCCCGTTCCAGCTGCAAACGCATATCGAACGTCGATTTCAAAATGGCGATGGTTTCTATAAATGGGACTTTACCCGTTTGGCCCTTTACGAGTACGAGGCCAGTTTCCACAAGGATGGCAACAACCCCGTGAAGATTGCATGGTCGGACTTTCATTTCGATGAAACGGTCGAGCATATTTTCCCCCAGAATCCCTCCGGGCATGGCAAAGCCTACTGGGATGAAAAGATTCCGGTGGACGGTCGCTCAAACCGCAACCTACGCATTACCAAAGCACTGCAAAACTCGCTCGGTAATCTGTTGTTCCTGTCTCGCAGCAGCAACGCAGCAGCCTCGAATGATGCCTACAGCATCAAGCAGGGACGAACCGAGACGGGTAAGCGTGCTCGCTACGAAAACGCAAGTTATTCTGCGACTGAAGTCGCTCAGGAATTTCGCGATTGGAGTGCACAGAGCATTGCCGTGCGCGGTGTTGCGTTACTCAAGTTCATCGAGCGGCGCTGGGACATTAAACTGACGAACACGCCCGACGATTTGAAAAGTTATTTGCCGCTGTGCTTTGGCCAGCAAGAGCACGCCATCAAGGAGGGAAAGGCCGGAAAATTTTCTACGCGGGGCCTGAAGCAAGCTCTGAGTAAGTGACGTTTGATTGCAAGGGCGGTTTGGGTGAGCCAGATCAGCGAAAAAGTGTCTGCCTTGATGGGCAGGCACCTTGTGATTGTCAAAGTCGGGTCGCGCGGGTCTGGGGTAGGCAACTGCCACTTCCCAGCTGCACACCTTGGCAACGCTGCGGGCAAGTGAAATCGGCCAACTGCTGCCGAATAAACGGCAGCCGGCTTAGTCTCGCGAGGCATGATGCCCTGACGCTTGGCGCAGTGGACGCGAGCGACAGATTGTTGAACGGTAAGTACTCGAAAGATCCCCATAAACCGTCCTGTAAACCTGCCCCTGGATTTCACTGACCGGTGTATGAATCAATGCAACGCCAGGCAAAGGCATGCAGGAAGATGCCAGGGGCCAGGCGTTTTATAGCTGGCCAGTGCAAACCAACGGTTTCGTCTTTTGCCGACACCACAGTGGCAATCCAATCGAGAGTCAGTCCGGGAGATCTTCCAGCCCAAGGCCAATGCTTCGGTGATCGTGTCATTCGACGGTATTGTAGAGTAGCAGCCATCATGAGTTGAGAAGACCATGTAGCGGTATGTGCCTGCGTCCACGTCGGGTGCCGGGATCGAATGTGGGGTTACTCGACCGCCGTGATGAGGCGCGACTATACCCCCAAGGTTTTGCTTGAATGCTGCGGAAATAGAGGTGTAATCAGCATCCCCACAGAGCAGTACGCGTCTGAAGTAGTAGCTTTGCGGGTTTTCCACCAACATGCCCAAGGCTTCGTTATTGCGAAGGTACTGGGTGTCATGCGCACCGGCAATGGGGTTGCAAGTGAACACGGTACATGCTCCCCATTGAAAGTGCGTTTGAGCGGGAGGCCAAAACTTCAGTGCGCGGCTTCCATCATTCAGCACCTGATTCTGCAACGCGTACATTAAATGCGCATGGCTGGCACCCAGTTTTAGTCTGCCCGAAGGTCGACGCATAACCCATGCACGCTGTAGTGCGCCTGCTCGATAGGTCACCTTCGTTTTCCAGAAGCCACGCGTATCCTTGGTAGGGCGGCCGGATTCGTAAGCGTACCCCCAATGATCCCAATCCAGGTGTGAAAGAAAAACCGGAGCGGGGTGAACGGGGTCGTCACGTTCGAGCGGATCGAAGTTTTGGCAACCCGGCAGTGATCGGCGATAGAAACCAATGGGCCAGCCGAAATCAAAGAACGCTTTGGGTTGGTAATTGTTATCGAGGATGGCACACATATTAGCCTGACCGACATCATAGACTGCGACGTAAACGCCATTGCCCGGTGGGTCACCCTGGTATTCACTCGGTGCACTGTGATGGTGGCGACACTCGATGACCCGTTTTAAGGCGTGCAGGTCTTTTGCATCAGGTACGGAGGGATTGATTCTCACGTAAAGAATCGTAGGAGCAGGCTGCTCCTCGCTTCCAGAAAACTCAAGCGCGGTGGCGCTAAGAAAGCCTTGTTGCATTACAGGGTTTTCTGAAACGGTAATCGAGCACCAGCCACCCACTCTTACCGTCTGTTCGAAAAGAGGGATGGGGATCACTGCTTCCATGAGCAGAAAGCTCAATGCGTTATCTGAATCGTTGATGATGTCCTGGGATTTCGCTCGCCGCAAAAAGGGCAGGATCTTCATAGGTATTGCGTCAAAGGTCACTCTACAGTAACCAGCCTGCGCGAGATCTTCATCGTCGTCGTGGACATCTACAGCACTAAGGTATTCCACATTTTCGAAGTGATCGGGCAACTCATTTTGCTTATTCAGGCTTCTGGGTTTGATCAAGACGAGCAATCCTTTACTTGATAAAAAACGATGAGAAACGAAAAATACCACTGAAGGATCATCACGAAAACTCGAGGCTGGATAATCGTGTTGGCACAACGCGATGTTTCAAGCTAAGTGAATTTATCAGTGGGCTTCGTTTCACACGGGATGACCGGAAAGACTACTGCGGTCGTCAAGGCGGCTATCTGTGGCGAGGCAACGATCAGATTCGGAGCCTCATTCATTGTCTGGGCGAGTGCGTAAGCGTGTTCGACGCCTTTTGTGAGGGAAGCGGTCGCGTATTCAGCGTCGTTTCCCCAGCGTCTACAGCCCTTTGTTTGCTTCGACACGGTCTTGCCGGGAGTGGAAGAAACCTGGCTTTCAAGCAATGCCATAGGATCATGCGTTGCTCAGCCGAACGTGAATATGAGTAATCTCTCCATCCGGTATTTCTTTGATTACGATAGTGTTCTGGGCACGAACCAAAGGCCCCAGTTTTGTGAACCCATAGTTTCTTGCATCGAATGAAGCGTGGTTTTTGGAAATATAGGCACCGACCCCACCCAGTGCTGCCCAGCCGTGGTCACGAGCCTTTTCCTCGATAGCCAAGGTCAGGATTTCTCTCTGGTCCGGTAGGTTAGCGATGGCCACAGGCGCGGTGTTCCGGGTTGGCTTTTTCAATACCTCAAAGAAAATAAATTTGTCGCAGGCTCCAATGAACGTGTCAGGTATTTTACGTTCGCCCAGACCATAAACCCTTTTGCCTGCCTCCCTCAGGCGGGTCGCCAATCAGCTGAATGGCATGTTTATGCAGGTGATTTTTCCAGCCTGTCAGGTGTTGGGTCGTCCAGTCGCCGTATGCGCGCTTTACCGTTGCGTTACCGTATTTAGCAACTTCCTCTAAAAGCTCTTTAGCCACTGAAGAACTGGCGTTGTCAGCGTCAATGAGTACTGCGAGGCGGAGCGTGTCAGGTAAGGCCAAGGCGATATCCTTTTCGAGTGCTGGCGTGTGGCTTTTATTCTAGTCATTGCACAGTAAAGCGCCTGGGGCTCCGCCCCCTGCATGCCCTGCAGCGCTAAAATGCCTGAATCACCAGACAGTCAGATAGGGAACTGATTTTTCTAAGCCTTGAAGTTCGCAGCTAAAAAAACGGAACGCCCTTACCACTCTTGAACAGCGAGCCTGAAACGATTGTCTTTTCATGCCTCTCGATCAATGCATATCAGACGCTCACGCCGCCATCACATACCCTGGATTCAAACCGGCAAACGAAATTGCTTGCGCAGGCTCTTGTCAAATACGCCAGCAGGCGCAAAGCGACGCAGTATGCTGATTTGGCGCGCTGTCTTGCCGGCCGCGTATCGATGCCTGGGACGTGAATCCTCAGCGGCTTTCAGCACGACAGCCGCCACAACGTCGGGCAAATCGGCTTTCGGCATCACGTCGGCCAGCAGTGACCTGACGCCCGCTCTGGCCTGATCGTATTCTTTCAACAGCGAGTCCGGCTCGATGCTGTTTTGATCGAAGACGGTTCGTACAAATGCTGGCTCGATGACCGAGACCCGAATATTGAAGGCTCGTACCTCGTGATCGAGGGACTACGAATAGCCTTCGAGCGCGTGCTTGACCGCCGAATAATGAGAAGAGTAGGGCGCGGGGATCAACCCCAGGATCGATCCGATATTGATAATGCGTCCCTGGCCCTGTTTGCGCATCGACGGTAATACTGCATTGGTCATGCGAATGATGCCGAACAGATTGACATCGAACAGTGCCTGCACCTGGGGGATGGAGAATTCTTCAGCGCCACCCAACAGGCCTATACCCGCGCTGTTGACCAACAGGTCGATTCGCCCGGTCTGTGCGAGCACGTTGGAAACGAGAGCGCTGACAGCGTCATCGCTGGTCACGTCGCACGTGAGCATGGACACCTCGGCCGAACTGTCGCCAATCTTGCGGCTTGTGCCAAATACGGTATAACCCGATTGCGCCAGTGCCTCGGCTGTCGCGCGACCAATTCCGGATGATGCGCCGGTGACAATGGCCGTTTTTTTGGACGATGTACTCATTTAATACCTCCAATGCTTAAAAGGCTGGATGCAGATAGCGTGGCCATGCTGATAGTTGAATGGGTCGGTCACGGACAGAGGAAAGTTCGCTTTATTCACCTGATCTTTACAACGACTTTGCCTTTGGCGCGACCCAGGGCCAGGTATTCAAGTCCGGTGTGTGCTTGTTCAAGCGAAACGACCCGGTCAATGACCGGTTTGATTTGCCCACTTTCAAGTAACTCGGCAATGTTCTCCAGTTGAGCACCGTCCGGGCGCATGAACAAAAACGAGTAGGAGACCTTGTGTTTTCTGGCACGTCGCCTGATCGAGTGGCTCATCAGCCCGAAGATAAACGTGAATAAGGCATTCATCCGGCGGGTTTTGGCGAATGCTTTATCCAGTGGACCAATGAGGGATACGATCCTGCCTCCGGGTTTGAGGATGCCGACAGCTTTTTTAAGGGTGTCTCCTCGGGTGGTGCCCAGTACCAGGTCGTAACCGTGCAGTATGTTTTCGAAGGCCTGCTCTTTGTAGTTCACGACGTTATCTGCGCCCAGGCTGCTGACCAGCGCTACATTCACGTTGCTGGTGGTCGTAGCCACGTTGGCGCCCAAGTGTTTTGCCAGCTGGATGGCGAAAGTACCGATGCCGCCAGACCCCGCAGGGATGAATACCTTTTGTCCGGGTTGAAGATTGGCGCGCTCTTTCAAGGCTTGCCAGGAGGTCAGTCCAACCATCGGAATGGAGGCTGCTTGTACGAAGTCCAGATTCGCCGGTTTAAGTGCGGCAGCGTGCTCCGGGACCGCTGCAAAGTCGGCGATGGCGCCTTTTCCGAGGTCGAAGAGGCTGGCGAAAATGGCATCACCGGCCTTGAAACGAGTTACGGCGCTGCCAACCTCGATGACCACGCCGGACAGGTCACTGCCCATGACGGCGGGCAGTTCGTACTTGAGGACAGATTTGAACACGCCCGTGGTGATCATGTTGTCGATCGGGTTCAACCCGGCAGCGTGAACTTCCACCAACAATTCGTCAGGCCTGATGGTCGGTACAGGAACATGCGCAATCGCAATATCAGGCGTCTTGCCATAGTTTCCGAAGGTGAGTGCTTTCATGACGCGCTGATTCCAGTGGTATCGAACAATGAGGTGGGGCAAGTGAAAAGTGGGGCATGGGCGTGACCCGGACGATATGGACGTCGAACTTCACAGTCCTCGATACGGCGTCCGGGGTACATCACGCGTTGCGCCTGCAGGGGTTATATCGTGACTCGATCCTGTTCAGGCTTCTGCTTGATAGCGCTCTGCGGCCTGCGCCTGTCGAATATCCGACAACAATCCTTGCCGCGCTCCATCCAGAGCGTCCCAGCGATCCGCAACGTGCAGCGGCGGGATGGTGACCAGTTCGCGGCGGTCGAAGCCCACCAGCGCTGCGTCAACCAGTTCTTCGACGTCCATCACCTCTGAAAGAGTGTTGACGTCGATCCCGGCACGCTCCCAGATTTCGGTGCGGGTGGCCGCCGGCAGTACTGCCTGGACGTAAACGCCTTGTGGCGATAATTCCAGGTTCATGCCTTGGGACAGGAACAGCACGTAGGCCTTGGTAGCACCGTATACGGTCATGCCGAACTCTGGCGCAAAGCCCACCACTGACCCAAGGTTGACGATTGAACCGCTGCCCGATTGTGCAAAGCGTGGGGCCACCGCTGCCGCGAGTCGTGTCAGAGCAACCACGTTGAGTGCGATAAGCTTTTCAATGGCCTCGGCGCTTTGCTGAGTGAACCCGCCCGATTGCGCCATGCCAGCGTTATTGATCAAAACGCCGATCCGGGCATCGTCACGCAGGCGAGTTTCGAGTGCGGCGAGGTCGGCGGCCTGGGTAAGGTCGGCCTGAAGCACTTCGACAGCAACGTCGTTTTCTGCACTCAGTTTTGCCGCAAGGGCGTCCAGACGTGGCTTGTCACGTGCGACAAGCACCAGGTTGTGGCCGCGGCGGGCAAATCGCTCGGCGTAAACGGCACCAATACCGCTGGAAGCGCCAGTGATCAGAACAGTGGAGAGCGTAGTCATCGAGAATGTCCTTGCATGAGAGGCGATGAGAGAAGTCGCGGGTTTCAGCCTGCGATGGTGGGGTAGTCGATATAACCTTCAGCGCCGCCGCCGTAGAGCGTGGCCGGGTTGAGCTCTGTCAGCGGTGCACTGGTTTTCAGGCGCTCGATCAGGTCAGGGTTGCTGATGAACGGACGGCCAAAGGCAACGAGGTCCACCTGCCTGGCGTCGAGACGGGCCGTTGCGAGGTCGAGGTCGTAACCGTTGTTGGCCAGGTAGGTGTGCTCGAAGCGCTGACGTAGCGCGCTGTAGTCGAACGGAGCAATATCCCGCGATCCGCCCGTGGCACCTTCTATTACGTGAATGTAGGCAATGCCCAGCGCGTTGAGCTGCTCGGCGATGTACTCGTACTGTGGCTGGGGATCGCTGCTGGAAACCCCGTTGGCAGGAGAAACCGGCGATAGCCGGACGCCAGTGCGTTGTGCACCGATTTCCTTGACCACGGCAGTGACGACTTCCAGCAGCAGGCGCGCGCGATTCTCTACCGAGCCACCGTAGGCATCGGTGCGCAGGTTGGCGTTGTCCTTGATGAATTGATCAAGCAAGTACCCGTTGGCACCATGGATTTCGACACCGTCGAAGCCTGCTGCAATGGCATTTGCCGCTGCCTGACGAAAGTCGTTGACGATACCTGGCAGTTCGCTCAGCTCCAGCGCGCGCGGCTCGGACACGTCTGAAAATTCGTTATTGACGAAGGTTTTGGTCTGCGCCCGGATGGCTGACGGTGCGACAGGCGCTGCGCCGTCCGGTTGCAGGTCAACGTGAGAAACCCGGCCTACGTGCCAGAGCTGCACGAAGATACGCCCGCCTGCCGCGTGCACCGCGTCAGTCACCTTGCGCCATGCAGCGATTTGCTCTGACGTGTAAAGCCCCGGTGTGTTCTGGTAACCCTGAGCCTGGGGAGAAATCTGCGTCGCTTCGGTAATGATCAGTCCGGCAGAGGCCCTTTGTGCGTAGTAGGTCGCTGTCAGCTCTGTAGGGATCAGGCCGGCACCCGCACGGTTGCGGGTCAGTGGTGCCATCACGATACGATTCGCCAGCGTCAGATTGCCTAAGGTGTAGGGTTCGAAAAGCGTTTTCTCGGACATAGCGTTCATCTTCCGGGGTGGTGATGGACGCTATGATTACGATCGAAATCTAAAATGTCAACGTATTGATGTTGATCAACATCAATATTCGAAAATCCACGGCATGCTCGACGCTCAGGTCGTCAAGGTATGGCCATGACAAATCACGTGCGCTCAGGCATCTCCGCTGTTCTGGCGCGCTACGGTGTAAGCAGAAAAGGGGTCATCGGCTTGAATATCGACTCGGCCGAGACGGCAGAAAACTCATCCGGCTTTCTGTCGATCGTCAATGAGGCGTATCCGTGCGCGGTGCTCCAGGCCAGGAAGGTGCGTTGCTCAAGGACTGTCGGGTCGGGTTCGGTACCGTTTTTTTCTATCCATGCCGTGCGTATCGACTGACGAAGCAGCTGTAACGTGGCTTCGCTTGAAGAGAGAAGTCTGGGCAACGTGCGGTTGATGCCTGACATCCCGAACATCAACCGAAAGTGCTGAGGGTAGTGTCTGGCGAAATTTACATAGCCCATCCCGCAGCCCAGGATACAGTCGCCAAGATCCCGTTGTGCGACACGGATAGCGTCGACCATGCGCTCGTAACCATCTGCCACGACTTCTGCCAGCAGGTTTTCCAGAGAGCCGAAGTGGTGTGCAGGCGCCGCGTGAGAGACATTCGCCCGTCTGGCGCATTCGCGTAAAGAGAGTCCGCGTATGCCCGTTTCGCCAACAATATCCCAGGCCGCCTGACGCAAGACAGTTGGCAAGTTGCCGTGGTGGTAGGTACGCGGAGTGTCCGAGACCGGCATGTAAAGCTCCCTGTCATGAAACAAAAGTTATACGCCCGTGGAGTAATTGTATCTTGTCAGTGACAAGATACGCTGCTCTAATTGCGCCAGACCTTGTGGCCGGTGGCGGAGAATACTGATGAGCAAAATCACCAAAAGGCTTCGATTACTGGCGTTGCGTGGCACGTTCATGCTTGCCAGCCGTATTCTACCGGGCACCACTGGAAGACACCTTGCCCGACGTTTCGTTACACCTCAGGTTGCCGGGCGTGCAAAGGCTGCCGCATTACTGAGCACATCGCCGGATGCGCGAATGGATACCCTGGAGCTGAACGGAAACAAGGTAGCCACTTATGTGTGGGGAGATCCGTCCAGCCAGCCTTATGTATTACTCGCTCACGGATGGTCAAGCTACGCGATGCGTTTTATCGAGTGGGTGCCGTTGTTACGATCAATGGGGTATGCAGTGGTGGGTTTTGACCAGCCTGCTCATGGGCTGAGCAGCGGCACTATCAGCCATATGCCGCAATTTGTGGACATACTTCGGCAGGTCGGGCGCCATTTTGGCAGGCCGACGGCCGTAATCGGGCATTCGCTGGGCGCTTCGTCAATCGTCTTCGCTCAGGAAGAACAGTGGTGTCCCGAACGATTTGTGTTGATTGCGCCGTTCCTTGCGCCGGCTGACAGCGTGTTTCAACAGTTTGATGCTGTGGGTGTGGCCCATAAGGTGTTTGTACCTTTTGAAGGGTACTTGTATGCGCTGAGCGGCCGGCGTTTTGCGGACTACGACGCTTCTCTGCGATTGCATGTATTTGATCTTCCTGCGTTGGTTATCCACGACCGGCACGACCGTGAAACCCCGTGGGAGAAGGGTGCCCGGTTCGCAAAGCTATGGCCCGGAGCACAGCTCTTTACGACTGAAGGATTGGGCCATAACCGGCTGATCGATCATCCTTCGGTTATTGCCGAAGTCATGAAATTTCTGCAGCCGGACAATCATCTGCCGACGTCCGAAGCGCTGGAACGATGAACGTGTTCAGCATGCTTTTTAAGCCGGGCCGCGCTGTTTCGTAACCTCAGGCTTGCCAGCAGGATCCTGGCGGGTTGACGGGGAGAGGGTCAGTACCGCTCTGATCGTCATGAACATCATCCTGATACTTCATACAGGAACCCGTGACGCGGCTGGAGGGCTGGTCATGGTTCGGGAGGTCGCTGTGGGCAATGATCATTTTTTCGATGAGTCGGCGGTGCTGGAAATCGTCCACAGCGCTAATCTTGCACGTTGCAGAAAGCTGACGTCTGGCCAGCTTTACCTGGGGCTGGTACGCGTTCTGCCTACGGTTCCGGCAATAGGCGACTTTATGGCGATAATTGATGGCCTGGTGAAAGAGGGGCTTTTGATTTCAGGTGCCGTATTGCCCTATGACCCCTCGTTTCCCTATGTGCAGCATATTATTCTCGGCCTTACCGAGCCAGGCGAGGCAGCTCTGGATCGATAAGGTCTCAGCCCGAAAACTTCTGCTGTTAATGGTGTGCACTCACGCTGCAACCGTCCCGTGCAAACGCCCCCGCAAGCCTGTATTGCAAACCTTGTTTGCGGAGTGCTTGCAGATCGCCGATCTTCAAAACTACATTAGCGGTGTTGAGGGCATATCGGCATCAGTCGATAAAAACAGGAAGCCTGGACTTCCGCGCCCCTGAAACGATGACGTCTTTCCCTCTGTTTTCGCATAACTATTGTGCGATGGCTGCCGCCAACGGTAACTCATTGAAGCAGAAAGAAAATGATCGAACCCGAACGCATTGTGACCTTGTCCCGTGAAGTGGAGTCTCTGGCGACTCGTGGCGTCAGCGATATACAGATGATTACCCGCCAGACCCGATTGCTGGCGATAAACGCGCTGATCGAAGCGGCGCATGCAGGCAAGGCCGGTCGAGGTTTTGCAGTGGTGGCAGAGGAGGTGAAGAATATCTCCGAGCAGATTTCGAAGATTGCCAGTGGGCTCACTCAGGACCTTCAAGCGTCGGTCAATGAACTCACCGAACTGGGCAAGGGCATGTGTTTTGATGTGCGAGGCCAGCGACTGGCAGACCTCGCGTTGAACCTGATAGAAATCATCGACCGTAATCTGTATGAGCGCACGTGCGATGTTCTGTGGTGGGCGACCGATGCGTCGCTGGTCGATGTACTGATGACGCCAACCCCGCAAAATCGTGCTCATTCCAGTGAGCGCCTTGGCGTCATTCTGGACAGCTATACGGTGTACCTGGATATCTGGGTGGCGGACACCACAGGCTGTGTGATTGCCTCCGGCAGGCCCGGCACCTTCGGCAAGGTTATCGGTGCGGATGTCACCGACGCGACCTGGTTCAAGCAGGCGGTGCGGCACTCGTCGGGCGATCAGTACTTTGCTGGCGAAGTGGCGGTAGAGCCCTTGCTCAACGGTTCACAAACCTGCGTGTTCAGTGCCGCTGTGCGCAGCAACGCTGGCAAACACTCACCTGTGATCGGCGTCATCGGGATCTTCTTTGACTGGCAGAATCAATCGGACTCGGTGATACAGGGCGTGCGCCTGAGTGACGAAGAACGTACCCGCACCCGAGTGATGATGGTCGACGCCAGCCACAAGGTAATTGCCAGCTCCGACCCGCAAAGCCCGTTGGGCCACCGTGTCGAGCTGCACGCCAGGGCTGGTCAGGCGACCGGCTACAGCACGCTGCCCAACAACAGTATTCAGGGGTATTCAATGACGCCGGGCTTTGAGACTTACCCTGGCATGGGATGGCTGGGGGTGATTGAACAGCAACTTCCGTAGCCTGTCGGCATATATCGGGCCGCTGCCGAACCTTTTCGGCAGCGGCTCTTGAACGTTATAGACGGAAGCTCCCCACCAGCTGCGTCAACCGGGTGGATTGCTGTTCAAGGTCATTGCATGCACGCAAGGTGGCGTTCAAGTTTTCCACGCCCTGCTGGTTCAGGGTATTGATCTCCGTGATATCCACGTTGATCGCTTCCACTACGGCGGTCTGTTCTTCGGTTGCCGTGGCAACCGAATGATTCATGCCGTCGATTTCGCCGATGCGTTCGGTAACGTGCTCAAGGCTTGCAACGGCCTTGTTGGCAATGCCGACTGTTTCAACGCTTTCGCGCTGACTTTCGTTCATGATCGCCACTGCTTCGCGAGCGCCGGATTGCAGTTGCTCGATCATCTCCTGTACCTGGCTCGCCGATTCCTGCGTACGGTGGGCCAGGCTGCGGACCTCATCGGCCACTACGGCGAAACCTCTGCCGGCTTCACCCGCGCGCGCGGCTTCGATGGCGGCGTTAAGGGCCAACAGGTTTGTCTGTTGCGAGATGCCTGTAATGACTTCCAGGATCTGACCGATGTTGGCTGTCTTTGTATTAAGCGTTTCAATCTGCTCACTGGCGTTACTGATGCGTCTGGACAGACGGCTCATGGCCGCGATGTTCTGCCCGACCACTTCCTGGCCGTCCGAAGCCAGCGTGCGGGCGTCGCTCGAGTGGCCCGAGGCGCGCGCGGCATTCTGGGCAATTTCCTGGGTCGCGGCACCCAGTTCATTAATGGCGGCGGCCACGCTGTTGGTCCGGTTGGACTGTTGATCGGAATTGAGCATTGACGAGTTGGAGGCGTTCACTACCCGCAGAGCAACTTCGTTGAGCTGTACAGTGGAGGAGGCCACTTCACGCATCGAGTCATGGATGCGTTCCACGAACAGGTTGAAGCCGTTGCCCAGATACCCGAACTCGTCTTCGCTCTGAATGGTCAGACGCTTGGTCAGGTCGCCTTCGCCGGCAGCGATATCATGCATGGCGCGGCCCATCAGGTTCAGCGGCCGCATCAGGACGCTCAAGAGCATCCCCAGCAGCAGGATAATCAACACCACGGCAATGACCGTCGCCACAATGGCCGAATTTCTGAACTCGCCCAGTGCTGCGTAGGCGATCTCTTTATCCATCGCCACGCCCACGTACCAATTCACGGAGGGCAGCCCGTCTACGTGAGCAAACGTAACGATCTGAGCCTTTCCGGCATGCTGGCTTTCACTGAGGTCTTGTGACAATGCGGGCGTATTCGCCGGGTAGACTTCGGCCAGCGTCTTCATCACCAGCGAGGTGTCCGGGTGAACCAGAATGCGACCATTCGCGTCGACCAGGAACGCATATCCGTCCCCATGAAGCCGTAGCGAGCTGATCATCTTCACCAGTATCTCCAGACTCAGATCACCACCAATGACACCGGACACGCCTGAAGTACCTTTGACCGGTGTCGCAAGGGTCACGATCAAGCCCTTGGTCACGGCATCCAGGTAAGGCTCCGTGAGGATCGTTTTGCCTGCGCGAATGGCATCGACATACCAGGGCCGGGTTCTGGGGTCGTAGTCGGCCGGCATGTCATCGGGCGGCTGGGTGACGAAGGACCCGTCACGTTTGCCTTCGTAGATGCTCATGAACGTAGCGATAAGCGTGGGTTGGCCGAGGGCGAGATTCTGCGCTTCCGGGGACTGTGACTGTGGCGACGATGCGTTTTCAGCCAGGTTTTCCACCAGAAGAATCCGCCCTGAAAGCCAGCTGCGAATATTGCCCGCAGTGCTTTCGCCAGTCTGATTCAGGTTTTCCTTCAGCTGCACTCGAAGCGCGTTGCGCTGCAGATAGTCGTTGTAAAGCGTGAAGAGGGTGAATGCGGCGATCACGACGAGAGACGCCGCCAAGAGGATTTTATGGCTGAATTTTAGCGATTTTGTCATGCCGGTATGGGCCTTTAGAGGGGTGTTGCGCAGAGGGCACAGGTCGTAGATGAAGCTGGAGGGTTATCGGCGGGGATTCTTTTTTATGAATGTCGCGTGTCATATAAATGACCGGACAGCTCCACGAGCGATCAGCTTCAGTTGGCGGGATTGTTCAAGTCCAGATACCACTGCGCATAAGGCGTATTCGTCACTTTGCGCCGATTGAAATCCTCGGCCCCGTCGGTCCACCAGACTTCGCCGCGTTCACCCAGTGCAACTTTGGCCTGGTCGACCGCAGCCCGCGCCGTTTTCAGCGCCTCGGGGTCGCCGCTAGCCTTGGCAGCCCTGACGGCGCGGCGTGCGGTCATGAGCTGGTCAACCAGCTGCTGCCGAACGTCTTCGCTTAATGACGGGTTGGAGCAGCGCCAGAGTTGTCCCTTGACCACGAAATACCGACCGTCGGGCGTGCCTGGATTCACGTTATGAATAGCCTCGAGCGACAGCATCTGCGCCGATCAGACCGGTCACACGTCCGGCAAGCGTGTCCAGCCCGAAAGGTTTGGTCAGCACTTGCGTACAAGGTCGCAGGTGGCAGTCGTCCAGGACTGAGGTCTTGGCGTAACCCGTGATGAATAATGTAGGCAGCCCCGGCCGGTAATCGCCTGCTGCATCGGCCATTTCCCGGCCATTCATGCCGCCTGACAGGCCGATGTCACTGATCAGCAGGTCAATGCGGGTGTCCGATTGCAGGATCTGCAAGCCGGATTGAGCATCGGCTGCTTCCAGGCAGTGGTAGCCCAGGCCGGTAATCACTTCCGCAACGAGCATCCTGACCGAGGGTTCGTCATCAACGACCAGCACCGTTTCGCCAGTGTGGTGCACCGGCTCTTCAGTGACGTCGGGTTCGCGAATATGTGGAGCGTTTTCAGCGATGTAGCGCGGCAGGTGCATCACCACGCTGGTGCCCTGACCTTCGACCGACTCGACGCGGATCTGGCCACCGGACTGGCGGACAAAACCGTAGACCATCGATAGACCCAGGCCTGTGCCGGCGCCGATGGGTTTGGTGGTGAAGAATGGTTCAAAGGCTTTGGCGACTGTATCGGGGGTCATGCCTATGCCGGTGTCGGTAATGCGGATGCTCAAGTGCTCGCCAGCAGGAACCCCGTGATCCGGGTCGGTGCACTCCTCAATGGAAGCATTGGCGGTTTCGATGATGATGCGTCCGCCATTCGGCATTGCGTCACGGGCGTTCAGGCACAGGTTCAACAAGGAGCTTTCGAGCTGGGCATGGTCGATCAGCGCAGGCCACAGGTCATTCTGGGCGACCACCTTTATATCTATTTCCGGGCCGACGGTGCGTGCGATCATTTCTTCCATGTCATGGATCAGCATATTCACGTCGGTCACTCGCGGGGAAAGATTCTGGCGGCGCGAAAATGCCAGCAACCGGTGGGTCAGCGAAGCCGCACGGCGTACGGCCCCCTGAGCGACTGACACGTACCGGTCTACATCGCCCACACGTCCCTGAGCCAGTCGTTTGGTAATCAGTTCCAGACTGCCCGAAATGCCCGCCAGCAAATTATTGAAGTCATGTGCGATGCCACCTGTGAGCTGGCCGACGGCGTCCATCTTCTGCGAATGGCGCAAAGCATCTTCTATCTGCTCGCGTTCGAAAACGGCTTGTTCGATGCGCTGTTCCAGCGTCTGGTTGAGTTCCCTGACGGCTTCTTCGGCTCTTTTGCGTGCCGTCACATCGATAGAGGAGCCTATAAGACCGATGACTTCGCCGTTGCCGTCGGTCAGTGGCGCTTTGGTCGACAGCCATACCGCTGCAGAGCCATCAGCCAGGTTTACCTGCTCTTCAATCTGTTCGCTGACGTTGCTCTGCATGATCCGGCGGTCGGTTTCCATCAGGATCCGCGCTTGCTCCTTGTCATCCAGAAAGTCCAGATCCGTCTTGCCAATGAAAAACTCGGGCGGCTTGCCGATCAGCTCGGCAGTGCCGCGGTTGGCGACCAGCATTCTGCCCTCCAGATCCTTGGCGTAGACAACGCCTGGAACTGCAGCAGTGAATATTTTGAGCAGTTCGTTCAAGCGATCCCGCTCGGCTTCGGCGGCACGCCGGCTGTCTATGTCAAGCAGCACGCCCGGGCTGCGAACAGGCTTGCCGTGAGCATCGCGTTCAATTTTCCCGCTGGCTTCAACCCAACGATAAACGCCGTCCTGATGAAGAACCCGGTATTCGCATCGGTAGGTATCGCTGCCGAGCAGTGCCTCTTCGATGGCCTTGTCGACCCTGCGTGAGTCGTCAGGATGAATGGACGCTGTCACCAGCTCCAATGGGAGCCCTTTGGCACATAGTTTCGGGCACAGACCGAAGGTCTGGGCAAACTGCTCATCGCCTGTCAGGCGATCATCAATGATGTCCCACACCCAAGTGCCGACGACCGCGCCTGAATCCAGAGCGAGTTGCAGCCGCTCGGCGGTTTCCTGCGCTGAGGGAAGGAGTGGCTGGGGGGCGAATGGCATGCCGCCGGAAACATCATTGCTCATTACTATCGACCCACTTGAACGCCTGGTTCACAAAGACTCAGTCATAGGGCAGCGCAGCGGCCTGAAAGTTGTACAAAATTTATTCTATTTTGTGTCCCGGACACTAAAAGCCGATCAATGACACTCGATCATTCAATGTTCGGGATTGAGGGTGATATTAAATTAATATCATTTGGGGCGGGCATTATTTTCTGCTGATCAGGCAGGGACGGGTTTTCAGGTCATACCGGGCTTGCCGGCGTACCTGCAAGCACTGGATTTTGTAAGGGGACAGGTGTTTGTGCGGCGTTCAGGCGCTGGATTCGGCAAGTGTCCAGCGCCTGTCGGGTTTATCAGTTCTGGCCGACGGGTGCAGGCATGTTGGCAACTTGCTCAGGCGACCAGCGTGTCATCGCGTAAAACACTGCGCCGCCCAGAATGCAGCCGGTAAACCACGCGAAGTTGGCGATGGGCTTGAACCATTCGACGAAGGTGAAGCACAGACCGACCAGCGCCGTCAGCACCAACGCCTTGACCGCTATCCAGTTCACGCCATTGGTGTACCAGTAGCGACCGCTCGGTGTGTCATCGAACAAGGCGTCAACGTCAATCTGCTGTTTCTTGATCAGGTAATAATCCACCAGCAGGATGCCGAACAGCGGGCCGATGCAGGCCGCCAGTACATCCAGGGTGTAATGAATCACTTCAGGATTGTTGAACAGATTCCAGGGTGTGATGAAAATCGACGCCGCCGCAGCGATCATGCCGCCTGCACGCCAACTGATGCGGCTGGGGGCTACGTTGGCGAAGTCGAAGGCCGGGGAAACGAAGTTGGCGACGATATTGATGCCGACAGTGGCGGTCACGAAGGTGAATGCGCCAAGCAGCACGGCAGTGGTGTTATCGATGCGCGCTACGGTAGCGATTGGGTCGTGGATCATTTCACCGAAAATGGGCAGCGTGCCCGAGACAATCACCACCGTCACCAATGAAAACGCCAGAAAATTCACTGGCAAACCCCAGAAGTTGCCGCGCCGCACGTCAGCCATACTGCGGCAATAGCGGCTGAAATCACCGAAGTTCAGGGTGGGGCCGGAGAAATACGAGACCACCAGTGCGATAGCCATGACGACTTGCCCGAACGCTGCCCAGCCGGACAACTCTTTTTCAGCCAGGGTAAAACTGATGTTATCCCAGCCTGCACGCCAGACAATCCAGCCTGCCAGCGCGAACATCACCGCATAAACGGCAGGGCCGGCCCAGTCGATGAAGCGTCTGATCGACTCCATCCCGGTCCAGAACACTGCGGCCTGCACCACCCACAGCGCCAGAAAGCCGAACCAGCCCAGCCACGACAGCCCGAGAAAGGTCACGTTCTGATAGGCGGCGAGTTCCGGAAAGAAACGCAGCACCACGATTACCAGTGCGCTGGATGCCAGATAGGTTTGAATGCCATACCACGCCACTGCGATCAGCCCGCGAATGATTGCAGGAATGTTGGCCCCGAAAACGCCGAAGGCCAGGCGGCAGATGACCGGGTAGGGCACGGCAGCCTGCTGGCTGGGTTTGGCGACCAGATTGGCAATCACCTGAATGATGCAGATACCGACCAGCAATGCGATCAGCACCTGCCAGCTGGCCAGACCCAGAGCAAACAGGCTGGCGGCAAAGACATAGCCGCCGACGCTGTGCACGTCGCTCATCCAGAACGCCAGAATGTTGTACCAGGTCCATTTCTGCGGCAGCGGCCCCAGATCATGGTTGTGCAGGCGCGGGCTGTACCCGACCGGGCGTGGGTCTGTCATGGCGCTACTCCCTTGGTGAGTCGTGACGGGATCGGAGTACGATCAACGGTTTTTTTGTATACGATCGTGTACGCAAAAGATGTGCCATTCGATTTTTTCAAAGACCGGGAATTGATCCATGCTTTGTCGGATGGCGCTTTGCGAAGGTAAGGCGGGCGCGGCGGACATGTTCGCCACGCAGTCCGATGTGCACGTAAAAAGGGCGCTTTTGCTCATTTATAGTGCGAGCTTCATGAGGTTTGCAGGTTTTTGCAGTTGGCAGAGGGTTCAGATAGCGCTACTCATCATCGACTGGATCAGGCACTATTCCTGTATACGATCCGGGTAAAAAAGTGATGTGAAGTGATGAGTCGATCTGCCAGTACTCCGTTGTTCCTGACGCCCGCTGCCGATGAGAAAGGTCGTGACGAACAGATCTACCAGCATGTGCTTGAAGCCATCGTCGAGCATCGCCTTGCGCCGGGCACTCGCTTGCCCGAGGACGCGCTGGCTGAAGTGTTCGACATCAGCCGGACCGGCATTCGCAAGGTGTTGCAGCGTCTGGCGCTGGAGCGACTGGTGACCTTGCGTCCCAAGCGCGGCGCGGAGGTCGCGCAACCGTCGGCGCAGGAGGCGCAGGATGTACTGGGTGCCAGGCAACTCATCGAACCTGCGCTGATGGCGGATATAGCCACGAGGGTCAGCGGTCAGCGCCTGGAGTCATTGCGCGCGCTCTGCGATCAGGAGCATGAGGCGCAACATGCCGGGCGTCACAGCGAAGCGATTCAATTGTCGGCCCGCTTTCACGTGCAACTGAGCGCGTTGGCAGGTAACCAGGTCTTGACCGAGCAAGTTGCGCAGCTCACTACGCGTTCCTCGCTGATAGTGGCGGTGTACGGTTCGCGGCGCAGTGTCGGCTGTGAGTGTGGCCAGCATGTTGACTTGCTGGCCTTGCTCGAAACCGGGCAGGGCGAACAGGCCCGCGAGTGGATGGCCGAGCATTTGCGCCGCATCCGCGCCAGCCTGAATGTCGATGCGCCGGGCGGCGAGGCAGTGGATTTTCATAGCATTTTCAAACGGCGCTGAAGGAGTTCCGGTGCGTATTCAAGTGATCAACCCCAACACCAGCGAAGCCATGACCCATAAGATCGGCCTGGCCGCGCAAGCGGTTGCGCGCCCCGGGACGCAGATCATCGCCTGCAGCCCGGCTGATGGCCCGGTGTCCATCGAAGGCCATTTTGACGAAGCGATAGCGACCCTCGGCGTGCTGGAAGAAGTGCGCAGGGGGCGTGAACAGCAGATTGACGCGCACATCATCGCTTGCTTCGGCGACCCTGGCCTGCTGGCAGCCCGCGAGTACGCCAGCGCACCGGTGATCGGCATCGCCGAAGCGGCGTTTCATATGGCCAGTCTGATTTCGACCCGTTTTGCAGTGGTGACGACGCTGAGCCGTACCCGAATCATTGCCGAGCATTTGCTGCAGCGTTATGGCTTCAGTGAGTTGTGTACTTCGGTGCGCTTTATCGACCTGCCGGTGCTGGCGCTGGAGGAGAGCGGGCCTGAGCTGATCGAATCCATGGCCGAACAGGCCCGTCGCGCCCGTGATGACGAAGGGGCAGGCGCCATTGTGCTGGGCTGCGGCGGCATGGCGGATCTGGGCCGGCAATTGAGCGAAGCGATTGGCCTGCCGGTCATCGACGGCGTGGCTGCGGCGGTGAAACTGGCTGAATCGCTGGTGGATCTGGGGCTGAGCACCAGCAAACACGGCGACCTGGCCGACCCCATTGGCAAACCTTTCAAGGGCCGATTTGCCTACCTGAGCCGATAAAATGTGCGTCCAGAAAGGCACTGACGCACGCTTTGGGTGATGCTCCGCGCCACAGAGATCGGACGCGGAGCGTCCAGAACGGCATTTCCACGCTGGAGCGTAGGGAACGATGAGCTCTACGACTGCTGTCGTGCGACGCAGCGCTTGGCTGTTGCTCCCACGCGCCTCGTGGTAGCGCACTTCTGGAAGCTCTGCGTCCGATCTTGAACGGCGCGAAGCAACGCCGGGCATGCGCCTCACATGGCCGGCACGCCACCCGCGATCAACGCTTCGGTTGTGGTATCCGGCAGCACAATAGTGTTGTTGCCAGGCGTCAGAATCACCTTGCGGCAATCCTCTTCCTTCTTGTCGAACAACTTGTAACCTTTCGCCGCATCTTCCAGCGACATGCGGTGGGTGATGATGGCTTCGGGTTCAAGTCGACCTGCTTCGATGTGTTCCAGCAATTCAGGCATGAAACGATGGACGTGGGTCTGGCCCATTTTGAACGTCAGCCCTTTGTCGAACGCATCGCCGAACATGAAGCCGTGGATAAAGCCGGCGTAAACCCCCGGCACACTGACCACGCCGCCACGTCTGACTGCTGCGATGCACTGACGCAATGCCTTGCCGCTGCTGCCTTCCAGTTTCAGCGTAGCCAGGATGGTCTCGGTCGTACTGCCCTTGGCTTCGAAACCCACGGCATCCACCACACCGTCCACGCCACGCATGCCGGCGGTCTGACGAATGATGGTGTCGGCCGGGTCATCGTCGTCATCGAAATTGATCGGGATCACACCGTAGGTTTTCTGAGCGTAGGCCAGACGATACGGATGATGATCGACCATGAATATCTTCTCGGCACCGAGCATTTTCGCGCACGCGGCACTCATCAGGCCCACCGGGCCAGCCCCATAGATGGCAACGCTTGAACCAGGTCCTATTCCCGCATTGGTCACCGCCTGCCAGGCAGTAGGCAGAATGTCGGAGAGAAACAGGACCTTCTCGTCAGCCAGAGTGCCCGGTACCTTGAATGGGCCGACGTTGGCCTTCGGCACGCGCACGTATTCAGCCTGGCCGCCTGGGACGCCACCATACAGATGGCTGAAGCCGAACAGTGCTGCTCCTGGCGGAATGGACTTCTTGTTGATGATTGCGCCGCGTCCGGTGTTGGTGGTTTCACAGGCGGCGAACTGGTCGAGGTTGCAGAAAAAGCAGCTGCCGCAGGCGATGACAAAAGGGATCACGACGCGATCACCTTTCTGCACGGCGGTCACTGCCGAGCCGGTCTCCTCGACGATGCCCATGAACTCATGACCGAAGATATCGCCGTGTTCCACCGTGGGGATCTTGCCGCGATACAGGTGCAGGTCTGAGCCACAGATCGCGGTCGCGGTGACTTTCAGAATAATGTCGTCGGCTTCTTGTATTTCCGGGTCCGGCACCGTGTCGACCTTCACACTGTTCGCGCCGTGGTAAGTCAAAGCTCTCATGATTAATCCTCAGTAGCAGCAGAAGTTCTGTCCGTACTGAAGATGAACCACGAGGATTTTGTTGGTTCAGCGTGATTGGTCGACGCAGGACTAACGGTAGGTCAATTGCGAAACGCCGTCATGTCCTGCAACAGCATGCCCATCAGACGGTTGGCACCGACGCTCAGCTGACGGCCCAGCCGGCTGATCAAATGAGTCTGCGGGCTGCTGAACACCTCGTGCTGCAACGGCAGGGCGCGCAGTTTCCCGGCTTTTATTTCTTCTTCCACAACAAAGGTCGGCAGCAGTGTGACGCCGCCCTGCATGGCGAAGTGCTTGAGCATGGCGAAGGTGCTGCAGGTCAGTGTCGGCTGCACCGTAATGCCCAGTTGGTGTTCGGCTTGCAGCAGTATCTGGCGGATACCGTAAGACACCGCTGGCAGCGCGATACGGTAGTGTTCAAGGGCACGAAGCTCAATCGGAGCGTGCGCTTGGGTAAGCGGATGATCGGGGGCGGTGATGACGCACACGGGTTTGCGCTGATGAGCGTGAGAGCGGATTTTCGGGTCGGCGGCGGGGTTGAAGACCAGGCCGATATGCGCCTCGTCCTCGACCACCTGACGAATCACCTCATTGCTGCCGCACACGTTCACGATCAGCTCGATGCGCGGGTACAACTCGGAAAACCGCGCCAGCGGCTGGGCGAGACTTTCAAGAAAGCCCTCTCCTGACACCAGAGTTACCGAACCGCTGTGCAGGCCCTTCAGCGCCTGAATCGAATCCAGCAAGACCTCCTGCTGAGTCAGCCGCTGACGGTAATAGGCCAGTACCTTGTCACCTGCTTCAGTGGGTTTGACGCCGCGGCGGTGGCGCTCGAGCAGTGGCGAGCCGAGTTCCTGTTCCAGTTGCGCGATCTGGCGGCTGACAGCCGAGGGTGCCACGTTGAGATAGTCGGCGGCAGCCCTGACGCTGCCCAGCCGCACCGCTTCGAAGAAATACAGGATGCGTCGATCTTGCACCAGGCTCATAGGGTTCCTGCGGAGGTTCAGTGTTGCGTTGAAGGCAACATAAATTCGATTTCAGGATTATTGCTGAGAGGGTAGAGCGCTGTCCATACTCGAATCATCAGCACATTGCCGGTCGATAAGGCCTGCAGCGTCATTCTCGAATTCGTACAAAAACCTTTGACCGGGATGCAGACATGACTTTGAAAGCAGGTGTGATCGGATTGGGCAACATGGGCCGTGGCATGGCTGCCACGCTGGCAAGCAAGGGTTTTGATGTCAGCGGCTTCGACCTGTCACAGATGGCGCTGGACCAGGCCGAAAGCAAAGGCGTCAAGCCGGTTGCCGACCGTAAGCAACTGATTCAGGACGTGGACATTCTGATCCTGTCGCTGCCCAAGGCCGAGCACGTGGAGTCGGTGTGTCTGGGCGCGGGTGGCATCAGCGAGTTCGGTCGCAAGGGTTTGATCGTGGTCGATACCACGACCTCGACGCCGGAAATGAGCCGTAAGGTCGCCGCCGAACTGGCGAAGAACGGCATCGCATTCATCGACGCGCCGGTGTCTGGCGGCCCGAAAGGTGCCGCCACCGGCACCATGTCGATGGTGATCGGTGCCGAGGACGCCGACCTGGCACGCGCCATGCCGGTTCTGGAAGGCATGAGCGGGACCCGCGTGCATGTCGGGCAATGTGGCGCTGGCAACGTGGCCAAGATTGCCAACAACATGCTGGCGGCCTGTCACCTGATCAGCACCGCAGAGGCCGTCGCGATGGCGGCACGCGCAGGTGTCGACCCGGAAAAACTGCTGCAGGGTCTGAACGCGGGTTCCGGACGTAGCGGTGCCACGCAAGTCATGTTCCCGACCTGGGTGCTCAACAAGGCGTACGACTCCGGTTTCACCATGGGCCTGATGCGCAAGGACGTTGGCCTGGCCAGTGATCTGGCGGACAGCCTCGACATGGACTTGCCGCTGTCGCGCGTTGTCGCCCAATTGTGGAAGGCCAGCAGTGAAACCCTGGCAGACACCGAAGACTTCTGCGCCATTGTGCAACGCACCGATGGCAAACTTTACGGTCATGGAGAATAAGCGATGAGCACTGCAAGAATCCTCGAATTGATGCGCCCTTACTGGGGCGATCGGAGTGTCGTCGCCAGCTACGTCGGCGGCCAATTCATCGAAGGTCACGGCGCGCCGGTCGAAGTGCGCAATGCCCATGACGACAGCCTGCTGCTGAGCTTCCCGGACGCTGACGAGTCATTGGTCGAAGTCGCCGACAACGCGGCAAAAGCTGCGCAACATCACTGGTGGGCGCTGACCGCTCAGGCGCGAGGCCGCGCCATGTACCAGGTGGGCAGTCTGATTCGCGAAGAACTGGAAAGCCTTGCGCAGATCGAATCCCTGACCGCCAATAAACCGATCCGTGACGCCCGCGTCGAAGTGCTCAAGGTCGCCGAGATGTTTGAGTATTACGCTGGCTGGGCGGACAAGCTTCACGGCGAGATCATCCCGGTGCCGACCACGCACCTCAATTACGTGACCTACGAACCGCTCGGCACCGTGTTGCAGATCACGCCCTGGAACGCGCCGGTTTTCACGTGTGGCTGGCAGATAGCCCCGGCGATTGCGGCGGGCAACGCAGTCATTCTCAAGCCCTCGGAGCTGACGCCGCTCAGCTCGCTGATCGTCGGTGTGCTGATCGAGCGTGCCGGGGTGCCGAAAGGGCTGGTCAACGTGATCGCCGGTTTCGGTCATTCCATCGGCCAGGCGTTCATTGCCAAGGCCGATATTCGCAAGGTGGTGTTCGTCGGCTCGCCGGCGACCGGTCGGCATATCGCTGTGGCTGCGGCACAGCGCTGCATTCCGGCGGTGCTGGAGCTGGGTGGCAAGTCAGCCAACATCGTATTCGACGATGCCGATCTGGAGGTGGCCTTGCGCGGTGCTCAGGCGGCGATCTTTTCCGGTGCCGGGCAGAGTTGTGTCTCCGGTTCACGGCTGTTGGTGCAAGCGTCGATTTTCGAGAAGTTCACCAATGCCCTGGCAGTGGCAGCGACGCAGTTCAAGGTCGGCGATCCGAGCGACCCGGAAACCCAGATCGGCCCGATCAACAACGCCAGGCAATACAACCACGTGAAAGGCATGGTCGAGGAGGCGCTGAAAGACGGCGCGAGACTGGTTGGCGAGCACGCTGATCCGATCCCGGAAAAACCGGGTTACTACATCAATCCAACCGTGCTGGCAGGTACCAACGAGTTGCATTGCGCGCAGGAAGAAATCTTCGGTCCGGTGGTGGTGGCGATTCCGTTCAAGGACGAAGAAGATGCGATCCGTATCGCCAACGACAGCCGTTTCGGTCTGGCGGGTGGTGTCTGGACCCGTGACGTCGGTCGCGCTCATCGCGTTGCCAGGCAGGTGCGTGCCGGGACGTTCTGGGTCAACGGCTACAAGACTATTCACGTCAGCTCGCCGTTTGGCGGCTATGGTGAGAGTGGCTATGGCCGTTCTTCCGGTCTGGATGCCCTGCGTGAGTACAGTGAAGTGAAAAGCGTCTGGGTCGAAACTGCCGCCAAGCCTGCCGCCAGTTTTGGATACGGCGCGAGTCTGGAGTAAACACATGCCCATTTCAAAGACACTGATCGATGAAGCAACTGTCTGGCGCCGTACGATTCATGCCGCGCCGGAACTGGGGTTCCAGGAGCTGAAAACCTCGGACAAGGTGGCGGATCTGCTGAGCAGCTTCGGTATCGAGGTGCACCGCGGTCTGGGCGGTACTGGCGTGGTCGGCACCCTGCGCAACGGCGACGGCCCGACCATCGGCATTCGTGCCGACATGGATGCCCTGCCGATTCAGGAGCTGGGCGACAGCGTTCACAAGTCGGTACACAAAGGCTGCATGCACGCCTGCGGACACGATGGCCACACGGCGATCCTGCTCGCCACCGCCCGGCATCTGGCGGAGACTCGCCGGTTTCGCGGTACAGTGCATTTCGTTTTCCAGCCTGCCGAAGAGAACCTGGGCGGCGCGCAACGAATGATCGAAGACGGCCTGTTCGAGCGTTTCCCGATGGATGCCATTTACGGCCTGCACAACTGGCCCGGCGTGCCTGCGGGCAAGGTGGTGATCAATCCGGGGCCGATGATGGCGTCACTGGACACTTTCGAGATCACCCTGACCGGCAAAGGCAGCCATGCGGCCATGCCGGACAAAGGCAATGACCCGATCGTGGCGGCGGCCGAACTGGTACTCGGGCTGCAAACCATCGTCTCCCGGCGTCTGTCGCCACTGGATTCGGCGGTGGTCAGCATCACTCAGTTCAATGCCGGTGAAGCCATCAATGTCCTACCGGAAACCGCCACCCTGCGGGGCACCGTGCGCTGCCTGCAAACGCCGGTACGCGAGAAGGTTCAGCGACTGATCGGCGAGTTCGTCGAGCGTTTGCCGGCGGCGTTCGGCGTGCGCGGCGAGCTGGTTTACAACGTCGGTTACCCGGTGACCGAAAACCATGTCGACGCCGCCGCCACGGTCCGGCGTGCTGCAGTCGCAGCGGTGGGGGAGACCAACGTGCAATGGGGCTGTAACCCGTCCATGGCTTCCGAAGACTTCGCTTTCATGCTGCACGCCTGCCCGGGTGCATACATCTGGATGGGTGTCGATGGCGAGCAACCGTCGGCGGCGTTGCACAACCCGTACTACGACTTCAACGATCAGGTGATTGAACCTGGTGTTGCAGTGTGGACAGCGCTGGTGGAGCAGTGTTTGCCGGTGAGTTGAGTGATCACGATGACACTGACGACGCAGAGCGCGACGTCAGTGTCAGGGCGAAGGAATCCGACGAAGCCGGGCCTGAATCTCACTGACTTGCAGAGCTGTGTGACGCAGAGCGTCACGAAATGCATGGCCACACGGCGCATGGGAACGATAGCAAAAGCAGCGTGCGCCTGACGGCTGACGAGGAATCAAGGCGCGGTGAGCAACTCCACGGTGATGCCGGATATGTCCGGCAGGCAGGTCAGCAGATGGTCGCGCAGCTCCATGACCCGCTGGCGCTTGAAACTGTCCTGCAACCACACCAGGTAGTAGGCATCCCCAGTGCCGACAGCCGAGTCGAATGGCAAAAAAACCTGACCTTCGTTGATGTCATCAGCGACCAGGAACAAGTCGCCGATCGACACGCCATGCCCTCTTACCGCAGCAGTGATTCCCTGATCCAGCGTGTCGAATACCTTGCCTTTGCTCAACGTTACCTGACCTGCGAGGTCCATTCGGTTCAGCCAGCGCCGCCAGTCCCGACGGTCGCTGGACGGATGGATGAGTTCAGCAGCCTGCAGCCGCTCCGGCCCCCATGGCTGCTTGCCCAGGGTGTCTGCCGAGCAGATTGGAATCAGCCACTCGTCAAACAGTTTGCAGGTTTCGACCTCTGCACCGAAGTTGCCATTGCCCAGCAGAATCGCGCAGTCGAAAGGCTCCGAATAGAAGTCCACGCTGTCAAAGTCCATCCACACGCTGGAGAGCTGAACCGGCAGAGCAGAGGTGGACTGCTTGAAGGATTCCAGTGCGTGCAGCAACCACCTCATGGTCAGAGTGGACGGTGACTTGAGACGCAGATTCGCGCCCTGACCGCGAAATGGCTGGCAGGCATCTTCGATGATCCGAAAGCCGATCTTGAGCTGACTGGACAGTCGCCGACCCTCATCACTCAACCAGAGCCTCGGTCCCTTGCGCTCGAATAACCGGCAGCCCAGGGTCTCTTCCAGCGTACGAATATGCCGGCTGATGGCGCTCTGAGTCAGTGAAAGCTCTTGGGCAGCACGTGTGAATGAGCATGATCGGGCTGCTACTTCAAAGGCTCGGAGTGCGTAAAGAGGCGGGATTCGCTCGGTCATGCGATAACTAACCATGATTATTTGTCATAGTAGGTTACACCTTTTTCCATTTTTCCGCGCCCGCGTCACCGGTCAGAATCGCCCGCTCGTCACTGTCGTAAAAAACCAATAACAAGGCGGTGTCCTTATCTGCTGCGTGCGTGAGGGAATATGCTGCCCAAGTCCGAAATGCTGTTGCGTCAATCCGTTGTGAGACGTGTGCTGGAAAGTGGTAACGCTCTTGAACCGGACTGGAAAGTTCAGGCTTACAGGCAATTCGAGCAGGTGCTGAGCGACAAAGGGTTTCCCTGTCTGTTTGGACGGCGGGCGAATAAGTCCGGAAGTTGTCTGCTGCTGTTCATACCCGTTGAGCATGACCGGCAAACGCTGTGTGCCGGCCTGCAAGAATATGTGAGGTTCGTGAATGACACGCCACTTGAAGAGCGTCTGTTCAACCCGCTGATCGTCATTTTCGAGAAGAACGATTTCAACAGCCTGGCCGAAGAGCAGGCCTATGCATGGGCCACGTTGCAGCATTTGCACAACGATGACCGCTCACCCTGGCCCGCCGGTGCCAGCACAGACCCGGAGACGTTCGAGTGGACCTACCACTTTGCCGGTCTGCCCCTGTTCATCAATATGAGCTTTGCGCGCCACACCGCGATGAAAAGCCGCTCGCTGGGTGGGCATATTGTGTTTGTGGTCAACCCTCGGGAGAACTTTGACGAGGTGGCAAGCGCCGAGACGGACAGTGGTCGCAAGATCAGGGAGAGGATCCGTCAGCGAATCGCTAGTTACAACAACGGTGTCGTACCGGACACGCTGGGCTTTTTCGGCGATCGGAACAGCCTTGAGTGGAAGCAGTACCAGCTATATGAGGAGGGCGGGCTGGCATTGTCCAAGTGCCCCTTGCATATCAAAGTCGACAAGACTGACCATTTGAATGAGCGTTAAGTACCCATGAATATATCGTTGCTGCTGATCTACATGTTCAGTGTGTTCATGCTGATCATTACCCCTGGTCCGGTGGTGGCGCTGATCGTCAATACCAGCCTGGCGTGCGGGCCGAAGCGCGCGATACTGACGGCGCTGGGCACAAACTGGGCCTCTCTGGTGCTGGTGCTGGTCGCGGCCTTGATCCTGACGGGGACACTGTCGGTGAGCGTGACCCTGCTCAACTGGATCAGCCTGATCGGCTGCTTCTTTATCGCTTATCTGTCGGTGCAGGCGCTGGAGCAGGCGTTGCGTTACGTGCCGTCCCGGTCTGAAACATCGCCGCTGCCAGCGCGCAGCAGGCACAGCGGGCTGATAACCGGCTTTCTGGTTGGGATTTCCAATCCGAAGGACATCATTTTCTTCGTCTCGTTTTTCCCGCAGTTCATTAACGTGACCGAGTCGTTCAAGGGCAGCATCGCATTGCTGTCGGTGCTGTGGATCATCATTGATCTGTCGATTCTGTTCGCTTACATCTTCCTCATGCGCCAGAAACTGGCGTTGAAGTACAAGCGCAAGATCGAAGTTGTTTCCAGCGTAACGTTGCTGCTGATCGCACTGGCCGGGATTTTCTATTCGGGTTCGACGCTGCTGAGCCAGTAATCGTCGAACCGGTGACACAAGCCGGTGCGCTCAGCACTCGATCAGATTGACAGCCAGTCCGCCGCGTGAGGTTTCCTTGTATTTGTCGTGCATGTCCGCGCCGGTATCGCGCATGGTGCGGATGGCGTGGTCCAGGGAGATAAAGTGCTCACCGTCGCCGCGCAGGGCCATTTGTGCGGCGTTGATCGCCTTCACGGCGGCAATCGCATTGCGTTCGATGCAGGGAATCTGCACCAGCCCGCCGACCGGATCGCAGGTCAGCCCCAGGTTATGTTCCAGACCAATCTCGGCAGCATTCTCCACCTGCTCGGGGGTCGCGCCGAGAATTTCCGCCAGGCCAGCGGCAGCCATTGCGCAGGCTGACCCTACTTCACCCTGACAACCGACTTCAGCCCCGGAAATGGACGCGTTTTTCTTGCACAGAATGCCGACTGCTGCGGCGCTCAGGAAAAAGCGCACCACGTCATCGTCATTGGCGGTGGGTTTGAATTTCATGAAGTAATGCAGCACTGCAGGCACGATGCCCGCCGCGCCGTTGGTGGGCGCTGTGACCATGCGCCCGCCGGCCGCGTTTTCCTCGTTGACTGCCAGGGCGAACAGGTTGACCCACTCCATCGCGCTCAGGGTCGAGCCGATCACGTTCGGGTTATCGAGGTTTTGCAGGCTCTGATGCAGGCGATAGGCGCGACGACGTACATTCAACCCACCAGGCAGGATGCCGGTTTCAAGCAGGCCCTTGTCTACACAGGCGCGCATCGCCGCCCAGATAACCATGATTTTCTCGCGTATTTCTTCTTCGCTGCGCCAGACTTTCTCGTTGGCCATCATCAGCTCGGAGATGCTCATGCCATGGGTCTTGCACAGTTTCAGCAATTGCGCACCGCTGAAAAAGTCATAGGGCAGGACGGTGGTATCGCTGTCCAGCACACCGCTGGCCGCCTGTTCGGCGTCGATCACAAAGCCGCCGCCTACCGAATAGTAGGTTTGCTCGTACACTTCGCCGGTCTTGCCGTAGGCACACAGCGTCATGCCGTTGGGGTGGTACGGCAGGCTTTCGTCGAGCAGGCACATGTCTCGTTCCCAGACAAATGTGATGGCCTGTTCGCCAGCGAGCATCAGCTGGTTATCGGCACGCAATGCATCAATGCGCTGGTTGACCAGGCTGGGATCGATCTGGTCCGGCCATTCGCCCATCAGGCCCATCACCGTTGCCCGGTCGCTGCCGTGGCCGATGCCGGTGGCCGAAAGAGAACCGTACAATCGCACCTCGATCCGTTCTACGCTATGCAACCGGTCCTGGTTGCGCAGCTCGGTCACGAACAGTGCCCCGGCGCGCATCGGCCCGACGGTGTGGGAACTGGACGGCCCTATGCCGATTTTGAACATGTCGAAGACGCTGATGGCCATCACGGAGGTCCTTCAAATGAGATGATGCAGGGGAGTTGGAGACTCCCTCTTTCTGGTCTTTATCTTTGGCTTCGCCTGTCGAAACGACAAACGATTGTTGCTATGCAACGCTTTAGCGGAACTCTTCAATGAGCAGAATCTTCAACGCACAGATGCACGCCTGGTTACAGGTGTTCGCCTGCGCGGCCCGACACCTTTCCTTCACCCGCTGTGCGGAAGAGCTGCACGTCACGCCCGGTGCCATCAGCCAGCAGATGCGCCAGCTGGAAGAGCGCCTAGGGTTCGCGCTGTTTCACCGGGTCGGACGCGGGCTGGAACTGACCGCAGAAGGTCAGCGCCTGGCGGTGGTCGCCAACGAAGTGCAGAGCCGCATCAGCGAAGAACTGCGCCTGCTCTACTCCGGGCGTATCGGCGGGGTGTTCAAATTGCGCTGCATCCCTTCGTTTCTCAGCAAGTGGCTGATGCCGCGCCTGCCGCGTCTGCAGGAAGCATTTCCGGACATCCAGTTACGGATCATCGCCGAAGACAGCAGCGGCTCGTTGCGTGACGACGATTTCGATCTGGCCATCGACCTGAATGACGGCAGCTATCCAGGGCTGTCGACCACGCCCTTGCTGGAAGAAGAGTTGTTTCCGGTCTGTTCGCCCAGCCTGCTGGTGGACAAGCCGCCGCTGGACACGCCCAGTCAGCTGGTGCATTTTCCGTTGCTGCACGATATCACCGCCTGGCGCGGCAGCTATGAGTATGCAGAGTGGGAGTTCTACCTGACCGCCATCGGCGCTGACGGCATTGATGTGCGCCGCGGCCACACGTTCAACCGCAACCACCTGACCATCGACGCCGCGCGCATGGGCATGGGCGTGGCGATTGCCCGCAAGGCGCTGATTACGGACGAGCTGGAGCAAGGTTTGCTGATCGTACCCTTCGGGCATCCGATCAAGGCCAGGAAGAAATACGTCCTGGCCTATCGTGAGGGTGCGCTCACTACTCCGGCACGCCGAGCCGTGCATGACTGGCTGGTGAGCGAAGCAGTGATCTAGTCCGCTCCGGAATCAATGAAACATCTCGGCAATCAGCACCGCACCGATGAAGGTGCCGAAGTTGGCAAGGAATGACACCAGCACAATCCGCCAGCCCAGACGACGGAAGGCCGGTAGATCCTTGGCAATCGACAGGCCGGCAAACGTCAGCATCGGGGTAATGACCGCCAGCATATTGATCGAGCTGGTCATTCGGGCGATCTCGGCTGCCCAGGGGCAGGCCGGCGAGGTCATGAACATTGCCACCAGCGAGACCATGCACACGGCCGGGATCTTTCGGCGGATCAGGTTGCACAGTGCTTCACCCACGAAGGCGCAGAAAATCATGATGCCCATTCCGGTGAATGCATCGGCCGACAGCGTCTTGTAACCGACATAGTTGGCAATCAACGCCAATGCACCGGCCGCCAGCCACGCACTGATCTTGCCCGACCAGCCCAGCTCCGGGACCTCCAGCGAGACATCGCTGTGGCGCAGGCCTTCATCGCTCATTGACGCTTTGGTAGTACGGCCTATCAGCGGCTCAAGTACCCGATAACCCCAGACCGCCAGCGGCAGGGAAATGAACAGGGTGAAGTAAGTGCCGATGGTGGTGGTGATCAGGTTTGACGCCGCCGCCAGCGTCATGACTTCCTTGGCAACTTCCGGCGTCTGCTGCGCAGCGATCGCGCCTGCAGCAGCGGCCATCATGCTGCCCGAGCCAATGCCTGAACCCATCGCCAGCGAATTGGGATGGAAGATCCCCAGGCTGGCGATAAAGCCGGCAACGATAGCAATGAACAGCGCACCGAACAGGGTCCCGGTCAGGTACTCGGCCAGTACGCCGCGGCCTTCCGGTGAGTCCATGCCGTAGCGCTCGCCGATGATCGCCAGACTGGGCTCGCGGCCGACCGAGAAGGTCGCGCCGACCGCCTCGTGCTTGATACCCAACAGCAACGCGACCGGCAGGCCGAGCACCACGGTGCCGACAAAATGGCCGAACTCCTGAAATACCAGCGCCCACCCCGAGGCAAATACCACCGGCAGCGAGCCGCCGACGACCAGACCGAGTTTAGCGATGAAAATCAGCAGGGCGGGTTGCAGGATAGAGGCCGACCGCAGTTGCGTACCATGGTCGATGCCAATGGTGCCCGGCATGCGGCGACTGGCAATGCCGATCATCGCGCCCAGCACCAGCGCCCAGACCATCGGCAACAACACCACCTTGCCGGGGCCCAGCGGGATACTGATGGCACCGATCATTTCGGCGATGATGAGGATAACGGCGGCCCAGACATACAGCTTCACTGTCGATGAATCAGCCTGGTTATCGCCCGACACTGCAGCGTGTGAGTTTTGCATGATGATCCCCTTGCCTGCTGAATGGCCTTTTTCAGGCCTTATCAATCGTTATTCTGTTTTTCAGGTCGGCGCGGTGAAGCGCCAGGGCAGCGTTGGAAAGTCCATGAAGTCATGGTGACCGTTGTCCGGCCGAGTATTTTTATGAAGTCCGAAAGTGATCCGGACTCAGGCTGCTTCGAGCCTTTGCAGGGGCATTACAGGGTGCGCTATTTGAAGGGATGAGCCTTTGAATACGGCACTTTGCTGTCCACACGCAATCGCAGTATGCATAGCACGAGGTTGCACACCAATATTGCGAATTTTATTTATCGTTGCGTTAAACAGAACACAGAAGGGGGCTGAAAACGATCTGACCAGACTATCGTGCGACGCTGCCGTTCAGGACGCTGCACGTCCTCATTGCGACGCAGCGCGCCGCGATCTGCATTGCCACGCTGGAGCGTGCGCAACGATAATCTCGGCTATCGTGCTGACGCTCTGCGTGCGCATCCGAGGTCAGGCCAGTGCCGCCTGCCCCAGTGCCTCGGCACACGCTTGCAGGGAACGCCGTTGGGTATCTGCATACAGGTCCAGTTCATCAAGTGTTCGACACCCCAGTGCCCGCTCGAAATCCTGCCGATTCGAATTCGTTGCGTACTGCGCCTGGGCGTTGTCACCCAGGTTGGACTGGAAAATGCCCGCCGCGCTGACCGGCAGAAAGTCTTCGTACACCAACGGCTCGAAGCGCACATGGCCGGCTTCAATCAGTTGCTCCAGATCGCCGGTTTTGCGGGCCGCAATACCTTCAGGTGTCGGAAAGTAGCGAAAATAGGCCAAATCCTGTGCGCGCATTTCACTGTGACTGTCCGCAAACGCCTGAAAAGTCTTTTCCAGCAGCCCGGCATAGCGCACCGCATTGGCTTCGCAGGGAAATTCGCCCAGCTCGTCGCGCGCCTCGTTCAGCAGCCGGTCATACAGCGCGCGGCCTTTGGGCGTCAGTGCTGCGCCGCGTTGTTCGATCTCGCCGAAACGTGCTGTATGACTGCCGGACTGATTGCCAGCCTGACCCATGAACGTGATCGGTTCTTCAAGCGCCTTGAAGCTGGTCTGGCGCAGCAGAATCGGACACTGGCGACGCGGGGGCCCCTCGACCACCGCCTTGGGCGTGATGCCTTTACCGGGCATGCCGCTTTGCACCGCGTCGATATCCAGCGTGCGGGGAGTCAGGTGGTTGATGTGCGGGCCCCGAAACGCCACTACATCGGCAATCAGTCGATGCTGGGCGCTGAGCATCTGATACTCGTCGAGCGAAACGGTCGCGGTGTTGTGCCAGCGGAAGGTTTCCAGCGCCTGTTGAATGAACTCCGCTGCATCTGCTTCGCTCAACCCGCCATCCGTTTCATGCTTTTCGATCAGCGTCAGGGCACCGGGCGTGAAGATACTGCGTCTGGCCAGCACCTGACTGGCAAACTCGCGCAGGCTGTCACTGTCGATCAGCTCGAGGCGCAGCAGCGAGGTAAATACGCGAAACGGACTGACCTGCAAGGCATGCTCATGCACGGCGCGGAAGGCCGTGGAGTGAACGGGCACACCGGCTGCCGTCAGGTCGTAATAACCCACCGGCTGCATGCCCATCACCGCGAAAAGGCGGGCGAGGGTGGCCAGCTCTTGTGCCGTACCGACGCGAATCGCGCCATGACGCTCCATGTCCAGGCGCTGAATTTCACCGGTCTGGCGCAGGCTGTCGAGCACGTCGCTGTTGTGGCTCATGACCTGCTCATTGACTTCGCTCACCAGCGTCATCAGCGTGCCGTAGAGTGGCACCTCGTGCTTGTACATGTGCGACATGGCGCGCGAGAAGCCCGCGCGGATCTGGTCCGGGTCGGCAAAGCGTGCTGTGCTCATCAGGGTGTTTTCTCCGTACGGTGTCAAGCCAGCGCTGCCAGGCAACGCTCGAAAATATCCAGCCCTTCGTGCAGCACTTCGGGCTCGACGGTCAGCGGGATCAGCAGGCGGACAATGTGCCGCGCCTTGCCGCTGGGCATCAATAACAGACCGGCCTCTCTGGCCAGGCCAAGCAGATCGGCAAGCTGGCGTGTGCCGGGTTTGCCCTCGGGCGTGATCAGTTCGATACCGCGCATGCAGCCCACGCCCGTCAGCCTGCCCAGACAGGGATACAGCTTGCTCGCCTGCCAGGCGTCGTAGCGCGCAACGATCGCGTTTTCCTGCTGTTCACCCCACGCGGACAAATTGGCATCAGTCATCTGCGCCAGCGAAGCAAGGCCTGCAGCGCAGCCAATCGGGTTGCCGGAATAGGTGCCGCCCAGCCCGCCCTTGGGCAGGTTGTCCAGTAACGGCTTGCGGCCGACCACGGCACCCAACGGGATACCACCGGCAATGCTTTTGCCCAGCAGGATCAGATCCGGCTCGATGCCCAGACGGGTGAACGCAAAGCGCTGCCCGGTGCGACCGAAACCGGACTGGATTTCGTCGGCGATCAGCACAATGCCATGTTCATCGCAGAACGCTCGCATCGCCTGGGCGAAATCAGGCTCCATGGCCAGAAAGCCGCCTTCGCCCTGGACCGGTTCGAAGATGATGCAGGCTACATCGTGGACATCGATCTCGACGCTCAACAGCCGGTCCAGGGCCTTGAGTGCTTGCTCGGTAGAAACGCCATTGTCCTTGCTGGGGAACGGAATGTGGAATACCGGGCCGGGCAGCACACCGATTTTCTGTTTATAGGGCGCAACCTTGCCATTGAGGTTCAGGGTCGCCAGGGTTCGCCCGTGAAAGCCGCCGTCGAACGCAATGACAGCCGTGCGACCTGTCGCACCGCGCACTATTTTCAAGGCATTTTCCGCGGCTTCCGCACCGCTGTTGGTGAGCATGCCGCTCGCTGGGTAACTCACCGGTACGAACTGCGTCAGCTGCTGCATGAAGCGGATATACGGATCGTGAGGCGTGGCGTTGAAGCAGTAGTGAGTCAGTTTTGTCGCCTGGTCTTGAATGGCTTTGACCACCTGTGGGTTGCAATGCCCCAGATTGAGCACCCCGATGCCGCCGACAAAGTCGATATAGCGCTTGCCGGTGGTGTCCCAGACTTCGGCATTGCGGCCGTGAGACAGCGTCATGCTGTGGACAAACGAAATGGATTCGCTGATGTGTTCGCTCATCGGCCTGGCCCTGACTCCGGGTGATCATGATGGCTTTATCCAAGCAAACATCGGGCAACGCTCGCAAACGAAATAAAATCACCGGGTCATTCCAATAATTCCCGATGTTGTGTCTTTCGCTGCTGTAGACAGCAAGAAGTTCATTCCTAAATGGAATCATGTTTTTCAAAAACGTCGTTTGTGAGTCGGCCCTGACTGGATCAATACTGGGTTCATCAGTGATTTCCACCGTTTCATGACAGGAGAATCAACATGGTTGCCGAGTTATTAGCACGTCTGGGCGTGGCGAACAGTGCCCACACACAAGGGGACTATGCGGTTTACACCCCGATTGATGGCAGCCAGATCGCCTCGGTCACGCTTGAAGGCAGCGCGCAGGTGGCGGCGCGCATCGACGCTGCGCACAGCGCATTTCTGCAATGGCGCACAGTGCCGGCCCCCCGGCGTGGCGAGCTGGTACGGATCTTTGGTGAAGTGTTGCGCGAGCACAAGGCTGATCTGGGCGAACTGGTGTCGGTCGAAGCAGGCAAGATCACTCAGGAGGGCCTGGGCGAAGTTCAGGAAATGATCGATATCTGCGACTTCGCGGTCGGTCTGTCGCGTCAGTTGTACGGCCTGACCATTGCCTCTGAACGTCCCGGCCACCACATGCGTGAAACCTGGCATCCTTTGGGTGTGGTCGGGGTGATCAGCGCGTTCAACTTCCCGGTTGCAGTCTGGGCCTGGAACACCACGCTGGCGCTGGTCTGTGGCAACCCGGTGATCTGGAAACCCTCGGAAAAGACTCCATTGACTGCCCTGGCCTGCCAGGCGCTGTTCGACAAGGCACTGAAGATTTTTGGCGATGCGCCCGCAGCGCTTGCCCAGTTGGTGATTGGTGATCGTGACGCCGGTGAAGCGCTGGTCGATGACCCGCGTGTGCCACTGATCAGCGCCACGGGCAGCACCCGCATGGGCCGCGAAGTGGGTCCGCGTGTTGCTGCACGTTTCGGCCGCAGCATTCTCGAACTGGGTGGCAACAACGCAATGATTCTGGCCCCCAGCGCCGATCTTGATCTTGCTGTGCGGGGCATTCTGTTCAGCGCCGTGGGCACTGCCGGCCAGCGCTGCACCACGTTGCGTCGTCTGATTGTGCATCGCTCGATCAAGGATGAAGTGGTTTCCCGCGTCAAGGCAGCCTACGCCAGGGTGCGCGTCGGTGATCCACGCGAGGGCAATCTGATCGGCCCGCTGATCGACCAGCAAGCGTTTTCGGCCATGCAGAACGCGCTGACCAAAGCCCGTGATGAAGGTGGTCAGGTGTTTGGCGGCGAGCGTCAGTTGCAGGACAAGTACCCGAACGGCTATTACGTCACGCCAGCCATTGCCGAAATGCCGGGCCAGAGCGAGGTGGTGCGGCACGAAACCTTTGCCCCGATCCTTTACGTGCTCGCCTATGACGACTTCGAAGAGGCCTTGCGCTTGAACAACGAAGTACCGCAGGGCCTGTCTTCGTGCATTTTTACCACCGACCTGCGTGAAGCCGAGGCGTTCCAGAGTGCGGCGGGCAGCGATTGTGGTATCGCCAACGTCAATATCGGCACCAGCGGTGCAGAAATCGGCGGTGCGTTTGGCGGCGAGAAGGACACCGGCGGTGGCCGCGAATCCGGCTCCGATTCGTGGCGCGCCTACATGCGGCGGCAGACCAACACCGTCAACTATTCCCGCGAGCTGCCACTGGCCCAGGGCATCGTTTTCGACTGATCTGTACCGAGCCATTATTCGACGGGCATTGCTGGAGTTTTTTCGATGGTGCAGTTTGCCGAAGGCTGTCTGTGGGAACAATTGACTCCGCAACGTCCGGTCAGCCCGGCCCTGAGCGGTGAGCGGAGCGCCGATGTATGCATCATCGGCGCCGGATTCACCGGTCTGTCGGCGGCGCTGCGGTTGCTGGAAGGCGGCAAATCGGTGTGCGTGGTCGAAGCTCATCAGGTGGGCCACGGCGGTTCCGGGCGTAACGTCGGTCTGGTGAATGCCGGGACCTGGGTGGCTCCCGACGAACTGGACAAGGCCTTGGGCAGCGTCGAGGCCAGTCGCCTGAACAGCGCTCTGGGTGCGGCTCCGGCCTTGGTGTTTGCGACCATCGACAAGTACCGCATCGATTGTCAGGACACGCGCACCGGCAACCTGCACATGGCGCATAACGCCAAGGGGCTGGCCGATCTGCACAGTCGTGCAGAACAATGGCAACGGCGCGGTGCCAATGTCGAATTGCTGACCGGCAAGGCCTGCGAAGATGCCTGCGGTACCGACAGGGTCAGCGGCGCATTGCTTGATCATCGTGCTGGCACGGTGAACCCGATGGCTTACGTATCAGGAATGGCGCTTAACGTCGTCGCGCTGGGGGGGCAGTTGTTTGGCGAGTCCGCGGTAACAGGGCTGCAACGCACTGCCGACGGATGGAAGGTTTGCACAAAAAACGGCAGTGTGCGCGCCGAAAAAGTGATCATTGCTTCCAATGCCTACACCGAAGGTGAGTGGACCGACGTCAAGGATCACATCTTTGCGGGGTATTACTATCAGGTCGCTTCACAGCCACTCAGTGGTGCCGAGCAGGCGGGTATTCTGCGGGGCGGGCAAGGTTCGTGGGATACGCGCACGGTACTCAGCAGCATTCGTCGCGATGCTCATGGGCGGCTGCTGCTGGGCAGCCTTGGCAATGCCGGCAATTATCCACTGCGGTTCATCCGTCAGTGGGCTGACCGCATTCAGCAGCACTACTTTCCGCAACTGGGCCGGGTCGAATGGCAGAGCACCTGGACCGGCCGTATCGGGTTCACACCCGACCACTTGTTGCGTCTGTTCGAGCCTGCGCCAGGCTTGCTGGCCGCGACCGGTTTCAATGGCCGCGGTGTGACCACCGGGACATTGGTGGGCAAATGCTTTGCCGATTACCTGCTGAGCAACGATGCCGCTGCACTGCCGGTGAGTTTTTCGCGCAGCAAAAAAGTCTCTGGCAGTTCACTGCGCACGTTGGCCTACGATGCCGGTTTCACGCTGTATCACGCCGGACAATGCCTGCGCGTAGTGCTCTGAGCCGACGACCTTTCAGGCTGTTCGACTGCTGATTCGCAACTCCGCACACAGCCCGCCCTGCGCCGAATTGCGCAGGTGCAGGCTGCTTTCCAGTTTGCGCACGATCATGTCGACGATCGCCAGCCCCAGCCCTGCGCCATTGCTGTGGCCCTGGCTGTAAAAACGCTCAAAAAGGCGTGCTTTCTGTTTCTCGTCGATGCCCGGCCCCGCGTCCTCTACCGACAAATGTGCGCTGCCGTCTTCCTGACGACTGAGCATCACGCGAATCTCGCTGGCTGGCGGGGCGAAGTTGAGCGCGTTGGTCAGCAGGTTTTGCAACGCGATGGTGATGGCTGAGGGGTCGCTGTGAATCACACAGTCATCGCCGGCCTCAAACACCAGGTCTACACGCTTCTCCAGTGCCAGTGGCGTGAGTTCGGCCATTTCCTCGCGCACCAGGGTGTTCAGCTCGAAGGTCTGCAACTGGCTGACGTCAAGACGCGGCTCCAGTCGCGCCATGGTCAGCAACTGGCTGGCCAGACGCGCAGCGCGGTCGACGCCATGCACCAGAAAATCGAGTGCTTCCAGACGTTGTTCCGGGGTTTCGGCCTGCCGTGCGTTCTGTGCGTGGATGCGCAGAATAGTCAGCGGTGTGCGCAGTTCATGGGCCGCGTCGGCGATAAAGCGCCGCTCGCGTTCCAGCACGCTCTCGATCTGGGTCAGCAGGCGGTTGAGCGCGTATTGCATGGGTTCCAGCTCTTTGGGCAGCGGCGTTACGTCAAGCGGCTCAAGGCTTTCGGCATCGCGTTTGCGGATGACCCTTGCCATCGATTGCAATGGACGCAGACCCCAGCCGATGGCCAGCCAGATCGCGACCACCAGCAGTGGCACGCCGATCAGCGTCGGCCATAACGTGTGGCTGACAATGCGCTGAATCAGGTCCTGGCGCACATCGTCGCGCTCTCCGACCCAGATCAGGAAACCCTGCTGCGGGTCGGCCAGCAGGAAGCCGCACCATTCATGTCCATTCTCGATCAGGTCATGAGAGCCCTCTTCGGCGGGAGGCGCACTGAGCAGCGGCGCTTCGGCCGAGCGCACCAACAGCTCACCCGATGTGCGCCATACCTGAAACGTCAGCCGGGTCTCGTACGGATGGGCAACGCCACTGGTGCCGACCCGGCTCATGGCCTGATCGAACGCCTGATACAGCTTGTCCAGGTCCTGTTCGCCCGCCGCGCGCTGACGCAGCACACCTTGCAGCAGGCGTGCGCTCTGGGCCAGTTGTGCGTCGTAGACTTCTTCGATTTCGTGGTGGCTGTCGCGCAGGGCGAGCAGGCTGATCGCCAGGTCGCCGAGCAGCAACAGCACCAGGACCGGGACCAGAATGCGCGCGCGTACCGAGGTCATACCTTGAGCTCCAGCAGGTAACCGACACCGCGCACGGTGCGGATCAGCTCGGTGGACAGTTTCTTGCGCAGGTTGTGGATCAGCACTTCAAGCGTGTTGCTTTCGACCTTGTCCTGCCAGCCGTACAGGGTATTGGACAAGCGCTCGCGGGTAACCACTTTGCCGGGGCGAATCATCAGCTGGTGCAGCAACTGGTATTCCATTGGCGTCATCGGCACTTCAATGCCTTGAAAACTGACCTGCTGCGACGCCGGGTCCAGGCTGATGCCTGCGTGCTCCAGCAGCGGCTGCGCACGTCCCTGACTGCGCCTGAGCAGTGCCCGGACCCTGGCTTTGAGTTCATCGACGTCGAACGGCTTGATCAGATAGTCGTCTGCGCCCGCGTCCAGGCCGGCGATGCGGTCAGCGGTGCCGTCGCGTGCGGTGAGGATCAGTACCGGCAGAGTGAGTTCCTCGGCACGCAGCTGGCGCAGCAGGTCGAACCCATCCATGCGCGGCAGCCCCAGATCAAGCAGCAACAGATCGAATGGTTCGCTGCGCAGGGCGTGCAGCGCGCTAAGCCCGTCCTCCAGCCAGTCAAGGGTGTAGCCCTCGGTATTCAAGGCAACGCGGATACCTTGGCCAATGGCTCGATCATCCTCGACAAGAAGCAGGCGCATAGGTGTGTGACCAATGAATAGGGTGAGAAGGGCGCCATCATGCCGTCAGCCGGCAGTGTCGCGAAGTGCCGTGTGTCCGGGAAGATGTTACGAGCTGTTACGTATTAAGCTTTTCCTAAGACTCGTTTCGCACAGTAGGCGCTCCTTAACTGCCTGCGAGTATCTGTCATGCGTAAAGTCCTGCTGATTTCCCTGTTGTTGGCCAGCCCTCTGGCCCTTGCCGGTCCGCAATGCACCACGGCTGAAAAGTCCCAATGGCAGGATCAGGCCAAATTCCAGGAGCAGCTCAAGGCTCAGGGTTACGAGATCAGCAAATTCAAGGTGACTGATGGCAACTGCTACGAAATCTATGGCTTCGACAAGGACAAGCGCAAGGTCGAGATCTATCACGACCCGGTAACGGGCAAAGCGGTCAAGACCGAGATCAAGTAATGAGCCGTGTTTCCCTGCGCCTGTGGGATCCGCTGGTCAGACTGTTTCACGTCTCGATTGCGGGTGTTTTCGTTGCCAATTATTTCTTCAATGAAGCGGGCGACGACTGGCATGTCTGGCTGGGCTATTACGCGGTTGCCTGGCTGGTGGTGCGAGTGGTGTGGGGATTCATCGGGCCGGTCAGCGCCCGCTGGAGCGATTTCTGGCCAGGTCCGGCGCGCCTGCGTGCGCATGTCCGATCGCTGATCAACCGGCAACCGGTGCATCGGCTCGGTCACTCTCCGCTCGGCGCGCTGGTCATGATACTGATGATGGTGCTGATCTTCGGCATGGGCCTGACCGGTTTCCTGATGGAGGAAGTCGATGCCTTGTGGGGTGCCGACTGGCCTTTGCAGGCTCATGAAATTCTCGCCAATACGCTGTGTGCTCTGGTGGTGCTGCACATGGCCGCGGCCATCTTCGAAAGTTTTCAGGTGCGTGACAACCTGCCCTTGTCGATGCTGACCGGCAAACGACGTCCATTACCTGAAGATCGCCATCGCTGAAACCCCATCCTTTTCCCTCATCACAGTGATGCCTCCGATGCGTGTTATTTCCCGAAACCAGGCTGCATGGAGCGCAGGTCTGATGGTTGTAGCGATTTTTCTCAGTGCATGGTTAAGCCATCCCCAGCACCGCATCTCTGCCTTTGCCGTGAACGCCGCGCCCGCCGGGACTGAAAGCGTCGCGCCCCAAGCGTCGTACATCGCACGTTTCGCGTCTTCTGATCTGGACGATTTCGTGCATTCGTCAGCGGTGACGGCGTTGCCCGGCGGCGACCTCATGTCGGTGTGGTTCGCCGGTTCTCGCGAAGGTGCGGGGGACGTCGAGATACGCACCTCGCGCTTCGATGCGTCCAGCGGTGAGTGGGGCGGCGAGCAGGTGCTGGCAACACGCGAGTCCACCCAGTCGGGCACCGGCAAATACATCCGTAAACTGGGCAACCCGGTCATCGCCCTGGCCCCGGACAACCGTCTGTGGCTGTTTTACGTTTCAGTCTCGGTCGGCGGCTGGGCGGGCAGTACGGTCAATGCGATGGTGTCCAGCGACATGGGGGCCAGCTGGTCGCCGCCGTGGCAGCTGGTGACATCGCCGTTTTTGAACATCAGCACGCTGGTGCGTGGCGCGCCGGTGTTTCATGCCGACGGCTCGATCGGCCTGCCGGTCTATCACGAGTTTCTCGGCAAATTTGCCGAATACCTGTACCTGAGCGCGGATGGCGAAGTCATCGACAAGTTTCGCATCAGCCGCGGCAAGAACTCTCTGCAGCCGACCGTCGTGCCGCTGGACGGCCAGCGCGCCGTAGCCTTGCTGCGTTATGCCGGGGAGACGTTCCACCGGGTTCTGGCCAGTCGTACCGAAGACGGTGGCCAGACCTGGAGCGAGCCGCAACCGCTGACACCCAGCAACCCCAACTCGTCACTGGCCGCCGTTGGCGTGCCGGGCAAAGGCTTGCTGGTGGCGCTGAATGATCTGCGCGAAGGGCGTTTCAAGCTCAGTCTGTATAGCACCGATGAGCAGATGAAGGTCTGGCGGCCGCTGCCGGATCTGGACAAGTCGCCCGATCCGCTGGGCACGCCGTTCGCGCTGGAAGCCTACAAAGCTGCCATCGGTGAAGGCTTTCGTGCCTCCAGCGGCACTCGTCGCCAACCGCTGGAAGCCGAGTTTCTGAACAATCTGGACCAGCGTGTCTGTTCGGCGCAGGGGTGTGATTTCGAATACGAATACCCGTATTTCATCCGCAGTCCGGACGGCCTGTATCACTTGGTCTACTCATGGAATAACACCTTCATCAAACATGTCAGCTTCAACGAGGCCTGGCTGGCGGAGCAACTTTTATGATCGCTTCGGGATTGGCTCACCTGGCGTTTGCCTGGACCCTGTTCGTGCTTTTGGCTCCGCTGATTGGGTCGTTATGGTGGCGCTGCGGCCTGCTGACAGCGACCTCGGTGCTGAGCGTTATCTCGGTCGACGGGTTGTCGATGGCGTCGTACGCTCGCAGCCTGACCGATGATCTGGCAATCACCAGCCTGGTTGCACTGGGTTGGCTGACCCTGCAGCGACTGGGTGTGCTGCGGCCTATTGATGTATCCCGGCCATGGGTCATGTTGCTGGTGTTTGCCGCACTGGCGCTGATGCTGTATCCGGCCACGCTCGGTTTGACGTACTTCGATCCCTACCGCTGGGGTTACAATCCGCGGCCGATGATCATTATCGTTGCCGTTATCGCATTGGGGCTGGTGTTCATGCGGCATGCGCTGGCTGTGGTGATGCTGGCCGCCGCGACGCTGGCCTTCACGTTCCGTATCAAGCCGTCGGAAAATTATTGGGACTACCTGATTGACCCGCTTCTTGCCCTGTATTGCTGCGGGGCCTTGCTGAGCCTGGCCGTCCGTTTTGTTTATCGCCGGGCAACGGAGTCGCGCCGTTCGGCCACTCTGTCTGCCGGCAATGTTTAGAGGAATGACAATGAGTTGGTTGCAATCGCGACGCCTGCACTACTGGCTGGGCGCGATCACGTTGGTGTTCCTGTTGTCGGTGTTATTGAGAGGAGTGTTTTTCTACGGTTTTTCCGGGGTCGAGCCCGGCACCTTGTTCACGCATGGCGAAGTCGCACAGACACTGGGGATCGGTGTGCGCTTCGACCTGCGTCTGGCGCTGCTGATCCTGCTGCCAGTCGCGATGCTGCTCTGGCTGCCGCGCTGGAACCTGATCGGCAGGCCGGTCCTGCGCTGGATCGCACGAGGCTATCTGATTGTAGTGCTCGCTGTTTTGACGATGATTCATATCGTCGACTTTGGTCATTACGCCTATCTCGGGGTCAGGCTCAACGCCAGCGTGATGCGCTATCTGGAAGATGCGCAGATTTCCCGTGACATGCTCTGGCAGACTTATCCGGTGTTGTGGATCACGGCCGGCTGGCTGCTGACCGTCGCAGCGCTCGGCTGGGCATTGCTCAGGCTCGAGCGTATCACTCTGGATCGCAAGGCCCGGCCGATCAAACGCTGGTCCGTGGTCTGGGGATCGGCGCTGATGGTCTGTGCGACTCTTCTCGGCTTGCTGGGTCGGGTCGACAATCTCAATCTGGAAAACCCCGTACCGTTGCGCTGGAGCGATGCATTTTTCTCCGGCAACAGTCAGGTGGCGGCATTGGGGCTCAACCCGGCGCTGTTCCTGTACGACACGCTCAAGGTCTCTCAGTCACACTTCGATGAGGCTCAGGTGCGCGAGCACTATGCTTTGGTCGCACGCTATCTGGGCGTCCGCCAGCCCGATGCGCAGGCCTTGAACTTCAAGCGTCACCAGTCTGTGCAGCCGTACCGGGTGCAGGGCGAGCGGCCGCCGAATGTCATGTTCGTCATGCTCGAATCCCTCGGCACCAGCGCTGTCGGCGCCTACGGCAATCCGCTGAACCCGACGCCTAATCTGGACCACCTGGCGACTCAAAGCTGGTTTTTCAAACACTTCTACGTGCCGGTTACCGGCACCGCGAAAACTGTCTGGGCGAGTATTACCGGCGTGCCCGATGTCACCCGGCAGGAAACCGCTACGCGCCATCCGCTGCTCACACGGCAAAACACCATCATCAATGACTTCAAAGGCTACGAGAAGCTGTACATGATTGGCGGTAACTCCGGTTGGGCCAACATGAACGCATTGATCCGCCGCAGTATCGATGACGTGCGCCTGTACGACGAGCGCGACTGGAAATCACCGCAGGTTGACGTGTGGGGAATTTCCGACCTGGATCTGTTCAAGGAGAGCGACCGCATTCTGCGGGCCTTGCCAGCGGACAAACCGTTTTTCGCCTACGTACAGACGGCTGGCAATCACCGGCCATTTACCATTCCGCAAGACAACGACGGTTTTCAGGTCAGCGACAAGACACTGGAACAGGTCCAGGCTGCCGGTTCCCGTAGCGTGGAACAGTACAATGCCGTGCGTCTGCTGGATTTCAATATCGGCCGTCTGATGGAACTGGCCAAGGCGGGCGGTTACTACGAAAACACCATCTTTGTGCTGTTTGGCGACCACAACACACGCATCAGCCAGATCCCGCACATGGCACCGGCATTCGAGCAACTCGGGCTTGAGAGCAATAACGTTCCGCTGTTGATTCATGCACCAGGCCTGCTGGGCACCCGGGTCATCGATGAAGCGGTCGGCCTTGCGGATCTGCTGCCTACGCTGGCGGGGATGGCCGGTATGGAGTTCACCAGCGGCACGATGGGTCGTGACATTCAGCAGCCGGCTCCCGAAGGCGAACGTGTAGTGCCACTGGTGCTGCGTGAAGGCACGTTCCCGCTGATCGGCGGTGTCACGCGCAACTACCTACTGCAAATGGAGCACGATGGAAGTTCGCCAACGCTTCACGACCTGTCTTCACCCACGCCGCTGGATAACGTCGCCGGGCAGAACCCGCAAGAGTTCGAACGTCTGCGTGATCTCACTCGCGGTCTGCATGAGACCTCACGAATGATGCTGTATCAGAACGTGCGCTAAGGGAGCGCAGGGCTGGTTGCAGGGCATTGCGCAAGCCGTCGGTTGAGCCCGTGTGCTTGCGTAATGATGGCATCGGGGATTGATGATGTTAAAGTGCTCGTCAATGTGAACCCTGCACGGATAAAACACGTACAAGGCTCGGTTTTCGACTATCGTCATCCGTTGAAGAACAAGTTTTCGGGCAGTGCAGACAGCTGCCCTGTGACGCTGGCTGTTTTTCTTGTGAATTGCGGTATTTCATCGCCTATACCGGAAAAAACTGTCAGATTTTGCTTTGAATCTGTATTTTGGCGGCCTGTTTTCGCTCGGATGCGTTTTCTGTCTACTGCACACTCAAGAGCCTTCCTGGATGCCGGCAAGTTTTTCCTGTGTTACCCCGTCGAAAGTGCTTGCTGCACTGCGTGCTGAAACGAGTCAGCTGCACGTTAAGCTCGAAAAACGCATGCCGTTTTTTTCATCCACGCTGGATCATGCGCTTTACCTTCGCTTGCTCAAGGCCTATTACGGTTTTTATGCACCGCTTGAAGCTGTATTGCATGACAGCGACTTGATACCTGCGGAGCTTCTCCCGAAAGACAGGGTCAAAACGCCTATGCTGGTCGAGGATCTGCGTGCGCTGGGCCTGTCTGACGAGGACATCAGGCAACTTCCGCGTTGCGCACAGTTGCCTGCGGTTGATTCGCCCGGTTCATGCCTGGGTGTCATGTACGTACTGGAAGGTGCAACACTGGGCGGGCAGGTTTTGCGTCGCGAGATAAACAAGCGCCTGGGCCTGGATGAACAAAATGGAGCGGCCTTTCTCGATGTCTACGGTGCCCACACCGGACCTCGCTGGAAGGCGTTTCTGAATCATCTGGATGAAGTGCCGCGAGAAGTTGCTTTTACTGACGCCGCAGCGTTTGCGGCGCAATCCACGTTTGCATGTTTCGAGCACTGGCTCGAGGGTCAAAAGGTACTGCTATGAGCCAACTCGACAAAGACGCCTTTGAAGTCCTTCTGGCCAATTGTGCGGATGAGCCCATCCAGTTTCCTGGTGCCATTCAGCCCCATGGGGTGCTGTTTACCCTGAAAGAGCCCGAGCTGACGATCCTGCAAGTCAGCGCCAACCTGGAGAAGGTTCTGGGCCACGCGCCCGAGCAGGTCCTCGGCAAGGGTCTGGAGCTTGTTCTGGGTGCCGGCTGGGCCGAAGTGATCAGAAGCGCCAGTGGTCATGATTCGTTCATCGACGCGCAACGCCTGCTGATGTCGGTCAATGGTGTCGAGTTCGAAGCCTTGATGCACCGCAATCAGGGGGTTCTGATTCTGGAACTCGAGATACAGGACAAGGACGCGCTAGCGGTCAGTTATTCCGAGCGCACCGGCAACATGGGTCGCATGTTGCGCCAACTGCACGCGGCGAGTGATCTGCAGACGTTGTACGAAGTCAGTGTCCGAGAGATTCAGAAGATGACCGGCTATGACCGGGTACTCATCTATCGTTTTGAAGAGGAGGGCCACGGTCAGGTGATTGCCGAGGCGTCGTCGCCGTCCATGGAGCTTTTCAACGGTCTGTTTTTCCCGGCTTCGGATATTCCCGAACAGGCGCGTGAACTGTATCGCCGCAACTGGTTGCGTATTATTCCCGATGCCGACTACACCCCGGTGCCATTGGTGCCGCAACTGCGCCCGGACACTAATGAACAGCTGGACCTGAGTTTTTCGACGCTGCGCAGCGTTTCGCCGATTCACTGCCAGTACATGAAGAACATGGGCGTGCTGTCGTCCATGAGTGTTTCGCTGATTCAAGGGGGCAAGTTATGGGGGCTGATCAGTTGCGGACATCGCACCCCGTTGTATGTGTCTCACGAACTGCGCGGCGCCTGCCAGGCGATCGGTCAGGTCCTGTCGTTGCAGATCAGCGCGATGGAAGCGCTGGAAATAAGCCGGCAGCGTGAGGCAAAACTCAGGGCGCTTGAACATTTGCACCTGGCCATGACCCAGTCCGAAGAAAACGTCTTCGATGGCCTGGCGCAGCAGCCGCAACTGCTGATGGATCTGGTGGATGCCACCGGTGTAGCGATCATCGAAGACCGGCAAACCCACTGTTACGGAGTCTGCCCGGAACCCGCCGATATACGTGCACTGCACGCATGGATGATTGCAGGCGGCGCACCAGTGTATGCCAGTCATCATCTCTCCAGTGTCTATGCGCCTGCGCAGGCCTATCAGCCAATCGCCAGTGGCGTATTGGCCATGAGCCTGCCCAAGCCTGTCGACAATGGCGTGATCTGGTTTCGTCCCGAGGTCAAGGAAACGGTCCAGTGGAGCGGTGATCCGAACAAGCCGCTGAACATGGAAAGCTCGGAAGGTGGCATGCGCCTTCGGCCGCGCACGTCGTTTGAAATCTGGAAGGTCGAAATGGCCGGGATTGCTACAAAATGGAGCCATGGCGACATCTTTGCAGCCAACGACCTGCGCCGCTCAGCGCTGGAGAACGACCTTGCCCGTCAAGTGCGCAAGGAGCAACAGGCGGTTCGTGCCCGCGATGAGCTGGTGGCGGTTGTGTCCCATGACCTGCGCAACCCGATGACGGTCATTTCCATGCTCTGCGGGATGATGCAGAAGTCGTTCAGCTCTGATGGCCCGCACACCTCACGGCGCATTTCCACAGCAATCGACACCATGCAGCAAGCGGCCAGCCGCATGAATGTGTTGCTTGAAGACCTGCTCGACACTTCGAAGATCGAAGCAGGCCGCTACACCATCACGCCCCAGCCGCTGGAAGTCAGCCAGATATTCGAGGAGGCCTACACCCTGCTGGCTCCGCTGGCGATGGACAAATCCATCGAGATTTCCTTCAATGCCGAGCCTGACCTCAAGGTCAAGGCCGATCCGGAGCGTCTGTTCCAGGTGTTGTCCAACCTGATCGGCAATGCCATCAAGTTTACCCCTAAACTGGGCAAGATCGGCGTGGCGGCGATGTCCAACGGCACTGAAATCGTCTTCACCGTTCGTGACTCCGGCGAGGGCATCCCTCCCGAACAGCTGCCGCATATCTTTGAACGCTACTGGACTGTCAAAGAAGGCAACCCGACCGGCACCGGTCTTGGGTTGTACATTTCCCAAGGCATCATCAAGGCCCACGGCGGAGAACTCGGGGCGCAAAGCCAGCTGGGCGAGGGCAGCGAGTTCCGCTTTACTGTGCCGATCGCGGTTTGATCGCTTTCTCAGGCTAGCGATGGGCGTTGGCTCAAGCCTGAGTCGCGTCAACCCTGATGCCAGTTGGTCGCTTTTTCGATGTATTCAGCGTTCGCTGGAAGTACCTCGCGCAGGAAGGCGAGGTACTTGTCCATCAACGCCTTGCTGGGAAAGCGCGCGGCGAAGCCGGTGGTGATATCGTCGCAATGGATAATGACCATCAGACGTGCGTGATCGACCGTGACAAATTCGTGCAGTGACCATGGAGCGGTTTGTCGATGGTGGACAGGGTTTTCCCAATTCAGCAGTTTGATGGCGGCGATGAAGGCCATTGCCACCGGACCGACCAGAAAGAGCAACGATCCGGTCAGGATGGCGACGAGTACGAATACCAGCATGACGAAAATGGCGATGCCTTTGAAAAAAGAGGAGGCGAAGTCGGGGTAGTGGAGGTAATACTCGACCGTGGCGCCATCGGTTTTCAGAGTGTAGTTGTAGATGGTTTTTTGGCGGACTATCAATGCAATAAGGTACAACGCGGCGCCCGCGAATGTATACACCAGAAAAAGTGCCTCAGAGGGTGTCTCCAGATAGACATCCCGGCCAAGCCATATGCAGAAGCTTATGGGCAGTGCGCATATCAGTATCGTGCCTAACTGAGTCCAAAATATTTCACTGGGGGATCTCGCTATGGTTTTCAATGACCAGTTAAAAATATCTTTACCAGATAGGTAAGTGCTGATTTCTTCAGTATTATCTGAATTGCCAATAACGTTTATTGTTGGCTTTTTCAAGGCGGAGACTGCCGCTTTTTTAACCATGAATATTATTCCGCTATTTCAAGTGTCAAAGCGCTGATTCGGCTGAATGTTTTTATTTCGAGTTCGGTGTTTGTCAATCCGTCGACTGCCGTGTCTCCTTTGCTACTAAGCTCCAGTTGAAACAGGTAGCCTACATCCTGTTGGCCTGGCTTTATCAGGCCGTCGGGATACCATATTTGTAGCTCCAGATACGTTGCGTCGTTTTCAAGAGGCACCCAGGTTTCCCACACAACGTCTTCACCTTCAGGGGGCATAAGTGGAAATGTGAAATCTTCTTGGGCTTTGCGAGCAGGCTGATTGACAAGTTTTTTGAATTGCCCGACCTCCTTGAATTGTCCTCTTTCCAGAAAAGGGTAGAGTATCGGCTCATCCATTTTTGTTACAGGCAGAACGCCTAGCGGACGTTTACTACTGATGATATTGAAATGTACTGATTGTCCGCGCACTGCGCTTGGCAGAAGAATTTGTATCCCGACACCGTATTGTACCGGAGCACGGTAGGGCGTATCTCGACCAAAATAATGGTTTTTGTCACGTGTGGTGCTTTTTACATGAATTTGAGGGCTAAGCTGTATCGTAAGCAGAGCAAGCTTTTCTTCAAGTTGACCACCTGCATCTACTGCGTAACGGTAATTTATTGACTTGGACCAGCTACACCTTCGCAGCCACCATCCAACACTGTCTTGCTTGAAGTAGTTCAACATCATAGTGGTCAATAAGTAAGCCGCGCCTATTAGCAAGATGGCTACACTAAACCACGAGCTCATTGCAATCAATGCGAATGAGCTTCCGGGAGAAATTCCTGCAGCAAGCTGGAATATACTGCCTACTGTCATAAGGCCCACTGAACCAAATTTTATACGTGCGCTAATTGTCTCTTCAGTTGTTTTTGCTTTAGTCAGATCGTCGTAGATATCTATTAACTCTAATGTGGCCGCCGCTATCCCAAACGCACCCATCGCCACCATCGAACCTCTAAACCCACGTATAGCATCACCCCAGACCGCATTACCCCGTGCTTTCCAGTAAGTCGCCGATTTATCAAGAATGCCTATGTCATAGCCGCCAATGGAAAGAGGCTTCGCCGTACTGATCACCGCCCACGGCGCTTCAACAAACACAGCCATCAACAGGTTAAAGCTATACCCCAGCCCATACGCAACCTTGCCAATATCCTTGGCACTGAAGTCTCCATCCCGAGTCAGGTCGCTATAGGTGAAGGCGGTGTTGATGAAGTTGAGCATGATCACGCCCCAGGTGATCGAGCCGGCAATTCCTCCCAGTCCATCGAGCCAGCGCCTGGCGGTGCTCAGCCAGTCTTTGGCGATGGCTTTGCCGGACTGGAAGTGCAGGCGAATCTCCTCCTGCAACTGCCTGGCGTATTGGTTGTTCTGAAAGTCGAGCAGGGCGGGCATGCTCAGTTCGTGGAGGCGAAGTTTTTTCTCGAGAGCGCGCAGGTGCTTGGCGATGCTTTTGCGGGGGTTGTAAGCGGTTGGGTAGAGCCAACTGCGACGGGTGTCGCTGATCTGTTTGTTGAGGGCCTGCCACTCGCTGATCCAGCTTTTCAGCTTCGCGAGCATTTTTTGATCGATCGCGATACGCACCTTCGAGTCGAGCAGGATCTGACCGATCAATAGTGTGCGAATCAGTGCAACGGTGTTCTGCTGCTTGCCCATCGTCAGGCGGCTGTCGATGGGCACCCAGGCCAGCAGGACACTTTCGAGCGTCGCCTTGCCTGCGCCGCTGGCCAGTTGGCCGAGGGCTTTGAAGGTGTCCTGAACGGGCTGCTTCAGCGCCTTCATCCACGGTTTGTCGGCAAATCCCTGATGATTGAGTGCGCCGTTGAGTTCGCCGATGCGGGTGGCCAGGTTGGTGACGTCGCCGAGGCCGTTCAACAGCGTGTTGGCCTCCTGGTGCAGCGCGTGTTTGAGCGCGGGTGAGAAGCCGTAGCACAAGGTGCCGAACAGCGTGGTGGCGTTGGCTTCCTGCTCAGCGAGCCAGGCGCTGGCGGCGTTGTCCTGAGCGTAGATGATCTGCAGGTTGAGCATGACCGTTTGCAGGTACAGCAGGCTTTCAGGGTGAGTGGTATCGACAAACAGCTTGAGCGGGTCTGTACCGATATGGGTTGCCCAACGCTGAAAATCGCTTTGCGTGTCACGCACCTGCTGCAGCAATGCGTCTCCGGCTGGCAGGTGTTGTTGCAGATACTGACGCGCACCGCTCAGATCGACCTCGCGTCGCCATTTGTGGCGATCTTT
>NZ_LJPW01000066.1 GCF_001400735.1 Pseudomonas caricapapayae
CGGGTCGCCGCAACGGGCCAATCATGGCCCGGATAAGCGCCAGGCCTCAGCCGTCACTTACGTCGCATTCTGCGTCGTCAGTGCCATCGTGGTTGAAAAGTACTGCGTTGGCAGGGAGCACATGCAAGTCATGAGATGACTATCGTCCCTACGCTCCCGCGTGCGGACGCAGTTCGTGACGCTCTGCGTCACAAATCTTCAGCCTGTCGAGGCAGTAGACCTAACCAACTCTGGCGAAACGGCCTACGCTCACTTTAAAGTGTTCGGACACTAGCATCGCTTGCAGTCCCACAGTCATGAAGCAGTTGCCGGAAGGGGCTTTTCGATGGGTAGAAAACTCGATGCGTGCCTGAGCGCCATCAACGAGGTGGTATTGGGCAAGGAAGTGCAGGTACGGCTGGCGATGACTTGTCTGATCGGTGGCGGGCATTTGCTGATCGAAGACTTGCCGGGGATGGGCAAGACCACCCTCAGCCATGCGCTGGCGAAAATCCTCGGGCTGAGTTATCAGCGTATTCAGTTCACCTCCGACCTGCTCCCGGGTGACATCCTGGGGACGTCGGTGTTTGATCGGGACAGCGGACAGTTCACTTTCCATCCCGGGCCGATCTTTGCCGAGTTGGTGCTGGCCGATGAAATCAACCGCGCCACGCCCAAGAGTCAGAGCGCGTTGCTTGAAGCCATGGAGGAGGGGCAGGTTTCCATCGAAGGTGCGACACGTCTGTTGCCCGATCCGTTTTTTGTGATTGCAACCCAGAACCCGTTCAGTTCCGGTGGCACCTTTGCCTTGCCCGAGTCGCAACTGGACAGGTTCATGATGCGCATCTCCATGGGCTATCCCGCCAGAGCGGCAGAAAAGGCCTTGCTGCTCGGCGAGTCACGCCGCGAATTATTGCCCCGTCTGCAACCGATTCTGGATCACGCCATGCTTGGCCAGCTTCAAATGCACGCGCGGCAGGTACGCGCCAGCGATGCGCTGGTCGATTATGTACTGCGGCTGGTCGAGGCGACGCGCAGTCAGCCGCAATTCGCTTACGGGCTGTCGCCCAGGGCGAGCCTGGCGATTCTGGCCGCTGCGCGGGCCTGGGCGATGTTGCTGGGCCGTGACTACTCGATTCCCGAGGACGTGCAGGCGGTGCTGCCTTCGGTGATCGGCCATCGGCTGCGCGAGCGCAGTGACCCTACGGGACATGGCGGCGGTGCGCTGGTGCAGTGGTTATTGCGCGAGGTGCCGGTGCTTTGATCGAACCGTTCAAACCGTTCTGGCAACGCTGGCTGGCGAGACGAATCCCTCCGGCGTCACGCATCACGCTCGACCACCGGCGCATTTTCATCATGCCGACGCGCATTGGCATGACCTTCGCGCTGGTGCTGGTGCTGATGCTGCTGGTGGCGATCAATTACCAGAACAGCCTGGCCTACGGCTTGACCTTTTTACTGATGTCGGTAGGGGTGCTGGCCATCTTGCACACCTATCGCAACGTCAGCGGCTTGATCCTGAGTGCCGGCGTGACGCGTTCGGTATTCGTCGGCGAGCCGGTGCAACTGCGTCTGCGGCTGGAAAGTGCAGGCCAGGCCCACCATGCACTGGGGTTGGGCTGGACCGCGACAGCATTGCAATCAAGCGATGTGCCGCCTCGTGGGCTGACCGACCTGGAACTGACCTTGCCGGCCGAAAAGCGTGGCTGGCTGCAGGCGCCAAGGCTGCGGATCGAGAGCGTCTTTCCACTGGGCATTTTCCGCGCCTGGAGTTGGCTGGATCTGGAGCAGAGCGCCTTGATCTACCCTCGGCCATTGTCCGGCGCGATGCCATTGCTCAAGGGCGCACAGCCCCATGCCGAGGATGACGGTCAGGCTACCCAAGGAGCCGGTGTCGATGATTATCAGGGGTTGCGCAGCTACCAGACGGGGGATAATCGCAGCCGCCTGCACTGGAAAGCGTATTCCCGAGGCCAGGGGTTGCTGGTCAAGGACTTCACTGACTTGAGTGGTCATGACCTGTGCCTGGACTTCATGGCACTGGGCGGTGACATCGAAGAGCGCCTGTCGCGCCTGTGTTATTGGGTGCTGGAACTGTCCCGGCGTCGCCAGCCATTCGCCTTGCGTCTGCCGGGGTTTCTGTCGATGGTGGACAGCGGCGATGCACACCGTGAGGCCTGCCTGCGGGCACTCGCTCTGTACGGTCATCGCTCATGAATGACACGATCAAAGCGGTTGTCGCCCCGCCGATCGGGCGTGTCAGTCTCACTTGGCTGCTATTGGCGCAGGCACTGGTGGTGTTGCCGTTCGCGCTGCACGTGCCCGTGTCGATCATGCTGCTGTGGCTGGGCTGTACGTTCTGGCGGGTTCAGGTGTTCCGGATGCGCGCCCGGCTGCCCGGCACCTGGGTCAAGTCAGGCCTGCTGGTGGGCACTGCCGGTGGGGTTTATCTGGCGCGTGGCAGCCTGGTCGGGCTGGATGCAGGCGCGGCGTTGCTGGTTGCTGCCTTCGTTCTGAAAATGCTCGAAATGAACAACCGCCGAGACGCACGGGTGCTGATCTTCCTCGGCTTCTTTTGCGTGGCGGTCGGTTACCTGTTTGAAGACAACCTGCTGTGGGCGCTTTTCAGTCTGTTACCGGTCGGCGCGTTGCTGGCCGCGTTGATCGGTCTGCAGCAATCGGATCTGGCTGGCAGGTCAACCGACACGCTCAAGCTGGCATTCAAACTGATGGCACAGGCAGCGCCGCTGATGCTTCTTCTGTTCCTGTTTTTTCCGCGTCTGGACCCGCTCTGGTCGCTGCCGCAACCGAGTAACAAGGGCGTCACCGGGCTGTCCGACAATATGGCACCCGGCGATATGGCGGAGCTGAGCAAATCGCCAGCGCTGGTGTTTCGTGCCAGCTTTGAAGGGCCGATGCCGGCGCGCAAACAGTTGTACTGGCGTGGCCTGACCCTCGAGCAGTTCGATGGACGTCGCTGGTCACAGTCGGCACGCGCTCAGGCTGTGCAGATCCCGCAGTGGGACAAACGCGGCGATCCACTGGCATACAGCATTGTCATGGAGGCCAGCGGTCGGCCCTGGCTGCCGAGCCTCGACGTGGCTGAAACCACGTTGCCGGACGTTCGTCTGATGAGCGACTTCCGTCTGCAACGCAGACGTCCCGTCGAACAATCGCTGCTGTATGCCGCCAAGTCCTGGCCGCAGGGCATCCGTGACCCGCAATCGGCCGAGCAGATCCAGCGCCAGAACCTGCAATTGCCAGCCAGGGGTAATGATCAGGCCCGGCAATGGGCCGATACACTGCGCCGTCGTTACACCACGCCGGACGCCCTGGTCGCTGCCATGCTCGGTTACTTCAGTGATCAGCCGTTTCACTACACCCTCAAACCGATGCCGCTGGGCAACGACAGCATTGATGAGTTTCTGTTTGCAAGCCGCCAGGGTTTTTGCGCCCACTACGCAGGTGCCATGACCTTTGTGCTGCGCGCTGCGGGTATTCCGGCGCGAGTCGTGGCCGGGTATCAGGGTGGCGAACTGAACCCCGACGGCCAGTACCTGACCGTGCGCCAGTTCGACGCGCATGCCTGGGTGGAATATTGGCAGCCGGGTGTCGGCTGGCGCAGTGTCGACCCGACTCCAGCCGTGGCACCGCAACGTATCGAGCAAGGGCTGGAGCAGGCGCTGGCGGCAGACGAAGCCTTTCTTCAGGATTCGCCACTGTCAGCCTTGCGCTATCGCAACGTGCCCTGGATCAACGCTGTTCGCCTGAGTTGGGATAACCTCAATTACGGCTGGCAGCGCTGGGTGCTGGGCTATCAGGGACAACAGCAGTTACAAATTCTCGGCCGCTGGTTTTCGGGTTTTCAGGCACCGGTTTTCGTCCTGGGAACCTTGTTTTCGCTGGGCCTGATCGCGTTGTGGCTGTTCAAACCCTGGCAGCGCGAAAGCGACTTGCAACTGCGGGCATTCAACGCCTTTGAACGCTTGCTCGCCCGCCATGGTCTGCGTCGTATGCCGGGTGAAGGCGCTGAAGCATTCGGACGCAGAGCGGTGTTGTATTTTCCGCAGCACGCCGAGGCCATCGAAGCGTTCATCCGCGAATTTCAGGCGCAGCGATATGCTGGGCGTCTCGCCTCGGCCAGTCGCTTGAGGCATGCGTTGAGCACGCTGCGCCGTGGTCTGCCATGGAGGTTGTCAGCCGTCAGGGACAGGCATTCATGAATGAGTGTGTCGAAGGGGAATTGCATGTCTTCAATGGTGGATCATCTGGTTGCCGAAGTGCTGGCGCTGGATGTCAGATTGCTCGCGTGCCAGGCACGTCTGGCGGTTTCGACGGACAGCGAAGCGCTGCATGATTTGCGCACGACAGTGCGTCGCCTGCGCAGTGTACTGCGGCCGCTGCGGGAGAACCCGGCTGCCGCAGAGCTGGAGGAGGCGGCCAGGGCGGTGGGGCAACTGACCACGCCGTTGCGTGATATGCAGGTACTCGCCGCGTTTCTTGACGAGCAGGGCTTGAACGAAGCGGCTTTCAAACGCAATCAGTACCTGGAAACTACTTGCCCAGGGGTGGCGAAGTCGGCCGAACTGACCCTTTTGCTCAAGCTGATCGACCGATTCCCGTCGTTGCTGCGTGAGCAACAGCGCCAGGGAGCGTTGCGCGGTTTGCGCAAAACCATCGAAAAACGAATGGACAAACAGTGGAAAAAGCTGCGCGTGGCCATCGCCGAGCCGGGGCATGATCGGCATGACCTTCGATTGCTGATCAAACGCGTACGTTATGCCGCCGAAGCCTACCCGCAACTCAGCCATCAGCCGAAAAACATGCAGGCCCGGCTCAAGTCCGCACAGGGCGAACTGGGCGACTGGCATGATCACCTGCAATGGCTGGCGCAGGCTGATGAACAGGCGGATCTGGCACCGTGCGTACCTGGCTGGCAGATCGGTATCGTACGTGCCGAGCGCAAGGCCGAAGCATCGCTCAAACGACTGGCCAAGGCGTGTTTTTAAGGTCTTGACGATCTATGAGGAAATAGGTCATTCAGGCCGCAATTATGGCCAGTATGCGGCATGTCGTGGAGTAAGAGGATGGTTATCATCCATCCACTTGTGAGCCGACTTGCTGGAGTAAGCATGACCTTTTCCGAACTGATCGATGCCGTGCGTCACGATCCGCGTGCTGTCACCATCCCTGCTGAATGGTCTCAGGGGCGCGCCTGCTTTGGCGGACTGATGGCGGCGCTGACCTACGACGCGATGCGTGCCGAAGTCCCGGAAGGGCGGCCGGTGCGCTCGCTGGCGATTACCTTTGTCGGGCCGGCCGAGCCCGGAAAGCCGATTGCCTTCGAGGTCGAAATCCTGCGTCATGGCAAGGCTGTCAGTCAGGTGCTGGGACGCGCCGTGCAGAATGGTCAGGTGATGACGCTGATACAAGGCAGCTTTGGTGCACCCCGGCAATCGATGATTGCCGTTGCCGCAGACGCCGCGCCAGTTCTCAAGCCGGTTGATCAATGCCCGGAGCTGCCTTTTGCCAGTGGGGTGATGCCCGATTATTTGCGATTCATGGATATTCGCTGGGCGTTGGGTGGCATGCCGTTCAGCAATACGCCGTCACCGGCAATTGGCGGGCATGTGCGCTTTCGCGATGAGCCGTACGCCAGCCCGATGAACGAAGCTCATATTCTGGCGCTGGTCGACACTTGGCCGCCGGCAATATTGCCGCACCTGAACGCGCCGGCACCGGGCAGTTCGTTGACCTGGACCATCGAGTTCATTCAGCCACAGCCGTCGCTCGATACAGTGCAATGGTGCAGCTACCGCGCAGTCATCGAACATGCCCGAGACGGATACGGCCATATCGCCGCTGCATTGTGGGGCCCGGATGGCGAGCTGATTGCAATCAGTCGCCAGACGGTAACGGTGTTTGGCTGACAGACAGGACTGGCTAGGGTTTCTGATGAGAGCGGGCTGCGTCCTTGCGCTGAAAACCCAGCGCCGCCACCAGGCCAATCACGCCGATGGCGATTGACGAAAGGCTTTCGGAAAACAGGCCATTGAGTATCAGCAGGGTGGCCAGAATGAACAACGGCACGGCAATCAGGTACAACGCCAGACTCGCCGAGTGTTCCTGGTTGTCGTTGCTGTCATGCCATTGGGTCAGTTGCAGATCGGGAAGTGGCTTGTTCATGCTGAGGTCCTCTTCAGGGTAACGCGTGAAGCGTCGTTTGATGCCTGAAGCATAGGCCCGCTCCCCGATCACCACGAGTCAAGTCTGTCTATCGCCGCGATAGCCTGTTACAGCTTGAGCTGGCCAATGGCGGCATTCAGCTCGCCTGCCAGTGTAGCGAGTTCGTCACTGGTGCTCGCCGATTCCAGCGTCTGGACCACCGTGCGTTCTGTGACATCGCGAATACTGACCACGGCCCGGTTCATTTCCTCGGCCACCTGACTTTGCTGCTGCGCTGCAACGGCGATCTGCGTATTGCTTTCACGCATCTGCGCCACGGCACCGGCAATGGCCGCCAGTGCTGCGCCTGCTTCCCTGGCCTGTTGCACGCATTCATCGGCCTTGAAGGAGCTCTCCTGCATGAAATCCACCGCATCGCGTGTGCCGCTTTGCAGGGTCGAGACCATCGTGGTGATTTCGTCGGTCGACGTCTGCACCCGTTTGGCCAGGTTGCGTACCTCATCGGCTACCACGGCAAAGCCCCGGCCCATTTCCCCGGCGCGTGCGGCTTCGATGGCCGCGTTCAGGGCCAGCAGGCTGGTTTGTTCGGCAATACTGTGGATAACGCTGACCACGCCGTTGATCTTATGGCTGTCTTCGGCCATGCGCTGGATCATTTCGGCGGTCTGCTGCACGCCGCTGGAAAGCCCGGCGATGGACAATTGGACGCGGTCGACCACCACTTTGCCACTACCCGCCAGCGCGTCGGCTGTCTGTGACTGATCGCGGGTGGCCGTGGCGTGCTGAGCGATGTGGTGGACAGTGGCGGTCATCTCGTTGATGGCGGTGGCCACCTGATCGGTTTCGCTCTGTTGACCGAGCATTCCCTGACGCACATCTTTCATGCCCGCCGCCAGATATGCAGCCCCCTGATCGAGGCGGCCAGCCGTCTGCGAGACCGTATTGACCACCCGCTGATAACCGGCCTGCATGGCGTTGAATGCTTTGGCCATTTGCCCGACCTCGTCGTTACCCTGGTTGGGCACGCGGACTGACAAGTCACCGCTTTTCTCGACGTGCAGCATCACGTCCTTGAGCGCGTTGAGCTGGCTGAGCAGAAAGCGGATCAGCAGTTGCGAGGCGCCGAGCATTAACAGCATCAGCACGAACACGGCAACTGCGTAATGACCGAAGCGATCTTTAAATACCTGTCGCAAGGTCGGCACAAAGACCAGCACTGCAATCTGCTGACCAGTGTCACGGGTGACGACCTGCGCGCCGTTCAACAGTCGATCGCCGAAGGGTCGACTCAGTTTGACCCAGTCGCGGCCGTCAGCCAGTTCAGGCAGCGCAAGGGTATTGAAGGACGGTGTCTGCCCTTTGCTGTAAGTCAGCACCGCATCGCTGGAGGGCAGGGGAGCGTCGCCAGGCCATGCTGCAAGCACGCGTGCCTGCGCGTAGGCGGCCTGGCGCGAGGTGTCCGCGCGTGCCTGTTGCTCCGTGTGCATGGCGTAAAGCACCAGCAACAGCGTTGTGACGAAGGCGACCGCATTGACGGCCCAGAATTTATATTTCAGCGACAGGTTGCCAAGCCATGAGCCCATGAGTGGTCTTCTTTGGTAATCGTGTGGAGTAGCAGCAAGATGCCATCACGATGCCTCAACCATGAAAGAACTCTTTGATACGGGTCAAGAAAGCTGCAGTTTTTCATCCGGTGTCTGTGCAAGGACCGACAAATCGAAAAAATCTCGCGCGCAGGCGGTGCTGTGACGTGCAAGATCTTCCTGACTTTCGCCACGGTGCAAGGCCACTTCGCGCAACACCTCGGGCAGGTAAGCCGGTTCGTTGCGGCCATTTTTGGGCTTGGGGCGCAGGCTGCGGGGCAAAAGATAAGGCGCATCGCTTTCCAGCATCAGGCGGCCGCGAGGGATATTGCCCACCAGCGGGTGTAGATGGGTGCCGCGTCGTTCATCGCAAATCCAGCCGGTGATACCGATGTGCAGGTCGAGGTCCAGATAGCTGAACAATGCAGTGCGCTCGCCGGTGAAGCAGTGCACCACCGCAGCGGGCAGGCGGTCGCGGTAGTCACGCAGAATCTCCATGAGGCGCTGGTTGGCATCACGTTCGTGCAGGAACACCGGCAATTGCAGTTCCACCGCCATGGCCAGGTGCGCCTCGAGAACCTTTTCCTGCTGCTGGCGGGGTGAGAAGTCGCGATTGAAATCCAGCCCGCATTCACCCACCGCGCGGACGCGATTTTCCTTGAGCAAGGCATGCAACTGTTTCTCGCTGTCGCCGGTCCAATCGCTCGCCGAGTGTGGGTGGATACCTGCCGTGCAGAACAGGCGTTGCGCGCTTTCATCAAGCTCGTGACACAACTGCAAGGCGTGTTCGCTGCCCTCGACACTGGTGCCGGTCACCACCAGTTGTTGGACGCCCGCGGCATAGGCGCGGTCGAGTACCGCCTGTCGCTGCGAGGCGAAGCTTGCGTTGGTCAGATTGACGCCGATGTCGATGAGTTGCATGGTGCTATCTCCAGCTCAAGGCTGCCGAGCATACCAGAGCTCTGGCCACAATAAGAAAACGCTGGGTATTCAAGCGATTGGGCCTGATGGTTCAACGATTTCCTTCGCTGTTCGATGCTGCTGCGTGACCTCAAGATTTCCTTTTTCCTGTTTTTTTCCGGCATTGCCCTGGGGAAGTGAATGATCCGATCCGCGCTTGTGTCTTTTATCTGTCTGATACTGCTGCTGCCGCCTCTGCACGCTTCTGCACGTCAGACCGGCCCTGAGGCCGTGCAGCACGATCCGAAGGTGCGCGATCTGCCTGCGATTCGCAGCAGCAAGGTGTTGCGTGTGCTGGTCAATCAAAGCCGCAACAGTTCCGGTGACGTCAAGGGCCAGGAGATAGGCGTCGAATACCATCGTCTGCAAGTCTTCGAACAGTACCTCAACAGTCATTCCCGTGATGGACAGAAAGTTACGTTCAAGGTCATCCCCAAGGCCAAGAACCAGCTGCTGACAGCATTGCAGCGTGGCGAAGGCGATATGATCGCGCCCGGCGAGCTGCTGGATGTCAGTCAGGCCAAGGGCATTCAGGCCAGTGCGCCCATTATTCATGATGTGCCTCTGGTACTGGTCGGTGTGAGTGGCCAGCGCAGTGTGCGCCGTGTGGATCAACTGTCCGGGAAGACGCTGAGCCTGCCCACCGGCAGCGCAGCCGACGAGGCCCTGCATCAGGTCAATCGACAATTGGAGCTGCGCAAGCTGCCGTTGGCCAAAATCGAATGGGTCGACCCTAGCCTCGCGGTAGAGGATGTGCTGGAGATGGTCCAGGCCGGTATTTATCCGATGACCCTGGTCGAGCAGCCTATTGCCGAGCGCTGGGCCAGAATTATGCCCAGACTACGTATCGAGCGCGGGCTGACCTTGCAGACTCACGGCGACATCAGCTGGTTTGTACGCGACAACGCCACTCAGCTGCGCGCCAGTGTCGATGATTTCCTCAAAGGTTATAAGCCATCGGCCCAGCAGGACCTGGTGTTCGCCAAGGCTTACAAAGATACCTACAAGGTCAACAATCCGCTGGTGCGCAATAACCTGCAACGTCTCGAGCAACTGCGTCCGATGCTGCAACGCCACGCTGATGCGCAGGGTATGGACTGGCTGGACCTGGCGGCGCTGGCGTTCAAAGAGTCGAAACTCGACCCCACAGCCAAGGGCAGTGGCGGCGCGACCGGCCTGTTGCAGATTACCCCTTCGGCGGCAAAGAGCGTCGGCGTACCGAGTATTCAGAGCGCCGACGATAATATCCGCGCAGGTTCACGCTACATGGCGCTGATCCAGCGCAAGTATTTTTCCAGTACCCGAGTCAATGAGCGCGAGCGTATGGCATTCGTGATGGCTGCCTACAATCTGGGCCCGGAGCGTGTGCAGGGCATGCGCGAGGAAGCCCGGCGACGCGGGCTCAATCCAAATCAGTGGTTTTTCCAGACCGAGCGGGTGGCGATGGAGCAGGGCGGTGCAAACGTCGTAGCGTTCGTGAACAGCGTGAACAAATACTACCTGGCATTTGATCGCGAGCGGGATTCGCTGGAAAAGAGCGGGCCAAAGACTGCCGTGAAACGCTGATTAATCGATATTTTCGATTGTAATGTGCCGATATTTGCGGTTTTTACATGAGTTAATTTGATTATCATGGCACCACTCGCACTTAATCAATTCTGGAAATCACCTACATGAACACATTGATCAAATCGGTTCTCACCACTCGCGCCGGCTACGGCCTGACGGTACTGCGTGTGATTGTCGGCATCGCATTTATCGCTCACGGCAGTCAGAAACTGTTCGGCGCTTTCGGCGGTTATGGCCTGGAAGGTACCGCGCACTATATGGAAAGCCTGGGCCTGACACCGGGCTACCTGATGGCGTTGATGTCTGGCAGCGCCGAGTTTTTCGGCGGTCTGGGCTTGCTCCTTGGTCTGCTGGCCCGTCCGGCTGCCGCTGTGGTCATGGTGCTGTTGCTGGTGGCCATTTTTACGGTGCATATCCACAACGGTTTTTTCATGGCCAACAACGGCTATGAATATGCACTGGCATTGCTCGGTGGCGCTTTGGCAGTGCTTATCGAAGGCGCAGGCAGGTTGTCGCTGGACCGCGTCATCGCCCGATAACCGGCTACGCTTGTTGTGCAAGGCCCGCTTCCTGGCGGGCCTTGTGCGTTTGCAGGCTTGCATCACGGACGACAATTGACAATGAATGGGACGTTTCTCTAGGATGCGTGCTCAAGCGCCGATTTAACAACTACTTGCGGGGCGCCTGGCAAGGCTCGAACCTTGTCGAAATACCGCTAAAACGTTGGTTCGGTGTTGCCTCTCACCGCTGCCCAGCGGACTTTGCGAGGCAGAGATATAACCATGAACAACCTGCGCCCCCTCATTCGTCTTTCGCCGATCAGCACGGTCTTGTCACGCAAGAATCCGAAGATCCTTCTGAGCGGTTCCCATCAGCCGACATTGCTGCGTTATCTCGACGGCTGGCCTCGTCGGCGGGGTGGTTCCTGTGCGTTTCTGATTCAGTTTGTCGATACCAACCCGTCGCTCAGCCACTTTGCCAATGACCAGTTCGACCTGGCCGTGGTGCAATCGCCGCGGGCAGATGACGTCGAACAGGTCATTCGTGACCTTACGCGCATTGCCCGGCAGGGCCTGATTACGCTGGGCTGACGCCACTGGCGTATTCAATTGCGATAGAAGGCATATTGCTGGCCCCCGGCCCGTGAGCGGACAGGCAAAATCGCCGCCTTATCAAAGGATTAGGTGGTTTCTGCATGCGTTTGGTCTATTGTGCTCTGGCGTGCCTGACGCTTTCCGGGCTGGCTTTTTCCGTCCAGGCCAGAAATGCGACGGAAAACGAACGTTATCTGTGTCGCTGGGGCTCGACCATTGCCGGCGGTGCGCAGGCGTCCAAGCTATCAGGCGTTACCCGTTACGGGGCGCGGCAGAAGCTGCAGGCTCGCAAGTTCGCCAAACAATGGATGCGGCCGATGGCATTGCGTATCACGGAACAGACCTACGACAGCGAGTCGCGTTTGAGGCCTGATGCGGTCAGCAAGGTGTATTACGAAGGCTGCATCCAGCATGAGGTAGCGCGTCGCTGATCTTCAATTGCCTGTCGAATTGATTTTTGCAGGGCCGGAGGAATGTCTTGAGTACAAAGATCATCACTGTGGGCGGGCATGAAGCCCTGAAGAAGGAGCTTGATTACCTCTGGCGAGAGCACCGGCCCGATATTACTCAGAAGGTTGCCTGGGCAGCCTCGCTGGGTGACCGCAGCGAGAACGCGGATTATCAGTACAACAAGAAACTGTTGCGCGAGATCGACCGGCGCGTGCGCTACCTGCGCAAACGCCTCGAAGACATGCGTGTCGTTCAGTATTCGCCGGAGCAGGAAGGGCGGGTGTTCTTCGGTGCATGGGTCGAGATCGAGAACGAAGCGGGTGATCTCAAGAAATTCCGCATTGTCGGCTATGACGAAATCTATGGGCGTAACGACTATATCTCCATCGACTCGCCCATGGCTCGCGCGTTGCTGAAGAAGGAAGTGGGCGACGACGTGCTGGTCAACACGCCTGAAGGCGAGAAGCTCTGGTTTGTGAATTCGATTGTTTACGAGCGGTAAGGCCGGACGCTCTGCGTCGAAGTCCGGCCCGTTACCTCAGTCCCATCGCGGTGTTCTCAACCCTCGCGCAACACGGTCAGCGGGCTGACGTTCAGAGCCCGGCGTGTGCCGAACACGCCTGCGCCGCCAACCAGCAGGGCGCCTATTACCGGTAGCAACAGCAGCCACGGGTGCGGTTGCCATTCCAGGGAAAAGGCGTAGCGGTACAGCACGAAGCTCACCAGTTCGCAGCCCAGCGCCGCCAGCATTCCACTGGCAGCCCCCAGCAAACCGAACTCGATCCGTCGCGACTTGATCAATAGCGCTCGTTCTGCGCCAAGCGCACGCAGGAGTGCACCCTGGCGGATGCGTTCATCAAGGGTCGCCTGCAATCCGGAGAACAGCACGGCAATGCCAGCCGCCAGCACGAACAGCAGCACGAACTGCACGGCCAGCGTGACTTGATCAAGGATGCTGCGCACCTGCGCGAGCAGAGCCTCTACCCCCAGGATGCTGATTGACGGGTAGGCCCGCGACAGTTCGACAATCTGTTTGTCCTGACCAGGCGGCAGGTAGAAGCTGGTCAGGTAAGTGGTCGGCAGGTCGGCCAGCGTACCCGGCTGAAAGATCATGAAGAAGTTGGGCTGGAAGGTGTCCCAGTTTACGTCCCTCAGGCTGGTGACCACCGCCTCGCGTGTCAGGCCCCCGACGATGAAGCCCAGACGGTCGCCCAGCTTGATTTTCAGGCTTTCGGCCAGCTTGGTCTCGATCGACACGCCGGGCGTTGCCTCGCCCTGTCCTGACTCAGGCAGGTTCTTCCACCAACTGCCGGCAGTCAGGGTGTTGCCCTCGGGCAGATCGGCGGCCCAGGTCAGGCTCAGGTCGCGGCGTGTAGCATTTTCGCCACGCGAATCTTTGGTCACGAAATTGCCTACCGGTTCACCGTTGATGCTGGTCAGGCGCCCAGGCACTACCGGGTAGAGCGGAGCCGAATGGGTGGACAGCCTGGTCAGGGTCTGGGCGAAGTTTTCCTTCTCCGCTGGCAACACATTGAGCACAAAATAGTTGGGCGCATCCTTTGGCAACTGATTTTGCCAGGTGTCGAGCAGTTCACCACGCAACAGCGCGATCAGGCCCATCGACAGCAGGATGAGGCCGAAGGCCAGTGATTGACCGGCAGCGGCCAGTGGATAGCGCAGCAGTTGCCCCAGACCGAGTCGCCAGGGCAGCGATGCACCGGCCAGCAACCGACGCAAGCTGTTGAGCACCAGCAGCAACAGGCTGCCAAGCACCAGTGCCGCGACGATGCCGCCGCCCAGCAGGGCAAAGGTCAGCACCAGATCCAGGCTCAGGCGCCACATGATCAGGCCCAGCGCGAGCAGCGCTGCGCCATACACGAACCAGGAACTGGCGGGTATCGGCAGCATGTCACGGCGCAGCACGCGCAATGGCGGCACTCGACCCAGGGCAGCGAGTGGTGGCAGGGCAAAGCCGGCCAGCGCTACCAGCCCGGTGCCCATGCCCGCCAGTGCAGGCAGCAGGCCTCCCGGCGGAACGGTGGCTGGCAGCAGGTTTTGCAGCAGCGCGAACAGGCCCAGCTGTGCCAGCCAGCCCAGCAGCACTCCGCTCAGGCTGGCCAGCAGGCCGATGATCGCCAGTTGCAGACTGAACAGGCTCATCGCCTCGCCGCGCGACAGGCCCAGGCAGCGAAGCAGAGCGCTGGCATCGAAGCGCCGTGCGGCAAAGCGCGAGGCCGAGAGTGCAACGGCAACGCCTGCCAGCAGCACGGCCACCAGACTCGCCATGTTCAGGTAACGTTCGGCCTTGCCCAAGGCACCACCGATCTGCTGACTGCCATCGCGGGCGTCCTTGATTTCCTGATGCGGTTCCAGGCCCGGCTCAATGGCTTTACGGTAAGCCGCCAGCGCCTCTGGCGGGCCGCTCCACATTTCTCGGTAGGTCACCCGGCTGCCCGGCTGTACAACGCCAGTGGCGGCGAGATCCTGCAGGTTGATCATCACCCTTGGGGTCAGGCTGTAGAAATTGCCCGCACGGTCAGGCTCGTAAGTCAGCACGCGAGCCAGTTTCAGGGTTTTCGAACCGACATCGATATTATCACCGACCTTCAGATCGACGGCCGGGAACAGCCGTGCCTCGGCCCAGGCTTCACCGGGCTTCGGACCGCTACCAGCCTGTTCGGTCTGATACAGGTCCGCTGCGCTTTTCAGTTCGCCGCGCAAGGGATAGACGTCATCCACCGCCTTGATGCTCGACAGCTGAATGCCGGTGTCGGTGGCGATCACGCTGGAAAAAATCACGATCTGTGCGTGCTTGAGTTGCAGGCGTTTGCCTTCCTCGATCTGCTCGGCGCGGGCGGGGCTGGAGCCCTCCAGAATCAGGTCGGCACCCAGAAACTCGGTCGCCCGTAGCAGCATCGCGCCGTTGAGGCGCGCACCGAAGTAGCCGATGGCGGTACTGGCAGCCACGGCTACCAAAAGCGCAAAGAACAACACCCGCAATTCTCCGGCGCGGGCGTCGCGCAGCAACTGGCGAGTGGCGAGGCTTAACAGGCGGACAAAAGGCAGGCGTGCCATCAAGGCTCCAGCGGGGCGACCAGTCGGCCCCCTTCAAGGCGGATCAGGCGACGGCAGCGATGTGCCAGACGCTCATCGTGAGTCACCAGCACCAGCGTGGTGTTGCGCTCCTTGTTCAGTTCGAACAACAGGTCGCTGATGCGCTCGCCAGTGTGGCTGTCCAGGTTGCCGGTGGGCTCGTCGGCGAACAGCACGTCCGGGTCAGCGGCGAAAGCGCGGGCAATGGCGACCCGCTGCTGTTCGCCTCCGGACAATTGACGCGGTGTGTGCGTGAGGCGCTGGCCAAGGCCCACGCGCTCCAGCAGGTCACGAGCCTTTTCACGGGCGTCCTTGCGGCCTTCAAGCTCCATCGGCAGCATGACGTTTTCCAGTGCATTCAGGCTGTCGAGCAACTGAAATGACTGAAACACAAACCCGACGTGCTCGGCGCGCACTCTGGCACGCTGGTCTTCATCCAGATCACTCAGGTTGCGGCCTGAGAGGATGACCGAACCCGAGCTGGGCAGGTCCAGCCCGGCAAGCAAGCCAAGGAGGGTGGATTTACCAGAACCTGAGGCTCCGACGATGGCCAGTGTGTCGCCCTTGTTTAGTTCCAGGGAGAGTTCGTGCAGGATGGTCAGGTCACCTTCGGTGCTGGGGACTACTTTGCTGAGGCTTTGGGCACTGAGAATACTTTCACTCATGGAGAATCCGATGCGTGCGTTGTTTTTAAGTGCTGGCCTGGGGTTACTGCTGCTGTCACAGGGCGCGTTGGCGGGCACGGTGTTGATCGTCGGGGATAGTATCAGTGCGGCTTTCGGACTGGATACCCGTGTGGGGTGGGTGAGTCTGCTGGAGCAGCGTCTGAGCAAGGAGGGATTCGACGACAAGGTGGTCAATGCGTCGATCAGCGGCGACACCAGCGCAGGCGGCCAGGCGCGTCTGCCTGCGCTGCTTGCAGAGCATAAGCCAGCGCTGGTCATTCTCGAATTGGGTGGCAACGACGGGCTGCGTGGCCAGCAGCCTGCTCAATTGCAACAAAACCTTTCATCGATGATAGATCGCTCGCAGGCTGCAGGTGCCAAAGTGCTGTTGCTGGGTATGCGTATCCCACCCAACTACGGGCCGCGCTACACCAGGGCCTTCGAAGAGGTCTACAGCAACCTTGCCAAAGAGAAGAAGGTCCCCTTCGTGCCATTTTTTTTGGAAGGTGTGGGCGGGGTGCCTGAGTTGATGCAGGCCGATGGTCTTCACCCTGCTGCGGCCGCTCAGGGGAAATTGCTGGAAAATGTCTGGCCGAGCCTGAAACCGCTGCTTTGAGGCTTTCCCGGACGGGGGCTTTCGGCTAATGTGGCGCCCCCGATCTGGAGCCCCCCATGCCGCGTCCCGCCTGGTCCCTGTATGCCTATCAAATGCTTGAGCCCGATGAGCAGCTGGATCTGTTCGCCTGTCAGGAAGTGCGCGTTCATCTGATTGCCCGTCAACTGGAACTGGGCGGCTCGATTGACCGGACATTGTGTGGCACGCTGCTGCCTGCTCAGCCGCAAATGCGCGCAGTCGAACTGCAAGCTATGCGCGATGAGCGTCTTTGCCCTCTGTGCAAGGCCATTCTCGATGCGCAGCGCAGGGGAATGAATCCTATCTGGCCTGAACTTTAGCTGTCACGGCTGCCTGCAGGCCAACCGCAGATGTCCCCGATCCTGCAAGTGCCGTGTACACTTCAGTTCTTGTCTTCATACCAATGTCGTTACCCGAAGGATCTTCCCGGATGTTGTCGCGCATTCCAGCCGTTACCCGCTGTCTGTCGCTTGCTGCTCTGTGCGCGGCGAGCTCTGTCCATGCACTGGAGTTTCCGTTGCCGCCACCCGGCGAAGACATCGTCGGCCAGGTACAGGTCATCAAGGCCCGATACGAAGACACCTTCGCCGATCTGGGCACCCGATATGACCTGGGTTACCTGGAAATGATCGCGGCCAACCCCGGTGTCGATCCGTGGCTGCCGGGGGCAGGCAAGGACATCGTACTGCCGACCCGCTTCATCCTGCCGCCGGGGCCGCGCGAAGGGATTGTCATCAACCTTGCCGAGTACCGGATGTATTACTACCCCAAAGGGCAGAATGTCGTGCACACCTATCCGTTGGGTGTCGGCCGTGAAGGCTGGGGTTCGCCCATCGGTGTGACCAAAGTGACGGCCAAGACGCCTAACCCGACCTGGACGCCACCGGCCTCGATCAAGGCCGAGCATGCTGCCGACGGCGACCCGTTGCCCCATGTGGTGCCAGCCGGTCCCGATAACCCGCTGGGGCCGTTCAAATTCGGTCTGGGGCTTTCCGGCTACCTGATCCACGGCTCGAACAAGAAATTTGGTATCGGCATGCGCACCAGTCATGGCTGTTTCCGCATGTACAACAACAATGTGCTGGAACTGGCCGACATGGCCCCGGTCGGTACGACCGTGCGCATCATCAGCGAGCCTTACAAATTCGGCATCAGCGGCGGCAAGGTTTACCTTGAAGCGCACACCCCGGTCGATGATCTGGGTAACCCGTCGGTGGTCGACAAGCACACTGCGGTGATCAATGCGCTGCTCAAACGTGACGACCTGGCCAACAACCTGCGCATGAACTGGGATGTGGTGCGTGATGTGGTGGCAGCCGAAGACGGCATGCCGGTAGAAATTGCCGTGCCGGGCAGCACGTCTGCGAGTACCGAAGAACCGGTGATTTTTCAGTAAAGCGTCGCCAGATGTCCAGCGTGCTTTCATGCCAATGCTCTGCGTCATAACCACCGTGTGACGCAGAGCGTCACGAACTGCATGCCCACGCGGAGCGTCGGTACGATAGTCATCCGTACCTTCAGCCAAACTGCTCAAAAACGCTTTTCAACCGCGAAGGCACTGACAACGCCGAGTGCGACGTAAGTGACGGCTGAG
>NZ_LJPW01000054.1 GCF_001400735.1 Pseudomonas caricapapayae
CCCGCAGCTCGCTGCTGGCGGGCGGTGTCTCGGTGGCCATCGCCATGTTCGTCGGCGTACCGTTGGGGCTGCTGGCAGGCTATTTTGGGGGCAAGCTGGACATGATCATTTCACAGGTCATGGAAGCGCTGCTGTCCTGCCCTTTTCTGGTCCTGGCCATTGCTTTGGGTGCCTTTCTGGGCCCAAGCCTGTCCAACGCGATGATCGCCATCGGCTTGTCCGCCATGCCGATCTTTGCCCGACTGACCCGCGGCCAGGTGCTGTCGATCAAGCATGAGGATTATCTGGAAGGTGCCCGCGCCATCGGTCTGCCGGATCGCTGGATTATCCTGCGCTACGTCCTGCCCAACGTCATGTCGCCGCTGGTAGTGCAGGCAACGCTGACCATCGCTTCCGCGATTCTGGCTGAAGCCAGCCTGTCGTTCCTTGGCCTGGGCCAGCAACCGCCGTCGCCGTCCTGGGGATCGATGCTCAATACTGCGAAGAATTTCATGGAGCAGGCTCCGTGGATGTCGATTGCGCCGGGTGTGGCGATCTACATCACGGTCCTGTGTTTCAACCTGTTGGGTGACGGCCTGCGCGATGCGCTGGACCCCAAGGGCTAAACCTTTCGTCTTCTGTCAAAGAGAAACGCTTATGTTCGATGATCTGGATTACAGCCAACCCTACGCTTCGGCTCGCTCGCCGGTGATGGGCAGCAACATGGTCGCTTGCTCCCAGCCTCTGGCCGCTCAGGCCGGGCTGGACATGTTGCGCCGTGGCGGCAACGCAGTGGACGCCGCGATCGCAGCGGCCATGGTGCTGACCGTGGTCGAGCCCACCGGTTGCGGGATTGGCAGCGATGCCTTCGCCATTGTCTGGGACGGTAGCAAACTGCAAGGCTTGAACGCTTCCGGCCGCGCGCCACAAGCCTGGACCCCTGAATACTTCGAAGGCCAGAGCCAGATGCCGCAACGCGGCTGGCCTGCGGTCAGCGTACCGGGTGCGGTGTCGGCCTGGGTGGAGCTGTCAGCGCGTTATGGCAAACTGCCCTTCGCAGCTCTGGCCGAACCGGCGATTGGCTATGCGCGCGATGGCTATCAAGTCACGCCGATCATCGCCGAGCTATGGAAACGCGGCTCGCATCTGCTCAAGGACCAACCGGGCTTTGCCGAGTGCTTCATGCCAGGTGGCAAGGCCCCCATGGCCGGGGAGAAAATCCAGCTCAAGGACCACGCCCGCACGCTGGAGCTGATCGCGCAGACCAAAGGGGAAGCGTTTTATCGCGGTGAACTGGCGCAAGCGATCATCGCTCATGCCAACGTCAATGGCAGCGTAATGAGCCTCGACGATCTGGCGACGCACACAGTGGACTGGATCGACACCCTGTCAGTGCCATACGCAGGTGCTGTGGTTCACGAACTCCCACCGAATGGCCAGGGCATTGCGACCCTCGCCGGCCTGACCATGCTCGAAGCACTGGGCGTCGGCGAGCACCCGGTGGACAGCCTTGAGACGGTTCACCCGGTGCTCGAAGCAATGAAGCTGGCGTTGGCCGACCTCGACGAACATGTCGCCGACAGCGATCACATGCGCGTTCCTGCAATGGATTTACTCAACAAGGCATACCTGATGGAGCGCGCGGGACTGGTCACCGATCAGGCCGCCAACCCCGGGCACGGTTCGCCAAAACCGGGCGGCACGGTGTACCTGTCAGCGGCAGACGAAAACGGCATGATGATCTCGTTCATCCAGTCCAACTACATGGGCTTCGGCTCGGGTGTCGTTGTACCCGGTACGGGGATCAGCCTGCAGAACCGCGGCGCAGGCTTCTCTCTGGATCCGCAGCACGTTAACTACGTTGCACCGCGCAAGCGCCCGTTCCACACGATCATCCCCGGTTATGTCATGAATGCTGACGGCACGCCGCTGATGTCATTCGGCTTGATGGGCGGCCCGATGCAAGCGCAGGGCCACTTACAGATGATGATGCGCATCCTGCGCTATAAGCAGAACCCTCAAGCCGCCGCCGATGCACCGCGCTGGAGGATTGAATCCGGCCTGAAAGTGGCAGTGGAGCGTGCGTTTGACCCTGAAGTGATCAACGCATTGCGCGCCAAGGGGCATGACATTGATGTCGAAGAACCAAGCGGTGTATTTGCCTTTGGCGGTGCCCAGATTATCCAGCGCACCGCGCATGGATATGTGGGCGGGACTGATCCAAGGAAAGACGGACTGGTCGCGGCTTATTGATCGAACGCTGCGCGCGGGCCAGGGCGCGCAGCTGCTCACATTGCCCAACCCGCTCAGAAGTCTGCGACCTTGCCCCAGGCCGAGGTGTTGAAACGGTCCGGGTGATACGGCCGAGGATCGACGATGGGTGTGACGCCACTGACGATGTCGGCAATCAGATGGCCAGCACCTGGCCCAATGCCGAAACCGTGACCACTGAACCCGGCTGCCAGCACCAATCCTGGAAGGCTGGCCATTTCTCCGATTCCCGGAACACCGTCAGGCGTGCTGTCAACGTAGCCTGCCCAAGCCGCAGTAACAGATGACTGGCTGAGAAACGGGACGAGTTCTACCGCACGCCTGTAAGTCAGCTCGACAACCTTGAGGTCTGCCCTGGGGTCGAGAATGCGCGTTCTTTCCATCGGCGTCGTCTCATCCAGACGCCAGCGCTTCCAGCTTTCATGACCGGCACGTATGCCGTCGAGCCCGCCAGGCGCAAGGTTGCGCCACCTGCGCTGAAACATGGGCAGGAACTTCGTGGCGAAACCCAGTAACTGGGGTGTCACGTCCACTCGCCCTCTTCCGCTGATCGCCAGCGTGTAACTCCCGTCAAAGCGGCGTGTCATGGAGACACCGGCCGTGTGCAATGCGCTGGGCAGTTCGTGACAAGGTGGAGAAACGGAAAGCACGGTCTGGCGGACGGTGGCCTGAGGAAAACGGATGCTGTACTGGCGGCAGAACGAAGACGCCCAGGCACCCGCCGCAAGGACTGCAATGCGAGTGCGAATGCTGCCTTTTTCAGTGACAACTGCCGACAGTCGACCGCCCTGAGTCTCTATGCCACGTACGGCGCATCCCTGATGGACCGAGCTGCCCAGCGCCATGATTGCACGAGCAACTGCTGGCGCAGCACGGGAAGGATCGGCGATACCGTCAGTAGGTGAAAAGACACCTCCCTTCCACTGTTTGCCCGTGACTTTGGCGCGCTCGGCAGCTTGTTGCGCGCTCAGCATATGCGTCTTTACGTTGACGCTGCGGGCAAACTCACCCCAGCGCGCCCAACCGGCAAGCTCTGCCTCGCTATTGCTTAAATAGAGCAGACCGCATCGCGTGAAGCCTGTCTGCTCACCTGTGTCTGCGCTGAACTGCTCCCATAATTCAAGGCTTTTGGTCGCCATTGGAAGCTCGCGTGCGTCTCGATTCTGCTGCCGACACCAGCCCCAGTTGCGGCTCGATTGTTCAGCGCCGATCCGGCCCTTTTCGACCAGGGCGACGTTCATGCCGCGCCTGGCCAGGTAATAGGCTGTAAACGCGCCAATGATTCCCCCGCCAATCACGACCACATCGGCCTCGGTCGGCAGATCGGAGGAAGTTTCTACAAACGCCAAGGGTGCAGGCATAGTTGAAGATCCATTGAGAGTCGATGGGGGCGACTACTCGATACTCAAGCAGGGGCACCATGACTTTATTACACCATCATGACGCACAATAAAAAGAGTGATACGCAGCGGCATTTGTTATAAACCACTGTTTTAACCCATTGACCCGGCACACTCTGCCGGCACCGCCGTTTTCTGCGCCGAGAGACAGTGTATTTAATACGCTGCGGCGCTTATTTTTAAACAGCGATATAACGCGATATAAACAGCCAACCGTAGCACGGCGAACCTGAACTTCAGCTGTCCATTCACCACTCGTTAAATTAAATCTGTGCAGCACATTAATAATTTTACATAGAGCCATTGCCATATTGCCACCGTAATAAATCAGCCCCTACCCTATGCCTTGCGAACGATAAAAAGGAATGAAAAACCGACACATTGCCCACACTATTTTTATAAGTTGGCGACTACCGTTGCGGTACAAGTCTCTTAATAAGCACTGTCCGGGGTCGGACACTTTTGTTTTGCGTTCACCTGTCCGCGGCTTGAATTGTCCTGCCGAAAAATGAGGAAGCTATAGATGAGCACAGCGTTTCTTGCCTTTTCACGGCCGTCCATCGGTGATGAAGAAGTTGCTGCGGTGACGCGCGTGCTGCGTTCCGGATGGATCACGACCGGACCGGAATGTCAGAAGCTCGAGGAGCAATTCGCCGAACGGGTTGGCGCACAACACGCGGTTGCGTTGTCGTCCGCCACCGGGGCGATGCATATTGCGTTGCTGGCACTGGGTGTAGGGCCTGGTGATGAAGTGATTACGCCGTCGCAAACCTGGGTGTCGACCGCCAACATGATCTGCCTGTTAGGGGCCACACCGGTTTTTGTCGATGTCGACCGAGACACCCTGATGAGCAGTGCAGCACTGATAGAGCCAGCCATCACACCCCGAACCAAAGCGATCATACCGGTACATTACGCTGGAGCCGCATTCGACCTCGATCCGCTTTATGCAGTGGCAAACCGACACGGCATCACCGTGATCGAAGACGCGGCGCATGCAGTCGGGACTGGCTACAAAGGCCGTCCGGTCGGCAAGCAGGGCACTGCGATATTTTCGTTTCATGCAATCAAAAACCTGACCTGTGCCGAAGGTGCGATGTTCGTCACTGACAATGCCCGACTGGCCGATCAGGTGCGCCAGCTTAAATTTCATGGCCTTGGGGTCGACGCTTACGACCGCCTGACTCTGGGTCGCAAGCCCCAGGCCGAAGTCATGGAACCCGGCTTCAAATACAACCTGGCCGACATCAATGCCAGCATTGCGCTGGTGCAGCTGCAACGCCTTGATGCAATCAATGCAAAGCGCCATGCGCTCGCCAGCCATTACCTCGAACGGCTGGCTGCAAGCCCTGTGCTGCCTCTGTCCCTGCCCCGCCATGCCCAGCACCATGCATGGCACCTGTTCATTCTGCGCATTGATCGCGAGCGTTGCGGGCTGGATCGCGATTCGTTCATGAAGGCTTTGCAGGTCCGGAACATCGGGACCGGCATCCACTTCATCGCCACTCACCTGCACAGCTATTACCGCAAGCGATTCCCTGATATCTGCCTGCCCGACACCGAATGGAACTCATCAAGACTGTGCTCTATCCCCCTGTTCCCTGACATGACGCTCGATGATGCCGAGCGGGTTGTCGGTGCCATCGAATCGATCGTGGAATCCAGCCATTGAAACCGTATCCAATCAAGTTCGTGTCTGTCGTCATTCCTGTCTACAACGAACGACAGAGTCTGCCCGAGCTGTTGCGGCGCACTGAAACAGCCTGCGAGCAACTGAATCACCGGTACGAAATCGTCCTTGTGGATGACGGCAGCCGTGACGACTCGGCAGAGATCCTGCAGCAGGCTGCAGATCGGGCCGGCAGTCCCTTCGTTGCGGTCATACTGAACCGCAATTACGGTCAGCACGCCGCAATCATGGCCGGATTCGAGCAATGCAAAGGTGACGTGGTGATCACCCTTGATGCCGATCTGCAAAACCCTCCCGAAGAAATTCCCCGTCTGGTGACGCTCGCCGAACAGGGATACGACGTGGTCGGCACCGTGCGCAACAATCGCCAGGACTCTGCCTGGCGACGCTGGCCATCAAAACTTATCAACCTGGCGGTGCAGCGTTCCACCGGCGTGGCCATGAGCGATTATGGCTGCATGCTGCGGGCGTATCGACGCACGATAGTCGATGCGATGCTGGCATGTCGGGAGCGCAGCACCTTCATTCCGATCCTGGCAAACAGCTTTGCACGGCACACGACCGAGGTGCTGGTCGACCACGCCGAACGCGAACATGGCGATTCCAGATACAGCCCGATGCGTCTGGTCAACCTTATGTTCGACCTGATCACCTGCATGACCACTACGCCGCTGCGCCTGCTCAGCATAATCGGCTTCAGCATGGCGTTTCTCGGTGTTCTATTCGCTGCCGTACTGATCGTTCTGCGCCTGATTTTCGGGGCGTCATGGGCCGGTGACGGCACTTTTGTGCTGTTTGCCGTGCTGTTCGTATTCACCGGGGGACAGTTCATCGGCATGGGACTGCTGGGTGAGTACCTCGGCCGGATGTACAGCGATGTCCGTGCGCGCCCGCGTTTCTTCATCGAAAAGATCGTGCGCAGCTCGTCGAGTATCGCCGCCGACAGCATTGATTCCTCTGTAACTCCCTATACAAACAAGGTTGCGCCATGAGTCCTAAAGCTGTCGTTTTCGCTTATCACGATATTGGCTGTGTCGGCCTGCAAGCATTGCTGGGCGCAGGTTATGAAATCGCTGCAGTGTTTACTCATGCCGACGACCCCAGGGAAAAAACCTTCTTCGGCTCTGTGGCTCAGTTATGCGCTCGGCATGGCATTCCAGTGCATGCGCCTGAAGACCCGAATCATCCATTGTGGGTGGAGCGCATCGGCAAGCTGGCCCCGGATTTCATTTTTTCCTTCTATTACCGCCAGCTTCTCGGCGATGCGTTACTGGCCTGCGCAAAAAAAAGCGCATTGAACCTGCACGGCTCGCTGTTACCACGCTATCGCGGACGTGCGCCGGCGAACTGGGTCTTGGTCAACGGCGAAAGTGAAACCGGCGTAACCCTGCACCAAATGGTCAAACGTGCCGATGCAGGGCCGATACTCGCTCAGCAGCGGGTCTCGATCAGTGCTACCGATACGGCCTTGACGCTGCATGGCAAGCTGCGTGAAGCGGCTGCCGACCTGCTTGGCGAAACATTACCGCTGCTTGCCCACGGGCAACTTTCAGGCACGCCTCAGGACGAAGCCCTTGCAACCTGCTTCGGTCGCCGTACGCCGGCCGACGGCTTGATCGACTGGGCGCTTCCGGCCACCCAGCTATACAACCTGATCCGTGCGGTGACACAGCCCTACCCTGGCGCATTTTACCCCGTAGGCGAGAACAGGCTGATTGTCTGGGCTGCCCGTGTCGAAGCACGGAGCGCTGGCGACAGACCTGGTACGGTCATCAGCCAAGACCCGCTACGTATTGCCTGCGGCGAGGGTTCGCTGGTGATCGATGCAGGGCAGCGCGGCGGCAACGGCTTATACCTCAGTGGCGCGCAGCTGGCTCGCGAGTTCGGTCTGGTGCAAGGCTCGCAACTGATGGATACAGAGAAGCGTCGCCCGGCCCGCCGTACACGTGTGTTGATTCTTGGCGTCAACGGTTTCATAGGCAACCATCTTTCAGAGCGTCTGTTGCAGGACGATCGTTACGAGATCTACGGCATGGACATCGGTTCGGACGCCATCGAGCGTTTGCGCACCAAGCCGAACTTTCACTTCATCGAAGGTGATATCAGCATCCATACCGAGTGGATCGAGTATCACATCAAGAAATGCGATGTGGTATTGCCCTTGGTGGCAATCGCCACGCCGATTGAATACACCCGCAATCCACTGCGGGTGTTCGAGCTGGATTTCGAAGAAAACCTGAAGATCGTCCGTTACTGCGTGAAATACAACAAGCGGGTTATTTTCCCGTCGACGTCTGAAGTCTATGGCATGTGCCAGGACGCCAGCTTCAACGAAGACACCTCGAATCTGGTTGTTGGCCCGATCAACAAACAACGCTGGATCTACTCAGTGTCCAAACAACTGCTGGACCGCGTTATCTGGGCCTACGGGCAGAAAGGCTTGCAGTTTACCCTGTTTCGCCCGTTCAACTGGATGGGTCCCCGTCTTGATCGACTGGACTCGGCGCGTATTGGCAGCTCCCGGGCCATCACCCAACTGATTTTGCATCTGGTGGAAGGCACGCCGATCCGGCTGGTGGATGGCGGAGCCCAGAAACGCTGTTTCACCGACGTCGCCGACGGCATCGAGGCGCTGGCGCGGATTATTGAAAATCGCGATGGCCGCTGTAACGGTCAGATTATCAACATCGGCAATCCCGACAATGAAGCCAGCATCCGCCAGTTGGGTGAGGAACTATTGCGCCAGTTCGAAGCGCACCCGCTGCGCGGCAACTTTCCGCCGTTTGCAGGATTTCGCGAAGTTGAAAGCCAATCCTTTTATGGCAAGGGTTATCAGGATGTCAGCCACCGTAAACCGAGCGTCGACAACGCCCGGCATTTGATTGGCTGGACTCCCGGTATCGAGCTGGGCGAGACCATCGGCAAAACCCTGGACTTCTTCCTTCGCGAAGCCATGGCTGAAAAGGCGGGCCAGCGCTGATGCACGCAGGCCTGAGAATCGATGTCGACACTTACCGGGGCACCCGCGAAGGCGTGCCAAGACTGCTGGACATACTTGACGAAGCCAGACTCAAGGCGACGTTCTTTTTCAGCGTCGGTCCCGACAACATGGGGCGTCATCTGTGGCGCCTCGCACGTCCCGCGTTTTTCTGGAAGATGCTTCGCTCCAGGGCAGCGAGCCTGTATGGCTGGGACATTTTACTGGCGGGCACTGCCTGGCCGGGTAAACCGATCGGACGGGACCTTGGCCCGCTGATGCGCCGGGCGCTGGATGCAGGTCACGAGGTCGGCCTGCATGCATGGGATCATCATGGCTGGCAAGCCAATGCCGGGCGCTGGAACGACAGACAGTTGACCGCACAGATACACCGGGGCGTCGATTGCCTGAGCGACATTCTGGGCAACCCGGTGATCTGCTCGGCAGCAGCAGGCTGGCGTGCCGATCAGCATATCGTGCAGGCCAAACAGGCTTTCGGCTTCCGCTACAACAGCGACTGCCGCGGCACCAGCCTGTTTCGACCAGAACTGGCCGATGGCAGCCTCGGCGCACCTCAGATTCCGGTGGACTTGCCAACCTTCGATGAGGTGGTGGGCCCGCAACTCCAGCCGGGAGCGTTCAACGACTATATTCTCAGCCGTTTTTCTGCGCGAAAGCTCAACGTTTACACGATTCACGCTGAAGTTGAGGGCATCCTCATGGCTGATGGCTTCAGGCAGTTGTTACGGCAAGCCAATGCCCGGGAAATCCACTTCAAACCGCTGGGCCGACTGCTGCCGGAGTCTATTGAAACGCTGCCTTGCGGACACCTTGTTCGCGGCCACTTGCCCGGTCGCGAAGGCTGGCTGGGGGTACAACAGTGATGCACTGCAGACACCGTGACTGCGCACTGCTGTTACTGGCGTTCGCGCTGGCTTATCTGCTGCCACTTGGCTTCCACGGTTTGTGGATTCCCGATGAAACCCGCTATGCCCAGATCAGCCAGGAGATGCTGCACAGCGGCAACTGGATCGCGCCGCACTTCATGGGGTTGCGTTACTTTGAAAAACCGGCTGCCGGCTACTGGCTGATTGCCCTAGGCCAGGCGGTCTTTGGCGAGAACCTGTTCGGTGTGCGCATCGCCTCGGCGTTAAGCACAGGTTTAAGCATCTTGCTGGCCTACCTGCTGGCAGGAAAAATCTGGGGCGACCCGCGCAAAAGTTTTGCCAGCGCTCTGCTGTTCATGAGTTTCGCTTTCGTCGCCGGCCAGGCGGGTTACAGCAATCTCGATCCACAATTTACCCTCTGGACCAACGCCACGCTGGTAGCGTTCTGGTACGCCGTGCACAGCATCGGCCGCGCCCGTCTGATTGCCTGGGCGCTGGTCGGCGTAGCCTGCGGCATAGGCTTCATGACCAAGGGGTTTCTGGCCTGGGCGCTACCGGTCATCATCACCCTGCCCTACATGCTGTGGCAAAGACGCCTGGCTGAGCTGTTCAGGTTCGGCCCGCTCGCGGTGGCGATTGCCGTTGCACTTTGCCTCCCCTGGGCACTGGCCGTGTACCGGCAAGAGCCTGACTACTGGCGCTACTTTTTCTGGCACGAACACATTCGCCGATTCGCCGGGGACAATGCGCAACATGCCCAACCCTGGTGGTTCTATCTGCCTCTGCTGGTGGCGGCCTGCCTTCCGTGGGCAGCGCTGCTGCCGACGACGCTGAAGCAGGCGTGGCAACAAAAGAGTCGGCCCGAGACTGCCTTCCTGCTGATGTGGCTGGTACTGCCGCTGGCATTTCTGAGTCTGAGCAAAGGCAAATTGCCGACCTACATACTGCCTTGCCTGTTGCCTGTAGCGCTGCTGATGGCCGATGCCCTGGTCGAATGTCTCAATCAGGGCCGGGGCACGGCGTTACGCGTTAACGGAATACTGAACGCGACAGTGACGTTTCTCGGGCTATTGGCGCTGATTTACCTGCAATTGAAACAGCCCGTGTACCAAAACGAACCGATGCACTTGCTGCTGGCGGTCATCGTGCTTGTCGGGTGGACGCTCACCAGCACCCTGCAGGGCATCCGGCCCCTGACCTTCTGGGCCATGCCGGCAGTGGGCAGCTGGTTGCTGATCGCATTGCTACCCACGGCGCTGCCAAATGAGGTGGTGTACAACAAGACTCCCGACCAGTTTATCGCCAGACATCACGCGGAGCTGGCAGCCTGCACACATTTGCTGAGCAACGATCTGGGCGCTGCCTCTGCGTTGTCGTGGCGTTTGAAACGACCGGAAATCGCCCTGTTCAATACCTGGGGCGAACTGGAATACGGCCTGGGTTATCCGGACGCGCAGAGCCGCAAAGTCCGTTTGCAGGACATCGACACCTGGTTGGCTAACGCCCGCAGCGACGGCCGGGTCGGCGTCATCATGCGTGGCAGGAGCGATGAAGAGCAGCAAGAGCTTGAGCGACTTCCCAAGAGCAGCATGCGCTACGAAGAAGGCAACCTGGTCATCCTCATTTACGAGAAGTCAACATTATGACCTGGCTGATGCTGCTGAGCGCATGCCTGCTGACGTGCCTGGGCCAGATCGAACAGAAGTACGCAGTGGAAGGCTGGCGCGGTGCATTTCCCGGCGTGCTGACTGCACTGCGCTCGAAGCGGCTCTGGCTGGCGATGGTCTTCCTCGGGCTGGGTCTGCTGACTTGGCTACTGGTACTGCAACGCATGGAGGTAGGCATCGCTTATCCGATGCTGGGCCTCAACTTCGTACTGATCACACTGGTGGGTCGCTATGTTTTCAAAGAGCCGGTTGATCCGCAACACTGGCTTGGTATCGCGCTGATCCTGGTCGGTGTACTTCAGTTGGGGCACCAGGCATGAGCCGCCGCCGCGCGATCATGTGCGCCATGACCAGCGTTGGCCTGGTCAGCGGCGCGCAGTTAGGCATGCGCTGGAGCATGAGCCGCCTGCCCTCGCCCGGACAGTGGCTCAACCTGCAGGCTGCCGCGCAGGTTGAGTCCGGCGCTGTCGCCGTCATCTGCGTCTCGATCACGGCCTATGCACTCTCCATGCTTTTCTGGCTGCTGGCCCTTCGCGATTTACCTCTGAGCCGTGCCTATTCGTTGCTCAGTATCAGTTATGCGCTGGTCTATACGCTGGCCGCTGCACTTCCATTTTTCAACGAGACGTTCACGGTATCGAAAACTGTGGGTGTCACGCTGATCGTGACAGGTGTCCTGACCATCAACCTGCGCCGCATTCCCAGCTCACCCACTCAGGATCTTTCCCATGAAAATCAGCGTTTTCGGTAGCGGATATGTAGGCCTGGTACAAGCGACCGTACTTGCCGAAGTCGGCCATGATGTTGTCTGCATGGATATTGACCAGGCAAAAATCGATCAACTGCGTCAAGGGCAGGTGCACATTTACGAGCCTGGCCTGGCCAATCTCGTACGCGACAACCTGGACCATGAGCGCCTGCACTTCACCACCGACGAACAACTGGCGGTGGTCCACGCCGAGGTGCTTTTCATTGCGGTCGGTACGCCTTCCCGAATGGATGGTTCGGCCGATCTGAGCGGTTTTTTCGCGGTAGGCGAAGCCATCGCCCGACACCGACGCGAACCGCTGATCATCGTCGAGAAGTCCACCGTGCCGGTCGGCAGTGGAGATGCCCTGCGAGGCCATATCGACAAAGCGCTGCGTCACGCCGGTCGGTTGTTGCAATTCGATATGGTGTCCAACCCGGAATTCCTCAAGGAAGGCTCGGCGGTCAACGATTGTCGGCGACCGGACCGGATTGTCATCGGCTGCGAAAATGAAGCGGTGCGCAAAGTCATGCGTGAGCTGTATGCACCATTCAACCGCAATCATGACCGGATCATGTTCATGGACCTGCGCAGCGCCGAACTGACCAAATACGCCGCCAATTGCATGCTGGCGACCAAGATCAGCTTCATCAACCAGATCGCCGAGCTGGCGGAGCATCTGGGCGCAGACGTCGAGTCCGTGCGGCTGGGCATCGGTGCAGACTCACGCATTGGTTACGATTTCATCTATCCGGGTTGCGGCTATGGTGGCTCATGCTTTGGCAAGGACATTCGCGCGCTGATCCACAGCGCCAGAGAAGCCCACTGCTCCAACGACCTGTTGTCGGTCGTCGAGGCAATTAACGAGCGGCAGAAGAACAAACTGTTCGAGCGGGTCAATGCTTTTTATGAGGGCGACCTGCGCGGCAAGACATTTGCCTTGTGGGGCCTCGCATTCAAACCCAACACTGATGATATGCGCGATGCCCCCAGCCGTGTCCTGATGGAAGCACTGTGGGAAGCCGGTGCCAGCGTTCGGGCATTTGACCCGGAAGCCATGCAGGAAACCCAGCACATCTATGGTCATCGCAAGGACCTGATTCTCATGGGAACACCGGAATCGGCGCTCAACGATGCCGACGCACTGATCATCTGCACCGAATGGCAGCAGTTCAAAGCTCCGGACTTTGAGCTGATACAGCAGCGGCTCAGCGCGCCCGTCATCTTCGATGGCCGGAATCTGTATGACACGGAACGGCTGGCAAAACGAGGCTTCCACTATTTCCCCATGGGTCGAGGTGAATCGTGCGACCTGCCGATCCCGCAGAAACAGTGGACGCAGTACGACGACCTGGTCAGTGGCCAGGCCCTATAACAGCGCAGCGCCGATCACGATGCTGGGTGGCCGTCAGTTATCGACAGCCATTGGTGCCTGGCTGACAAAATAGTAACTACGCTCTCCGACCTTGACGCTGTCAATAATCCGCAGCGGTGGCCTCGGCACCTGCAGACTTTCCATGACGGCGACGTTTTTGTCGGCGTTTGCAAGAAAGCTGTTCAGTTGCGTGTCAGAAGCGAGTGTTTCAAGCAAGCGCTGGCTATAGAACACGCTGGCCCCTGCCAGCCGTTCACTGGGCTGGAACAAAGCAACCTGCCGTCCCTGCAACTGCAAGGCGTGAACCTTGTCGGTCAACGGCAGAAGTGACTGCCGGTCTGCTCGTGGTACCAGCCATAGGGCTGCGCTCAGATAACCTGCCGTAATCAGCACGACTCCCGCAGCAATGATTGCTTTTTGATTGCGACTGATAAGCGCCGCAAACGAAGAATCACTCGACCGAGCCTGCAATCGCTCGCCCAGAACAAATGCATACTCCGCTGCAATGACCGCCGCAGCGGGTGCCAACGACATCAGATAAACCATGCGTTTACTGGAAGCCAGCGACAACAGCAGGAACTGCGCACTCAACCACAGAGTGAAAAACAGCAGATAACGGTTGGCCATTAGCTGCTTGCGCAAGTGCCACAGTCCCAGATAAACCAGGACATTCCATGGCAAAAAGGCTTCGGGCAGTTTTGTCAGGTAATAATAGGCAGGCTCATAATGCCCCGCTTCTTCGAACGAACCACTGAAGCGGCCGACGCTATTGGTCCAGAGAACATCCTTCAAGGCCTGCACACCGCCTTGGCTATACAGGAAACACAACCAGCACAGCAGCGGGGTCAGGCCCAGCAACGTGAACATTGCCGGGCGCAGCCAATCAGCCAGTACCATGCGTTTGTGTTGCAAGGACTCGCACACTAGCACGGCGAAAATCACCACCCCCGGCATGGCCAGCCCCAATACACCTTTACTCAGGGTCGCCACTGCGATACCCAGCGCGAACAGCAACCAGGGCCGTATGGAGAATGCGTCGCTGCGCAATCGATTACTGGCGTGGAAGAATGCCAGCAATGCTGTAGCGACACCCAGAGCCAACAATGCGTCCTCGCCCACTTGCCGCGAATTGCTCCAGAAGCTGGCCTGCGTCGCGAGCATGAACGCGGCAACCCAAGCGACTGAAGCTGGTCGCCCGAAACGCCGCAGCATGCTGTACAGCAGCAGCACGCCAAGCAGCCCGGCACAGGCAGAAGCCAGCCTTACCGACCAAGGTTCAGGACCGAATATCCGAATAGCGGCTGCATCCAGCCACACACTCATCGGCGGTTTTTCCAGGAAAGGCTGATCGTTCAGCTTCGGCGTAATCCAGTTGCCGCTCAGGTGCATTTCCATGGCGATGCCAGCAACGCGTGGCTCTGTCGAATTCTGCAACTGGTGATTTCCCAGTGCGAAGAAAAACAGCAAGGCACTCAGCAGCAGCAATAACGGCGAAAGTATGCGTGAACTCATAGAAGTATACAGCCCATTGCTGCCCCTGCCGCCAGAAGGCACCAACGCCCTGGTATTCGTCATTCGGGGTTTGTCACCCTGACTCATCAATTCGCTCCGCATGCCTGACCTGTTCAGCAAACAGCGACTGTGCTGGCGCTGCCTGTTGGCAAAGGACAGGTTGATCAGCAAGACGTCGATGCCTGGTCAATGAGATATGAAAAATTGATCAAGTTGAGTGAAAGGATTTTCATGATTGTTCTTTCAGGCCGGTACGGGTCGCAGACTGGAAACCTCACGCCTCTACATTCGACACCAGCAGCGCACCGCTCATCGACTGAATCAAGTCATGTTGCGGAGCTGCTAATGTTATAGACACCATGACTTATCGTGGTGCATGCCCGGACTTTACCGATCCATTGGTTCAGCCCGGTGCTGAGGGTGAAGTCGTTTTGGAATAAGTAAAAATGAACGGCGTAAGGGATACTACGCCACCACGATACAGGGAGTGTCATGAAAACATTACTGGCGTTTGCGTACTTATCCTTGCTGTGTTTTTTTCATTCGAGTGCCTTCTCTGCAGAGATGAATCCTTATGAACAGATACTTAACACGTCTCACGGCACCTCCGCGTGTCTGGCGCTCGACAGTAACTTGAGCGCTGTGTCACTGCAGGAGTGTGACACCACAGACCGTCAGCAGTGGATTTTCATTTCATCGGGCAATATGCTTTATATAAAGAACAAAGCGCTGGGCGGGTCAGCGCAGGAAATTTGTTTGTTTGCGGTCAATCAAAGCAGCGTCAAAATGGCCACCTGCGCCAGCGCTGACAGTAATGACTACCAGTCCAAGCGGCTGTGGAGCCGAAACGGAAACACGCCAAGTGTATTGTCAAATAAATATATAGCTGATCTGGGGTTTGATAACTACCTGCGTCGCGCTGAAAACGAGCAGTTGGTATTTGGCAGTGCCAAAGAAGCCGCCGCAGAATGGACTATCACTCAACCTATTTATGAGGAGATAGTCAACACCGTTCGGGGCAGCGAAAAGTGCTTGACGCTGGTCGATGACGCGACCTCCGTGGCGCTGGAAACCTGCACAGGCCGACACAATCAGCAATGGCTTTTCACTCCAGTCGGGCCAAGGCTGTATATAAAAAACAAAGCGCTGGGCGAATTGCAGCAACAAATGTGCTTGTTTGCAGAGAATCAAAACAGCGTCAAAATGGCAACCTGCGCCAGTGCTGGCAGTAATGACTATCAGTCCAAGCGTCTTTGGAGCAGAGAAGGCAACACCCCAAGCCTATTATCAAATAAATACATTAGCGATCGAGGATATGACAACTATCTGCACAGCAATGCAGACGAGCAGTTAGTGTTCGGCAGTCCCAGGGACGACGGCGTGAACTGGATGATCGCCAAACGCTATGGGTATATCAGGAACGTTGAGAGGGGGCAGGAAACGTGTCTAGCGCTGTCTTCCAATAACGTCGATGTCGAATTTTCTCCCTGCAAGAGTGACCCCAGGCAAGACTGGCGGATGTCCTTGATCGCGGCGGGATACGACAAGCTGACCAATCGTTCATTGGCCGGCGGAGAAAGAGAAAAGTGTCTGGGCTCCACTGTCAAAATGATGGATTGTCAAGGCAGTGGTTATACCTCGCAACGCTCGTGGAGTTATAGCAGACCCCTGCTCGTCTCTGTGCCTGGTTTTATACTACGCAATAAATTCCGAAACGATCTGGGCGGCCAGGAGACGCTAGGTTTTTCAGGAGATACGGTCCAGATGGTACCGGCGATACAGTCGCCTGCAGTGACATGGCACTTCGAGCTGCAGGCCCCCTCCATACCCCAGCGCCCTGTCACAGGAAAAGAAAGTAAAGTTCTACTGCTGCATGCAAAATACAGTAATGAACCCGCTACCGACCTCGCAAAGGTTCAACAGGGCTTTGTGGGCAGCCCTGGCGATAACTATTCGTTCATCAACGCGGTTCGTATGGCCTCCGGCGGACAACTAACGTTCAAGGTGGATACGGTGACGGACCTGGACCTGGGTCCGCTACCTTCGGATTGCCCATCAACTGAGTTGAGGCATAAAGCCATAAACCTCGCGCGCGAAAGGGGATTTGACGCAAGCAGTTATAATTACGTCGCCGTCGAAATTCCTTCAACGTCATGCTCTTGGGCGGGGCTTGCTGCAATGCCGGGCTCTTGGGCCATGGGTAATGGTACGGGGTGGAAGCCGTGGATGTGGCAACACGAGTTTGGTCATAGTCTCGGCGGGCCACACGCGAAATCGTTGGAACGTTGTTCGTACCGTCAAAATGTTGTGCAAATCAGTGGCAATGAGTGCGTCGTCACTGACAGCGGTGATCCCTCGGATACCCTGAATGGCGGAGGGTCACGTCTTTATCCTATTCCTTATCTGTACTATGCAGGCTGGCTTACAGATCAACAGTTCACTGAAGTGATTAGAAATGGCAGGTATGAAATTGCCCCCTTATTTAAAGAAGCTACTGCCTCGGTTGTCAGAGGCTTACACCTGTATCGCAGCGATGGCAGTTATCTGACGCTGGAGTTTCGTGCGCTTTCACCAGGCTTTGAAAGCTGGTCCCCGGACGACCCGTTTGTCAACGGCGTTATTGTGAGAGTGGCTCGTTTTGGTCGCAACTCCGTCTCCAACACGCTCGTGGATACAACGCCAGACAGCGAGGGACGAATGAAAGACGCTCCATTGGTGCAAGGCAAGTCGTTAGACGATTTGCTGTCGGGGAAGCGCATCACCGTGATCGGCATTGCTGACAAAGGTGCGACGGTTGAGATCAGCGACCTCCCAAATAACGCGTTGTCAGCACATTTGCCTTTTGAGCGTTCCGCAATGATCCAGGCGGTAGAGCCACCCGAACAGGAAGTGGAAGGTGGAAAAGTGGGCCGTGAGCGATAAACGTCTGCGGCATCACTGGAAGTTACTGGCCTTTGAGTAGGGTGACCTCGGCCAGATTATAGCTGCGGGCGCCGACACCGGCGCCCTTGGATAGTGCGCAGAGTGAGTGCTCTTTACGTACAATGACAAACAGCTTTATGACACACCCAACAATACTGGATACATCAGAATCGGTACCCAGAAAAGAAAATGGGGAGCGATAAACGCTCCCCATCCGTTCAGATCTGAATACCGCGCATTACATCAAACCGCAGCAACGACCTTGGCTGGCGGCTGAGTACGGCGACCCAGTACACCTGCACCCGCCGCTACCAGACCCGAGATCACCAGAGTGATCAGCAGAATCCAGGCACCTTGCGAAACGCGCTTGGCAGTCACTTCAGCCGCTTCACGAGCTTTCTGTTCTGCCTGAGCTTTCAGCTCCTGGTACTTGGCATAAGCCTGACGGTAGCTGGCCTGGGCCTGATCGACGATCTGGTTGGCTTCGGCGTCAGTCTTGTTGCCGCGCGCCTTGATCAGGTTAACCAGCGCCTGACGATCAGCAGCGTCCCATGCCTGGTCGCCCTTGGCTTTGATACGGTCCATCAGGCCGCCCAATTGCTCATCGGCTTGCTGAGGATTCTGTGCGCTTTGTTTGGCAGTGTTCTGCGCATCTTCCTGAGTTGCCTGGGCTTCCTGCTTGACATTGTCCGGGTTCAGCTCAGGCTTGCCGGTTTGGCGCATCGCTGTTTCGATCTCGCCCTGAATGTCATCCAGGTTGAAATCGATTCCTTGAGCGCGCAGCTGATCCTGAATCTTGCCACCAACGGCAGGCGCCACCTGAGCGATACCGCTGCCCAGTGCCGACATACCGCTACCTGCCAGGTTAAGGCCACCGCGCACGACACCTGTCACTGCACTGGACACCAGATAGACCGTGATCAGCGATACGCTCGCCCACACCAGCAGACCATGAAAAGCGCCTTCGCGTTGAGCCAGACGGCCTGCCGCCCAACCACCGACGAACAGAGAAATAACCGAGCTGACCACTACCCAGATACCGGCACCCGTACCAATGCCGGACAGTGGATTGGCTTCCTGCATGGGATCGATACTGGCACTTCCGATTGCCGTCCCCAACAGATTCAACAGCAGCGAAACAACCATGGCCAGAACAACACCGGCCAGAATCGCACTCCAGGAGATTCGTTTAAGCAGCGGAGCCGCTGCATGAGTTTCGTGGTACACAGGGGCACCTGAGGCGATACGGTCGTCGCGAATCATAATAATAGTCCTTTGAGTCATTGGCAGTGAACGCACAAATGTGTGGCGTACACTTCAATGACCCAGACGGCGCTCAAGAAGTTTAAAACTTTTATAAACTTTTTTTCGCGCGCCCACCGGCCCATAAAATCGGTAACGATGTTGATCCCTATCAGAGGAACGTAACGTGAGAGCAACGCTCCAAGCGCCTTACAACTTTCCGCCTTGTTATCTTGTTATGCCGTTATGCCGTTATGCCGTTATGCCGTTATGCCGTTATGCTGATGATTGAAGTTGTCTGATGTCTATTGATGAAAACAGCGATAATCAGAAGAATGCGCAACGTAAAGCACCACACACTGAGTGTGCATATCCACTGTTCGGTTTTTGATAAGAGCGCAAAAAAACGCACGCCGGAATAACAGTGTCGGAATAGTACTCCGGCGCCTGCCTCAGTTCGCCTTACGGTATGAGGACCTGCCGAAACAGACAGGTCCTCATTGTCCGGCACCCTTCAGGCGATACCGTTCGGCCCATCCAGTACTTGCCTGACCTTCCTGGCAAGCTCCTGAGGCATGCATGGTTTGGACACGACATCGAACTCTGAACCCCCGATGTCGGTTCGTTCGATCGAGCTTTCAGCGTACCCGGTGGTCAGCAACACTTTGACCTTGGGATACCTGCGCCTCACTTCCCGTGCGAGCATGACGCCGTTCATGCCGCCCGGCATGATCAGGTCAGTGAACAGCAAGTCATACATGCTGCCGGATTCAAACCGCTTCAGTGCTTCACGGGCATTCAGGACAATTTCGGAGACATACCCGTAATCATCCAGCACCATCTTCGCCAGCTCGGCGACGTCTGGCCGGTCTTCCACGATCAGGATCCGCTCGGAGCTGCCTATACGCCTCTCGGAGGCCTTTGGCGGGTCGGTCTTGCTCAACACAGCCTCGTCTACCGGAAAATACAGGCGCAGCGTTGTTCCAACCCCTTCTTCGGTATAGATCCTGGCCGCGCCACCGGACTGCTTGGCAAAGCCGTAGACCATCGAGAGACCGAGGCCGGAGCCCTTGCCCTCCTCCTTGGTGGTAAAAAACGGGTCCATTACCCGGTCCCTGATACTGGATGGCATGCCAATGCCGTTGTCGGTCACGGCAATGCAAACGTAGCGGCCCGGCAGCAGACCGTCATAGGACATATTGGCGAGCTCATCGACAACCAGGTTGCGGGTTTCAATGAATATTTTCGGGTCCGGTCTGCCAATCAAAGCATCCCTGGCGTTGATGAAAATATTCAGCAGGGCAACTTCTGCCTGAGTCGGGTCGATACGGCAGTTCTTCAATGCCGGGTCCAGATCGGTTTCGATCGTCACTTCCGGCCCGAACGTACGCTCGATCAGGGGCTCAGTGGTAGAAACCAGGCCGTTGAGGTTGAGCACTCGCCCCTGCAGTTTCTGTTTGCGGGCAAATGCCAGCAATTGCTTGGTTAGCGTGCTCGCGCGCTCGACTGCAGACTTGGCGTGATAAACGCTGCGCTGAACGCGCTGCACATCGATGACGGGTTTTTCCGCAGCGCTGCCGATCAGATCAATATAGCCACCCATGACTTGCAACAGGTTGTTGAAGTCGTGAGCGATGCCCCCGGTAAGCTGCCCCAGGGCTTCCATCTTCTGCGCCTGACGCAAGGCTTCTTCAGCATCTCGACGCCGACTGATATCCAGTTGCGAGGCAAAGAAATAGATCAGGTCCCCGGCATCGTTGTAAACCGGAGAAATGAACAAGGCATTCCAGAACGAAGAACCGTCCTTGCGGTAGTTGAGAATCTCGGTAGAGATATCCACGCGCTCGTCTATCGCATCGCGAATGGACTGCACCACCGCCCGATCAGTTTCAGGCCCTTGCAGAAACCGGCAGTTGCTGCCGAGAATTTCTTCTGACGCATACCCCGTCATTTCCAGGAAGGCACGGTTGGCGAAAATAATCGGATTGTCCGCGCGATTGGGGTCGGTCACGATCATCGGCATCCGTGTCGTTTCCACCGCCGCAAAAAAGATATCTTTTCCCTGATGTTTGATATCTCCCGTCGCCGCGTTGTCGACACGGGTTTTATTTTCCGACACTCCAGAAACTCCACGAATAATTGGTTGGGACTGCCACGTGTGCTAAAACCTGAGACCGGTCTACCCTCTCAAGGGTTCTGAGGTCTTTGATAAAAAACCGGATTATATTCATTCGAGGGGCTTGGCGCTTGGAACACCGTCACTCAAACAGCGCTTTTCCGCTCTTTTTGTGAATAGGGCAGCCCATTCACTTGCGTTGTCGCGCACTGCATTCTGCAGAGGTTTGAAGACAGACCGCTTGCCCTGTTCGTCAGCATACCCGAGCAATCCTGCCGGGCAGTATCGGTCGTCGTCCCAGCCCGGATAATCGAGAATGGGGTACCAGCAGATACCTTCCACCGGTATGCCGGCCCTGACGGCCTTGCCAACCTCTGCACATATGTAATTGAACCAGGGCAGACGCTGAGCGCCTTCGGCTCCTGTTTCAGAGATCAATAGCGGTCTGGCGTATCGCCTGTGCAGCTCGTTCAGCATACCTTGAAGGGGTCTGTATTGCGGATCGCTCTGCAAGAGCTTTCGGCCGTTGAACTGCCATTGATTCTGGGGATAGAAGTTGACGCCCAGCACATCCAGATACTCGGGGCGACCGCCCAGTCCGGGCCATTGCCGTCCGGATAAAAAGTCCCAGGCCTCGAACTGCGCCTGTCGATAACATTCTGCCGCCGCTGCCTCGCCGTGACCTCGCGTGGCCGGTACGACATGAATCAATGGCTCGGCCTGAACAAAGCGCGCGCTGGGCGCTATCGTGCGTATCGCGTCTATTGCCGCAATACTGGCCCGGACCAGTTGCTGTTTGAGCTCCATGCCGCGCTGCCGGCTGCCGGGATTGAAATAAGCCACGTCGCCGCCCGCCCAACTCCAGAACGAAATCTCGTTGATCGGCGAATAGAAAGGTGCAGTCTCCCCTTCATCCTTGATCAACTGAGCCACCGCAGCGGCAAATCGCGCAAAGCGCTCGACAAATTGCGGGCTCCAGATATCCAGATCATCGGGATAACCGTAATGGCACAGGTCCCAGATTACCTGTATGCCCTGATGCCGCGCGGCGTGCAGCATGGGTAGAAAACTGCTCCAGTCGTAGGTGCCAGGGCTCGCTTCAATCAAATGCCAGCGCAAGCCGTCGCGCACCGTACGGATTGCGCATGCATCCATCACCGCGAAGTCTGCCTGGGGCCAACGGCTGTGCCCGGTGGAATCAAGCAGGTCGAGACGTGTGCCATCACGTCGCCGATGGCTGGCACACTCGAATCCGCCCATGAAAAAGCTGTCGAACAACCCGTTCATGCTCAACCTCGCGCAGGCTGTTGCAGCGGTTCGGTATTCGGCCCAGGCGCTTGATCGGCCAGCTTTTGGTATAACGCCAGAGCCTGCCCCACGACCTGATCCATGTTGTAGTACTTGTAAGTACCGAGCCGCCCAAGGAACGTAACATCAGCCGACTGATCGGCCAACGCCTTGTAGCGCTTGTACAGCTCGGCGTTTTCCGGTCGGGGAATGGGGTAATAAGGATCGCCCTCGGCACTCGGAAACTCATACGTGAGGCTGGTTTTGGCGTGCAGTTGACCGGTGAGATGCTTGTATTCTGTGATGCGCGTATGGGGAACGGCCTCATCCGGGAAGTTCACCACCGCCACGGATTGAAACTGAGCCTGATCGACGGTCTTGTGCTCGAAACGCAACGACCGATACGGTAGACGGCCATATTTATAATCGAAGTATTCATCGATCGGCCCGCAATAGACGAGGTGCCGATACTGCGCCCGTTCGCGAACCTCGGCAAAGTCGACCCCCAGCCTGACACTGATAAGCGGGTGATCCAGCATCCGTTCAAACATCCGCGTGTAACCATGCAGCGGCATTTTCTGAAAGGTATCGGTAAAGTACCGACTGTCGGCACTGGTACGGGTGGGCACCCGGGCAGTAACCGACCTGTCGAGTTGAGACGGGTCCAGGCCCCATTGCTTGCGGGTATAACCCCGGAAGAACTTCTCGTACAACTCCCGACCGACCTGATTGATCACAACATCTTCGGAGGTCCTTATCATCTCGACGGGTTCGGCTCGACGGGCAAGAAACGCTTCGGCTTGCTGCTCGTTCATCTGCAAGCCGTACAGACTGTTGAGGGTATCGAGGTTAATCGGAATGGGTAGCAACTGACCGTCTACGCTGGCGAGTACACGGTGTTCGTAGTCTCGCCATTCGGTAAATCGTGAAAGATACTCCACGATCCGCTCGGCGTTGGTATGGAATATGTGCGGCCCGTACTGATGAACCAGCACCCCGGCGCTGTCCAGATGATCGTAAGCATTGCCGGCAATATGTGGACGTCGGTCGATGAGCAGGACACGCTTGCCCAGCCCCGCCGCCAGCCTTTCCGCCAGCACGCTGCCGGCAAAACCTGCACCGACAATCAGGAAGTCATAGTACGTATCGTCCAGCGCGGCTGATTCAGGCGTTATACCGGTCATTCGATTTCACTCCTGACGACAACCCGGCTGATATGAGCCTTCATCGCAGCGCAGGTGTTGTCCCAGGACTCGCCAGTCAGCACTGCGTCAACCTTGCGCAGAAAATCGTCAGCACCTTTATGCGTCAGCGCCTCGTGAATCGCGTGCGCAAACGCCTTGGTATCGTCGGCAATTGCGACGACACCGCAAGCCCCGTACCTTCTCACAACATCGGCAATCCGGGTCGAGACCACCGGGCAGCCACCCGCCAGGTATTCAGGAGTCTTGGTCGGGCTGATGAAGCGTGTGGAGTCGTTCAGGGCGAATGGCATCAACGCCACGTCCCAACCGGCCAGATAGGCTGGCAAGTCGTCATAGGACTTGTTGCCCAGATAATGGACATTGGCCATGTGCGGCAGGCTTGCCGGATCGATCTTTACTACAGGGCCGATCAAGACGATTTGCCATTCGGGGTGTAACGCTGCCACCTCTCGAACCAGCTCAATATCAAAGCGTTCATCGATGACGCCAAAAAAACCGAGTCTCGGGTACGGAATGCAGCGTTGGTCCACCGGGTCAGACTGCACGCTGCGAGCGGCTGAAAAATGCTCTGCATCGACGCTGCTGGGCATGGCGTGTGCGTTGGCATGCTGCAGTCGCTTGGCTTCCCAGAGGCTGAAGCCGCCAGTAAAGACAACATCTGCACGCTTCATCAGCGCCTGTTCCTGTTCGACAAGCTGTGGCGGCGCACCTTTGAACGCAGACAGCTCATCCATGCAATCAAAGATTGTCGCTTGCGCATTGAGGTGGTCGGTAAAGGCCAGGCTCATCGGGGTGAAGTACCACAGCAGCAGCTCGCCGAACCGTTGCGCATCAAGAAAGCTGTCGAGCAACGAGCGCTGCGCAGTAATCAGCTCGTCGGCCGGCATCTTCAAGGGCAGATGCGGCACCATCACGGTGACGCCGCATGCTTGCGGCAGTGACTCAAGCCAGACATCTGGAGAGTCCGACAGAACAGGCTCCTCAAGAAACAACACCTGATAATCCTGCGCCATGCGCGACATGATGTGCTGTGGACGCTGATAAACGAACCCCCACCTGAGGTGGGACAGGCATAACAGCAAAGGTCTGATTGCAGTTTCGACCCCGGCTGAAACCGATGCTTCGGAAAGAATTGATTGAACACCGTTCATAGAGTTTCCCTTCTGTTAAAAGTCCTGGATGAAACTGAAGGGCTCTGCAAAGGGCTGAACTTCGACGGCATTCATGTGGAGTATGTGTGTGGTATGCGTGGGCGGCTGTTTCATAGTCGTACGTGATGCAACCCTGTGAGTGAAAAACAGGAAAGCGTCACGGATACGCTTATCAATGTCGAGCGCACGACAAAACAGGTGTTCATTGATTCCGATAAAGGGTAAGCGCCATTGGGAATGAGCCGTTGAACTCGTCGCAACGAATACCCACTTAGTCTTGAGCGAATGCTTTTTGGCACCTGCGGTACGTTTTTCCCACGCGGTGGTCTGGTCCTGATTTTCGCAAGCAAGGCTCCCCTGTCGGCCCGGTAATAAAGGTCATGGCATGGAGCCGTCAGCTCGCCTCTTCCCGAGGCGGCGAAAATCCAGGAAGGACAACCATGATTCTGGTGACCGGCGGTGCGGGATACATTGGCGCTCACATTACGCTTGAGCTGCTTGAGAAGGGCCGTGATGTAGTGGTACTCGATAACTTGAGTAACAGTTCGCGAGAGACGCTGGATCGGATAGAAAAACTCAGCGGGCGACACGTGGATTTCATTCACGGCGATATTCGCAGTAAAGCGACGCTGCACCGATTGTTCGCTCATTACCCTGTCAAGGCGGTGGTGCATTGCGCCGGGCTCAAGGCTGTGAGCGAAAGCGTCCGGGAGCCATTGCGCTATTTCGAGACCAACGTAAGCGGCAGCGTAAAGCTGTGTCAGGTAATGGCAGAAGCAGGCGTGTTCGAGTTGCTGTTCAGCTCATCCGCAACGGTTTATGGCCAGTGTGAACGGATGCCGCTGGATGAGAACTGCCCACTCGGCTTGCCGACCAGTCCTTACGGGCATTCCAAACTGATGGCCGAGCAGGTGCTGAAAAGCGTCGCTCACTCGGATCCGCGCTGGTCGATCGGACTGCTGCGTTACTTCAACCCCATTGGCGCACATCCGTCCGGCCTGTTGGGTGAGTCGCCCTGCAACACACCGAACAATCTGCTGCCGTTCCTGCTGCAGGTCGCCAATCGGCTGCGCCCTGCTCTGCATATTTATGGCACTGACTACCCGACGCCGGACGGAACAGGTGTGCGTGATTACCTTCACGTCATGGATCTAGCAGATGGCCATTTGAAAGCGCTGGATAGAATACGCCGCGGACGCGGGGTATCCGTCTGGAATCTGGGGACAGGACAGGGTTATTCAGTGCTCGAAGTGGTTCACGCCTTCGAGCGTATCTCTGGCAACGCCGTGCCTTTGATCCTTGAGCCCCGTCGGGCAGGAGACGTCGCCGCGTGCTGGTCCGATCCCTCGAAAGCATTGCGTGAATTGAATTGGCACGCCAGGCACGACCTTGATTCGATGCTTACCGACGCATGGCGCTGGCAGTGCATGAACCCACAAGGATACATACCCGCGACGCTGGTCAGTTGAGCCGCATACAGGGGGACAAGACGCTCCGGAAACTATCGCAACGCCATGTCAGTGAGGTTCAGACGTAACACGGCAACTGCCCGTTAAAAATTGGCCGGCGTGTTGGAGCTGATGATCTCGGCCTCGTCCTGGCCGACGTTGCGGAAGCGGTGCGGTAATGTAGTCGGAAAATAATAGCCGTCTCCAGGACCGAGGATATTGACCTGCCCATCGATGGTCAGCTCCACCGTGCCGCGCGTCACCAGCCCGCACTCCTCGCCTTCGCTGTGGACGATAGGTTCTTCGCCGGAGTCGGCACCCGGCGCGTATTGCTCGCGCAGAAAACGCATCTGTCGACTCGGCAGGGTCGCACCGACCAGCAACAAGCGAACGCCATTGCGCCCCAGGTCAGGTTGATCACCGGCCCGGAACACATATTGATCCTGCCCAGGAGGCTGATCGAATGTGAAAAAGTCCGCCAGCGTCATAGGGATGCCTTCCAGCAGCTTCTTGAGGGAGCTGATGGAGGGACTGACACGATTTTGCTCAATCAGGGAAATCGTGGCATTGGTCACACCACTGCGTCTGGCGAGTTCACGTTGCGACAGCTTGTAGCTCTCACGCACCAGTTTGAGTCGTGCTCCCGTATCCATAGTGGCCTTATGCGAAAGATATCCGGTAAATGAGACGGCCTCGGCGCAATGGACTGTCCACTGCCCGAGGCCGTAACGGCGGATATTAAATCACGTTTGGCAGCAACACTCAGCAGCTCATCGCTTTAGCGGTCACGACGGTGCCTGGCATAAGTCAGGCACGCTTCACGGAATGCCGTGAACAGGCTCAGCGACACGGGATTGTCCAGGAGCGCCCATTCCGGATGCCACTGCACGCCCAGCACAAAACCTGGCGCGCCGGGCAAGGACACCGCTTCCACAAGACCGTCGGGGGCCAACGCTTCCGCACGCAGATCCGATGCCAGACGGTCAACACCCTGGCTGTGCAGGCTGTTGACCTCGAACCCCGGTGCCAGCCCGAGAGCGTCCAGCAAACCGTCTGGCTGCACATGCACTGCGTGTTGCGGCGCGTACTGCACAGCCAGTACATCGCTGTGCGGCTCGCGGTGGTCCAGATACCCGGGTAACTCCTGCACCCGCTGATGCAGGCTGCCACCCAGTGCGACATTCAGTTCCTGAAAGCCACGGCAAATGCACAACACCGGCACACCCTGAGCGATGGCGGCCCTGAGCAGCGGCAAGGTAGTGCGATCCCGAAAGGTGTCATGGGCCGTGCCCTCCGCGCTGGCCGGTCCGTTGTAATGCCGTGGTTCGACATTGGACGGCGAACCGGTAAACAGCAGGCCGTCCAGTGACGCGAGCAGTTGCTCAGGTTCAACAGGCACATCGAGCGCAGGGAGGATGACCGGAATCCCAGCGAACGCTGCGGCCTCGACATACTTGTCGCCCGCAGTGTGAGAGGAATACTTGCCCAACTGCTGGCGGCAGGCGGTAACGCCGATCAAGGGAGGTCGTGACATATGTGAATCCTTCTGAAGTCGGGTGGTCCTGCGGTTCAGTAGCAGGCTATCCAGCCACGATGAAACCAGTCTAGGATAGTCACTCACGCAACAAACATAGGCACCCAGGCAAAGGAACATTGCACCAATGCAATATGAAATCACCCATGCCGATCTTTCCCTGGTACTGGCACTGGTGCGCGGCCGCACGCTGGCACGTGCTGCCGATCTGCTGCACGTTGATATCTCGACAGTGTTTCGCTCGATCAGACGCCTTGAAGCCGCTCTTGGCGCAGCGTTGTTCGAGAAGAACCGACGCGGCTACATCCCGACGGACACCGCCCAGGCCATGGCCGAGCAGGCAGAGCACGCCGAACAGGCACTCGCCGCAGCCCGTATTGCGTTGCAGCAAGGCGAACAGGTTGTCAGCGGCACGGTGCGCCTGACGTGCACCGACGCTGTCCTGCACAGCCTGCTGTTGCCGACCCTCGCGGATTTCATGCCGCAGTACCCTGCCCTCACGCTGGAACTGGCCACCTCCAATGCGTTCGCCAACCTCAGTCGTCGCGATGCAGATATTGCCCTGCGCCTGACCAATACCCCGCCCGAGCACTTGATCGGACGATGCCTGGGCAGTGCCGACTATTTTATCTGTGGCCGTCCCGAATACCGCGATGCACTGGCGCAAAGCCCCACCTCCGTCCCCTGGATCAGCCCGGACGACTCAATGCCGGATCACACCTCAGTGATCTGGCGTAAGCAGGCATTCCCTGGAGTAAGCCCGCGCTACCGCTGCAGCAACATGTCGGCGGTCTCTCAGATGGTCGCTGCCGGTCTGGGCGTGGCAGCCCTGACCGATTTCACTGTCAAGGGTCTCGGTACTGTGGAACGGCTGAGTGAGCCGCTGCAAGGATGCAGCACTGATCTGTGGCTGCTGACCCGTCCCGACTGCCGGGCACTGCGTTCTGTGCAGACCCTGCTGGAAGCGCTCGCGCCCCGTTTGCGAGCTGCACTGCTGGCATCCGCATCCGCATCCGCATGAGCGGCCATCAGTGGATCCACTAAATAATAGTTAATAAATTTAATCATTGGCTTAGCTTCAATCCTGTGGCATTAATAATCGCGAGGAAAGCAACATGATTCATTCTGTGGATCCATAAGATCAATAATCGAACCGTGGAGAACCGTCATGCATCCGAAAAATACGTGGTACGTCGCCTGTACAGCGGATGAAGTCGCCGAAAAACCTCTGGGCCGGCAGATCTGCAACGAAAAGATGGTGTTCTATCGCGACCAGAACCAACAGGTGGTCGCGGTCGAAGACTTCTGCCCGCACCGCGGCGCACCGCTCTCGCTGGGTTATGTCGAAAACGGTCACCTGGTGTGCGGTTATCACGGGCTGGTGATGGGCGGCGACGGCAAGACCGTTTCCATGCCTGGCCAACGTGTTCGGGGCTTCCCGTGCAACCGGACGTTTCCTGCAGTCGAGCGCTACGGCTTCATCTGGGTATGGCCAGGCGACCGGGAAAAGGCTGATCCGGCACTCATCCATCATCTGGAGTGGGCTGTCAGCGACGAATGGGCCTACGGTGGCGGTCTTTTTCATATTCAGTGCGACTACCGCCTGATGATCGACAACCTGATGGACCTTACCCACGAAACTTATGTGCATGCGTCGAGCATCGGCCAGAAGGAAATTGACGAGGCAGCTCCCGTCACGACTGTCGAAGGCGAAGAAGTCATTACCGCACGCCACATGGAAAACATCATGCCGCCGCCGTTCTGGCAAATGGCGCTGCGTGGCAACAATCTGGCCGACGATGTGCCGGTCGACCGCTGGCAGATCTGCCGCTTTACCCCGCCCAGCCATGTGCTGATCGAAGTCGGCGTGGCCCACGCGGGCAAAGGCGGCTATCACGCGCCCCAGGAGTTCAAGGCGTCGAGCATCGTCGTCGACTTCATCACACCGGAAACCGACACTTCGATCTGGTACTTCTGGGGCATGGCGCGCAACTTCAATCCGGCTGACGAACAACTGACCGCGTCGATTCGCGAAGGTCAGGGCAAGATTTTCACCGAAGATCTGGAGATGCTTGAACGCCAGCAACAGAACCTGCTTCAGCACCCACAGCGCAATCTGCTCAAACTCAATATCGATGCCGGCGGCGTGCAGTCGCGCAAGATTCTGGAACGCCTGATCGCTGCCGAGCGGACCGGCTCGTCTGAACAGATTCCCGTGATGGCCACGAAATGACGGTCTTCTGCCAGTCCGGATGTGTTGAAAACAATCAGAAGTGACCCTTCTCGCGGTCACCCGAGGACATACCATGATCGACGTGACCGTGTTATCACGTAACGACGAAGCGCTGGATATCTGCAGCTTTGAACTGGCGCGACCGGATGGCGGGCTGCTGCCGCCCTTCACGGCAGGTGCACACATTGATGTGCATCTGCCGGACGGGCTGATACGCCAGTACTCGCTGTGCAACGCGCCGAACGAGCGTCATCGCTATCTGATCGGTGTGCTCAACGATCCGGCTTCACGCGGCGGATCGCGCGGCCTGCACGAACAGATCCAGCCAGGGGCTCAGTTGCGCATCAGCGAACCGCGCAACCTGTTTCCGCTGGCCGTGACCAGCCGTCGCACACTCCTGTTCGGCGGAGGCATCGGTATCACGCCTATCCTGTGCATGGCGGAACAACTGGCGCTGGAGGGTGCCGATTTCGAACTGCACTACTGCGTTCGTTCCGTCGAGCGCGGCGCGTTTATCGAACGTCTGAAACACTCGCCATTTGCCGACCGGGTAACGCTGCACTTTGACGAGCAGCCCGACACTGCGCTGGATGCCGCTAAGCTGCTCGCCCACCCGCAGCCCGATACCCATCTGTACGTATGCGGACCGGGTGGCTTCATGCAATACATACTCGACAGCGCCCGTGCGGCTGGCTGGTCTGAAGACAATCTGCATCGCGAGTACTTTTCCGCACAGCCTGCAGATACCGGCAATGACGGTAGCTTTTCGATCGAGATCGCCAGCACTGGCCAGGTCATTGCCATTCCAGCCAACAAGACGGTCGCTCAGGTGCTCGAAAGCCACGGCATCGATATTCCGTTGTCGTGCGAGCAAGGCGTGTGTGGTACGTGCCTGACGCGGGTCTTGAAGGGCATTCCGGATCATCGGGACCTGTTTATGACTGAAGACGAACAGGCCCTCAACGATCAGTTCACGCCCTGCTGCTCTCGCTCGAAAACCCCACTGCTGGTGCTCGACCTCTGATCAGTCCGGGCGCTGAATGACCTTCATGCGCTCGTTCACGCCAGCCCCGAAAATCTCGGCATAACGCAAGGTGGCGTTGGCGTGCTCGCGCATGATGGCCTCGGCACGAGCGCCCTGCCCGCTGATCAACGCATCCACTACCGCATGATGCTGCATATGCGCGAAATTGAAGCGTCGGTATTCGCGAATCAGGTTGTCCCGATCCACTGCCAGCGCAGTCACCGAGGCGAAAGGCAGGTGGTCGTTACGCGCCAGTGCATCGGCAATGGCTCGGTTGCCACTGCCGGCGACAATCACTCGATGCAGGCGCATGTTCATATCGTGATAGACCTCGAGGTCATCCTCAGTGACATAGCCCTTTTCGAACAGCGCATCACCCTGCACCAGACAGGCCTCAAGCTCGTCGCGGGCGTCCTGTGTCAAACCGCGTTCGGCCATCTGCCGCGCCGCCAGCCCTTCCAGAACCCCGCGCACGTCGACCGCACCGGCGATTTCCATCGGGCTGATCGAGCGCACCTGAAAACCACGGCCGCCGAAGGGCACCAGCAGGCCTTCCTGCTCCAGCGTCCGAAACGCCATGCGCACCGGCATGCGTGATACACCGAACAGCTCGGCGGTCGGCACTTCCATCAAACGCTCGCCGGCAGCCAGCTCGCCTGACGCAATCATCTTGCGCAGCGCGACAAGAACGGTCTGCCCGGGTTTGCTCATCAGAAAGATTCCGTGGGATCAAAAGCGCATCTTACTCCACGCACGCAGGTGAGTGGCTCAAGCTCGATTGATCAGAGCGGGCACGAGGCGGCATAGCCGAAGGTGCGCTGTTCATCGGGTGTTTCAATCCACACCAGCGTCTGCTCGAAGCTGATCGGCGGACTGTAGAAGTAACCCTGAACCAGCGTACATCCCAGGCTGGTCAGTGCATTCAATTCATCCTGCGTTTCGACGCCTTCGATCACGCAGCCAAGGGACATGTCCAGGCTCAGGGCGACCAGCGATTTGACGATCTTGTAACTGGCGGGATTGTTATGCACGCCGGTTACAAAACTGCGGTCTATCTTGAGCTTGGTCAGTGCCAGAGCATGCAACTGGCTGAGGCTCGAATACCCGGTGCCAAAATCATCCAGCGATATACCGCAGCCCAGTTGCCGGAACTGCGCGATGGCCTGTTGCACCTGATTGATATCCTGCATCACCGCAGTTTCTGTGATTTCCAGATCCAGCCGCGAGGCATCGAAGCCGCTGTTTTCAATGATCTCGACAATTCTGCTGACACTTTCCCAGGTCGCGCAGTCGTGGGCAGACAGATTGAACGACAGCCTGACAGGTGCAGGCCATGACAAAGCCCTCTGCAGCGCGCGAGTCAGCAAAGGCGCGGTGAGCTTGTTGATCATGCCGATTCGCTCGGCAATCGGAATGAAATGTGCCGGCGATACCGGACCCAGCTCCGGACTGTTCCAGCGCGCCAGCGCCTCGAAAGCCACGGTCTGACGCGTACAGCTTTCAATGATCGGCTGAAACAGCACGTGAAACTCGGTGTCGAGATTGGCACGTCGCAATGCCTGCTCAGTCACACCATCGGCATGCAACTGCTGGCGGTGACTGGCAGAGAACAGGCACGTGGTGCCCGGGTTATGGTTTTTGCCCTGATAAAGCGCGTAATCGGCAAATTCGAACAGCTGGGTCGCATTGTCCGCAGTGGCCGGGAACGTCGCGAGGCCGAGGGTCGCGCCGATCTGGATCGGCATGTCCGACAGCTCGAAGCTTTCGTGCATGAGGTCGCACAGGAGCTTACCGAACGCCAGCAATGCCTCGTTGCTGATGTCGCCCTTGATAACCAGCGCGAACTCGTCACCGCCCAGCCGGGATACATGCACTGTATTGCTTGAAACACTGGTCAGGCGTTCAGCGACCAGCATCAGCAGCCTGTCCCCCGTACGATGCCCGTAAAGGTCATTGACCGGCTTGAATCCGTCCAGATCCAGCACACCCACCGCCAGCCCGCTGCGATGCGCCAGCGCCTCGTTCATGGCCGCGTCCAGCGTCTGAAAGAACTGTCGACGGTTGGGCAGCCCCGTCAGGCTGTCCTGATTGGCCAGCAGCAAGTTCTCATTGCTCAATTGTTCGGTTCTGACCTGTACGTTCACCAGGCTGGTGAAGTCACGGTACTGATATTGCAGAATGACCAGCATGCCAATTGACACCAGCACGATGTTTGCTGCCGTGGCAATAAACGTGATGTTGTGTGTCGAGGCGAAGAACACAACGAACGCAGTGTTGACCACCACTGCCGTGGTCAACGCTGCAGGTTGCAAGTGCATCATGCAGAAGATGCAGACAATCACGGTGATGCCCATGAAAAACGCCACATGCGCCTGGGCATAGGCATTGCCATAGGGATAAAGCGACAGTGACCACGCGGCGAAACCGGCAGCGATCAAACCTGCCAGAGCATTGGTGCCGCGTAACGTCGCCAGAATGGTTGCCGGGGCCGGTGGCGGGCGGTTTACCGTGAGCAGCCACTTGCGCGCGCGAATGGCGCAGATAGTCGTCAGCAGCGCCGGAACCAGCAGCGTCAGCCACATCGGCGCGGTGCTCCAATGGGTGAACGCCAACGCCCAGGTGTTGACCAGCAGCACAAAGTACATCAACGGCAGTTGTCGGGACAACGCAACGTATTGGGCCTGCAATAGCCTGGGATTATCAGCGGGCACAGACATCAGGGTGCGTAAGGCACCCACTAGTTTTTTCAGCATCGCAAGGCTTCTCTGTCACTACAGTCAAAGCACACGTGGCTTGCTGCTCATCATGCAAGCCACGTGATAATCGGCTCGCTTGTCATGCTCTCGGCGGGTGTGGTTAATTCTTTACGGTAAAACCGGGCCGCGTATCGGTTTAATTGAAATAAACAGGCGATACACTGTTCGGTCGTGTGACCGGGCATATCAACGGCGCCTGCAACCTCTTTTCCATCACCCCCTATGGGCAGGGAGCATTACCATGAGCAGGAAAGTCATTATCGATACGGACATGGGCTGGGACGACGTACTGTCCATCGCCTACCTGATGAAAAGACCGGACATCGACATCGTCGGTATTACCGTCACTGGATGCGGCGAAACGGATCTGGGCTGGGGCGTGATCATCGCGCAGCATTTGCTGGGCATTGGCAATCGACTCGGTACCGTCGTTGCAAGAGGCACCGCTCAGCCACTCGAATACGACAACCGGTTTCCACAACCATTCAAAAACGATATGAATGACATCATGGGTCTTCTGGGAAGCCTTAATCCTGCTGCGTTACCGGAGGTGTCGAACCTTACTGCGTGGGACTACCTGTATCAGACGGTAAAAAACAGCCAGGATACAATCACTGTTCTATCGCTCGGCGGCTTTACCAACATCGCGAAGATGCTCTCGCTGAGCAACCAGCCTGCAGACGTGCAGATGATCGACAGGATTGTCGCCATGGCCGGTGCCGTCTATGTTGACGGCAATGTCGCCGCATTGAACGACGCTCAGAAGGCGTGGGATCAGGGTGAGTCCTACAGCAGTAACCACTCTGCCGAATGGAATGTGTTTGTAGACCCCGTCGCAGCCAATAACGTTTTCCAGTCGAACCTGCCGTTGACGCTTGTGCCGCTTGACGTCTGCAACCAGGTTATCCTCGACGCCAGTTACTCGCAGCAGATTACTGCCACCGATCCAGTGGCCACGCTGGTCAGGCAGGTCCTTGAAACCAAATCGGGCACGCACGCCGAAGGTTATCCGGTACCGATATTCGATCCATTGGCGACCGTGCTGATGGCGGGCGGCATTGAAGCGACGAAAGTGGATGAGCAGTTTCTGTCCGTCAACACCAACATCACGCCACAGGACAACCACTGCGGGCAGATACAACTGCAAGGCAGCGGTTCGCGAACCATCACCTGCGTACTGGGAGTGTCACAGTTCGCGTTCAGCAAGCATTTCGCCGAGGTCATCAATAGCTGAAGACGGGTGTAATGCGGAGCGCGAGGCAGAAGGCATATCTGATAGTGTCCGCCAGGCCAGCGCTCCATTTCCAGGCGTGATTCAGGCTCAGTTCGCCGCGACTTGAGCCCGATCGGCCTGCATGACCAGCGCCTTGAGCGACGCATCGAATTGTTTCAGCGCGTTCACTTGCAGCTCGCGCTGCTGATCGATCTGTGCGGCAATTTCCGGAGCGGCTTTACCCTGCACCCAGACCGAGGTCATGTCCTTGACCACCTCACCTTCCGCCTTGCCGATGTACTGCAGATTGGTGTCGTAGAAGCGGGCCATGAAACGTGCTTCGACCTGACTATTGCGTTTGCTCACCAGACGATTGTAGGTGTCGAGCATGACCACAACATCCGGGCGCGCCTGCATCAGCGCGTCGAGGCTGTCGTAGACAGTCACCGAGGCAAACTCTTTCTGTAATGAACCCACCAGCCAGTCGGTGGCCAGTTTTGGGTCCGAACTGCTGACGAATGCGTTGCGAATACGCGAATCGAGCGCTCCGTTCTGCCCGCTTTTGAGCGCTACAGAATGGTAGTTGTTCAGGTACTGGAGATTACTGAGGGTATTTTCGCTGTACAAAACACCCACCGATTGAGTGTGTTGCAGGCTGGAGGCACTGTCGGCCACCGGCACAAAATGGCAAGACTGAGCGGAAGACGCAGAGACCGGCGAGACGGCAGCGTTGGCCGACGCAGTGAACACAATGCTGGTGCTTAAAACGGCAGCAAGCGTCAACAGATTAAACATTCTCATCGCGTCGTCTCCCTTTGGAGCAGGTGGCTATGGCGCCATCCTCCTCCTTTGCCGGAAAAACAGAACTTGCCTTGCATGATGATGACTATCGACTGAATGAATGATAGTCGACGCCAGCACACAGCAAGGTTTTTCGCATCAACTTTCATCAGCCCTGACAGCCGCGCGAATGGCCTCGAGCAGCATCCTGCACGCCGGATTGTTATTGTCGCCACGCCAGACCAGATGCAACTCGCTCTGCACACCCTCACCCAGATCAATGTGACGAAACACTACGTCCTTGAATACCACATTGGTCGCACAACGCGGCACCAGTGCCAGGCCCATGCCGGCGTTGACCAGTGCCAGAATAGTCAGTGACGATCCAAGCCATTGGACATACTCCGGCGCCACTCGTGCGGAACGAAACATACCGGTCAGCAGTTCGTTGAACGGTGGGTAGGCCGAATGCGAATACATCAGAAACGGCGCGCCATCCAGATCAGCCACCGCGACTGCGTCAGCGTGAGCCAACCGATGATTGGCCGGCACCGCCAGCACGAATGGTTCGCGTCGTAGCCCGGCTGAAATAGCGGCGCTCTTACGATACCCAGGTCAATGCGCCGCGCCCTGAGCGCTTCGTGCTGCTGATAGGTGTTCATCTCAGTCAGGGAAATCTTCACCTGTGGCTGCTTGAGCCGCGCCTCGGCGATCACCCTGGGCAGAAACTCGTATACCGCACTACCGACAAAGCTGATGGTTACCGAGCCGATATCGCCTTCGGCAAAGCGCCTGGCTGAAATAGCCGCCTGCTGCGCGCGCTCCAGCAACGTCTGCGCCTCGATGAAGAACGCCCTGCCCGCTGCCGTCAACGCCACGCTGCGGGTGCTACGCGTGAACAGCTCGACACCCAGATTGTGCTCCAGTAGCTGGATCTGCCGACTCAATGGCGGCTGAGTCATGTTGAGCCGCTCGGCGGCACGGCGGAAGTTCAGTTCCGTGGCCACCGTGGTAAAGCAACGCAGCTGGGAAAGCTCGAACATTGATCCACTCCCGGTATCAATCAAGTCACTAACTGGATTGGACGGGAATAATACACCCGCGCATGATCGACTCACCCCAAAAACAACAATGAATGGGAGCCGCCCCTTGAATACCGTCTCTGGTACTACTGACCCCACGGCACTTGCCCGTGCGGCCTCGAAGGTGAAACGCCACGTGTTGCCGCTGTTCGTGGTGATGTTCATCGTCAATTATATCGACCGGGTCAATATCGGCTTTGTGCGCAGCCATCTTGAAACCGATCTGGGTATCGGTGCAGCAGCCTATGGGCTGGGTGCCGGATTGTTCTTTGTCGGCTATGCACTGTTCGAAGTGCCGTCCAACATGCTGCTGCAGCGTTACGGTGCCCGCGCCTGGCTGACCCGCATCATGTTTACCTGGGGCGCAGCCGCCATGGCCATGGCGTTCGTTCAGGGAGAAACCAGTTTCTACGTGCTGCGCTTCATTCTTGGCGCGGCCGAAGCCGGTTTCTTTCCGGGCATCATCTATTACTTCACCCAGTGGCTACCCTCCAGCGATCGCGGCAAGGCGATGGCGCTGTTTCTCAGCGGATCGGCAATTGCCTCGGTGATTTCCGGGCCGGTGTCCGGTGCATTGCTCGGCATTGAGGGTCTGAGCCTGCATGGCTGGCAATGGATGTTCCTCATCGAAGGCTTCGCGTCGATCGTACTGTGCGGTTTCGTCTGGTTCTGGCTACAGTCATACCCCCACGAGGCCAGTTGGCTGAGTGAAGAAGAAAAGACCGCACTCAGCACTGCAATAGCTGAAGAACAAAGGCTGCGTGAAGCAGCACAGACCGTCAGGCCGTCGGTGTTACGCTTGCTGGCGGACCGGCAGATCCTGCTGTTCTGTTTCATTTACTTTTCGGTGGCACTGACGATCTACGGCGCTACCTTCTGGCTGCCGAGCATGATCCGCAAGATGGGCAGCTTCAATGACTTCGAGGTCGGGCTGTTCAACTCGGTGCCGTGGATCATTTCCATTGTGGCCATGTATGGTTTTGCGGCATTGGCGGCGCGCTTCAAGCACCAACAGGCGTGGGTCGCTGTCACGCTGATCATCGCCGCCTTCGGCATGTTCATGTCCACCGTCGGCGGCCCGGTATTCGCGTTTGTAGCCATCTGCTTCGCGGCCATCGGCTTCAAGGCCGCGTCTGCCCTATTCTGGCCGATTCCTCAGGGCTATCTGGATGCACGCATTGCCGCAGCGGTCATCGCACTGATCAACTCCATAGGCAATCTGGGCGGCTTTGTTGCGCCCACCACGTTCGGCTTTCTGGAGCAGACCACCGGGTCGATTCAGGGTGGGCTTTACGGACTGGCGGCGACTTCATTACTGGCTGCCGTCGTGATTTTCTTTGCCCGCACCACGCCGCAGGTCGGCAGTACACCCAACGCACAGCCGATTGCGACTCACAGTGCTGCCATGCCTGGCACCCCTTCCAGCCTCAAACCCTGACCACCGGGAGACAGCCCCTTGAAAATCATACGTGTGACCGTCACCCCTATCGCTTTCCGCGATCCGCCACTGCTCAATGCCAGCGGCATTCACGAACCCTTCGCCCTGCGCTCGATCATCGAGGTAGAAAGCGACAACGGCTACATCGGACTCGGTGAAAGCTATGGTGACGCCCCGGCACTGCTGATTCAGCAACACGTGCAGAATCAGCTGATCGGCATCGACCCGTTCAACCTCAATCAACTGCGCAGCATCGTTCAGGCCACGGTCGCGGCGCATAAGCCTGCGAGCCTGGCGGGCGAAGAACTGGCACCTGGCTCGCACGCCAGCAAGGCGGTAAGCAACGCTTATTCGGCATTCGAAGTGGCGTTTCTGGACCTCCAGGCACGTTCCATGAACCTGCCATTGGTGGACTTGCTCGGAGGTGCCATTCGCGAGCGGATACCGTTCAGCGCCTATCTCTTCTTTAAATATGCACAGCACACCGACGCGCCGTATGCGCCTGACAACTGGGGTGAAGCGCTGAACGAGGAACAGATCGTTGCCCAGGCTCGGCGCATGATCGAAGCCTATGGCTTCAAAAGCATCAAGCTCAAGGCCGGAGCGCTGCAGCCGGAACACGAGGTATCCTGCATCAAGGCGTTGAAAAAGGCCTTCCCGGGTTATCCGTTGCGCATCGACCCCAACGGCAACTGGTCATTGGAAACCTCGATCCGCATGGCCGAGCTACTGGGCGATGATCTGCAGTATTACGAAGACCCTACACCGGGCCTGGATGGCATGTCGGAACTGCACAAACGCACGGGCCTGCCGCTGGCCACCAACATGGTGGTGACCGATTTCGACGAATTCCGTCGCAGTGTGGCCCTCGACAGCGTGCAGATCGTGCTCGCCGACCATCATTACTGGGGCGGCCTGCGCGACACTCAGGCGCTGGCGAAAATGTGTGACACCTTTGGCCTCGGTGTGTCGATGCACTCCAACTCGCACCTGGGGATCAGTCTGATGGCCATGGCCCACGTCGCCGCGTCCGTACCCAACCTTGACTACGCCTGCGACACGCACTACCCGTGGCAGGAGCCGGACGAGGAAGTCATCAAGGGCGGAAAGCTGCCCATTGTCGACGGTTGCGTCAATATCACCCGCGCGCCCGGCCTGGGCCTGGAACTGGATTATGATCAACTCGGCAAGCTCAATGACCAGTACCTCAGCTGTGGCATCCGTCAGCGTGATGATGTGAAGCAGATGCAGAAGTACAAGCCGGAATGGAAGGCAGTAAAACCGAGATACTAAACGCGTTTGACTCCGACTCAATCAGACCTTTGAGCAGGATTGGCCGCCGAATAGACACCCGGCTCATCCTGCTGGCTGCGACCACGGATCAATGCTTCGGGGTTGCGGCTTATATAGTCTGTCAGCACCCGCACCGAGCGTGCCGTGCGCTGAACTTCATCCATTGTCCGGTTGACTTGCTGGCGTACCGGCGAGTCCTCGGCAAGCGTCGCACCGGCAATCGCCACCGTGCTTCGGGATTGCGCCAGAACGCTGCGAAGTTCAGGCATCACGTCAGCGTTGAACAGTTTGAACGTCTTTTGCGCCTCGTTGAGGCTGCCATCCAGATGCCCGGCGATTTCGTGCATCGGCAGTTTACCGACCTTCTCAACGATCAGTTGCACCTGCTCCTGCATCTTTTCCAGCTCTCCGGGCACGGTGGGAATTATCAGCGGCCGTGCATTGACATCGAACTGCGCTGGCGCAGCGTTTGCAATAAACCCGAGAGAAATATAGAGCTGTCCCGTGAGCAGACTCGCACTGCGAGGCTGCGCACGCAGGCCTCGCTTGACGAAGTCGGCGATCAACTGCGCAGTGCGCGAGTCGTCGGCAGTGCCCAATGTCCTTACGATCTTTTCATTGGCCATCCCCAGGCGGTCCGGGTAGATCACCGCCCCCACGATACTGGAGAACGACTGGCGGGCAGTGTCGTAGTCAAGATCGACCGAGACCACTCGCCCCAGATTGATCCCCATGAATTCTACGGGCGAGTTGACCTCGAGACCACGCAACGACTGACTGAACATCATGCGGATGTAACCGGGTTCGCCATCGGGCGGCGACAGCGCCTTTTGCTGATCTTCGAACAAGTTGAACCGTGCATGCTCTGCAGCCCTGGGCGCATGAGCGCTGTAATCCGGTTCAACGAAGGCCACACCTCCGGCCAGTACCGTCGAGACCGATTCGGTCTTTATCTTCAATCCATCGGCATCAACCGTCATGCCGATGCCGCTGGCGTTCCAGAACCGCGTGTCAGTGGTTACAAACCTGTCGTTGGGGGCATTGATGAAGATCTCGGCGTCCACCCCTTTGCCATCATCGGCCAGACGGCAGGCAACCAATTGACCGACTTGAATGCGTCGGTAGTAGACCGGAGAACCGACATCGAGTGAGCCCATATCCTGGGCGTGCAGGGTGAAGCGCGTGCCTTTTACGCCAAACGTAAGGGGTGGCGGGCTTTCCTGACCGACAAAGTGTTTTTTCATGTGTGTGGAAGTACCACTGTCTGCCGCGATAAATGGCCCGGACAGCAACGTATCCACACCGGTCACGCCCTGGGTGCCTATACGTGGACGAACTACCCAGAACATGGAGTCCTGAGCGGTGAAAGGCCGGGCGTCGTCGTTGAGGTCCACCGTCACCACCACACCTGTGCGGTCTTTGCTCAGGGCAACGGCTGACACCTCGCCGATGACGACATTTTTGACCTTGACCTTTGTCTTGTGCGCTTCAAGTCCCTCGGCGCTCTGAAAGCTGATAAAAATTCTCGGGCCTTTCGAAAGCGCGCTGTCGATCAACAGCGACAGGCATATCAGGGCCGCAACGACAGGAACCATCCATACCGGCGATGGACCGAAACGCATGGGTTTGGCGCCTGAAGGGCCGACCGGCAACGGAGGAGCGCAACCTGAGCGATCAGACATTTTTTCCTTTCAGGCACCCACACGGGCACTGCCAACGATTCAGACGGTTGGCAGCACTTTGAACGTCGACTATCAATAAACCTTCAAGGAACTATCAAGGTTTGATCAAGACGCTGCTGCGCCGTCGTGGCAGGGTCCCGAGGTCGGCAGGTCATGAAGCCGACGTTTTTCCAGCCGGCTTCATGCTGCGTGTCAGGGCAATGGATCGAACTTCAATTCGCTGAGGCTTTGCACCTTGTCTTCACGAACCATCTTGTATTCGGTATTCGGGCCGATCCACTGCGCCCAGATCGCGTCGATTTCGCCCGCCGCCTCCATCGCCCGCAGCGATTCATTGACCTTTGCCAGGAACGCCGGTTCGCCCTGGCGCATGCCGGCACCAATGGGCTCCAGTGCCATCGGCTCCTTGGCGATGGCCAGCTCGACACCGCTGGCCTTGGCCTGTCCGACCAGCTTGATCGCGGTCATGGTGTTGGTCACCAGGCCTACCACCTTGTTCTGTTGCAACGCCATGTAGGCAGAGCCGGTGTCCTGGAAGGTCACTGGCGTAGCGTCAGCCAGGCGGATCGACTGTTCGGACGTAGAGCCTTTGGTCGAACTGATGCGCTTGCCCTTGAAAAAAGTCTTGGGCTGATCGGCGTTGGCGGCCCGCACCACCAGGGTTTCCTTGGCGATGTAGTAAGGATCACTGAACTGGATCTGATCGGCGCGGCTCCTGGTGTACGCCAGATTGGCGAAAATCACGTCCACGCGCCCCATTTTGACTTCTGGAATACGCGCCTCGACCGATAATGGCTTCAGTTCCAGTTCGACGCCCATGTGCTTGGCCAGAGCCCTGCACAGGTCGACGTCCATGCCCACCAGTTCGCGGGTTTTCGGGTCAGGTGCCGAGAACGGCGGGACGTCGGCATACACGCCGCAACTCAGGGTTTTCTTGCTCATCACATCACTGAGCTGATCAGCGTGGGCAATCGAAACAGCCAATGGCGACAACGCCAGTGCAGCCAGCAAAGACTTCATACGCATGGTGAGACTCCTGGAAATGAATGAAGGAATTCGGTGAATCAGGACCTGCGATCAATGGCTGCGCAGGTCGGCAATGAAGCGCTGGGCACGCGGATGGTCCGGTTGCTGAAAGAACGCTTCCGGGCTGGATTTTTCGAGAATCTGCCCCGCATCCATGAACCAGATGGTGTCTGCCACTTCCCGGGCAAAATTCATCTCATGAGTGACACACATCATGGTCATGCCTTCTTTGGCCAGGCCTTTCATGACGCTGAGCACCTCGCCGACCATTTCCGGGTCGAGCGCACTGGTAGGCTCGTCAAAGAGCATCACAGGCGGCTCCATGGCCAGCGCCCGGGCAATCGCCACACGCTGTTGCTGACCGCCGGACAACTGCGCCGGATAGGCGCCGGCCTTGTGAGCCAGCCCTACCCGATCCAGCAGTTCCATCGCCCTGGCGCGTGCCTCGCTGTTCTTCAAGCCGCGTACCTTGGTCGGGGTCAGAATAATGTTGTCGAGCACCGAAAGATGCGGAAACAGATTGAAGCTCTGGAACACGAAGCCCACGCGGCTGCGCAGCCGATTGACGTTGGCGTCAGTGCCGTTCACGTCATGACCGTCAAACAGGATCTGGCCCTGCTGAACCTCTTCAAGACGGTTGACGGTGCGGATCAGCGTGGATTTGCCCGAGCCCGAAGGCCCGCACAGCACCACCACTTCGCCGCGCTGCACTTCAGCGGTGATTTCGGTCAGGGCCTGGTACTCGCCATACCATTTGTTGATCCTGGAAAACATGATCATAGGATGCATCGGGCAACCCTCAATTGTCGGTAGTCAAAGGCCGGGAAACGGGTGCAGGCAACACGCTGCCTTCACGCTTGCGGGCAATCCGCTGTTCCACCACTGCGGCCAGACGGGTCAGGCCGTAACACAACACGTAGTAGGTGATCGCCAGGATGAAGAACACCTGAAACGGCTTGGTCAGCAGTTGGTTGTTGATCTGATTGGCAGCGAAGGTCACTTCCTGGACATTGATCACATAGCCCAGCGACGTCTCTTTTATGATCGAAATGAACTGACTGATCAGGCTCGGCAATGCGTTATAGAGCGCCTGCGGCAGGATCACCCAGACCGTGGTGCGCAGGTAGCCCATGCCCAGAGCCCGGGACGCTTCGTACTGACCGGTCGGCAGTGCCTGAATCGCACCGCGGATGATTTCGCACAGGTAGGCGCTTTGATAGACCACCAGCGTGCAGAGCATGGTGGTGAAGCCTGTGATGTTGTGGCCGATCAGCAACGGGACCAGAAAGTAGGTCCAGAAAATCACCATCAACAGCGGAATGCCACGCATCACGTAGACCCACACCGTCGCCGGATAACGCAGCCAGCGCCACGGCGAGACCCGCGCCAGCGACAGCAGCAGGCCCAGCGGAAACGCCAGCAGCAATGCCAGCGCAGCCAGAATCAGCGTCGAAACCAGCCCGCCCATCGGCCCGTGCGGGTATTGGCCGACCAGCAGCAAGGTCCAGTTGTCGCGAACAATCGTGAGTACATCGAACATCGCCGCCTACCTCGCCATGGCTTTGCTGAAGTGCCGGGCGAGCAACGCACCCAGGCCCATCAGCATCAATGAAATGGCCAGATAGACCACGGTTGCGACCAGGTACGCTTCGAAGGTGCGGAAGGTGTAGTTCTCGACTTCACGCGTGGCGTAGGTCAGCTCGACGACACCGATGGCCATGACCAGACTGGTGTTCTTGAACAGCAGGACCGAGTGATTGATCAACGAAGGCAGGCAGTTGCGTATCCCTTGCGGGAGAATCACATAGCGCATCGAGCGCACATAGCCCAGGCCCAGAGCACGCGACGCTTCGACTTGCCCGGCCGGAATGGCACGCAACCCGCTGCGTATGTCTTCACTGAAATAAGCCGCCTGGCACAGCCCCAGCGCGATGACCGAGAACAGGTATTCGGTGCTGTAGTTGGACAACCAGATCTGGGTACTCTCGGAAAGCAGCGTCGGAATACCGAAATACCAGAGCATCAGTTGCACCAGCGTGGGCACATTGCGGTGGTAGGACACGTAACCCGCAACCAGGCGTTCGGCGTATTTGTTGCCCGTCAGGCGAATCGACACCAGCAGCAAGGCCACCGCCATGGCCATGCACCAGGCGACAAGCGCCAGTTGCACGGTTGTTTCTATACCCTTGACGATCAGCCCGGCGTACTCGCCCTGCAGGATCGCTGAAAGATCGAAGTCGTTGGTCATGGTGTGTTCCATAGACATTCAGCCAGGGCAGAAACAAGGCGACAGGGGTTCTGTCGCGAATGTGGCGTGGCGGCTGATGCCGCTCTCGTAATAGGTACAGCGCGTGCAACGAGGCGCGGGCTCAGCCTTCGTAGTCCTGCGGGCGCGCCGTTGACAGCCCGCCCGGGACCTGAAGCGTCGGGGTGATTTCCATATGGCCGATATTGACCGCGATGGGCGCGGCAATCACGTAAGCGATCGCGTCGGCAATGTCCTTGGCAACAGGCAACTCGTAGCCTTCGATGAAGCGTTTACGCACGTCCTCGGAGTCGCCATGCACGTGCGCGAAAATGTCCGTGGCCACGCGGCCCGGGCAGATTTCGGTCACCCGTACGCGCTTGCCGAAGGCATCGATACGCAACTGGCGGGAAAGCATGCTCACGGCAGCCTTGGTCGCGTGGTACGTCGAGTTGCCACCGAAGTTGTAGGCAGCGGCGATCGAGCTGATGTTGATGATGTGCCCGCAGTCTCGCTCGACCATACCCGGCAACGAAAGCCTGGCGATCTGCAACACTGCACGCAGGTTTACATCGACCAGCAGATCGATCCCTTCGGCGTCAGCCTTGAGCAGTGAGCCGGGCCGGTCGACTCCGGCATTGTTGACCACAACATCGAACTGATGAGCCTGAAACAATGCCGTCAGACCAGCCAGATCAGTCACGTCGATAGCATGCGCAACACAGCCGGTGCGCTGCCAGCTTGTCTGCGCTGCGCGCCAGCGCATGCACCTGCAGGCCTTCGGCACACAGCCGTTCCACCACGGCTTCGCCAATGCCGGAAGATGCGCCGGTGACCAGCGCGGTTTTGTAATCGGAAAAAGGCATGTCGGGGTTTCCTTGAATAAGCGTCGATCAGCCGCTTGGCTATTAATGCTGATCGTCTTGTACTGGACTTTAACGAGCGTCATGGGCAGCGACCAAGACACAATGGTTGTGTGGCAATAAGCTGCACTTATGACCCGAGCAACCTGGAAACGGGGGTAATGACACCGCCCTGCTCTTCGATGCTGTGCCGAATACTGCGCGCAAGCTCCACCGCGCCCGGTGTGTCGCCATGCAGCAGAATCGATTGGGCATTGACCGCCACACGCTTGCCGCCAAGGGTGGTAACGGTTCCGTCCTGAAGCAGTTGCGCAACCCTGGCGCGGACCTGCTCGGGGTCCTTGACCACCGCCCCCGTGATGCCACGCGGCACCAGCAGGCAGTTTTCGTCGTAGGCACGATCGGCCAGAAAGGTCGTCGCCACCCTCAGGTTGCACGCCTCGGCGGCCTGTTCGATGGCGGCGCTGCTGGATGAACTGATGATCATCTGCGGATCGAAGCGGGCGACCGCGTTGACCAACGGTCTGGCGAGTTCGGCATCGGCTGCGGCCATATTGCCCAGCGCGCCATGGAAACTCATGTGCGTGACACGGTAACCGGCAGCCGCTGCAATGCCTGCCAAAGCGCCCAACTGATACACCACCATGCTGCACAGCTCGTTGAGTTCGATATTCATCCGGCGCCGCCCGAATCCCTGCAGATCAGGAAAGCCGACGTGTGCGCCGAGATCAATGCCCAGCGCCTTTGCGCGGCGTACGGTGCCGTCCATGATCAGCGGATCACCGGCATGAAACCCGCAGGCGACATTGGCCGAGGAGATCAGTTGCATGAGGGCCTCATCCTCGCCCATGGTCCACGGACCAAAGCCTTCGCCCAGATCGGCATTCAGGTCGATGCGCATTCTGTTATCCCTCCAGTTCTATCAGCGGCTGGCCGTAACCGACCCGTTCTTCCTCGGCGGCCAGAAAACGCACCACGCGTCCTGCCTGTTTGCTGCGCACCGGCAGATACAGCAGGCCGATGCGCAAAAGCCCCAGCAACTGCCCTGCAGCCACGGTATCTCCAGGTTTTACGTAGCTGTTGCGTTCATCGGGATGAGTCGACACAAAAACGCCAGGGTTGCTGGCTGTTATCACATGGGCGGCCGCCGCAGACGGCTCGGCGGCGATACGCACCGCAGCAGGTTCCAGGGCACGGTTCTGCACGGGTTCGCCGCGGCGGATCAACAGTTCGAACCCCGGACGCTTCAGTTCGAGCACAGTAAGCCCGGCATCCCGGATCCAGACTGCCAGCTGGCGAATCTCATTGATGTTCATCAGCAATGTCCTTACAGACCGCGCAGCGCGAGCATGCGCCGGGCGTCTTCGATGAAAGCCTGATTGGTCTCCAGCGCGTTGACCGCTTCGTCGTAGCCGCACTGCACAAAACGCACCTTGCTGCCGATAGGGGCCTGACCGAGACGCCACAGATCGGCCTCGATGACCGTCGCGAACTTGGGGTAGCCGCCGCTGGGCTGGGCATCACGCATTTGCACGATTGGCTGACCGCCGTGGGGCACCTGAATCACGCCAGGCACAATGCCATGAGAGCGGATTTCCAGTGCCTCGCGTGCCAGCAAAGGCGTACCTTCCATGCGGTAACCGTACCGGTTGCTTTGCGTGGTGATTTTCCACTCGCCGGCAAAAAACGTTTCCTGGGCCTCTGCGCTGAAACAGTCGAATTCCGCAGCCGGAAGCACGCGGATGGCCGGCAGCCCGTCGACCTTCAACGGCAAGGCCGCCACGCAAGATTGCACCCCAAAATCACTGGCTCGCGACTGATTGGCAGCGCCTGCGGGAATCAGATCCCCTTGCTGCAAGGCACGGCCTTGCCAGCCACCAAAAGCGCCGCGCAATTGAGTGCTGCGCGAGCCGAGCACCAACGGCACATCGACGCCACCGGCCAGGCACAGGTAGACACGGCTGCCCATCGTCGGGTAATTGAGCCTCAGCACTTGATCCTTGCGTGCCTGGGCAACCCAATTGCCCGGCAACCGCTCGCCATCCAGCAGCGCACCACAGGCGGCACCGGTAATCGCAAAGGTGCAGGCTTCGACAAACCGCACTTCGAACGGGAACAGCGGAATTTCAATACCGGCTGCGTCTTCATCGTTGCCCAGCAACAGGTTGCCGAGGCGCAGCGACAGCGTGTCCATTGCGCCGGAGGTGCCGACGCCGTAACCCAGGCTGCCATGCCGGCCCAGATCCTGGACCGTCGCGAGTGCCGTGGCGCTGATAACTTCGATCATCGAATGATCCTCTCGATACGCAAGCGCAGTTGATCGCGGGGCTGCAACAGCGCCGGAGGGTTCTGATCAGCGTCGAAAAAGACCATTTCCGTGCGCCCTATCGTGTTCCAGCCGCTGGGACCGGCCGAGGCTGAAATACCTGTCTGCACGCCGCCAATGGAAACCGAGCCGGCACCGATGTCGAGTACCGGCACCTTGCGCCGCGGCGTTGCCAGACGCTGATCCATGCCGCCCAGGTAGCAGTAACCCGGATGACTGCCCAAGGCGTACACCGGGTAAAGCGGTTCGCAGTGCAAATTGGCAATGGTCTCGATATCCAGCCCGGTATGGGCAATGACATCTGCCATATGCGGGCCGCCTTCGCCGCCGTACACCACCGGCAATTCAATGATCCGGCCCTGCAACGGCAATGGCTGGCACTGTTCCCAGGTTTCCAGCAAACGGGTTTTCAAACCGGCCAGATCCCTGGGTGGCAGAGCGAAGATCAGCATCAGGTTGTTCATACCCGGCACGGCTTCGCGTACCTGGGGCCAACCCTTGCTGAGGCTGGCCAGCGCCCATATCCGTTGCTGCGGTGCCAGATCGAGTTCGCCGGGGGCTTCGAACAACAAGGCGGTGGTTCCCAACAGAGTGATTCTTGGCGTATTTGGCGTCTGCAGGACGGTCATGGGTAACTCCTTGTCTGCAACCAGCGCTCCAAATGATGGATGTCCATGCCACCCTTGCAGAACACCGGGTCCTGAAGAATGTCGCGATGCAGCGCGATGTTGGTGGAGATGCCCTCGACGTGCATCTCGCTCAGCGCCAGATGCATGCGCGCCAGAGCCTCGTCACGGCTGGCACCGTGGGTGATGACCTTTGCCACCATCGAATCGTAATAAGGCGGAACGCGGTAACCGTGGCTGACATGAGAATCGACGCGCACCCCGAAACCACCCGGGATCTGCCAGCGGGTGATCTGTCCCGGAGTCGGCATGAAACTGCGCGGGTCCTCGGCGTTGATCCGGCACTCCAGCGAATGACCCGATACGCTTACATCGGCCTGGCTGATGCTCAGGCGTTCACCCATCGCCATGCGAATCTGCTGCTGGACGATGTCGATGCCGGAGGTCATTTCCGTGACCGGGTGCTCGACCTGGAGGCGGGTATTCATTTCGATGAAATAGAACTCATCGTTTTCAAACAGAAATTCGAATGTGCCCACACCCTGATAACCAATCTGACGGCAGGCCTGTGCGCAACGCTCGCCCACTCTGGCCAGGAGTGCCGTATCGATGCCAGGTGCAGGTGCCTCTTCAAGCACCTTCTGGTGTCGGCGCTGCATCGAGCAATCCCGCGAGCCGAGCCAGACTGCATTGCCGTAGGCATCGCACAACACCTGAATCTCGACATGCCGCGGATGGCCCAGAAACTTCTCGATATACAACTCGGGATTGTCGAAGGCGCGGCGAGCTTCCTCGCGGGTCAGGGCAATCGCATCGAGCAGTTGCTGCTCTTCCTGAACCACGCGCATGCCCCGCCCTCCGCCGCCGCCAGCGGCCTTGACGATGACCGGGTAACCGATGTCGCGGGCAATCTTCAAGATGCCTTGTGGATCGGCAGGCATGCTGGTGTCAGGGCCAGGCACGCACGGTACACCTGCCTCACGCATTGCCCGCTTGGCCGCGACCTTGTCGCCCATGACGCGGATGCACGCGGCGCTGGGACCGATAAAGGTCAGGCCAGCCTGCTCGATGCGCTCGGCGAACGCGGCATTCTCAGACAGAAACCCGTAGCCGGGATGAATCGCTTGAGCCCCCGTCAACCGGGCTGCGTAAAGCACAGCAGCCTGATTCAGGTAACTCTGGCCTGGCGCGGCAGGACCGATGCACAGTGCTTCTTCGGCCTGCTGTACATAACCGGCATCGCGATCCGCTTCGGAATAGACCGCTACCGTACGCAGACCCAGGCCTTTGCAGGCGCGCTGTATACGCAGGGCTATTTCGCCACGGTTGGCAATCAACACTTTATCGAACATCAAAAACCCCTGATCTGTGAATCCGGATGGCAGCCAGCAAGGCAAGCGAGGACCTTCAACCGATACTGAACAGTGCCTGACCGGCCTGAACTTCCTCGCCGTTGGCAACCAGAATGGCGGTCACGACACCTGCCACCTCAGCCGTCACCGGATGAAACATCTTCATGGCTTCAATCACTGCAAGGGTCTGCCCTGCCTCAACTGACGTACCGACCTCGACAAAAGGCGGCTGGTCGGGTGCCGGGGTCAGGTGCAGGACTCCGTACAACGAGGCGCAGGCCTGTGCCGCTTGCACATCCGCAGGCACGCTTGGCGCAGACGCAGACTCAGCATCCGCCGCAGACGCCTTCAACGACGTAGATGCAGCGGGCGTGACGCGGCAGGCGGCCTGAACGGGCTCGCGCAGCAAACGCAACTGCGCATCGCCTTCACACAGGCTGAGTTCACTCAAGTCCGATTCGGCCATCAGGTCGATAAGCGCTTTGATACGTTCCGGTTTCATGCAAGAGCCCTTGCCTGGCGAAAGAAATGTGGCTGAGGGCAATGTAACGAGAGCGGTTTTCGGCCGCCAAGACGGTTTGACTGTGGGGTGATAAGCGACCCTTATGACGCCAGAGTCACTGGGTACGGCGATTGCCGCGCATCTCTGCGACCAGCTCCAGAAGGATGGCTTTGACCGCCTGGGCCGGAACCGAAAGCGGCAAGTGCCCTGACAGGCACAACGCAAGCGGCGCTTCGATCTCGGGTTCGACAATACGGCTCAGGTTGACTGCATGCGTGTCGGCCAGCACCCGTGCAGCAGACTCGGGAAGGATGGTCGAGCCGAACCGGTCAGCCACCGCGGCCGCCAGGGTGGTCGATGATTCTATTTCGGCCACCACACGGGCACTGCGCTCGATGCGTACAAATGCTTCGTCCACCAGGCGGCGAACGGTGTTGTAGGTACGTGGCAACAGCAAATCGATATCGGCCAGCTCGGCGAGCGGTATGTCCTCGCTGCCCTGGAGCGCGTCTTCGGCGCTGACCAGGTACAGTTGCTCGCGTATCAACGGCACGAAACTCAGGCCGTGCACTTCACGGCCGCCATAGAGAACGGCCATGTCCATACGTCCGTTCATGATCAACTCGCTGAGGGTGGTGCCAAAGTTCTCGTTGAGGTACAGCAGAATGCCCGGATGGCGCTCGCGCACCCGCTTGAGCAACGGCAGCGACAGGGTCGACGCAGCGGTGCCGGGAGCCAGCCCTACCGACACCGGCCCGGACAACGCAAGACCGCTGGCGTTGACATCACTTTGCGCCTGCTCACACTGGCGCAGAATGACCTGGGCATGACCATAAAGGACCTTGCCAGCCTCGGTGGGAGTCACGCCGCGCTTGGTGCGGATCAACAACTGCTGCTGCAACTCCGCTTCCAGTGTCACCAGTTGCTGACTTAACGCAGGTTGTGCGATGTGCAGCACATCGGCGGCCTGAGTCAGACTGCCGATATCGACAATTTTCACGAAATATTTCAAGCGGCGAAGGTTCAAGGTACTGCACTCCAGAGTCACGACGCCGATGTTTCAGCAAGACACAGGCCAGCTCTGAAAAACAGACATAAGCAATTGCTATGTCTGCGCCAGAGTGGCCTGCTCGCGACGTACTGATACCCCCCGCAGTCATTGCCCGCCCGCTTTTGGTGCGCTGGCGGCTCATCTGCGGTCATAAGCGCTGCCTATCAACCCAGAACAAACTCGTCTTATGGCCTGCCCCGTGCGGGCTCGTAACGTGTTCCCCGTCAAAGCCATCAACGAGGAATGCCAACGTGACCGCATCTCGCATCGCAGCCCGCGTGCTCCGCATCAAACCTTCGCCAAGCAGCGCTGCTGCCGATCGGGCCAATGAACTGCGGCGCGCAGGCAAATCGATCATCAACCTGGTGGTCGGCGAACCGGACTTCGACACGCCTGCACACATTCGTCAGGCCGCCTCGGCTGCCATCGAAAACGGTGAGACCCGCTACACGCTGAACGCGGGTACGGCGGTCCTGCGCGAGGCTATCGCCGCCAAACTCAAGCGTGAAAACGGTCTGACCTACGCTCCTGGTCAGATCGTTGTCACCAGCGGTGCCAAGGCGGCGATCTTCAATGCGTTCGCCGCAACCCTGGGGATCGACGATGAGGTGCTGATCCCGGCACCTTACTGGGTGTCATACCCGGACATGGTGCTGGCCTGCGACGGGCGTCCTGTGGCACTGCCATGCCCCGAGGAAAACCATTTCAAACTCACCGCCGGGCAACTGCGCCAGGCCATCACCCCGCGCACCCGCTGGCTGCTGCTCAATTCGCCGAGCAACCCGACCGGTGCCACCTACAGCGCAGCTGAATGGCGGGCCCTGGCCGATGTACTGCTCGACTACCCCGATGTATTGGTAATGACCGATGACATCTATGAGCACATTCGCTATGACGACGCCCCGCTCAGCCATCTGTTGACGGTTGAACCGACACTTCGCGAGCGTGTGCTGATCATCAACGGCGTATCCAAGACCTATGCCATGACCGGTTGGCGTATCGGCTATGCCGCAGGCCCCGGCGATATCATCAATGCGATGGCCACCCTGCAATCGCAATCCACCAGCAACGCCTGCTCGGTAAGCCAGGCCGCTGCGGTGGCCGCCCTCAATGGTGACCAGTCGTTTGTCGGCGAGAGCGTCAAGGTTTACCGGCAGCGTCGCGACCGATGCCTTGAGCTGATCAATGCGATTGAGGGCCTGAGCTGCATAAAACCCGAGGGTGCGTTCTATCTTTACGTCAATTGCGGGGCGCTGATCGGCAAAATTACCCCTTCGGGTTCGGTACTGGAGGCCGACACCGATGTGGTCCTGTACTTGCTGGAAAGCCAGGGTGTAGCCGTGGTTGCAGGCAGCGCTTATGGCCTGGCACCGTTTTTCCGCATGTCCACAGCGACAGCCCTCGACACCCTTGAAACCGGCTGCACGCGCATTGCGACTGCTGTCGCTGCATTGCGCTGAGCGCCTCGCCATGACCACGCCGAGCCATCCAGCCCTGACCTTCAAACAGGCCTTGTTGGCCATGCTCGGCATTTCGCTGGTGCTGATGCTTTCCGCGCTTGATCAGACGGTCATCGGCAACGCACTGCCAAGCATCGTCGCCGAACTCAATGGTTTCGAGTTGTATGCCTGGGTGGCCACCGGGTACCTGCTCGCATCTATCGTCACCATCCCCATCTTCGGCCGACTGGGCGACTTCTACGGGCGCAAGCCGTTCGTGCTGGCCGCCACAGTGATTTTTACCCTTGCCTCGCTGGTCTGCGCGCTGGCCGACAGCATGCTGCTACTGGTCATTGGCCGCGCTTTGCAGGGCGTGGGTGGCGGCATGCTCATCGGTACAGCGTTTGCGTGCGTGCCAGAGCTGTTTCCCGACACTCGCCAGCGGTTGCGCTGGCAGGTACTGCTGAGCGCCATGTTCAGCGTGGTCAACGCCATCGGCCCCGGATTGGGGGGCTACCTGTCCGGTGAGTTCGGCTGGCGTTCGGTGTTCTGGCTGAACCTGCCGCTAGGCGTGATTGCCCTGTTTTTCGCCTGGCGTTTTTTACCCTGGTATCGCCCGCAATCTGCCGGTGCGATCAGGCTCGACTGGTTCGGGGCATTACTGATCGTACTGACCCTGGGCAGTCTGCAACTGTTCGTCGAATGGCTGGGACAGCGCTCTCTGTCGACCAGCCTCGCATGCGGCGCTGTGACCCTTTTCGCCATGACCGGCCTGTGGTTCCAGGAACGCCACTGCGCCTATGCCCTACTGCCCGCAGGACTGTTTGCCAATCGCAGCATCCGCCTGCTGTTCATCCTCTCGCTGCTGGCCGGGGCGATCATGTTCACCCTGTTGTTCTACCTGCCGCTGTTGTTGCAGGGCAGCTACGGCTACTCGCCACAGGACGCCGGGTTGCTGCTCACCCCTCTGGCCCTGAGCATCACGCTGGGTGCGATCGTCAACAGCCGGATCGTCACGCGCATGGCAAGCCCCAACCGGCTGCCGGTTGCCGGCTTTATCGCCTTGTCGGTTGCCTGTATTGCCTTGGCGCTGGTCGGACTGCATGCCGGGTTCTGGACGTTGCTCGTGCTCATTCTGCTGGCCGGGCTGGGGCTGGGGTTCATTCTGCTCAACCTTACCGTGTTCACCCAGACACTCGCCGAACGGCAGTTTCTCGGCATTGCCACCGCACTGACCCAATCCTTGCGGCTGGTCGGCGGGTTGCTGGGCACTGCGGCCATGGGCGTACTGGTCAAGGTCTTGTATGTCGCCAACCTGCAAAGTGCGCTGCCTGCAGCAGGACAGGCACTGGCGTTAACGCGTCTGGCCGACCCTCAGGTGCTGTTGCGCACGCCTGCGCACGCCGACGCCGCATTACTGATTGCCCGCACCGCCCTCGCCCAGGCTGTGGGCACAGGACTGTTGATCTGCGCCGGGCTCGGCGTACTTGCGCTGTTCGCTTTGCATCGCCTGCCTCGCATCACGCTTCACCAGGTGCCCCGTGCAGCAACCCCCACAAAGAACTCATCTGAAGCGCTCGCCGCTGAAAAACAATAAGAAACCTGACTGCCGCCTGACTCTGCCTCCCCAAAACACTTAATGACAGCATGAGGATGAACCCGATGGAGCGTATCAATCGCGCCACCCCCTTCGTTGCGGGCTTTTGTGGCCTGCTGATTGCGCAGCAGGGCTACGCCGAAGGTTTTCTGGAAGACAGCAAGGCCAGCGTTCTCGCGCGCAACTTCTTCAGTAACGCAGACAATCGCAGCGGCGCTGCCGACCCAAACTACACACAGGAGTGGGGCCAGGGCTTCATGCTCAACTATCAGTCCGGCTATACGCCGGGCACAGTGGGCTTCGGTGTCGATGCACTCGGCCAGTTGGGCATTCGCCTGGACTCAGGCAAAGGTCGTCACTACAACCCGCAAAGTACCGCGTTCAATGGCAATGTCTTTCCGACTGACAGCGATGGGCGTGCGGTCGATGAATTCAGCAGCCTGGGCGCGACGCTCAAGGCACGTGTGTCCAGAACCGAGCTGAAGTACGGAACGCTGGTGCCGATGTTGCCGGTGGTGATGTCCACCGACCGCATGTTGCAACAGACTTTTCGTGGCGGGCAGATTCAGTCTGGCGACCTGAAGGACTTCACCTTCACCGCAGGCCAGCTGGAACATGTCATGGGCCGTGGCTCGACCAATCAGATGGGCATGTCCATTCCGGGTGCCAACAACCCGCTGACCGGCGAGTTCGTCAACAAGTTCTACTACGCAGGCGTCGATTACAAACCGACCAAAGACCTGACCTTGCAGTACTACTACGGCAACCTGGAAAACTTCTACAAGCAGAACTTTCTCGGTTTGAAATACGACATGCAACTGGGTCCTGGCACCCTGCGCACTGATCTTCGTCACTTCGACAACCGCTCGGACGGTGCCAACGGCCATGACCCGGCGTTCTACACCGTGGGCTATTACGGCAACGGTGTCACCAAAGGTGAAGTCGACAGCCGCCTGTCCAGCGCCCAGTTTACCTACCTCATCAACGGTCATACCTTTGCTGCCGGTTATCAGGCAGTGACCGGCGACAGCGACGCGGTGTGGTTGAATCAGGGCGATGGATCAACCGCTTACTTCATGACCGAATCCATGATCGGCAAGTTCCAGCGCGCCGGAGAACGCACCTGGCAGGTCCGTTACGGCTATGACTTCGCCAAGCTTGGCGTTCCCGGGCTGAACTTCCTGGCCATGTATGAAAGCGGTTCGAACATCCAGACATCCGACGGCGACAAGAAGGAATGGGAACGCAACGTGACCCTGAGTTACGTGGTGCAGTCCGGCCCGGCGAAAAACCTCAGCGTTGCACTGCGCCATGCGCAACTTCGTACCGAATTCGCCAGCCAGCGTGATTCCGATGAGCACCGGATCATTGTCAGCTATCCGATCAATATTTTTTAAAACCTGGGTGGGTGGCAGATACCGGGCGTATCTGCTGCCTGAGGGTTGGTTGACGGCGTGCACAAGTGCTCGTACTGGTCACGACATTCGTTATAACCTTTGCGCTCTGCAGAGGAAGCGAAAACGATGGATAAAACAATTCCGGAAGCCCCCACTGACCATGACCGCCCCAATGGCTTACTGGTTGTTGAAGCCTATCCTGGCAAGCCTGAATTCACCTGCGGCCCTGCTACGCAGTTAACAGCAACTCATCCGAACTTCAATGACACACCAGCAGACCTTTACCCCGTAATGGAAAACCAGACGGGCATGCCTTTCAGCTCTTTCGACCGAAGCAGGTACATTGGTTTTGCGTCCATCGCAGTTGTCGTGATCGGCATCGGTGTCGCCCTCTTTTTTCTGAGCCTGCAACGTGACTGGTTTCAGGTACAGAAAGTGCTGGCGATTACTGCGTTGTGGTTCGCTAACCTGATCTCGACAGTGCTCAATGCAGCCTACTGGTTTATTCGCAGAGGCCCGAAGTGGCTGGCAGTATTGCTAGGCATTCAGCTGATAATGGTGATTTCCGGGGCAGTGGCCGCCTTGACCAATGAATGATGATACCTATCTCTTGAGAGAAGGTGCCCATCATGCGTTTGAGCGTGTCTGGGGTATCCGTACAGGGGCTCGAACGCGTCGAGCCCCTTATCCAGATCAGCCAGACACCTGATCGAGGAATATCAGCTGCGGCGGCTCTGCCAGCCACTCGCCGCTTACAGCCGCAAACTGTCGGTAATGTGGCGTGGCAACGTGCGCATCCAGTGCTGCCTGATCCTTGAAGCATTCACGCATGTAAAACGTGCCGTGCTCATCGCGCGCCTCGAACAGTGTGTACTCGATATTGCCCGGCTCTGATCGGGACGGCTCCACCAGTGCTGATAATGCTTCTTTCAATGCGGACTCTTTGCCGGCAACGGCTTTCAGGACTGCGATCAAGGCCAACGGCTTTGCAGGTGTATTCATTATCAATGCTCCGGTATTCAATTCGATCAATGAGTGGGGGCCGGCGCAGCGTCGACTTTCACGCGTAGCAGGCTATAAGGTTTTGCACGCTTGTCGTGGCCCGAATTGAAACCGGCCTGACGGTGCAATTGGTTGACGATGAAATACAGGTAGCCATCCGGACCGATAGATAAAGTATCAGGCCACAGCATGCGAGGATCGTGCGCTACGGTTTGCCAGACACCGCTCGGCAGGCGTTTGCGAATTGCATTGTGCTCGTAGTCACCTGCATACACAGCGCCGTCTGCATCAGCCTCAAGACCATCGGAGGCGCCCTTTTCACCCAGGTCCTGAACGGCGGCTGCCAATTGCTGCTCATTCACAGCGCTGTCGTTCAGCAGCTCGGTAGCGACGGAATACAGGTGGCGGCTGGACAGTGGCGAGAAATACAACGTCTTGCCATCTGCCGACAACGCAATGCCGTCTGCGGCTACGTGAACCGGTTTGCGCGATCCGTCCGGGCCATCACCCAGCACGGGCACGCCCTCGACCACGGGCACGAAAGCCGGATCGGCAGACGTCGCCTTCGCGCCGCTCAGGCGCCGTACGGCATGCCCGCTGGCAATGTCCATGACAATGATTGCGCCCGGTCCGCTCACCGAAGAGTCAGTCACATAGACAGTCCCCTGCGATCCTTTGCGGAAGTCGAAGCGCATGTCGTTGACATAAGTGCTGGGCAAGATGACGTTATCCGGAAACACCAGCCGCTTGACGATTCGATTGGTGGCCAGGTCTACCGCAATCAGCTTGGCACCACCCGGACGCGGAGCAGCAAACTGCGGTGCTGCAGTGTCCAGAAGCCAGACGCGTCCTTTGCCGTCCGCCACCACACTCTGCACGCTGATCAGCCCGTCGCCGGGGTCCTTCGGATTCTCCCGGTTGACCGCCAGATCCGGGTAGGCAACCACTTTGCCGTCACGAATCTCGCCCACCGTAAAAGGCACCTTGTCGCCCCAACGAGGGAAGTTGACGAAAATACGCCCGGTTTCAGTGACTGTCACACCGGTAGGCATTGCATCGTAAAAAGCATGCACCTGTTCAAGCTTGCCTACCGACCTGTCGGCAGGGGCGCTTGCAGGGAGCCCGGTGATGCTCGCGCCGTAGGCCAATGAAGTGGTGAGTGTGGCTGCGGACAGGATGGCCAGTGCTGCGCAAATTGATTTTCGATGCATGGTGCTCTCCTGATGGAGCAGCCAGGGCTGCTCATCGGTATTCGGTAATACGGGCTGTGCGCACGGAAGGTGATGGCGTTCATCACCCTAAGTGGCTCAAGGACGATGGATAGACAAGACTGCGAGTATTTTGGTCTTTCTCATTACAAAGAAAAACGCGGGGAATACGCTAACACTTTCAACACCGAGGCGAAGATCACCGCCTTTGCCAAGGCACGCAAGCACCGCGCTCATGCGGCAGCGCTGCGTTTGGGAGGACTCCAGCCGCTCATTTGGCGGCTGGTAACCAACTATCCGAGCCAGGCCAATAACAACTCAGGCCACTCCCCTTGCACGAGTCTCATCCGACCAAGCAGCCGCCGACCTTGGCCCAGCTGAGGGGTCCAGACTGCTGACCGCATCGAGGCGTTGAATCTGTTCGTCAGTCAGCGTCAGCGACAAGGCGCCCAGATTATCGGCAATCTGCTCGTGCGAACGAGGCCCGATGATAGGAACAGCGCCGTGCGAACCTGCCCAGGCAATGGCAACCTGACCCGCGCTTACGCCAAGCGCCCCGGCAACCTCCAGAACAGTATCGAGAATCCGTGTGCGCTGCGCCGAGTTCTCAGGCTGGAACACCTTGCCGCCAAACCCCTCAGCGCGCCCGCTCTCCCCTTTGCGGTATTTGCCGGTCAGCATGCCACCCCCCAGAGGTGACCATGTGACGACGCCAAGGCCAAGCGCGTAAGAAGCCTGAAAAAGATCAGCCTCAGGCTCGCGATGCACCAGGCTGTGCTCGAACTGAGCGGCTGCAATCGGTAATGCGCGGCTGATTTCGGCCAGCGTAACCGCGCGAGCAAGCCGCCATGCAGGGAAATTGGACAAGCCTGCGTAGAGGATTTTCCCTGCACGCGCCAGATCTTCAAACCCTCTGACAATTTCCTCGATGGGTGTAACAGCGTCTGGATGGTGCGCCCAATAGATGTCGATGTGATCCGTCTTCAAACGCTTGAGACTTGCCTCCACAGAGCTGACCATTGCCTTGCGATTGTTGCCGATGGCCAGTCGGCCGGGATTGGCCGAGGCACCGTTGGTAAATTTGGTCGCCAGCACGAAATCATCGCGCCGGCCTTCCAGCAGCGTACCGAGAAGCGCTTCGGATTGTCCGAATTGATACATGTCTGCAGTATCAATGAAGTTGCCACCCGCCTCTGCATAGGCGTTGAAAATTGCCTTGCTGGCAACCGGGTCGGCACCGTAGCCCCAGCCCGTGCCGAAGTTTCCTGTCCCCAGCGCCAGTTGGGAAACACTGAGCCCGGTTTTGCCAAACGTTCTGTATTTCATGGTCTTGATCCTGACGATGGAGAGGACTGCTCAGCAGGCAGAGCTTGTGCTTGCTGAATAGCAGGGGCCTACGGATAGCGAGCAACACGCTGCGTCGAGCAATTATAATTACGATCAACATCTTAACTGTCAATCACTTTGATGATGGTCAGCATCAATGCTATATTCACGTCCTGGCGAACCCAGCCGGGCAAAATCAGTCAGGCAAGAGAGGCAACCCACATGAGAGTCACCAAGGCGCAGGCCCAGGCCAACCGGGCACACATTGTCGAGACGGCATCCGTCCAGTTTCGCGAGCACGGCTTTGACGGTGTCGGGGTGGCAGACTTGATGGCCGCCGCGGGGTTTACCCACGGCGGGTTCTACAAGCATTTTGGCTCCAAGTCCGACCTGATGGCCGAGTCGGCGGCCTGCTCCATCTCGCAAGCGGTCGAGCAATCGAAAGACGTCGATCCTGCGCGGTTCATTGAATACTACCTGTCCAGAGAGCACCGGGATAACCCGGGCACGGGCTGCACGATGGCCGCGCTCAGCGGTGATGCAGCGCGTCAGTCGGACGACGTCAAAGCGACCTTTGCCGATGGCATCGAGAGCATGATCGCAGCGCTTGCTCCGGCAAATATGTCCCTGGACGACGCGCAATGGAAACAGGCGCGGGCAAACACCATCGACCTGTTTGCCCACGCTCTGGGAGCATTGCTGTTATCGCGCAGTTGCCCGAACGACTCGCCACTGGCAGACGAAATACTCGATGTGTGCCGTGCAAATATGCTGGCACAGTTGCAACCCGCTCAGGCCCGCTGACTGTTCCTAGTCGGGAAACAGTTTGCTCAGGCACGCCAGCTTCTTCTTGTATGACTTCCGTGCCTCCAGGGCCTCTTCAAGCGTTACCGCCACGAACCGGGCTTTCTGATTGGGTTGCATCTGACCGATCAGATCGAGGTCGGCACTGATCACGGTGCCGATCATGGCGTAGCCTCCGCCAGACACCGCATCGCGGTGCAACACGATCGGCTCCAGCCCGGCAGGGACCTGGATCGAACCTATCGGATAACAGCTGTCGACGATATTCGAGGGGTCCGAACCTGCCCCGAAAGGCTGTTCCCGAGGCTGAAACGTCAATGCCCTGCCACCCTTGAAGCGGTAGCCGATACGGTCGGCTTCCGAGCCTACGCTCCAGGGCTCAGAGAAAAAACTGGTGGCTGCGAACTCGGTCAGGCGTTCGTAATACAGACCCGGCACTACACGCAGATACACCTCCCCACCCAAAGACTGTCGCAACGCCATCGGCAGGCTGGCCCCGGCACGGCCCTTGCCGCCGGGAACGCCGATCGGCAACCGGTCATCAGCCATCAGGCGCCGCCCCTCAAAACCGCCAAGCGCGCCCAGGGTATAAGTGGATCGGCTGCCCAGCACCAGCGGCACATCAATACCGCCCGCAACGGCCAGGTAGGCGCGCGCACCGTCTTTGGGGAAATCGAAACGCAGTACCTGCCCGGCTTTTACGGCAAAGGCGGTGTCGTGGTGCATCTCCACACCGTCGAGACGTGCCGCCATGTGCGCGCCGCAGACGGCTGCCAATGTGTCGCACTGGAACTCCAGCTCCGGCCCCAGCAACGTGCATTCAAGCCCCGCAGCGCCTGGCGGGTTGCCTACCAGTCGATTGGCGGCGCTGAGCGCATATTGATCCAGCGCACCGGACGGCGGGATGCCCAGATGGTAATAGCCCTCGCGGCCAAGATCCTGCACCGAGGTCGCCAGACCGGGTTTGAGCACCTTGATCATGCCAGCACCTCCTGCAACGACTTGGGATAACCAGCGGGATCAGCCAGAAAGGCATCCAGGGAAAACTCGACCGGACGAATCCGCAAATCGAAGCGTCCGGCTTCGACCTCTGCAACGGCCGTATCATAGGTGTCCCGATCAACCGGTTTGAACTGGACGATGTCGCCCGGCCGGAAAAACACCATGTGCTCCTGCAGATAGGCCAGACCCTGCTGCGGATCGTAGATCGGAGCGGGCGTGACGCCGAACATCTGGTAACCACCTGCTCCGCGCACCGAGTAGATGCAGCCGAAGCAGCCGCCGTGACCCAGCGTAAGCTTGGGTGTATCGGTACGTGGCCGCAGGTATTTGGGCACTTGCAGTTGGCGCTCGCGTTCGACCATCTGAAACATGAACGGCAGACCGGCCACAAAACCGACCATCGAGACGAACCACGGCGCGCCGCTATGAGCAGCAATAAAGGCATCGACATCCGCCAGATTATTGATCCGCGCAGCGTATTCCAAGTCCGTCGAACCCGGGTCCTGGTGGCGGTCACGGAAACGCATCAGGGTTTCATGGGTCCACGGATCGTTGTAAAGCACCGGAATTTCGATGATTCGGGTTTGCAGGGTACGCTCAGCGACCGCACCGGCCTCGGCAGCTCTTACCGCTTCGAGCAATGCCTGAGGTGCAATACGGTCCGGGTCGAAGCGGATCTGGAACGAAGCATTGGCCAGGCACACGTCCAGCACACCGTCCAGCGCCAGGCGCTCGACCGCACGGGTTACCGCCAGCCCCTTGAAAAATGCCTCCAGCGACATACTGTCACTGACCTCGGCGAACAAATGTTCATCAGCGCCAAAGCTGTAGCGAATCGGATCAGCCATGTCTGTTCCTTTCTTGAAATCGTTGTAGAACGGCAGGCAAACATCAGTGATACGGCTCGTGCATCTGCGCGCACGATGCCATTTGACTCAGCGCGGCGCACGCACCTTGATACCTGCCGCGTCCAGCGCCTTGCGGGTCGCCTCGGCGAGGTCCAGCGCGCCCGGTGTGTCGCTGTGCAGGCAGATCGAATCAAATTCGATATTCAGGTCCTCACCCTCGACGGTGCGCACCAGCCCTTGCAGGCAAGCGCGAACCACGCGCGCTGCGACTTCGGTAGGGTCCAGGGACCGGACGTTGCGGGTAAAAACGATCGAGCCGCTGAGGTCGTAATCGCGATCAGCGTAGAACTCGCGAATCACTGGCTGGCCCAGCTCCTCGGCAATCCTGCAGATCACCGAACCGGGCATGCAGTAAAGCAGTAACCCGGGCTCCAGGCGTTGCAGGTTCTCGACCAGCAGTCGGGCTGCTGCCTCGTCCCTGGCCAGGTGCATGTACAAAGCCCCATGAGGTTTGAAATGCTGCAATGCCACGCCCTGAGCCCGTGCCAGCTCTCGCAGGGCCCCCAGTTGGTAAAGCATGTCATCGACCAGTTCCTGAGGCGTCGAGTTGATATGCCGCCGTCCAAAACCGACCAGATCGCGGAAACCCGGGTGTGCACCGATGGCAACGCCCAGACGTTTCGCCTGCTCGACAGTGCGGCGCATGGTGCCGGGATCACCCGCGTGAAAACCGGTAGCAATATTGGCCGAGCTGATAAAAGTCATCAATTCAGTATCGACGCCGTCACCAATGGTCCACGCGCCAAAGCTCTCACCCATGTCCGAGTTGAAATCCACCTGCATGGCTGTTGCTCCTGAGGGCTGGCCGGGCAAGGGACTGTCCGGCTTCATGCAAAGCACGTTAGATTCACTCGCACCCCTTGGGTAGATCTATTAACAGATACGCCATCTTCTGAAAAACAGATACCCTGCTCCGTGCAATGCCTATTTGGAGTGCTTATGTCCCTTACCCTGCGCCAAGTCCGCTATTTTGTGGCAACTGCCGAGATCGGGCAGATCTCGCAGGCGGCTATCCATCTGAACATTTCCCAGTCAGCGGTTACCACGGCGATCAAGGAACTGGAGAGCATGCTCGGTACGCTGTTGTTTCAGCGCTCGGCGCAAGGCATGAACCTGACCGAAGCGGGCCGGCATTTTCTCAACCGCGCCTACGTGATTCAGCGCAGCGTCGACGACGCACTGAACAGCCCGCTACCCGACGTGCGTGCCAGCGGCGTCTTGCGCCTGGCTGCGAGCTATACCGTGATTGGCTACTTCCTGCCGCATCACCTGCAGCGGCTGGAACATTGGCACCCGGACGTGGCCATCGAAGTTCATGAACGGGAACGGCACGCCATCGAACAGGGCCTGCTGGAGGGCCAATTCGATATGGCGGTGGTGCTTACGGCCAACATCACTCACCCGGATATCATCTCGGAGACGCTATTCAATTCCGAACGCCGATTGTGGCTGTCCAGCCACCATCCGCTGTGCCAGCGCGCCGCCGTAAGTCTGGCCGATGTGGCGCAGGAGCCGTATATCCTGCTGACCGTCGACGAAGCGGAGCAAAGTGCCATGCGTTACTGGGAACTGGCCGCCCAGCGGCCTGCCGTGAGAGTACGGACCAGCTCGGTGGAAGCGGTGCGCAGCATGGTCGCCAACGGCAGCGGCGTAGCGATTCTTTCCGACCTGGTGCATCGTCCCTGGTCGCTGGAAGGCAAACGTATTGAAACGATGACCGTTACCGATACAGTCACTCCGATGAGCGTGGGCCTGGCCTGGCACCGCGAACGCGAATTGAGCCCGGCGATGCAGGCATTCCGTAATTATTTCCACGATGCATTTCTGGCACCGCAGCAACTTTCTGCACGCCGTTGAGCCGGGCCACGTTTGAGCCGGGCCACATTACTGCCAATTGCGTGCGAATGGCTTTACGGCTTTGACCTGAAAATCAAGGTGATGGCCAGGTTGCCGGAAACCACCGTGGAATAATTACCAGACCGGCATCCGCTCAGCGGCGAATCGGTACCACGCGGTCGCTTGTGTCGACCGTGACGGGCTCTTCGAACTGGCGAAAGAACTGACCGGATACCACATGATCGAGAAACTGCGCCTGCTCTTCGGTCACCAGTCTTAGCGGCGAGTAGCCGTCGGCATCAGGCACTGCGAAAAGACGCGCTTTGCGTTCATGCGCAACCGCGATGAACGCCCTTTTCTCTTCTTCGGACATCATCGAAAAACAGTCGGAAAGACTTTCCAGCGAGCGCACCGCCAGATCCTGGTCGAGCTGCTCGTCATCCGTGAACATCAAATGCCAGACGAAATCGAAAGAAAGCTCAGCGAGGGCACGCATAGACGGAGTTCCGTAGTGTCGAGAGGTGCGAGATTCACTGTTCGCTTCGATTCGGTCAAGCGCTAACGGATGGCCTGTGTCAGAGCAGTGCCTTGAATGGCCGAATGTCGCTTTCGAGTCATGGACAAAAACGCAGGCTTATCAGCCCGAAAACGCCGGATTCTCGATCAGCAACGCCATGCCCTGCCCCCCGCCAACACAGGCAGCGGCGATGCCGTAGCGCAGGTTTTCCTCACGCAGTTGCCGGGCCAGGGTCATGATCAGGCGTAGCCCGGTGGCTGCCAACGGGTGCCCCAGACCCAGTGAGCCACCCAGACAGTTGAGCCTTTCGCTGTCCAGATCCAGTGTCCGGGTCACTGCCAGAATCTGGGCCGCCTGCGCTTCGTTGATTTCCAGCCGGCCGATGTCGCTCAGCGTCAGGCCGCTGCGCTGCAATAACAACCGGATCGCAGGCGTCGGGCCTATGCCCATGAGTTCTGGAGCGACGCCAACCACGGCGCTGGCCAGCAGGTGCGCCAGTACCGGTCCTTTTGACTGCGACGCACGGCCTATCAATGCGGCCGCCGCGCCGTCGACCACTGCACAGCTATTGCCTGCGGTCTGTACGCCATCGGCATGAATGGCACGTAAACGGGATAACGCGGCCAGATTGGTCGCTCGCGGGTGACTGTCCTGTGTGACCGCTTCAACCCCTCGCGGCAACTGGATGCCACGCGGCTGATACCCCTCCAGTTCGAAGCCTTCACTGCGGACCGGCACAATTTCGCCAGTCCATTTGCCGGCAAGCTGCGATTGCAGTGCCCGTTGATGGCTGAGCAATGCATAGCCATCCACGGCTTCACGGCCCAGCCCGTAACGTTTCGCGAGGTTGTCCGCGGTGGCGATCATGTCCATCGCCGGTGCGGGGTCGTACAGTGCTTCCCAGAGAAAGTCCTTGAACTGCACCGTGCCGCCCAACGGGAAGCCGTCGCGGTGGGTATAGGCCGCAATCGGGTTACGCGACATGGATTCGGCAGCGACGCACAGCGCCATCTGCCCGCCCTCGCTCAGGTGCTGAGCAGCCTGGCGCAACAATTCCAAACCTGTCGCGCAGATCCTTTGCACTCCCAGCGCAGGAACGCTTTGCGCCACGCCGCTGTACAGGCCTATGTGCCGGGGCAGCAGGTAGGCGTCGAAACTGGCTTGCGCCATAGACCCGGTCAATACGCTGTCGACCTGACGCGAGTCGACGGCAGCACGCGTCAGTACCTCACGACCGACCTTTATACCCAGATCGATGGGCGAGACATGCCCTAGAGCGCCACCCAGGTCGACCCAGGGTGTGCGCACAGCCTCGACAATGGCCACGTCGCTGTACGCCGAATAGTGCCCGCCACTGCTCATGAGTTCAGCTCTGCCCGTAACTTGTCCGGGTCCTGATCACGATAAAGTGCTTCGACCTTATCTGCGCGCCACTGCAACACAGCGCGCTGGTTGATCGACCCCTTGTCGGTGATTTCGCCGCGGTCGATGGACGCAGGTTCAGCCAACAGCACGATCCACTCCAGGCGGCTGGCGTTGCCATTCGCGCCTCGATTCAAGCGCGCCAGCCAGTCGGCAAACCAAGCACGCACCGGCGCACTGGCCAGTACCTGCGCATCAGTAGCCTGTGTCTCCAGCCCGGCCAATTGTCGACACTCATGCAACCTCGGAAACACCAGCGCGCCCAGGCATTCGCGATCAGGCGCGGTGATGACGACATCCTGGACGTAAGGCGAGCCTTCCAGCACTGCGCGGTTGCGCATCGGCCCGACACTGACAAACACGCCGGACGACAACTTGAAATCCTCAGCCAGACGCCCGTCGAACATCAGGCCCAGTTCGGGTGCCGAAGGATCGGCAAGCTTGATCGCATCGCCGGAGCAGTAGAAACCGTTTTCGTCGAACACCTCGGCAGTCTGCTGCGGCGAGCGCCAGTAACCCGGCATGATGTGCGGGCCGCGAAAACGCCCTTCGAGCTTGCCATCCACCGGCACCAGACAGACTTCGCATCCGGGTGCGGGCAAACCGATGTACCCGGCCATCGATAAGGGTCCGGTAGTGAAGGTGCAGGACGGCGCGGCTTCGGTCATGCCCAGCCCGGCCATCATGCGGATGCGCTCGCCACAATGTTGCTCGGCGACCCGGTCGAGGCGGTCCCAGATACTTTGTGACAAGCCGGCAGCAGCGAAGAAGAACAGTTTCATGCGCGAGAAGAATCGGTCGCGCAGTTCGGCGTCCTGCTCAAGGGCGTTGACCAGCTCTTCCCAGCCCTTGGGCACGGTCAGGTAAGCGGTGGGCGAGATTTCCTTGAGATTGCGCAATGTCTCGGCAAAACCCTGAGCCGTCGGTTTGCCATTATCCAGATAGAACGTGCCGCCGTTGTAGAGCACGATGCCGAGGTTGTGACTGCCGCCGAAGGTGTGGTTCCACGGCAGCCAGTCGACCAGTACCGGCGGCTCTTCGCCGAACACCGGGAAGGTCTGCAGCAACATCTGCTGATTGGCACACAGCATGCGCTGGGTGGTCACTACCGCCTTGGGCAGTTTGGTCGACCCGGACGTGAAAAGGAACTTGGCGATACTGTCCGGACCGCTGGCCTGGAAAGCAGCCTCGGCTTCACTGCCCCCCGGCTGTTCCAAGAGGCTGGAAAAGCTCAGGTTATGCCGGCCAGTGAGCTGACCGCGTACCGTGATAACGGGAGTATCCACCGGGATGACCGCGTCGATGGCGCGCTGAAACGGCGCGGCGTCGCTGACAAATACCAGCCCGGGCTGCAAAACGTCGCAGACGTGACGTAATTTGGCGAAATCCTGCGACATCACCGAGTACGCCGGTGATACCGGGCAGTAGGGAATTCCCGCGTACATGGCCCCCAGAGCAAGCTGCAAATGCTCGATATCGTTACCTGACAGCAGCGCCAGCGGCCGCTCGGCTGACAGCCCGTAAGCCAGCAGGCCCTGCGCGACAGCGCGCACGTCATTCAGCATGTCGGCGTAACTGACCTTGCGCCAGCCGCCACGGCTGTCGCGGGCGGCAATAAAGGTCTGTTGCGGGCGCAAGCGGGCCCAGTGCACCAGCCGGTCAAGCAATCGGTCGGGCAATGGATCCAGGGGTTCAAGGGCGCGCATGTGCAGAATGCCCTGCTCTTCCCGCACCTCGATGGGCGGGTGGCCGATGGAGACCTGGCGATAGCGCGGCAGGCTGTCTTCACTGTGCAGCGTTGATGATCTGATATCGGAACTCACGTGCATTCTCTCCATCAAGGTGCGCAGACACCGAACGGCTTGCAGCGGTTAGGGCCGGGCGTAGCAGGACCAGGCTGCAGCCTCGTTATTGTTATGCCTGATTTGCTGGCGACACGGTCTCTTGCAACAGGCCGTTGAAGCCAGCTCCGGAGGATTCAGATCGGGTAATGTCGTGGCCCGTTTTGCAAGGTCACCCAGCGCAACTGGGTAAAGTGCTCGACGGAAGCCTTGCCGCCGAAACTGCCATAACCGCTGGACTTCACGCCACCGAATGGCATTTGCGCCTCGTCATGCACTGTCGGGCCGTTGATATGGCAGATACCGGACTCGATCCGTTGCGCCAGTGCCAGCGCCCGGCCGGTGTCACGGCTGAAAATCGCCGCTGAAAGGCCGAATTCCGAATCGTTGGCCAGCCGCAACAACGCCTCGTCACCGCTACCGCGAAGGACCACGGCAACCGGGCCGAAGGACTCTTCACGGTACAGACGCATGCTGTCCGTTACGCCGTCGAGGAGCGTCGGTTGCAGAATACTGCCCTGCAGTTGCCCGCCCGCCAGCAGCGTTGCGCCAAGATTGACGGCGTCGTCGATCAGGCCTTTGATGCGTGTGCCAGCGCCCACATCTACCAGCGAACCCAGCACCGATTCGCTGTCCTGCGGATCGCCGGCACGCAGTGTCTCGATCTTGGCCGTCAGTTTCATCACGAACGCATCGGCCACTTTCTGATCAACGATCAGTCGTTCGGTGGACATGCAGATCTGACCCTGATTGAAATACGCACCAAATGCTGCCGCTTCTACCGCAGCGTCGAGATCAGCGTCATCCAGCACCAGAAACGGTGCCTTGCCACCCAGCTCCAGCAAGGCAGGTTTAAGGTGGCGTGCCGAAAGCTCACCGACGATGCGCCCTACATGCGTCGACCCGGTGAAATTGACCCGCCGTACAGCCGGATTGGCAATCAGGCGCTCGACTATCGCCGCAGCATCGTCCGGCGCATTGCTGATCACGTTGACCACGCCATCACCCAGTCCGGCATCCTGCAATACCTGACCGATCAGACGGTGCACCGCCGGGCTGAGCTCCGACGCCTTGAGTACCACGGTATTGCCGCAGGCAAGCGGCATGGCGATGGCGCGGGTAGCCAGGATCACCGGAGCGTTCCATGGAGCGATACCGAGCACGACTCCGCAGGGCTGGCGCAGCGCCATGGCAAAATTGCCGGGGACGTTGGAGGGAATGACTTCACCGGTTATCTGTGTGGTCATGGACGCGGCTTCGCGCAGCATGCTGGCGGCCAGTTGTACATTGAAGCCGTACCAATTGGCCATCGCCCCGGTTTCTCCTGCAGCGGCAATAAATTCACCGCTGCGGGCCTGCAACTGCCCGGCAGCCTTGAGCAGGCGATCACGACGCTCACCCGGTGCCAGCGCCGCCCAGACAGGGAAAGCAGCCTGGGCGGCCGCGACTGCCGCATCGGCATCGTCGAGAGTCGCAGCGGCGACACGCGATACCACGTCGCCGGTCACCGGATTGCAGCGTTCAAATGTACGTCCATCATGGGCGGGGCACGACCGGCCGCCGATCAGCAGTTGCACGTCCAGCATGGTGATTCCTCTTTATTATTAGTGTTCAGAGGCGCTACGAGTTTCAAGCTGCACGCTTGAAACTCAAAGTGTTACGCTTGCATTCCGAGCCTGTTTTCAACGCCGCATCACCGATGCGTATGGTTCGCATCTACCGTTTGTACGCCTCCAGGCCTGGCTTGATGCTCTTGTCGTCGAGGAATTGCTTCATGCCCTGCTCGCGGCCGCCTTCCTTGTCCAGCAGGCGCGATTGATCGAGCTTGGCATACAGGTAGTCTTCGTTCTGCTCCCAGGTCAGTTCGCGGCAGCGCTTGAAGCCATGCTTCGCGGCGCGCAACACCACCGGATTCTTTTCCAGCAGATTAAGGGCCAGATCGATAGTCACCTGGCGCAGCTGTGCCAGCGGCACGCTCTCATTGACCAGTCCCATTTCAGCGGCTTTCTTACCGTCGAAGGTTTTACCGGTCATGATGTAGTACAGCGACTGACGATGGCCCACCGTGTCGGCCATCGCCTTGCTCACCAGGTTGCCGGGCGGAATGCCCCAGTTGATCTCCGACAGGCCAAAGGTCGCTTCATCGGCGCAGATCGCCAGGTCACATGCCACCAGAGGGCTGAAACCACCGCCGAAGCACCAGCCATTGACCATTGCGATGGTGGGCTTGGCGTACATGCGCAGCATCTTCCACTGCCACTGGGAGGCTTCACGACGGATTTTTTCCTGAAGAATTTCCGGCCCTGCATCCACCTCGCGAAAGTATTCCTTGAGGTCCATTCCAGCGGTCCAGGCCTCACCGGCGCCGGTCAACACCAACACGCCCGCCTCGGGATCCTGCTCGAGTGTTTCCAGTACATCGATCATTTCGCGGTTCAGCGTCGGGCTCATGGCGTTGCGCTTTTCGGGCCGGTTAAGGATGACCCACGCGATGCCCTGCTCGATCTCGACCTTGACGGTTGTCCAGCGACCTTCGTACTTGCTCATGGCGATACTCTCTTGTTCTTGACTTGACGATAGCTCAACGCTAAACCGCAAATATAGTTATGTCAATTAACTGTTATTAATATTAATCAAAAAATCGGCACTCTGCCCGTACAGGCTGGTCACAGTCACGTATACCCCATAGCTATCGTTCGCTAACCTCGGCAAACTGATCGGCTGTTTGACCCACCCCATCAAAAGGACTGCACTTTCAATGGCCAAGCCATCCGACATTGCCGACATTTGCCAGGCCCCCACACAGGTCGCCGAGGCAGCTTTGCCAACGGATTCTGCGCTGGATGATCTGATCGGTTATGCCATGCGCCGGGCACAGCTCAAGCTGTTCCAGAACCTGATCAGTCGCCTGTCCTCCCACGACTTGCGCCCCGCGCAGTTCTCGGCGCTGGCGATCATCGAGCAGACCCCCGGCCTGATGCAGGCTGATCTGGCCAAGGCGCTGGCGATCGAGCCGCCCCAGGTCGTACCGTTGCTGAACAAACTCGAGGAGCGCGCGCTAGCCGTACGGGTTCGTTGCAAACCGGACAAACGCTCGTATGGCATCTTTCTCAGCAAGAGTGGTGAAACATTGCTGCGCGAACTGAAACAGATCGCCGCCGACAGCGATCTTGATTCCACTTCAGCGCTGGATGACAAGGAACGCCAGGACCTGCTCAGGCTGCTGAAAAAGGTTTATCAGTCGTAAGAGCAAGTTATCGACGGCAGGTCCTGCCATCGATGACCGGCTGATCACCAGAGCGGCAAACTGTACTGCACAATGAAACGCGTCTGGTTTTCATCACGAAAGGCTGCACCTGCCGGGAAGTCGTTGCGGTAGATCGACTTGCGCGCCAGCAAGCCGATATTCTTCAGCGGGCCGCTTTGAACGACGTAACCCAGCTCCATCTGAAACTCACGTTCCTTGCGATCGTCGGCATTGAAAGCAGCCAGCTCGATGTTGTCGCCCCGCACATAACGCAGCCGGCTGCGTAGCCCGACAAGGCCGACAGCAGTGAAGTCATAGTCGTAAATGGCTTGCCAGGTGCGCTCCCTGGCATTGAGAAAGTCAGAACTCATGGTCATCTCGCTCAAGCCCATCAGTTCGGTTCCCGATACATAGGGCGTAGCCGTATCGCCACTCGAATGCATATAGCCGAGACTGACGCTGTGTCCTCCCCACTTGTAGCCCAGTAGCGCCGAGAGGTTCTGGTTATCCACTTCCCCGGCTTTCGCACTCCCCGTGTCGCGACTGAAAAAGCTCCGCAGATCAGTGGTCAGTACGCCATCGCCGATCGCCAGTTTTTGCAGCAGCGCGAGCGTGTTCTGCGTATAGAGGTCATCCACCTCGGCGTGATAGGCACGAATGCTCAGTTCCTTGTCGACCTGATAGTCGCCCCCGGCGTAGGCCATGTGCGAGGACGTTGCTGCACCGTTGAAGCGACGGTTCGGCGCGGCGATGGTGATCGCCTGATAGTTGCTGGAGTCGCGCTTGTTGACCCGGTCGATATAGCCCGCATTGAAGGTCAGATTGTCGATTTCCTTTGAGGTCACTGTGGTGCCACGAAAGGTCTGTGGCAGAAGACGTGAGGGGCTGGCGAAGGCGAACGGCAGGAAAATCGACACATCGCCAGTCTTGACGGTCGTCTCGCGAAATTTCAGCTTGCCCGTCAGGGCCAATCGGGAATATTCGTCAGCAGCCCGCCCGTCGCTGGCGGATACCGGCAACAGCTCGGTGCCGCTGCGGTCTGGCGAGGAATCAAGCTTTATGCCTATCAGCGTTCGCGCATCAAGGCCGAAACCTACCGGCCCTTGTGTAAACCCGGACTCGGCATTGAAGATGAACCCTTGCGCCCACTCCCGAATGGCAGTCTTGGTGCCATCGTCCTTGTAATCACGGTCCATGTAGTAATTACGCAGCGTCAGAGTGCCGTGGCTGTCATCGATAAAACCCTGAGCCTGTGCAGGATCGGGGATAGCGCTGATGCCCAGCAGGCCCAGTGCAAGGCTGCAATTTTTCCCACGAAAAAAGCGCGCTGACACAGCGCTTGCTGTACCACGAGTGAGCGTTGGCATGTCAGTTGTCCACTTATTGTTGTTGTTTTTGGATTCGGTCCGGCGATTCGCTGCAGGCCCGTGGACAGAGAATTGAAGGATTCGGTATCGACGTCAATCCAGACTGTTCGATAATCGAACGTTAATATAATTAACTAGTTGATCGGCACGCTCGACCTGACGACCTAACCCAATGTTTCTAAATGAATAAACCCTGATTCTCCTGAAATGTCGGCGCAGATTCACTTTTTAGTTATTTTTGTTACCTTGATCGTACCTGTCACAACGCCGTAGCCGGCGCCCGGAAACAGGCTTTTCTCCACAACAAAAACAACAACGAGGCTTGCCATGAACAGTTCATTGCGTCGTTCGACGCTGACCATCGTCTTGTGTTTTATCGTCGCGCTCATCGAAGGGTTCGACCTGCAGGCTGCCGGAACAGCCGCCGCAGGACTGCGTCAGAGCTTTGCCCTTGACCCGAAAATGATGGGCTGGGTATTCAGTGCCGGCATCATTGGCCTGCTGCCAGGTGCTTTTTTTGGTGGCTGGATCGCCGACCGGATTGGCCGCAAGAAGATTCTGGTCAGCGCAGTGCTGCTGTTCGGGGTCTTTTCTCTGAGCACCGCTTACGTCGAAAGCTTTTCCGCGCTGTTACTGGTGCGCTTCATGACCGGCCTGGGGCTGGGGGCTGCACTGCCCAACCTGATCGCGCTGTGCGCCGAAGCAGTCGGCGAGCGCCACCGAGGGCTCGCCATCAGCGTCATGTACGCAGGCGTTCCGCTCGGCGGTGCGCTGGCGGCGGTTGTCGCGATGTTTACCAGCGACCACTGGCAGACAACCTTCATCATTGGCGGTCTGGTGCCTTTGCTGGTAGTACCGCTGATGATCCTGTCGCTGCCCGAATCCAGCGCCTTTAAACAGCAGACGACTGCCAGCCCTGTTCGACATTCAAGTGCCAGTGCGCTGTTCGGTGAAGGCCGGGCTCGCACGACACTGGCCTTGTGGGTCGGCTACTTCTTTACGCTGACCGTGATGTACATGCTGCTCAACTGGCTGCCGTCGCTGTTGATCGGCCAGGGTTTCAGCAAACCGCAGGCAGGCATGGTGCAGATGCTGTTCAACATTGGCGGTGCCTTGGGTTCGTTGCTGGGCGGGCTGTTGCTGGATCGCTGCAACGGTATCAAGGTCGTGCTGTTCGTTTATGCCGGTTTGCTGGCTGCACTGGCGGGCGTGGGTTTATCGATCGGTATCGTGCCAATGGCAATTGCCGGGTTTGCTGCCGGCGTATTTGTCATGGCCGCACAACTGGTGCTGTACGCGTTGGCCCCTCCTTCCTACCCGACTTTGGTACGTGCCACCGGCGTCGGTGCTGCGGTAGCCATCGGCCGCCTCGGTTCTGTGGCCGGTCCATTGGCTGCCGGGCATCTGCTCGGAGCCGGTGCGGGAACCGCCGGCGTACTGTTGGCCACCTCGCCAGGCCTGGTGGTCGCCGCACTGGCAGCGATCGTGGTGCTGTCCCGGTCGGCCGCAGCCGGGAAGCATGCGCTCAAGGCCACCGGCTGAGCGGCCTGGCGGATGGAGCCTCACGTCGCAGCGATCATCGCTGCAACCGGGGTTGAGCGGACTATCGTGGCAATACAACGCACCGACACGGCAGTCATCCGACGGCAGCGTCCTACAGCTTGTGCACAAAATTCAGCACAACCTTGTTGCCTTCGGTGCGGTTTTCGGCACCCTGTTCGAAGTAGCTGTTGACCGTCAGCACGTTCTTCTTGCTGAAGGCATACAGGAAGCCGGGGCCGATGGCCCAGACTTTCTCCTTGCGGCCACTGACATCATGGCCATCTACCTGAGTGTCAGTGAACTGCTTGAGCCAATAGCCATTTAGCCCCAGAGAGAGCTGCTCGGTCACAGCGTATTGCAACGTCAGGTTGGCATGCAGCGCCTGACCTGCCTGGGTGTCGGAGACATTGCCGAACCCGGCCTGCGGGTCGTCATTCTTGCCGTTCCACAGGTACATGAACCGCCCGCTGGCCGACCACTTCGGAGAAAACCAGTAAGTCGCCGCGTAGTACGGGTTGAACGACCAGAAATTACTGCCAGGGTTGATCGAGCGATTGCGATTGTAGGCACCGACCGGAATCGCAATGTCCGCCTCGATACGCTGGGTCAGCAGCGGGCTGCCATCAGCGCGAGTGAGGGTCGGTAATTGCAGAAACGGGCCAATGATCAGGTCGCCGAAACCTGCGCGCGAACTTAGTACGGTGTTATCCAGACCATCGTCCACATCAGCATGCGCCAGTGAAGTATTGATGGCGGTAATCCCCGGCATCGCGCCATTGTCCATCGGCTGGCTGACATAAATGAGCTGGGTGGTCACCGCCAGTACATCCACATCCTGTCTGGGAAGTTGCAGCTTGTTGCCATTTACATCATTGAAACGATCGGCCCTGGCGTAGTTGAGGTATTCCTCCAGATACCAGCCTGGCCCGTCCGGGGCTGGCGAGCCGTCGTAAAAGCTGGTGTTGCCCAGATTGAGGCCAGGCAGGTCATAGGCATAAGCGGTCGATGAAAGGCCGATGATTGATACGGTCGCGACGGTACGCAAGATAGACTTGGGCATCTTGGGATTCCTGTACTTATTGTTGTTGTTTTTCAATAGCCCCGACGCCGCGAGCGCGCCGCCGGGGTTGTAACGCCTGCCGCCATCAGACGTAAGAGGCTGCCAGCCCTCCGTCTACCGGCAGGTTGACACCGTTGATCCATCGCGATGCGTCGGAACACAGAAACGCAATCACCTCGGCCACCTCATCGGCCAGCGCAGGACGCTTCATGTGCAAGCCATCACGGGTGACACGCTCCTGGCCGACCATGCTGACAAAATCACCGAGGATCGGCGTGAACACCGGCCCCGGCGCGACACAATTGACGCGCACCGACTGCTCGCGAAACCATTCTTGCGATTGCTGAAAGCTCCAGACGATCAGCGCCTCCTTGAAATACTGATAGCAGGTCTCCTGGGCCACCGGATTGGCCGCCAGCCACGCCTGTCCTTCGCGGTAGCTTTCAGTGGCAGCCAGTGCCTTGTGCAGTTCAAGCCGTCTGGCCCACTGGTCACCGAGTATCGACGCTACGTTGACGATACTGCCGCCCGGTGCCATGTGTGGCAGCAGGCGCTGAGACAGATGGCGCAGCCCGAGGTAATTGACTCGGGCTACCGTCTGGACCGGCGCAGTGCCGGGTACGCCGGCGATATTGCACAAGGCGTCGATCTGCCTTGGCAGGCGCTCGATCAGCGCATCGATACTGTCCGGATCGCCCAGGTCCGCCTCAAAGAACCCGTCCACGGTCAACTGCGGCTCATGGCGATCAATGCCAATGACTCTGGCACCTTGAAAGCGCGCCACCCGCGCGAGTTCAGCGCCAATACCGGATGACACACCCGTAACGATCAGTGTTTTGTTATTCAGGTTCATAGTCGCGCGCTCTTATTGTTGTTGGATCACGTCTTGTCGTTGAATCACACTACTTGCAATACAATTTAAAACCGCAGGCACACTCAGAACGGATAGACCGGAGGCTGGCTCTTCACCGTCACCCACTGCCACTGGCTGTACTCCTCCCAGTCCGACGGACTGCCTGCGCTGCCGCCGTTGCCCGACGCGCCTCGCCCGCCGAACGAGTTGATGCACTCGTCCGCCACGGTCTGGTCGTTGATGTGCAGCATGCCGCACCGGAGCCTGTCGCCAATGGCCGTTGCACGCCCCACATTTGGAGAAATAACAGCAGCGGCCAGGCCATATTCAGAGCGATTGGCCAGTTCGACGGCTTCCTCGTCGGTCGAAAAGCTGACCACCACCGCCACCGGGCCAAAAATTTCTTCCTCGAATGCGCGCATACCGGGCTTCACGCCGCTTAGCACCGTAGGACGATAGAACAGCCCCTCGTATTCACCACCGGTTTCCAGTTGCGCACCGGCTTGCAGACTGTCGCTGACCACCTGATGTACGTGCTGCAACTGGCGTTTGTTGATCAGCGGCCCCAGTGCAGCTTCGCCGCGTGCGGCATTACCGACCGACAGCGCCCGTGCCTTGTCCGCCAGCTTGCGGGTCAGGTCAGCGGCAATCGATTCGTGAACCAGAATCAGGCCGGTGGCCATGCAGATCTGCCCCTGATGCAGCCAGGCTCCAAACGCGGCACTGCCGGCGGCCAGGTCAAGATCGGCATCTTCAAGAATGACCAATGGATTCTTGCCTCCCAGTTCCAGCGAGACTTTCTTCAGGTTACGCCCGGCGGCTTCGGCAACCTTGCGTCCGGCCCCGGTAGAACCTGTGAAAGTGATCATCTGCACGTTGGTGTCGCGGCACAATGCTTCGCCTGCATCAGCCGAACCCGGCAGCACCTGCAACAGTCCTCTGGGCAGTCCGGCTTCCTCGAACAGCCGGGCAATCAGAAAGCCGCCACTGACCGGCGTCTGCGGGTCAGGCTTCAGCACCACGGCATTGCCTGCCGCAAGCGCCGGAGCGACCGAGCGCATGGACAGCACCAACGGAAAATTGAAAGGCGAAATCACCCCTACCACGCCGTGCGCCACGCGCCGTGCATAAGACAGGCGGCCAGCCGCGCTGGGCAAGATCAGGCCGTGGCCATGAGCCTGCGACAGCATGCCTGCTGCTTGTCGCAACAACACAATGGCCTCGTTCACCTCGTGTTGTCCCTTGTGCAGGCTGCCACCGGTTTCGCGTGCGACATACAAGGCCAGTTCATCGTAAGCACAGACCGCGTGATCGGCAGCCAGCAAAAATATTTCGGCTTTTTCACGAGGCCCCAGCGCCGCCCAGGCAGGCTGGGCAAGCGCAGCCTCCCGGCACGCAACGGCGATATCCGCCGCATCGGCCATGGCCGTGTTCATCAACAGCTCACCGGTCGCAGGCTCGATGACAGGCTGTAAGGGAGAAAAGGAAGGAATCCAGTCGCCATTGAATACACATTCGGCTTCAATCGCGCGCTGCAACAGAGGGGTGCCATCAGACGCTGACATATTCAGACTCCGGCTTTTATGGTTGTAATCGCCTGCTCCACTCCAATGGACAGCACGCGCCGTAAACAGGCCTGAGCAAAGCCTGTGCCGGGATTGCAAACAGTTTGTCATATAGCGTCTGGAACGCTCTGGAACAGGCGTCTCCGCCAATGGCAAAGGTGTTTCCGGCGTCCCGAGTCGAAAAGTACGCCTGAGCCGACTTGTTCATTTGATCAAGTTATGTTTATTAACCGACTCATCAGTTGATCATTTAGAGCAATACCAGGACGAGATACAAAAAATGAGAATTCCTCACTGCGAGCTTTCCGACCCTGCCGCCCCCACCGAACGCCTCTCGCCCAAGGGCGACAGCAGTCAGCCGGACGCCAGTGGCTCGCCGACCGCCGAGGAATTGACCAGTTGCCTGTTTTTCTCGCCTGACGACGGGCGCATATGGCTTAACGATCAACGGATGTTGTTACTGCACACCTCATCGTTCGGCACCTTGCGCCGCGAAATCATCGAGCGTCTGGGCCAGGAGCAGGCGCGCGGCATGTTCACCCGTGCCGGCTACCTCTCCGGGGCGCGCGATGCGCGGCTGATTCGGGAGCGCTGGCCACTGGCTGATGCCACCTCGGCGTTTCGTGCCGGTACGCACTTGCATACGCTGGAAGGCATGACCAAGGTCGAGCCCATGCACTTCAAGTTCGACGCCGAGTCCGGGTTTTATGAAGGGGAGTTTCTCTGGCACAACTCCTGCGAAGCCGACGAGCATGTTGCGGCGTATGGTATCGGACAGGATGCGGTGTGCTGGACCGAAATAGGCTATGCCATGGGTTTCGTCAGCGGGCTTTTCGGGCAAATGGTGGTTTTCCGCGAAGTGGAGTGCCGCGGCATGGGTCACGCGAGCTGCCGGGTAGTCGGCAAGACGTCGGAACAATGGGGTGATGTCGAACGAGACTTGAGCTACCTGAATGTGGTCAAGTCAGCCGCCCCGGAACAAACCGTATCGCTGGCAAAGGTAAGGCACCATCCCGAGCCGCCGACCGGCACCGAACAGCCACTGATCGGCGCAAGCGCCGCTTTCAACGCTGCCACCCAGGCTCTGCAACGCGTGGCCATGACCCCGGCGACGGTATTGATCAGCGGTGAGTCAGGCGTCGGCAAGGAAATGTTTGCCCGTCAGTTGCACCAGCTCAGCCGCAACCGTGAAGGCCCGTTTGTTGCGCTTAACTGCGCAGCCATTCCCGACAACCTGATCGAGGCGGAGCTGTTTGGAGTCGAGCGTGGGGCTTACACCGGGGCGACACATTCAAGGCCCGGGCGCTTCGAGCGTGCCGACGGCGGTACGCTGTTTCTGGACGAGATCACTTCCTTGAGCCTGGCCGGCCAGAGCAAACTGTTGCGCGCCTTGCAGGAACGGGAGATCGAACGTGTCGGGGGCGGCCATGGCATCAGGGTCAATGTCCGGGTTGTGGCGGCAACCAACGTTGACCTGCGCAAGGCCGTGGCCGACGGCGATTTTCGCGAAGACCTGTTCTATCGACTGAACGTTTACCCGATCGCCCTGCCTCCGCTACGCGAACGCCGCGATGACATTCCATTGCTGATCAATGCCTTTCTCAAACGTTTCTGTCAGGAGTACGGCAGGACGCCGGCCGGATTGACCATGCGGGCCCTGAAAACGCTGTTGCGTTACGACTTCGCCGGGAACGTGCGCGAGTTGCAGAATCTGATCGAGCGCGGGCTGATTGCCAGCGACGAAGGCCAGGCGATCGATCTGATGCATATTTTCCGCAATGAGCCGCTACCCGTGGATTCCTACTCATTGAACCACGAAGGCGCATTGCGACAGCTTCCCGCTTCAGACGCGCAGCAAGCGCCCACAGCCGCGCTGCTGGACAACCTGACGCAACCCGATCAGGCGTTTTCCATCGACGAACTCGAACAACGACTGATTCAGGAAGCACTGGACAAGAGTGAAGGCAACCTGGCGGCTGCCTCACGGTTGCTGGGCCTGAGTCGCGCCCAGTTCGCCTATCGCCTGAAGAAACAGCAGTCAGGAGGGTCCTGACCTTGATGGTAACGCGCAGCCCGTCAGGCTGCGCGTCGCTGGTCAGATCGGTAAGGTGCTGACCACGCGCAAGGCAAGCCCTTCATAGGCGTCCAGTGTGATAGTGAACTCGCCCTGCTCGCTCAGATCGCCTTCAACCCGTTCATTGATGATATCGACCACCGGACCCGGCGCGATACCGGGCAGGTGCAGGGTTTCAACCAGGGTCTCGGCACTGAAATTAAGCGCGGTGATCTGGGTCCCCTTCCCGGCTGGCAGCTCATGAACCATGACCAGCAGCCCTGGATGCTCGACATCGGGAATCAGAATCTGGCGACTTGCCGCGATGTCATAGGCGCGGCGTACAGCGAGAATCTTCTTGAGCTGCGAGGCAAACGAGTCAGATCGCTGCAGCTGACTGACCAGGCTGCCGTACAGCGTCTGGGGACGCGGCATGTCGCCCGCAGAAAACTCGGCGTCCGGGTCAAGATCGACCAGATCGTAGGCACCTCGGTGAACCCAGCGAGTGTCGCCGTCCTGCATCAGGTGATCAACCTGCTCCGCAGGGAGCGTCAACGCGCCCACAAGGTCCCAGCCCGACAACGCAAATACGCCCGGCTGCATAGCGTTGTACATCACCAGCAGCAGGTGAATGTGCTGAATCTGTTGAATGTCGGCAGCAGTAATCGTGCTCAGATCACGAATACCCAGCGCCGCGGTAATGATACTCGCCGTGGTGCAGGAGACGCCGTTGGTGACGAACTTGAGATTGTACGGCGCGTGTTCGCCGGACAACTTCTCGTACATCTCTTCGCGAATGTGCTCGCGCAGGATATTGCCAGGGAACGTCTGGCCCTGATAATGGAAGGTGTCGTGGGCGTGCAGCGTCCAGAAATGCACCAGTTCCAGAGTCAGCTCATCGTGATTCTGCAAGGCGTGGATCAGCGAGGCCGGATCGATGCCGTACGCATGCACCTGACGCAGCATCAAGCGCAGGAACTCGGTGGTGCCGGTCAGCAGGGCATGCTGATAGGCTGGTCGGGTGATGAAGTCGTAGGACAGATCCGCGCCACCCTGCCCCATGGAGGCAATATCATCGATGGTCAGGTTCAGTTCCTGAAAGCTGAAACCGCCCGCCTTGCGGATCGCCCCGGCCAAAAGCTGGTTGCCGGTGATCGACAACGGATGGCTTTCCGACCAGGCGGTGCCTTCGGCGCGACGTTCCACACCGAGAAAACCGTTGGCGTCCAGACGCAATACCCTGGCCCCCATGACATCAATGGCATGCAGCGCGTCACCGATGATCATCTGCTGCGCGGCGAAGCTTGGGTCCAGCCAGTTCAATGAAGGCTGACCATCCTTGAAGTAATGCAGATAGACCCAACGCCGAGCCTTGCCATCGACGCCGTGCACCACGTCGGTTGCGCTCCAGTCGGTTTCCTTGACGCCGGGCTCGAAGAAAATCACTCGTTGCAACTGGCCGACGATGTAATGCTTGTCGCGCAATTGATCGACCACGTCGGGCATCAGGTTGACCGCATCGCGCCCGGTCGGCACGTCAGGCAGCAACTGCCAGTCTTCCTCACGAATCTCGACCATATGAAACAGGCCGGGATAATCCTCGTACGCCAGCTCGGCAAGACGGAAGTCCGCCCCCTTGCCGGTGTGCGACGGGATGATGTCATCGATGATCACGGCGTTATGCGCTGCGGCAATGCGCGTCAGGCTTAACAGCTGCGCTTCAGTGCCCAGATCAGGGTCGATGCCGAAACTGATCCGGTCGAAGTTGCCATCGATACTCGGGGTCCGTTCGCGGCCTTTCAGCCCGCCGGACAACTTCAGAGGCCCATTGTGGATGCCCTGAATGCCGATCTCCGACAACGCATGCCACAGGGTTTCATCGCCCAGAGCTTCCAGCACCGAGCCACCTTCGCGGGTGACGATAGAAGCCGGATAGGCGGTGAACCAGACCGATGCGATAGCGGATGCATCTCTGGGACGTGCAAGGGCGAAAGGACGCTGCCAGAGCCTGCCCTGCCCTGAATAGGTCTTGGCGCGCTGTTTTGCAGCATTAAGCATCGATTGCTCGACCAGCCAGTCCACGTACTGCTTGTCCGGTATCGTCATAGCGTCCAGTCTTCCTCTCGAATCGGCGAACTGAGACGCTCCGCGGGCGGAGCGTCCTGAATGTATTACCTACGGATATGAGCCCACAGGGCCCGATTCGTTGCATTCATGTCACGGTCAAACGCTCGTCGACAGCACGCTGACAGGCTTTTGCAGTGTCAATGTGGCTGAGGAATGGAGGCCGTGGGCTTTTTCAGAGCCTGAATGACTGCAGTTGCGGCATTGGACAGCAGCGAAACCGGCCGCGCCACGACACTGATGTGTCGCATCACAGTCAATGGAAGCGGGATCGACTCCAGTTCACGCAAGCGTCCATTCAACAGCGCGCTGGGGAGAATCGAGATGCAATGGCGTTTTGCGACCAGATCCAGAAGCGTGTCCAGGCAGGTCAGTTCGCCGCGCTGACTGAGCCGTACGTGCGCCGATGCCAGTTGCTGGTGCAGGCGTTCGACGCCCGGATGCCGCCAGGCCACGTAACGTGACACCTGCGACAGTTCGGCGAAGCTCTGCGGCGCCTCCTGCCTACTGCGCGCCGCCACCAGCACGTAATGATCCGACCAGCAATGATGCTCGAGATAATGCTCGTCCAGCACGATAGCCGGCAGAACCACGATATCGGCCACGCCCTTTATCAAGGCATCCAGCGATGGGTTTTGTTCGCTGCGGTGCAGCACGTTCAGATGAATATCGGGGTAGTGATGGGCGAGAAAGTCCAGCGAGGCGCTCAGGCTGGTCTCGAGGATATGCGAATGGTAATGAATGGTTACGCTGCCACTGACCCCATTTTTTTTAGTTGTTCGAGCGTGGCCATGATGTTCCCGAGGGTCTGGCTGATGACCTTGCCTTCAGGAGTGAGTGTGCAACCGGTGCGGCTGCGAATGAACAGGCGCTTCTCGAAAAAATCTTCGACTTCCTTAATGGCATAACTGATGTTCGACTGGCTGCAGCCCAGAATGGCTGCGGCCTCCGAGAACGAACCGTGCTGTGCAACGGTTTGAACGACTTTAAAGAAATGGGTTTTCATGTGTCCTGCACTCTGGTTTTGCAAAGATGGGTGCGGCCCTGCCGCTGAGCCAAAGGCTCGGGAATACAGGAAACCCCCGCTGAAACACCGGAATGGCCGGGTTATCGGCCATTCGGACGAATGTCTCGAGCGGGGGTATGGCGATGGCTGGCTATCGCTTTGAAGGGTTTGCTATGCACGTTTCGGGCACACAGCGTCTTCAGAGGTGACCGGGGGTTAGTGACAGCCTCAGTCGTTCTCGGTCCAGTCGAAATCCATTTGCAGCGCCGTGCGTTCGGCCAGTTCACGGCTGTGCAGGCGCTCCACCAGATGAAGGCTCATGTCGATACCGGCGGAGATGCCTGCCGATGTCACGAACGAGCCTTCGTCGACCCAGCGCAGCGTGCTGAGCACGTCTACCGACGGGAACATTTCCTTGAGATCGTCAATGTCTTCCCAGTGTGTGGTGACCTGTTTGCCTGCCAGCTTGCCGGTCCGGGCCAACAGAAAGGCACCGGTGCACACTGCGGCGACGACGCGCCCGGGCTCCGACTGATCACTGATCCAGTGGATCACGTCAGGTTTTTCCAGCTCGGCAGTCACAACGCCGCCAGGGACGATCAGACAGTCGATGGCCGGATGGTCATTGATCGAGAAATCCGGATCGACCTTGAGACCGGCGCGGGCACGCACCGGTGCAGTGCTGCGCCCAATGGTGAACACGTTGAACAACTGCCGGTCATCACGGCTGTTGCGAGCGTGCATGCGCGTTGCGGTGGTGAACACTTCGTAGGGGCCAGCGAAGTCGAGAACCTCGACGTCGTCATAAACGTAGATACCGATATTGAGTGGCACGAGTTGGCTCCAGGGCCTGCCGGGCAGGCCTCTTGCATATTAGGGTTCAAGCGAGTGACAGCGTGCAGATTAACCAGTAGCATCACGCCAAACTACTGGCTGAAATGCCAATATCCGGTAACATCGCGCCATGAAAAATCACCTTGTCGTCGCACTTATCTACAACCAGCTGTGCACCTTCGAATTTGGCTGCACGGTCGAAGTCTTTGCACTGAAAAGGCCCGAACTGGGCGTCAGCTGGTACGAGTTCGCGACCTTTCCGGTCGACGATGGGCCGATTACCGCCGCCGGTGGCATTACCATCGTGCCAACGCCAGGCGAAGTGCTGCTGGAAAACGCCGATACCATCATCGTGCCGGGCTGGCGCGGGGTGGAGTCCGAGGTTCCGCAACGGCTCATCGAACAGCTCCAGGCTGCTCATGCACGCGGCGCGCGGATCTGTTCCATCTGTACGGGTGCCTTCGTTCTGGCCGCAGCCGGCTTGCTCGACGGGCACAAGGTCACTACCCACTGGCGCTATACCGACCTGCTGGCGACCATGTATCCGGGCTTGACCATTCAGCCCAACGAGCTGTATGTGGACCAGGGCAAAATCGTGACCGCTGCGGGCTCGGCTGCCGGGCTGGACATGATGCTGCACCTGGTGCGTAACGATCACGGCTCGCGCGTTGCCAACATGGTGGCGCAGCGCATGGTCATACCGCCGCATCGCGAAGGCGGTCAGTCGCAATATGCTTCCAGGCAACTGGTGTCGGCCAGCGACGGGCCGATTTCCAACCTCATGGACTGGATTCGCAGCGACCTGCAACGTCCCCACACCATCAAGGAAATGGCCTCACGGGCGGCGCTCAGTACCCGGACATTGCACCGCAGCTTTATGGAGAGTACCGGCCTGACGCCTTACGACTGGCTGCTTGGCGAACGCATTGCCTACGCCAAGGAATTACTGGAATCCTCGAAGTTGCGTCTCAACGAAGTGGTGGATCGGGCCGGTTTTGGCTCTGAAGAGTCCTTTCGCCGGCACTTCCGCAATCTGGTGGGCGTCAGCCCGAGCAGCTACCGCAAGCAGTTTGCCCGGGCGTGACCTCGTGTCTGGCGTAGACCGCATCGACGAGCGCCTCGGCAAACTCACCCCACGCGCCCGCAACAGCCGTGTTGGTCAGGACAACCATGCTGAGCGAGGAAACCGGATCGACCCAGTAATGGCTGCCATACAGGCCGCACCATGACCAGGTTCCGACACCCTGCTGCTGCCCCCGCACAGCAGCGGGTTCGGCAAGGATCATCGGCCCCAGGCCGAACTTCCAGCCGGGCCCACGGCTGGCGATGGTCATGTTTCCAATCGCGTTATTCAGCAAGCGCTCGGTGCTGACGGCGCTCAATAACGGCGCGCCCCCCAGACGCAGACACTCAAGCAGCCGAAGATAGTCATCCGCTGTGCCCAGCATGCCAGCCCCGCCGGACTTATAGGCACCAGCGTCGCAAGCGCGGGCCGACGACAGCCGCGCCCGTCCGCTGTCGAGCAACAGCCAATCATCGTCGCCGACACGTTCCGGGCCGCCAACTCCGTCCTTGTAGGCACTGGCCAGCGGCAGTTGCTGCTCGTGCCTGAACGAGGTTGCACTCATGTGCAACGGCTGCGTAACCCATTTGGCAACGGCTTCCGACAAGGCCATGCCAGTGGCCCGCTCGACCACCGCGCCCAGCACATCAGTGGCCAACGAATAGGCCCAGGCGCTGCCCGGCTCGAACAACAAGGGCAGACGCGCCAACCGGGCCAGGTTTTCCTGTAGATCGAAGGCGACACAATCCAGCCCGTCCGACACTTCTGCGCGGTGATAGGCGCTGTCGGGCGCTTGTTCGAAGCCGTAACTCAAGCCGGAAGTGTGCGACAGCAAATGCTGCAGCGTAATGACAGGCTCACGGCCACAGGCCAGACGCGGACGAAAGGCTGGCAACCAGTCCGTCACCGAGGCATCAAGCTTCAGGACGTCCGCCTCGCACAGCCGCAACACCAGCACCGAGGTCAGTAGCTTGGTCAGTGACGCCAGCCGAAAGCGTGTGCTGCGAGTCATCGGAATCTGCTGTTCGCGATCAGCCCAGCCGAGCGCACTGGCGTAACATGTGCGCCCACGACGAGCCAGCAACAGGACCCCGCCGACGATCCGGCCCTGACCGACAAAGCGTTGCCAGACGCTGTCGAGACGCCGCATGGCGGGTTCATCCAGTGCGGTCATGACTCACTGGCCCCTGACCGCACGGCTGAAGACTTGCGCGTACACCTCGGCCGAATGACGAATCGGGTTGGTGTGCGAGCAGCCATCGGCAAACGCCATCTTCCCGACGCGCTCGGCGTCGCGATCATCGATACCGATCTGGCCCAGCGTATGCGGGATTCCAATCTGCTCGCGCAATGTCAATAACCACTCCATAACCCCGCTAAAACCCGGTGTGGGCAAACGCAGGTAGACTGCCAGCTCATCCATTTGCGTCAGTAATGCCGAGCGATTGGCCTCCAGCACGTAAGGCAGCAGGATCGCATTGAGCAAACCGTGATGCTGGTCGTAAAGCGCACCCAGGCTCTGTGCAATCGCGTGTACGCCGCCCAGCCCGCGCTGAAACGCCGCTGCACCGAGGCTGGAGGCCACCAGCATCTGCTGCCGCGCCTCCAGGTCGTGGCCGTCAGCAACAACCCGAGGCAAATATTCCTTGATCATCTGCATGCCCTTGACCGAAACCGCTTCGGCCATCGGGTGCCACGCCGGTGAACACCAGGATTCCATGCAGTGAGTCAAGGCATCCGCACCCGTCGCGGCGGTCAGGTGCCTGGGCAGGTCAAGGGTCAGCGTGGCATCCAGAATCGCGATGCGCGGCATCATGCGAATGTGCAGGATGGTGCGCTTGACCTGTGCCTGTTCGTCGGTAATCACCGATGCACGCCCTACTTCAGAACCGGTCCCGGCCGTGGTCGGCAGCGCAATCACCGGCGCAATGCCTTTCGGGTCGGCGCGCAGATGGTTCTGCCCGATGTCTTCGAAATCCCATAACGGGCGGGTCTGGCCAGACATCAAAGCAACCGCCTTGGCCGCGTCCAGCGCCGAACCGCCACCAAACGCAATGACGCCGTCATAATCGCCGGTTCTGTAGGCGTGCAGACCGTCGGCGACGTTGCTCCCGGTCGGGTTGCCCTTGACCCGGTCAAACAGACCGCAATGGCCTAATTGGCTGCGGCAATCCTCCACGGCGCTGGCGATCATGTCGGTACTGCCGAGAAAGCTGTCAGTCATCAGTAACGGCCGTTTTATGCCGGTCTTCCGGCAAGCGTCGGCCAGCTCGTTGACGCGTCCAGCGCCTGCACGGATTGAAGTCGGGTAGTGCCAGTCGTTGCTGTGCATGTACGTAGTCCCTTGCAGGTTATTTCAGTAGATGAAGTTGGCAGGCAGCAAACCGATCAGCAGACGCAGGCCGAAGGCGATCATGAAAAGACCGGTGACGATATCGATGGCCTTTTTCATGCGCTGATAGCGCGCCTGCACGGCAGGGATCGAAAACAATGTGGCCAGCAGCACGAACCAGGAGATCGCCAGTACCGCAATGATCGACACCCCCGCAGTGCGCACCCACATCGGCATGCCCGGCGTGGTCACAGTGGTGAACACACTGGTGTAGAACGCCAGCGCCTTGGGATTGGTCAGGTTGGTCAGCAGGCCGAACCGATAGGCACGGCTCAGGCTGCCGATGCCCAGTGCACCGATGTCCCTCGGTTTGGGCTGGCTGCCGGCACTGCGTAGGCTCTTGGTGCCGAGCCAGGTCAGATAAGCACCGCCCAGCAACTGCAACGCCGGTTGCAGCCACGGCAACTGCTGAAACACCAACCCCAATCCGGTAGCCGCCAGCAACGCCCAGAGAATGCTGCCCGAAGCCACACCCAGCCCTGCACAGATGCCCTGCCGCCGGGACTGGCTGAACGACAGTTGAGTAATCACCAGAAAGTTCGGGCCGGGACTGATGATCAGCACGATGAACGCTCCCGCCAGCGCGGTCAGTAAAGTGACTTCATACATATCAGTAATTCCTTTTTAATTAATAAGTTAAACAGCTTTATTAAACTTGAATGTAATGCAACTTGAAGTGTGCTTCGCCAGCATCTCCAACCATGACTCGACCGCCCTGCGCGCTTCGATCAGTGCGCGGCAGGTCGGGTCAGGCGTGGGCACGTAGTGGTTGTAGAAGGTGCAGCCTTCCACGGCTGGCCCCAGAACCCAGAGCCGCTGCTGCACAGAACCATCGCGGCCAATGGCACGAGCAGACTCATCGGTTTCAATACCGTCGGCAGGCCAGGCATGCGCAGCGCGAATCAGTCCTTGCTCGTGCAAATCACTGATCAGTCCAGGGCCATTGCCCGACAGACCGCCGTGGGCGACCCGCGCACCAATGATGCTGTCGGGGCGAAAATCGGTCCTTTGCACATCGTCCATCGGTGGCAGGATCGTCACGACGCCAGCCTCGATCAGCGCCAGCAGATCTTCATGGCGCTCCTTCTGCGGCCCGCCGACCAGCCGGTTGCTCAACCCGGCCCATGTGCCATAAAACTCCAGGGTCGACGACTCGGTCAGGCCGTTGCGATCCGCGATCAGGCGCAGCAGGTCGCGGCAATCTCGCCAGACCCCCAGTGCCTGGCAGATCGGACTGCCTGCCGTGCCCAGTCGACTCAGCGCCAGGTCCCGTTTGATCCAGTCGACGAACCATTGGCCATACGTGCCTTGCGCACCCGACCAGCGTTGGGTCAACAGCCATTGCTCAGGGTCAAACTCACCCCACAACTCAGCCAGCCGCTCAAGCGCTACCGGTCTGGCGGTTGACTCGCGCAGCAGCCGCTGCACGGAAGCGAACTTCGCGGGCGCATCGAGCCGGACCCTGGCCTGATAAAACACGGCGCACATTTCATCCTTGATCAGCGGCAGCACATCGGCCCGAAAGTCGAGTTGCCCGCCCTCCTTTTGCTCGCGCAAACGGGCTATGGCGGCAGCGGTGAAGAACAGCCTCGGCAATGGGGGCTGGCTGGAGGCATGCCATTGCGGCCGTGCATGAAACGGCAGCCCTGTGCGCGAGTACAGGAACACCTTGGGCTCGCGTCCGGACGGCAGATATCGCCAACCTGCAAAGCCAGCATCCCGCACGTAGCGCCCGCCGCGCCCTTGAGTCAGGTGGGCCAGTGTGTCCATCGCGGTCAGTCCCAGCCCCTCGATGGCCACACTATCGCCGACCTCCAACTGCGCGCCGGTTTCAGGGGCATGCCCGCTGGTGAGGAACACGGCATCGACATCCATCTCCAGACGTCGAGTGCGCAACCTGAAGCCGGGCGTTTCCAATAGCGGCCTACAGGTCATGACCTGCTCGGCGTGATAGCGCACCTGCACATGCGCCGGGCAGCACTGCAGGAGCAAGCGATAGCTGTCCTGCAAGTAGCGCCCGAGCAATGCGCGCGGCAAAAAGTCGCCAAACGCCACCGCTCTGCCCTGCCCGTCCGTGCTGACATGGCCGCGCTCGTCAAGGCGCACATCCTGACTGCGGCACCATTGCAGAAAGGTCGGACCGGCTTTCGCGCAAGCCGGGAATGCGGAAGAAAACGCGGATAACTGGCCGGCCACGGTGTTGAGCATCAGGTAATCCGGCTGCTGTATATGGTGCAGCCCGCTGCCGGGTGGTTGCGGGTCGAACACTTCGATATTCAAAGGCCGATCGGCATGGCGACTCAGGCCGATCAACTGCTCCAGAATGCTCAAGCCACGTGAGCCCATGCCGATAATGGCGACGGTATGCGTCTGCACGGCCATCACCAGCGCTTCGACTCAAAGAAGAACTTCGGCACCGGCAACGCACTGCCTTCGGCCACTGCCTGGCGATACACGCGCTGGCCCACGGCGAGGTCCAGCACGCCGAGACCGAATGGCGAGAAGATCGAGGCCCGATCCGGGCTCAGTTCCACCTGCCCGGTCATCAATTGGGCCAGCGTCCCGGTGATGAAGGAACGGTCCTGATACTGCTGAACGGCGAGATCAGGTGAAGTCTGCGCCTTGAGGCAGTGTTCGACGTCATCAAGGATATTGTTGGCTTGCGCGATGACTTCCGAGCCCAGATCACGCAACGAAATGTTCAGTATCAGTTGCCCGGGCTGAAACACCGGTTCCAGCACATAAGGGCTCGACGCGGTGGTAGCGAACACCACCACATCAGCCTGCAAGGCGGTCGGCAAATCGCTTGGCCGGCTGTTCATCCGATGTCGACTGGCAGCATGCTGCACCAACGCCGATGCCGAGTCTTCGTGTTGATCGAAGACGGTTATTACGTCCATCGTCCAGCCATCGCTGACAAACATGTCGAGGATTGTCCGGGCAATGAAACCGGCACCGATGAACGCTATTCGTCCGACATGACGTTGATGACGGTTCATCCATCGCGCACCGAGTACCGCCGAGGCAGCCGTGCGCATGGCGCTGATCCGTGAGGCTTCCAGGCAGGCGAAGGCGTAGCCGGTCAGTGGGTCATTGAGGATCAGCACGGCCGAGGCGCGTTGCAGGCCCGTCTCGATATTGTCCGGAAAGCTGGATATCCACTTGATGCCACTGACTGCCTGCTCGCCGGACAGGCTGGCGGGCAAGGCAATGATCCGATTGGCCGGTGCCTCGGGAAAACGCAGAAAGTAACTGTCGGGATTGATCGTACGTCCGGCCTCATGGGCCAGATAAGCCGCCTGCACATCATTGATACAAGCCAGAGGATCCGCCGCCAGCAGGCGCGCGACCACCTCGCCATCGACCACATGAAAGGCTGCCTGCTTCAACCGCTCGGCGGCCAGCCAGAGGGTTGAACACTGCTGCTGTGGAGGCAGGACAGATACACACCCATCCTGTGGGAGCGAGCCTGCTCGCGAAGGCGTTTTTACGTTTCCCTGAGATGTCGCAGCCCCTGATGGGGGCAGATCCGCCAGGGTCATGCTCAGCACTTCACGGCCAAAACGCTGCTCGACCCACTGATCGTCGTAGAGGGTATCCAGGTAACGTTCGCCCCAGTCCGGCGACAACGCCACGACCACCGAACCCGGCTCGATGCGCTCGCGCCAGGCATGTACCGCAGCGATTACCGTCGCGGTGGACCCGCCAACCAGCAAACCCTTGCTGCGCGCCAGAATGCGACACATGGCGACGGTACAGGATTCCGGGACCATCTCCAGCGCATGAATACCATCAGCCTTGAAGATCGGCGGATGCTGGCTGGTGCCCAGCCCCGGTATGAAGCGACGGCTGGCCGGAGTGCCAAAGGTCACCGAACCGACGCTGTCGACGGCAATGATTCTGGTGCTCGGGTGATGCCGCTGAAAATGCTGGACACAGCCCATCAGCGTGCCGGTGGTCCCGGCACCGACGAACAGATAGTCGACATGACCGAAGTGCTGGCTGATCGAGCGTGCCGTGGTCCGGGCGTGAGCACGCGGGTTGGCGGCATTCTCGTATTGATTGAGCCAGACGTATCGTGGGTCGCTGACCAGCTTTTCCCGGATCAGCGCAATGCGTGTTCCCAGAAAACCGCCATTGGCGTCCGGGGCCTGAACCTGAATCACCTCGGCACCATAGCTGCGCATCATGCGGATGTTATGGCTGGAGCTGTTGGGATCGACCACGCAGGTAAAGGGTATCGCCCGCTCCGCGCAGATCATCGCCAGCGCCACACCGAGATTGCCCGACGAAGACTCGATCAGAATCGTGTCAGGGCCCAGCAAACCCCGAGTCTGAAGGTCATTGATCAGCCCTGCGGCGGTCTTGAGCTTGATCGAGCCGGCCGGGTTGAGTGATTCCAGCTTCAGGAAAAAGTCTTCGCCCAGGCCAGAAACCTTGAGGAAGGTCTGATCGTGGACGATGTCGCAAAGAGAGTCGTACATAGGGGTCACTTCCACTGTGCCAACAAAGGTTCGGCTGCCGGTGTTACCGCCTGCTGAAGCGCAGTGGCGATACGCTCGGCGCGCAGCGCCATCAGCGAGAACGACTGGCTGTCGCTGATTCCGTGGCTGCGTTCGGAAAGTCCGTTGACCCAGATATTCACGTCGCACTCGCCCTGCGTAGCGACGCGGTAATCCCGACCAATCAGCAGGCCGCCATCCAGATCGGCCTTGAGCCATGGCTGCAAGCCACTCAATAGCGGCGGTATCAGGTACTGCTGATAACCGGTGCCAAGCACCACCGCATCGACCTCGATCATCTGGGTACGCTGACTGAAGGTGTCGGTCAGCTCGACCCGGTAGCCATCGGCGCTGTGCTCGATGGCACTGATCAGGCTGTAGGCGTGGGTCTGCAGACGCTTGCGTCCGGCGATGGAGTCCTCATAAATCAGCGAAAACAGCTTCTGGCTTTCATCCGGGTCGATTCCCGCATAGTTGGTCGAGCGGCTCCAGTCGAGAAAACGCTGCCGCGCGGCGGGGCTCAGGCTGTGAAAGTAATCGACGTGATCCGGGGCAAACACCCGGTTGGGGAACTGACCCAGTTGAGTGAGCTTGAAACCGGCAGAGCGATGCACTGAATGCACCTTGATGGCAGGATCGCGACTGACCAGCTCCAGCACCGACTCACTGGCGCTTTGCCCCGAGCCCAGCACCAGCCAGCGCTTGGGCAAGTGTTCGCCAAAAGCTTGCAGGCGGGTCAGAAACTGCGAGGTGTGAAACAGCGTCGGGCCAAGCAGCGCCTCGAATGCGTGTGGAATACGCGGTGCGCTGCCGCTGGACAGCACAATGTTGCGCGTCGAGAAGGAGGTATCCGGCGTACAGACCCGGACTTCATGCAGGCGACCGTTGCGGATCACCGGGTCAATTCCGGTTGCTGGAGTATTGAAGCGGGTCTGGCTGTCCACTTGCCTGGAAACCCAGGCAAGATAATCCGACCATTCATGGCGACTGGCGGGACGGCCCAACAAGCCGAAATCGAACATCCGCCCCTGTTCCTTGAGGTACATGGCGAAGGAAAAGCGGCTGCGCGGGTTGCGCGGCGTTACCAGATCGCGAAATACGTGATGGTTGATGTCGGTCCCGGACAGCAAAAGTTCGCGGTGCCATTGGCTGTCTTGCGCGGCTTCCAGATAGCGGATGGACAGCGAACCGAGCGGGTCATTGGCCTCCCGTGCGTCTTCAACAGCACAGGCCAGCGCGATGCCGGCTGGACCGAAGCCGATACAGACGGCGTCCGGGTTCAACGTGTGTGGTGTAGAGTTACCCATGAAGTTCCTGTCCTTAGAGTTGGCGTGAAGCGGTGTTCTTGGTTTTTCTTGCGGCTATCGGGTGACGCGGGTCAGTCCTGTGGGGCCCGGGGCCCAGATGCAGGTCATCGCGCCTCGCAGCTCACCCCGATCAAAGCTAACTGCGCCCAACGGTGTGTTGAAGGTGGTGTGCTGCAACGCGTCCAGCAGTTGCCCGGCGCGAAGACCGCCATTGGCCAATTCAGCCAGCGCGTAAAGCATCAGCAGGCTTTCGCGAAAGTAGGCAGGCGGCTCGGCAGCAAACAGCTTCCGGTGCAGCGCTTGGGCGTGGCAGGCATTTGCTGTGCTGTCGGGAGCGCCGAAACCGATGACGAAAGTGTTGCGGTCGCGCGATGCAGGACGACCCAGGTATGGCGAGGCCGCGTCGTCGGTGAGCACCAACGGGAGAGTGCTGCCGGCCTGTCGGCGCGCCAGCCAGTGTTCGCGACTGGCTTTGAGACGCCCGGCAAAGACTTCCACATCGGCGCGGTCTGGCTCGTCGACGCACTGCAACCCGGCATTTGCCAGGGTTTTACTGATGGCTGCGCCCAGAGCCTGACCATGAGCACTGTCGTCAGCCTGAACATGCACGCGCCGCCACTGACGGATCGCCAGCCAATTCACCAGCTCCACCGCCAGTTGCCTGTCCGCCGGGCAAAAACGAAAGACGTTGCGATGCTCCAGCGTCAGGCAGTCAATCGTCGCAGCGGGTGTCAGCAGCGCGATACCGGCTTGCCGATATAGCGCGGCGGCGCTGACGGCAGCGTCCGAAGAGAAATGGCCGATGACCAGATCGGCTTTCCAATCAATCATTTGCCGCGCCACTTCGGCCCCGCGAACGGCATCGGCTCCGTCGTCGAGAAAGTGCCATTGCACCCGCGCAAGTCCCGGCACGCAGTTGCGTGCCACCGCCAGCGCCCTCATGAAGGTCCGGGCGTGCGGCGTGTCGTGGGGGTCGAACAGTGCGCTGACACCGACCCGCAAGCCTGGCACCAGTGAGGCGAGGGGCATCATGGCTGTATCCCCGCCAGACTGGCAGCGGGCATCTGCCGACGTGGCGACAATGCCGACCAGCCGGAGCACGACCGGTCCTTCCCGGCCAGGTGATCTCGCAATTGCTCGAAAGCGATCCTGGCGACGCCAGGCGCAAACTTGAAACCCAGCCCCGACATGCCGGCTGCCAGATAAACCGGGCTCTGTCCGGGGCAGAACCCCAGCATCGGACGACCGTCGGCGCTGTAGCTGTCGAAACCCGGCAGCACATCCAGTACCCGCGTGCTGGCTGTAGAACCACACAACCGGGCAATCCGTCTGCAGGCGTCCTCGGCATGCCGCGCATCGGGCTGCGCCAGATGCTCCGGCCAAGGGCCGCTGTCGCGCGTGCCACAGCCGGTCTGCACGATAGGGCGAGTCAGCGGCACGCCATAGCTCTGCGTAACCTCATCGATCACCGGCATTGACCAGTCGCTCTCGGTCACGACCCGAGCCAATGGAATCGAACGGGCTTCCAGCCCCGCCTGCGGCACCAGATGCTGACTCCAGGCACCCGCAGCCACCACTACGGCTCGACAACGCAGCGTTGCATCGCCCATTTCGATGTGCACAAGATCAGCAGCGCGGCAATCGATGGCCTTGATCTCGCGATGCTCCAGCAGCAAACCCTGCTGACGGACCACCTGACACAGCGCGACAACAGCTTGACGGACATTGCCGACGCAGGCGCGGGCTTCGAACAGGTTCACCCGATTCGCTGCCGGACAGTGCGGATAGCGGCTTCCATCCAGTTCATGACCTGCAAGCAGGCGCATCGGGTAGCGCTCGTTACCGTATTGCTCAATGGCGCGGCACAGATTATCCAGTTGCTCGGTGGCGGCCCGATAGATCACACCCGTGCAGCGCAGCGCGCTGGCGTATGTCGTCGCGAAAACACCGTCGTTCATCAAGCCTATCGAGCAGGCTGCCAGCTCCATCAGCAGAGGATCGCTGTCGTAAAGGCGAACCAGCCCACCAGAGTAACCGCTTGCGCCCAGACTGCCGGCTGCGGCCTTGTCGATCAGCGCGACCGACACACCTTCGCTGCACAGCTTCGCCGCGATACTGGCACCGGTAATCCCGGCGCCGATGACCGCTATATCATAATCGATGAACATGGGGTGCATCCGTTCAGATGGAGTATTCGGCAGCCGCGCCGTTCATGAGCGTGGCGTTCACCCGGGCTTCGGGCAGATCGAATGCCATCATGATGTGCGCTGACGTCTCTGGAATCAGCGCCCTGCCAGCCACTGCGATGAACGCCGCCAGATGGCTGACGGACCGGCCTTCAGCCAGACGCGCACGGGTAATGGCGATCACGTCGAGCAGAACCAGAGCCATGTTTTTCATCGAGAATTTCGCAGGCTCTGTGGCTCTGTTCCATTGCACGCGCAATGCCTCCAACAACCCGGCGTCCGCTCCGCAGAGACCGCTCCACCAGCTGTCGTCGCGATTTTTTCCGGCGTCCAGCAAGGCGGGGAAAAACTCGTTGAACACCTCCGCCCGCCACTCAAGGAAATGCGCCAGACGAAAATCGCCTTCGCTTTCCTCAGGAGCGATGCTCGCCAGATACAGGCGCGCACTGTCGGCGCAGGCTTCACGGGCCAGATCGCCGACCCAGATCGCGTGGTTGCGGCTGGTCGACAGGTTCAGGCCGTCCAGTTTCAGAAACTGATTGGGCATGAAGCGCTGGCGAACCTTGATATCGCGCAGCGCCGACAGCTGCGCCGGGTAGACGACGGCGTGGCTGAACACGCAGTCAAAGCCGAGAAAATGCACCAGCGTGCCCTGCCCCGACTGCCAGTACTGACGGAACAGCTCTGGACGTTCGACGCTGTCGGCATATTCACGAAATGCCGCCATATAGCCCGCCAGGCCCATGAACCAGGTGTGGGTGCGGCAGGAACCGTCGGCCTGCAGGTCAAGCCCGCCGTCGCCCGGACGGGTTACGCCCCAGTCATGCAGGTGCTCCAGCGTGTCGCGCAGCCAGTTGTCGAGCGGCTTGCGCCATTGCTGGCCCAACAGACGATTAGCCAGTTGCGGCTTGAAATCAGCCAGCTTCAGAAACGCGCGATGAGCCGTTTTCCATTGCGACGGTTGCTTGCAGAGCTTGCAGTGCAAGCCGATCATCAGTTCTGCGTCGGGGGCCTGAGCGCAGTTCTCGCACTGGCTGGCATCGGACTCGGCACCACAGTAATTGCAGTTGCCCCGGGCGAATGCCTCATAGCCCCAGACATCGCAATCGGGGCAGTAAGGCTCGCTGGAGTCACGAAACTCGATCGAACCGTCGTCACGCAACGCGTTGAAGACCTCGCCAACCGCCTCTGCGAACCAGGGGTTGTCGTGCGGACGCATCCAGTTGTCGGGTTTTATGTTGATCGCCGCCAGCGACGCTTCGATACGGTCGGAATTACGTCCTGCCAGTTCGATCGGATCGACGCCCTGCTCCAGCCCCTTACGCAACATGTAGGACTGGTAATCATCGGAATAGGAAACCAGCACGCATTCGTGACCACGCTGGCGCTGAACCCGGGTAAAGACGTCTGCCGCCAGAAACGGGCCTGCAATATGGCCTATGTGCAAATCGCCATTGGGAGTGGGCGGCGTGATGGTAACGATGAACTTACTCATCAAGGCACCCCGTGCTCTGGTCATGCTGCGCCACGAAGGCGTTCACGTAGTTCATGTCCCACCACACCACATAAAAGTGGAAGTCCTCGGTGGAATCATTGATGACGTAATGGTTGGTATGTTTCGGAATGGCGGCGATATCGCCGACAGTGAATTCCATCTGCCTGTCGCCGATTACCAGACGGGCACTGCCCTTGATGGCAATGAAGATTTCCTGATCGATCTGGGTATGCGCTTCGCTGCAGGTGCCCGGACGGACCACGCACCAGCCGCCGGCAAACGGCATTGGATAGCCGTCCCATGGCAACAGGCGACTGCCTTCCAGCCCGTACTCATGTACCAGTGAGTCGAAGCGGGTTTTACGGTGTATAGCGAACTTTTCCATGCTCATTTCCGTACGTTTCAAGTGCGGTAAAGCATGAAAGTGTTGCCAATTGTTGGCTATTCGATTGCCGGATAGCTCAGGTTCGAGAAATCGATTTTCTGGATGGCCATCGCCGCAAACGCTGGCCGTCGCTATGTTTTTTGGCAATGACGGGTATCAATAACGCTGATAATTGAATCGGCGGCTGCCGTGTTAACGTTGTCGGCGATGAACGAACATATCCCCGGTCTGGCGAATCCGCGTCGCTAGGCCTGAGAATCTCTGCTCTGCTTCATCACTCCTTTGGTTAGATCTTTAAGCCACCCTGCTTACGCGAGGTGGCTTTTTTTTGCTTAAAGATCAAACCCGTCCACTATGTTGCGGCGCTCGTTCTCGCTGCGCATGTCATAACTGGCGGTGGTCGAGATGTGCGTGTGGTGCGCGAGCTTCTGGGCAATCGACAGATCGAACTCTTCGATCACCCGGGTGATGAACGAACGCCGGAAATCGTGAGGCATGATATCGACGCCCACCTGCCGTCCACGCTGCTTGGCGATGAAGTAAATGGCGTGTTTGGTGATTCGGTCGCGGGTGATATGACTGCCGCGTCGAATCCGGTTGAACAGGAAGGCGTCATCGCCCTGCCCCGGCTGGAGGCACGAGCGGCGCAGTTCCAGCCAGTCGTTCAGCGCCTTGAACGCCCACTCCGGGGCGTATTTGATCAACTGTTTGTTGCCTTTGCCCAGCACTCGAAGGCTGCGTTCGGCGAAATCGATCTGTGAAAGATCCAGGTTGACCGACTCGGATTTGCGCATCCCCGACCCATACAGAATCGCAATAATCGCGGCATCGCGACGCCCCTGTGGCCTGGGGTCTGCAGCGCATGCCTCCATCAGTTCACGAATCAACGTACGGCGAATATTACGGCCTTTGACCAGGCGCGTGCCGCCGACAGGCTTGATGGAGCGGATTTTCAGCAACTGATCGTGGCTGATCAGGTCGTGCCGCCAGGCTTCGTTCATCACGCCACGGATAGCATTCACATACAGCGAGGTGGTGTTGGGCGCGTAGTCGTCTTCACGCAGCGTCGCGACCAGTGCGGTGACATGGCCAGGCTGCAGGGTGTGCCAGGGAATGTCATGAATATCGACGTCAGCCATGCCCAGACGATCTGCCGCGTCCTGCAGAACATAGGTCATGGTCAGGCGGCTCGAAGGTGCCAGGCGGTCGAGGTAGAGGCGCAGCGGCTTGTTGACATCAGGCAGCGAAGGCTGGCTGACAATGCGTGCGTCCTGGTTGCTGTGACGGTCATGCGGCATGTGGAGCGACGCCTTTTCTGGTGCAAGCGCGTGCGGACAGCCCCGTCGCTCTTCATTCGTATTCAGGCGGCTGACTTTAGCACGGAGCCTCTGGCGCGGCACCTTTGCCGCAGCGTGTTCAGCGCAACAACCTCAGCCCATGCGGCAATCACCGGTAACAGCACGCCGCTTGAACGACGCTCTGACTGATATAGCCTTGGCCTTCTTCCCAGATACCAAAGGCAATTAGGCATCTTGATTCTGCCCCTCGCTAGCAAAGCACATGGCCGTCGCGAGGCGGCTGCACGTTTCTGGTTGCTGGCCCATCAGGTCAGTCAGCGCAGCGCAGCCGAACGCCTGACTAACATTCAGGCGGGCTTTGCGCCTGGCTGGATCCGCGCAGTCCGGGAAGCGCTACGCCTGGCTCCCCCGCAAATGGAAGCACTGTTCAACGCATCGATCTCGACCCTGGAACGTCGCCAGCGCCAGCAACAGTCACTGGACCCGGTGGCCTCTGAGCGTCTGGATCGTGTCGCAATGGTTGCCAGTCACGCTTTACGGGCGTTTGAAACGCCCGAACGGGCCGCTCAGTGGCTGATCACCCCGAACTCAGCACTTGGCAATCACATCCCGTTGCAACTCTGCGAAACCGGGCTCGGCACGGCTCAGTTGCATCGTCAACTTGGCGGCTTGCCGGAGCGGCATGACGAAGGCCAAAGCAACCTTTTTGACCCTGTTCAGCGCCCGGTGTCCACCACGACACGGCCACGAACCTGACCCGCAATCAGTTGCGGCGCAGTATCGATCACCTCGCTCAAGCCGATTTCCCGGCTGATCAGCGGCAACAACGCCAGGTCAAGATCGGTCGCCAGCCTGGACCAGGCTTCAAGCCGATCAGCGCGCGGGCGGGTCACGCTGTCGATGCCGGCCAGCGTGACACCCCGCAGAATGAACGGCGCAACCGAGCCCGGAAACTCCATACCCTGCGCCAGGCCGCAGGCCGCCACTATGCCGCGATAACGAATACCGGCGCACACATTTGCCAGCGTATGACTACCGACAGAGTCGATTGCCGCCGCCCATTGCTCCTTGACCAAAGGTCGCCCCGGTTGCGAAAGGGTCGCCCGGTCAACGATCTGCGCTGCGCCGAGTTGGTGCAGATACTCACTTTCCGAAACGCGCCCGGTGGAAGCAATTACCCGATAGCCGAGCCTGGCCAGGATAGCGATGGCAAAGCTGCCAACCCCACCATTGGCACCGGTCACCAGCACATCGCCGTGGTCGGGCGTCAAACCGTGCTTCTCAAGAGCCAATACGCTGAGCATCGCGGTGTAACCCGCCGTGCCGATGGCCATCGCCTGCGCGGGCGTGAACGCATCCGGCAATGGAATGAGCCATTCGCTTTTGAGTCGCGACTTTTGCGCCAGGCCGCCCCAGTGCCCTTCGCCAACACCCCAGCCATTTAGGAGGACCTTGTCGCCCACCTTGTACTCAGACGTTTCGCTGGCTTGCACCGTACCCGCCAGATCAATGCCCGGCACCATCGGAAAACTGCGCACGATAGGGCTTTGGCCAGTGATTGCCAGCGCGTCCTTATAGTTCAGCGTGCTGTGTGACACGTTTATCGTCACATCACCAGAAGGCAATTGTGCTTCGTCGATATCGGTCAGATTGACGCGATAGCCCGCATCGTCCTTGTCGATCAAAATGCCCTTGAACATGTGCGCCTCCAATTTAGACTGATCGTCTTTAAATAGTCCTGAAGAACAATTCATTGCGGCAAACCACGAAGGTAACCGGCAATGAACGTGTTCAGTGGTGTGTCGCTTTTGACCAGCCGTGCCCGGAGCACCGCCCCTTCCCAGCCGATCCAGAAAAACGCGGCCAGTTCGTCGCAATCGGCACTTCTGGCCAACTCACCGTGCGCCTGTGCGGCCCTGAGACAACACGCCAGCTTCAACTGCCAGTCCAGCAGCGTCTGCTCCAGTACGTTACGAAACCCTTCCGGCAACAGACCGACTTCCTGGCCCAAGTTGCCGACCATGCAACCGCGTCGATAATCATGCCGCGCCATGCCGCTCTTGGCACTTTGCACAAAGCCGACCAGTCGCTCCAGTGGCGATAGCGCCTCGTTCAGCAGCCAGTGGTCCAGCCGCTGTGCAAAATAGCGGGCGTACTCATCCAGTACCGCCCGGCCGAAGGCTTCCTTGCTGGTGAAGTAGTGATAGAACGAGCCTTTGGGGATGCCGATTTCCTTAAGGATGTAATCCAGCCCGGTGGCCGAAAAGCTTTGCTCAGTAAGCACTTCCAGACCACGGCGCAGCAGTACCTCGCGGGTTTCGAGGTTGTCGCGGTCCACTTTCGGTGGCCGCCCGGGGCGTCTGGTTTTTACAGGCAATTGAGTCATGCCGGAATATTAGACCGATCGTTTTTTATGTCAACCTCGCCGCGCGGTCTATGTTTTGCACCGGAAATGCCGTTTGCCATTCACGCCAGTCTCGCGCTCAATACCCTGTGCATGACTGCCTGAATGCAAGCTGGAGAAACACATGAGCCAATGGCCGGACACCCGCATTATTGACCTGCTAAATATCGAACTGCCGGTGCTGCAAGCTCCTATGGCCGGAGCCACCGGATCACAAATGGCCATTGCTGTCGCGAAGGCTGGCGGGCTGGGATCGCTGCCCTGCGCAATGCTGAACCCTGAGCAAATCGAAAAGGAAGTCACTACCTTTCGGCAATACGCCGGCAATCCACCGCTGAACCTGAACTTCTTCTGCCATCAGCCTCCGGCCTATGATGCAGAACGCGCCGAACTCTGGAAACAGACGCTTAAACCTTATTACGAAGAGTTGGGGGCCGATTTCGATGCACCGACGCCCGTTTCCAACCGTGCCCCTTTCGACAGCGACACCTGTACGCTGGTCGAGCGCCTGAAGCCGGGGGTGGTGAGCTTCCACTTCGGCCTTCCCGAGCGAGCACTGCTGGAGCGGGTCAGAGCCACTGGGGCAAAGATCATTTCATCGGCCACTACGGTCGAGGAAGCCGTCTGGCTGGAGCAGCATGGCTGCGATGCGGTAATTGCCATGGGCTACGAAGCCGGTGGTCATCGGGGTCTATTCCTCAGCGATCAACTGCACACTCAGGTCGGCACTCTGGCGCTGGTGCCGCAAATAGTGGACGCCGTGCGCATCCCGGTCATCGCTGCGGGCGGTATTGCAGACGGCCGCGGAGTTGCGGCGGCAGTTGTTCTGGGCGCTTCGGCGGTCCAGGTAGGTACGGCGTATCTGTTCTGCCCTGAAGCCAGCGTCAGTGCACTGCATCGCCAGGCGCTGCACACTGCCACGGGCAGCCAGACTGCGTTGACCAATCTCTTCACCGGGCGTCCGGCGCGCGGTATCGTCAATCGAATCATGCGCGAAACAGGCCCTGTCAGTGCCCTCGCCCCGGCGTTCCCCTTAGCGGGCGGAGCGCTGATGCCATTGCGCGCGCAAGCAGAAAAACGCGGCAGCAGTGACTTCACGAACCTTTGGGCAGGTCAGGCGGTTGGTATCAAACATCAGTTGGGCGCGACCGAACTGACTCGGCAACTGGCTGAAAACGCGCTGAAAATTCTCTCGCCCCGGTAAAACAGTGCTTTCAGAACAACAGGCTATCGCTATATATTTAACTATATAGCGAAACGCCTTTATTTCGACGGCGTGCGTTTTCATCATCAAGGAGCTGTTCCATGCGAACGACCACGCTGCGCGCCATCCTCAAGTTCTCTGCCCTGGCCCTCGCCGCATCAGCTACAGCCAACGTGTTTGCCGACGAGGTTCAGGTCGCCGTCGCAGCCAATTTCACCGCGCCCATCCAGGCGATTGCCACTGACTTCGAAAAGGACACCGGCCACAAGCTTGTTGCCGCGTTTGGCGCTACCGGTCAGTTCTACACACAGATCAAGAATGGCGCCCCTTTTGAGGTGTTCCTGTCGGCCGACGACACCACCCCGGCAAAGCTCGAGCAGGAAGGCGACACCGTCAAGGGATCGCGTTTCACGTATGCTGTAGGCACCTTGGCGCTGTGGTCGGCCAAGGACGGTTATGTAGACGGCAAGGGCGAAGTGCTCAAGGCCAATCAATATCAACACTTGTCCATCGCCAACCCCAAGGCTGCCCCTTATGGCCTGGCAGCGACACAAGTTCTGAGCAAGCTGGGCCTGACCGACGCAACCAAAGCCAAAATAGTCGAAGGCCAGAGCATTACCCAGGCCTACCAGTTCGTTTCCACCGGCAATGCGGAACTTGGCTTCGTGGCTCTGTCACAGATCTACAAGGACGGCAAACTGACCAGCGGGTCGGCCTGGATCGTCCCGGACGCCCTGCATGACCCGATCAAGCAAGACGCCGTTATCCTCAACAAGGGCAAGGACAACGCCGCTGCCAAGGCGCTGGTCGAGTACCTTAAAGGCCCAAAAGCCGCCGCCATCATCAAGTCTTTCGGATACCAGCTGTAAATGCCCCTGGGAAGTGCCGACATCGCGGCGATCTGGCTGACACTGAAGCTGGCGTCATTGACCACCGTCATCCTGTTGATCATCGGCACGCCCATCGCGCTGTGGCTGGCGCGCACTGATTCATGGCTCAAGGGGCCGATTGGCGCAGTCGTCGCCCTGCCTCTGGTTTTGCCGCCGACGGTCATCGGCTTTTACCTGCTGCTGTTGCTTGGCCCCAATGGCGCAGTGGGCCAGCTCACCCAGAGTCTGGGACTGGGCACACTGACCTTCAGCTTTGCCGGACTGGTGATCGGCTCGGTCCTGTACTCAATGCCTTTCGTCGTCCAGCCACTGCAGAACGCATTTGCAGCCATTGGCACCCGTCCGCTGGAGGTAGCAGCCACGTTGAGAGCGGGTCAATGGGACACGTTCTTCCACGTGATTCTGCCGCTGGCAAAGCCTGGCTTTATTACAGGGGCGATTCTGGGGTTTGCGCACACGGTCGGCGAGTTCGGCGTGGTGCTGATGATTGGCGGCAACATCCCCGAGAAAACCCGCGTGGTATCCGTGCAGATTTTCGATCACGTCGAGTCCATGAAGTACCTGCAAGCACACTGGCTGGCCGGAGCGATGCTGGTGTTCTCCTTTCTGGTGCTGTTGGCGCTGTATTCCAGCGGTAAATCCAAAGCAGGATGGAGCTGAGTCATGGCGTCACCGATAGACGTTCGCATGCAGATGAGCTACCCGGACTTCACCATGAGTACCGACCTGACCCTGCCGGGGTCGGGCATCACGGCGCTGTTCGGGCCTTCAGGCTCGGGCAAGACCACCTGCCTGCGCTGCATTGCCGGGCTGGAAAAAGCCAGCCACGGCTTCATTCGTGTTCATGATGAAGTCTGGCAAGACACTGAAAAAGACATTTTCCTCGCTCCGCACAAGCGGGCGATCGGCTATGTATTTCAGGAAGCCAGCCTGTTCCCGCACCTGTCCGTGCGAGCCAATCTGGAATTCGGCATGAAACGCATCCCGCGTCAGCAGCGCAGCATTCAATTGCCGCAGGCCACCGAGCTGCTCGGCATCGACCATCTGTTAGAGCGCAGCCCTGACAAGCTGTCCGGTGGCGAGCGTCAGCGCGTGGGCATTGCACGCGCACTGTTGACCAGCCCGCGCCTGATGCTGCTCGATGAACCCTTGGCAGCGCTGGACGCCAGGCGCAAAAGTGAAATCCTGCCGTACCTGGAACGCCTGCACCGCGAGCTGGACATCCCCATGCTGTATGTCAGCCACGCTCAGGACGAGGTGGCGCGGCTGGCCGATCATCTGGTGTTACTTGAGGCCGGCAAGGTGCTGACCAGCGGCCCGATCCGCGAAACACTGGCGCGCCTGGACCTGCCGCTGGCGATGGGCGACGATGCAGGCGTGGTCATCGAAGGCACGGTCAGCGCGTACGACCGTCATTATCAATTGCTGACCGTCACCCTGCCGGGCAGCAGCCTGAGCATGCGCGTCGCACACGCCGAAATGCAGATCGGCACCCATCTGCGCGTCAAGGTTCAGGCCCGGGATGTCAGTCTGAACCTGCAACCCGACGATCAAAGCAGCATCCTCAATCGTTTGCCGGTCACCGTGGTCGAGGAAGCGCTGGCCGACAATTCGGCACATGTACTTGTAAAACTGGACACCGGGAGCACGCCTTTGCTGGCGCGCATCACGCGCTACTCCAGCGACCAGTTGAATCTGCACAGAGGCCAGTCGCTTTGGGCGCAGATAAAGGCGGTTGCCGTACTGGCCTGACGCCCTGAAAAACCGGTCAGGCAACAAATAAACGGCACCACGGTAAAAGGCCGAGGTCAGTGTTTTTAACTGCCTTTGGAACTTAGCCATGCCTGACTCGACTGCCATCAGCCCGCCCGCCAGTGAACTGCATTACGTAGACGACACTCAGCCGGGCCTTACGCGCAAGGTACTGCGCGGCAAATTTGCCTACTTCAATACCAAGGGTGAGCGGATCAAAGACGAGGCAGAGATCAAGCGGATCAACGCCTTGGCAGTCCCACCCGCTTACACCGATGTCTGGATTTGTGCTGACCCGATGGGCCACCTGCAGGCCACCGGGCGCGATGCGCGTGGCCGCAAGCAGTACCGCTACCACCCACGCTGGCGCGAGATTCGTGACCAGGACAAATACTCGCGCCTGATCGAGTTCGGCCATGCGCTGCCCAAGGTGCGCAAACAGATTGAGGCGCAACTCGCTCAACCCGGCATGGGCCGGGAAAAAGTCATGGCGACGGTTATTTCGCTGCTCGATGCAACGCTGATCCGCATCGGCAACAGCCAGTATGCCAAGGAAAACCGCTCTTACGGCCTGACGACTCTGCGTAACAAGCATGTCGAGGTCAAAGGTGGCCAGATCCTGTTCGAGTTCAGGGGTAAAAGCGGCGTCGAACACAAAGTCAGCGTCAAGGATCGGCGTCTGGCCAATGTGATCAAGCGTTGCATGGAATTGCCGGGGCAGAACTTGTTTCAGTACCTGGATGAAGACGGCGTGCGTCATGCGGTGACGTCATCCGATATCAACGCCTACCTGCAAAGCCTCACCGGCTCGGATTTCACCGCCAAGGATTACCGGACCTGGGCAGCCAGCGCTTTGGCTTTGGCCACCCTGCAAAAGCTGCACTGGGAACCGGAAGCCGACGCTAAACGACACATCGTCGATATGGTCAAGGCCGTCTCGAAACAACTGGGCAACACCCCGGCCATCTGCCGCAAATGCTACATCCATCCTGCGGTGCTGGAGGGCTTTCTGCTCGGCAACCTGGCCAAACTCCCCCGCTCCCGACAGCGTAAAGGCCTGCGCCTGGAAGAAGTTGCCTTGGCCAGTTACCTGCGGATACTGGCTGACAAAGTCGACGCCGTGGTTAACGAGGCGGTGGCGAAAGAGCGCAAAGCCTGATCGGCCGGAGACGGAAATTCAGCCTTTGCTCCAATAAAAATTCGTAGCCTCATGATTTGCCAAGCATTTCTGACAGACAAAAAAGCGTCATCCTGAGCCATTTGTGACGCTTTCGAGCTTGCTTCATGGGGGCCGGGTGTATATATTCCCTGCTCTTGGCGCTACCGCCCCGATGGCGAAATTGGTAGACGCAAGGGACTTAAAATCCCTCGTCCTTTGGACGTGCCGGTTCGACCCCGGCTCGGGGCACCACATATATATCAAGGGCTTATGGGGCATTTTGCTCAGTAGGCCCTTCTTGTTTTGGTCCGCAAAAACAGTCGTGGTCCGCAATTCTAAAAAAGCCCTCCCCCGGCGTCCTGCCGACGAACACCACTCCCCAAATCTGAATGACCCAACTACTGCATGCACACACAGCATTTGAGGATCACCCATCATGAACATCGACTACGCCGAAGACTGGCCGTTTTGCCCCTGCGCGGAACAGATGCTTAAGCAGCACGCGCACCTGGTGGCGGAGAAAAACAGACTGCTGCGCGACGAGGTCGACCGATATCGCAAGCACGTCACGAAGCTCATCGACATGCACAAAGACGCAGCCCTCGAGCGTGACAGGCTCCGGATAAAGCTGAGAGACGCGGACAGCCGGATATCTGATCTGCTGCGCGACGCTTGCGACTCTTGGGCGACAATCAACTCACAGAAGTACGTCATCGACCAGCATCGTGAAGTTATGAGATCTGCAGGAATCAACCCGGAAAGATGGGGTGAAAAGGTTTAGCGCTCTAAGCGGGCCTACACCTTGCGAATCCCGAACTGCGCGACTTTGACTATCCAGTCCAACCCGAAAGCGGAGTACCGGCGTACGGGGGTTCCCCCCATCTCCACGTCAGTAGCTCTCAAAGGGACCACTCCCTACGGCACTTCAGGTTGTCGCAAAAAGTGCAGAAGCGCTATAAGGGCTGGTTTTTCTCTAGGGAATGACAGGACGTTTGCGCTAGATAGCGGCCCCCTTCCGCTAGCAGCAACCCTACTGCAATCCAGATGGGAACATATGTCAGCCATTGCGCTGGCTTGATGTGCTCTCCCAACGCAAATGCCACAGCGACCAAGAGCACAGGCTCCACGTAGCCAAGTAAACCAAACAGACCAAATGGCAAAAGCTTTCCCGCTAGGGTGTAGGCCATGAAGGCCGCTGCGCTGATCATTGCCAGGCCGGCAAGAAGGACGCCCAGCTGCCAGGTAAATCCAGGCGCGTTTTCCTCGCCGCTTTGGCCCACCGCAAACCACGCCGCCACCGGGAACGTGAGCAGAATATCGAACCAGAGGCCACCCAAGTTCGCAGTTGCCAGCTTGCGTCGCAGCATAAAGTACAGCGGGAAACCGATGGCTACGAGCATCGTTGCCCAAGAAAATTGACCCACCTGATACAGTTCATTCAGCACCCCAAGTACGGCAAAAACCGCTGCTGCCTTCTGCATCGCGCTTAAACGCTCGCCATAGAAAACCTTACCCACCATGAGCATTACCAGCGGCAACAAGAAGTACCCCAAGGATACCTCCAGCCCTCGTCCATTCAGCGGCGCCCACATGAACAGCCACTGTTGCGAACCCAGCAAAAGGCTGCTCAGACACAGCAACGCAAGTTGCGAAGGTTTATGCCTGAGGCGTTGGCTGATTGAAGCCACGTGCCGCCACTCTCCGCTTACCAGCAGAAACACCGTTATGCAGGGCAGCATCAGTAGCATGCGCCACCCAAAAATCTGCTCCCCATTCAAGGGCCGCAACAGTGTTGCATAGTAGTACAGGAAGCCGAAAAGACAGGATGAGCCAATTGACAGCGCGATACCCTTGTACAAGAAACCTCCAGACGCTCTTATGAAATATAACTAGCCTTGGACTGCACACCACGGGGGCGTCGGCTTAAACTTCGACTCTATCCATTGCTTAAAGGCGGTCATTGCAGCACTGTTGAATCGAACCGATGGCCTGACCAGATATATGCCGCCTGCCGTATCCAGCTGCCAATCAGGCAAAACCGAGACCAGCGTGCCGGAGGCAATGTCTTGGCTAGTCAGCCAGTCACCAGCCCCTAGGATTCCCATGCCGGCCCTGGCAGCTTGCAGCAAGGACTCGCTGTCATTACTGGTCAAGTTGCCTGTAGTGGAGATGGTGTGAAGCTCCTTGTCTCGATAAAGTCGCCATTGCGGGAACGATGCCAGCCCGCTAAAGCGCAGACATCTATGCTCATTCAGGTCATTTGGAATTCTGGGTATGCCGTACCGTCCGAGATAGCCTGGTGAGGCGGTAAGGCCTCGTCGATGGTGGCAGAGCCGAATAGCAGTCAAACGGCTATCTTCAAGCTCTCCGATACGGATCGCCGCGTCGAACCCTTCTTCGATGAGATCTACCCGTCGTTCGCTATAGTCAGCCGTGACAGCAACATCGGGATGCAACTGCATGAACTCCGGCAGGAGGGAGGCCAGCCACATGCGCCCAAAAGCCCCAGGCAATGCGAGACGAAGCACACCGCGTACCTCGCTTGCGCCCAGGACAGCTTCCTGCTGGGCTTCGCGCAGCGTCTCGACTGCCGCTCTCAAACGTTGCTCCAGCTTGTTCCCTGATTCGGTCAAGCGCACTTGGCGGGTGGAACGTTCAATCAAGCGGATGCCCAGCCTTTTCTCCATAGAAGCCAGCCGCTTCGAAATAATACTGGGATGCCGTTGCAATAAACGCCCTGCTGACACGAATGTTCCCTGTGAAGCTATCGCAAGAAATGCAGCAATCTCATCACTGTGTTGTGAGTCTAAAACGTCAAGATTCATCATCGGGTCTATAAGGCAGCAAAAACGATGAGGGCAGTATGATCGCCAAGCTTCACGTGCAGCAACCCGGTTCACTTGCATGTAAATGTTGCACCAGATGCAGCAATGATTCTGCTATCGGTCTTCGTACCGCTACAAACTTTCCTGCATCCACTGAGAGCGTGCCGGCAAACCCTTAAGGGCCATGAGGCATGACTTGATGAGCCAGAGTTACACCACCAGGTAGCGATCAGGGAATGGTCGACATACACGACCGGAGACCACTGCTCCTCAGTCCTGAACTGGCTCGCGAGTGGACAGGCCCGTCCACTGCCCCATCGCGCGCTGCCGCGATAGCTAGGGAATGCTGTGCCCCAGTCGATGAGTTTGAGTGGTATACGGTTGGCAAGGCCGTGGGCAACGTCCGGAACCAAGGGGCGGAACTGATAGAGGAAGTCGAATAAATTCATACGCCCAAGGCAGCCCAAGCAGTTAAACCTTGCGTATCCCGAACTGAGCGGCCTTGACCGTCGAGTCCTGTGGCACACCTGCAGCCAGGTACAGGCCCATGCGCGAGGTGATCAAGGTTTCACTCAGGTCAATCGTGCCGCGCTGCGTTTCCAGTGCCCCGGAAAAGCTGGCCGGCATGGTGAACGGCTCTTGGTACTTGTCCATTGACCGATAGTAGAACGTGGACGAGGCCCCGCCCACCGTCTTGGTGATGGTCAATTCAGCCTCCCAAGCCAGAATGCCGCGCGACGACCCCATGATTTCCGCCGCCGACACCATTTCAATAACGTCGCCGGCCGCCAGATTGGTCTGTACCACGTTGGCCGTGGGTTGCATGTAGATGTAGCCCCCCGCAGCCGCCATGTTGCCACGCAGCTCGATGCACTGCGCCTCACCATAGGGGGCAGGCTCCTTGAACCAGCGCGTGGTGATACCGGTCAGGCCAGAGCCAACGGCCTTGTAGCCGTCCGCCAGCACCGACCCGGCCACAGCGTTCACGCCAGCCGGGAGCGTGCCGCCAGTGCCCGCCATCAGCGGGTTGGCGTTGAGGCAACCGAACGGGCGGATATCCGAGAAGATCGAGACCATCATGCCGGCCTGGGCAATGTCCGAGGCTGAAGCCGAACGAAGAAAAGAAGCCGAAGCCAAGGCAGCCTAACCCCACCCTCACCTATTGCGCTGAACGCCTCGGCAGGCGGGCAGCTGCCTGGAGAAAACACATGGCGGCGAGAGCTGTTCACTACGACCCAGACGTTGACGATTCGGATCGCGTCTTCTGCGGCACCGAGGGAGAGTTCTGGCCCGAACATCTCACCGCCTACACAGAAATGGTCACCTGCAAGCGCTGCCGGAAAATCCTCACCCGCATCGAAGCGCGACGTGCCGAGAAGGCCGAGCTATCCAAAGCCTGCGCTTGGGACAACATCGATCAACGCGCGAAGCAAATCGGGTACACAGCCCCTTGGGATGCCCTGGCCGACCTCTGCCGCCGCAAGGGCGTGCCGGTTTTCGCCGAATTCTGAACCACCCCCACCCTTTGGAATCGCTTATGAGCCAGCTCCACTAGATACTGGTATACGCGACGGCAGGCTATGGGTTCAGCAAAGCAAAACGAATGCGAAGAGGAGGATTGAAATTACAGGTGAGCTGAAGGTGGTCATTGACCGCATTATGACCAGAAAGGAAGGACACAGGATCCGCACTTCCAGGCTGATCGTTATGGATAACGGCCAGCCTATGACGAGCAGTATGTTGCGGGGAAGATTTGACGCGGCACGCGAGGCGGCCGGCGTGGAGAAGGGAGAATTTCAGATGCGAGACCTGCGAGCGAAAGCCGGCACGGATAAGGCTGAGTCGAGCGGCGATATCCTTCAAGCTCGCGATCAGCTCGGGCACACCACCGTGGTGATGACCGAGAACTACATCCGCAAAAGGATCGGGAAAAAGGTCACTCCAACCAAGTAAATTCTGCACCGCAATAGTTTTTACCCCCTTGATTTTAAAGGGCTGCAAGGCAGGTAATTAACGTGTCATGCGGTGCAGGATTATTGCTAACTATATGTTTATTAAGGATAAATTTACGGACTTAAAATCCCTCGTCCTTTGGACGTGCCGGTTCGACCCCGGCTCGGGGCACCACATACAAATCAAGGGCTTACGTGCTTTATGTGCGTAGGCCCTTGTTACGCCCGGTATCCGGAAATAGTTTTACACCACTCATTGCGATGAGCTATTGCAGGTCTAGCCCCCCTTCACCTGCACGTAAAATTTACCTCGAATGCGAATACTGACAAGACGAAAAGCCGCAACTTTACCGAGCGCAAAAATATAGCCGACTATTGAAAATCAATACGTCATTTGAAATCAACATCAAACGTCTGGTAAAAAGCAGCCCCCGTATCGGCGATGATCCACAGAAGAAGGACGATGTGATGCCCTTGTTTGCCAGACGGTAATTTAACGGTGAGAGCTGTCTTGGCCTTTAGCTCGTCTTTGTGCTGGTCGAACGGTACCTGAGTGTACAGGTCCTCGTAAAAAGGTTCTGACTCAAGGTGATCACGTGTGATGCGGGTAGTTTCATCCCAACCGTCCTTGGTGATGAACCCCAGATAGCCACGTGTAACATGAGGTGCGGCATATTTCCATTCAACGCGCAAGTCTGCACCGGCCGCGACGTCATGACGTTTCCACCCGGCCACTTCTTTGCCGGGATTGAGTTTTTTGAATTCGTCGCCGAACTCCTGGTCCGTGTAGTTTACATACTTGCGTGCATCATCAGCCTTGCCTCCACTTAGAATAACGCCGTCCGCCGGCGGCGTGTTGCTCTTCGTGTCGGTCGGATAGCCAGGGAAATCTCCTGCCTCAGTCGACGGAAAGTTCTTTCCTCCCTCCAGTTCATTGTCTTGCCACTCCCCAAGGACCCCCAGGTCCATTAGTTGCGAGCCACGAGTTGCGGGACTGATAACGCGTCCGTGCCTGTCCTGATTGCTATCAAGATTGCTCATATCCATATCCTCAATTATTCAGCAGGCACACCAGGCCTGTTCATTAATTGAAGCGCATTTTCTCCAGTAGACGACCTAACAGTTCAGACAGTAGACGTTATTCTCCAGACTCTGATAGGGCCGTGTTTCACGTCACGACGCACGCCTCAACCGTGCTCCAAAAAGGCGGCGTTCAAAGCATATAGTTAATCCGAAAAATGTTTCCCTCAGGGTCCAGCAACACCGCCTGATACCAGTTGTAATAGGTCAAGTACGGTTCCTTGATCAGTTTCGCGCCCTGCGCCACTGCCAGCGGCACCAGTCGGTCTACCTCGGCTTGTTCGGACACGTCGATGTTGAGCAAGAACCTGCACCCCGTGCTGCCTGCAAACGCTTCCAGGCCAAGCAGCTCGTACGCATCCAGTGCGTTGAAACCAATGCAGGACTTGCCTGTGTCCAGTCCGCGAAAGATCGGTGACCTGATGGCCTCGATTTCGCGAAAGCCGAACAGGTTCGAGTAAAAGGTGCTCAGGCGGACGATGTCCTGCGCGAACACGTTGACGTAAGACAGTGAGTTCATATCAGGCCACCTTGCTGCCGCCAAAGGTGGTCTGCTTGACGAACTTGGACAGCAAATGATCGCCTGACGTAACCGGCGCATGCCGAGGCGTTGTGCCAGGCAACAGGCAACCTGGCAGACACTCGATCAAGGTGTCGTAGTTGGGCTGATGGAAAAACACCAGCGACTGCCGACGGTTGTCCTGCTCGCTGGTCATCGGCGGGTTGACTACTCGATGCAAGGTGGAAATCCACTGGTCGTTGGTCCACTGCATCATCAGATCGCCAATGTTCACCACAAAACCATTCTCGACATACGGCACATCGACCCATTCGCCCTGCCGATTGCGCACTTGCAAGCCGCCCAGCGCGTTGTCGGGGCGCACGATGGTCAGGCTGCCGTAGTCGGTGTGCGCACTGGCGCGTAACTGGCCGGCCTCGACTTCGGTCATGATGTCCGGGTAACTCAGGCTACGGAACATGCTGATATGCCGGTCAATCTTGTCATCGAAAAAACATTCGTCCAGCTCCAATGCCAACGCAAACAGGCGCATCAACGACTGAGCCAGTTCGAAATAAGCCTGGTAAGCCGCTTTGAATCCGGGTAGCAACGCGTCGGCAGGCCAGACATTCGGGGCGAAGTGCGACCCTGCTTGGGCATTGTGATAATAATCTTCATCCGGCACATTGCTCGGCCCGATGGAGAAAGACTCTTTGAGATCCCCAGGCGCACTTTCTTCCAGAGAATACGACAGGCTCTCCTCGGCAACAGCGCTGTAACCGCGCACCATCTCGGGGCTGGGACGATCCACTTTGCGTTTTTCCGCGAGCGGTAAATCAAAAAACTGACGAGTTAACTGCGAGACCCGATCTACAAGCTCTCCGGAAATCTGATGTTCGGTGATGACCAGAAAACCAATGTCCTTGCACGCCTGATTGACTGCCTGAGCCACGGCTGCCTTGCCGTCCGGTTCTCCTGAAAAATACGGGGCCAGGTCGATAATGGGCACATATTGCAGAGTCATACGGCTGCTTCCTCTTGCTGACACAGTGCGGGAAAGTCTCACCGGCAAAGGTGAAGGTCAGCGAGACAGGAGCAGAAATCATGCCACTGGAAGAATTCATAAATCATACAAACAGTTAGCTGTTACGAGCGTTCAAGCCAGATCAAACGGTCTGAAACAGAACGCATGGTTTGAATGCGCAGGTACTGAAAAACGAGCCAGAACTGCGCACACTCGAACGGGTTTTCTTATGCACTTTCAATGCGCCGGATGACGTCTGCGGTCGTGGTAACCTCGCCGAATTCATAGGCAATCGTCGTTAGCGATATTCTCTGAACCTCTTCGGCTGAAACAGCACCGAACCCCACATCGGGGTAGTCCATCGCAGCATTGGCGTCGCTCAGGGCGATGACCTTGTACTCACGGTGCACGCCGTCCCTGATCGTGGTTTCACAACACACATTGGTAACCGTACCGCAGACGATGATCGTGTCGACATCCCGCGCACGCAGCACGGTGTCCAGGTCCGTATTGTGAAAGCCGCTGTAAAACAGCTTGTCGACAATCACATCACCCGACTGAGGCGCGAGCGCCTCGATGATCTCAACGTCCGGATCATGCCGTGCGAGGATCTGGTCCACATTCGGATAAAGGTCACGCATGCGCCCGGTGTCCGAACCATCACCGCGTACGATATGGCGAAGGTAAACCACCATCATCCCGGCAGCCCGTGCGGCCAGCAGCAGATTCCGGACAGGCAGGACGATATCCGCTGTACTTTCCACATACAACGCCCCGGTGGGCTCACAAAAGACTTTTTGCATGTCTACGACGATGACAGCCGTTCTACGCGGGTTGATCGGCCACCGGACAAGGGGTTTGCTCATGCTACATACCTCGATTTAGCCTGACGGGCTGGATAGCCTTGCCAAGCAATAATCGTGCTGTATGTATCAAGGAAGAACTGCGCATCGGTCACACGCCAGTAAAGAGCGTGTGTCTCGCGCGCCTGAACTGGCGTCCTAAACGCAATCAAATACAAGGAGCGTTGTTATGAGCCCAGGCTTCGCAGAGCAAAAAGAGTCAGGCAGGTTTCAGTTGAAACCCCATAGCATGTGGGTGATGGCGCTAGTGCTTGCCTTGACGGGATGTGGAACGATCAACACGACGTTCAGACCCGATTCCGTAGCAGGTGAAAAACTCACTGACTGGAAATCACATTGCTCATCCATTCCACGAGTCTACGGTGGGGTTATGCTCGATTTCTGTGAACTGAACGCCGAGCCAAAACCGAGTAGCCCTTATCAGAAGAGCGGTGAACCTGCGTGGGTTCTACTGGACATGGGCGTATCAGGCATCGCGGATACATTGCTCCTGCCCTATACGATTTATCAGCAAAACCAATACGGCTACATCAACGCAAGCCGCTTTAAATAGCCGAATTCTGGTTTCGGAACCCCTCACTTTCCCGCATCCAATAAAAAACCCCGCAGACGTTAATCTGCGGGGCTTTGAATAGTGGAGGCCGAGGTCGGAATCGAACCGGCGTAGGCGGATTTGCAATCCGCTGCATAACCATTTTGCTACTCGGCCTCAAACGAAAGATGCTTCACTTAAACATCAAACGCATTTTGATTTAGCGGGAAGCCAATATTTCTTGGGCTTTCAACCCATTGAATCTAAAGGGTTTTTTTCAATTCCTCGCTCAGGAATGGACGCAATTCTGTACTGCTTCGCATGCCATGTCAAGAACGAGGAGAAAATAATTCGCCCTGCGCGTAGACGTACTCGTTATTCCGTCTGTCGCTCAAGAGGAGCATAGGGACGAAAAAAGTCCGACCCCATCCATTGGGGTGTTTTATCCGTGGTCAATGGTTGGGCACGCTGGTAGCTGTTTGCGTTTTTCGAGTAGCCCTTGTGGTCATACTCGGCCATGAACGGGTAAGGGAAAACCATGCGGGTACGCCCTCGGTTACCTACGTTTTCCTTCACCATGGATGCAGGCAGTGCCTCACGAAGTGGTCTCTGCCTGTTGCCAGCCTTCTCGGGCCCTGCCTGTCGGGTGACGATGGCATCCGGTGCCTGGCTTTTCTCGACCCAGGTCATGATCGGCGTCAGCAGATCAATCAGGCTTGGCCCCTCCCCGCCGCCGCAGTGATAGACGCCGGGCAACATGTATAGCCGCGAGAATGCCTCGGTGCGGCTCTTGCCCATCTGCGCTTCGACCGCCTCGTGGTACGCGAGGGTATTGAGCGGCGAGATGTTCGGGTCGGACCAGCCGTGCCAGAGAATCAGCTTGCCGCCGCGACTGGCGAATCGCGACAGATCAGGGTTGGTAGCGTCGTACAGCGTATGCAGCGGGCGTAGTTGATCAAAGGTTTTCTTGTCGAAGTTCAGCGCATTCAGATCGAAATCTGCACCAGGGTTTTTCTCGAACACCACATTGCCAATGGCTTCCCGTGCAGCCGTCTCGCTGTAAACGGTCTGATCGGCGCTCACTGGCACGAACACGCCCGCCCAGGCCAGTTCCGAGCCCGGCTGAGGGCCGCCCATGGTCAACCGTGCGCCGCTGACGGCGTCTTTAGGCCCTTCGTAGAAACGTCTGACGGTGGCCACTTCCTCTGCGCTCAGGCAGTTGGCATTGTCGGCAGAAGCTTTGCATTGCAACACCGCGGGGTCGAAGTGGCAGATGCGCGGGTCCGCAATAAGGCCGTCGATCTGCCCGTCCAGCACATCGCACTGATCGAGTACGGCCTTGTGCAACAACGGCAATCGGGAGGCGAAAAGGATCGGCTTGCCATCCGACCCTCTGTTGGAGCGGGCCATCCAGCCGTGATAGAGCGTTTTCTGTACCTGAAAGTTGAGCGCAGGAGCCCCGGCAATGATGCCGTCGAAATCTTCCGGATAACGCTGGGCTTCGATCAATGCCTCACGGCCGCCATCCGAGCAGCCACTGAAGTAGGCGTATTCGGCTTTGCGGCCATAGAACGCCATGATCAGTTTCTTCGACGCCAGCGCCGTGAGATGAACGCCGCGATGGGCAAAATCGGCGCGTTTCTGCGGGTCGTCGCCAAAATGGTTGTCTGCCGCACGATGCCCCATGTCGGTGGACGCCACTGCGAACGCACCGGTATTCAAAGGCGTGCAGCCGTCAGCGGCGCGCACAGTCGAGTTGATGTTGCCACACAGCCCACCGCAGCCGACTTGCAAATAGCGCTGTTGCCAGGCAGCGGTTGGCAGCTCAAGCCTGAAACCGATCTCCGGTGCCAGACGCCCCTCCACGGCACACACTGCCACGCCGTCCCGGGACGATTCGCTGGCTGTCAGCACCCGACTGCCCTGCCCGCCGATATCGTTGAGGTCCACGTCGGCCAGTGCAGAGCACGCGCCGACCGGCTTGACCACTGCAAGCCGGGCAATATTGTCGGTCGTTGCAGAGGACGGCGTGCGTGCCTGAGCCGACGTCTGAATCGTGAGGGAAGTGACCAGCAACAACAGAGCGCGCGCGTACTTCGGCTGGGAGGGTTTCATGAGAACTCCTGTTCATGAAGGATCAAAACCACCGTGCGAGCACAAAAATGACCGCACTGCAGGTAAGGGTAAAACGTTTAAGCCTGGCGATTATTCAAAGGCTAGTAGAAAAAATCACCCCGGATTCCATCCGCCGCCCATGACCTTGTAGAGCGTTACCCTGTTGCTCTGCTCAGTCAGGCGCAGGGAAATCAGCTCCTGCTCGGCGCTGTACAGTGAACGCTGTGACTCAAGTGCTTCCAGGTAACTTTGCGAACCGCCACGATACAATGCATCGGCCAATTCATAGCTCTTGCGGCTGGCATCGGTATAGGCCTGCTGCGCAGCAACCCGATCATCCAGCGTGCTGCGCACCGCCAGCGCATCGGCCACTTCCTTGAATGCGGTCTGGATCGTCTGCTGATAGGTCTGAATCTGTATCCGGTTCTCGACCCTGGCCGAGTCAAGCGTGGCCTTATTGGCTCCCCCGTCGAAAATTGGCACGCTGATGCCTGGCGCAAAGCTCCACGCACCGGTTCCGGACTTGAACAGACCCGACAGGCTGGAGCTGGAAGAGCCTGCACTGGCGGTCAGGGTGATGCTGGGGAAGAACGCTGCACGCGCTGCGCCAATGTCGATGTTCGCTGCTTTGAGCGTGTGCTCGGCACTCAACACATCCGGGCGACGTTGCAGGAGGCTGGAAGGCAGGCCATCCGGCACCTGCACCAAATGCGTCACCGATTGCAGGTCGGCATCGGGCAGAAGCTCTTCGGGTAGATCGCTGCCCACCAGCAGACGCAGGGCGTTACGGTCCTGGAGAATCTGACTTTTATATTGCGCCACGTCGCCCCTCGCCGATTCGACCGTTGTCTGCGCCTGGGCCACTTCCAGCCCTGAAGAACCGCCCAGCGCATGGCTGCTTCTGGTGAGGTCGTAGCTCTGCTGCTGACTGGCCAGCGTATCCTCAGCCAGCTTCAAAAGCTGGTTGTCGGCGGCCAGGGTCAACCAGCCGGTCGCCACTTCGGCGATCAGGCTGATCTGTGTGCTGCGCCGTGTTTCGGTCAAGGCCAGGTAATCCTCGAGCGCTTCGTCCTGAAGGTTCTGGATGCGCCCGAAGACATCCAGCTCATAGCTGCTCAAACCAAGCTGCGCGCTGTACTCGTGGCTGATCGAAGACCCTCCGCTCATGGAAGTCGACGACGGTGTGCGCGTGTGGGTGCCGCTGCCACTGGCATCAAGGGTCGGCAGGCTCGCGGCACGTTCGATGCGGTACTGAGCCTGCGCTTTTTCGACATTGAGGCTGGCCAGGCGCAGGTCGCGGTTGTTCTCCAACGCCAGAGTTTGCAGGCGCACCAGGCGCTTGTCGGTGAAAAAGTTTTGCCACTCGATATCCGTGGGAACACTGGCTGACGCAGCTGGTTTGCCGGCAGTCGCCGGCAGCCACTGGCGCGGGACCGGTGCTTCAGGGCGCTGGTAGTCAGGCGCCAGATTGACGCAGCCGGTAAGCAGCGCCGTAAAAGCCAGCAAAGGCCACAAAAGACGCATCATGCTTCACCTGTAGATGTGGGTCGGGCAACCGCAGCATTGCCTGAAGAACGACTGAAGCGGCGACGGACTTCGACGAAGAACAGCGGCACCAGAAAAATCCCCAGCACGGTAGCGCTGAACATGCCACCCAGCACGCCAGTGCCGATTGCATTGCGCCCAGCCGAACCTGCGCCGGTGCTGAGGGCCAACGGCAGTACACCGAACATGAACGCCAGCGAAGTCATAAGAATCGGGCGCAGGCGTTGCCGGGCAGCAATCAGGGTGGCTTCATGCAGGCTTTTCCCCTGTTCCTGAAGGTGCTTGGCAAACTCGACGATCAGAATTGCGTTTTTTGCCGCCAGGCCCACTGTGGTCAACAGCCCGACCTGAAAGTACACGTCATTGCTCAAACCGCTGAGCCGCGTCGCCAGAACCGCGCCGACCACGCCCAGCGGCACCACGAGCATGACCGAAAACGGAACCGACCAGCTTTCATACAAGGCTGCCAGACAGAGGAACACGAACAGCACTGAAACCGCGTAGAGCATGGGTGCCTGAGCACCGGACAAACGCAGTTGGTAGGACTGTCCGGTCCACTCGTAACCGATGCCTTCGGGAAGCTGCTTGATGATTGCTTCAACGGCATCCATTGCCGTCCCCGAGCTGACACCCGGCGCTGGATCACCCACCACTTCAAGCGACGAATTGCCGTTGTAGCGTTCCAGCAATGGCGAGCCGTAGCTCCAGCTGCTGCGGGCAAACGACGAGAACGGGACCATTTCGTCATTGCTGTTGCGCACGAACCAATGATCCAGGTCGGCCGATTGCATGCGCGAGGTGGCCTCGCCCTGCACATAGACTTTCTTCACTCGCCCCTGATTGAGGAAGTCATTGATATAGCTGCCGCCCAGCGCAGTGGACAGGGTCGAGTTGATATCACTGGTGGACAGGCTCAGCGCACCGGCCTTGCGGTCGTCGATGGTCACTTTCAACTGCGGCGTGTCGTCCAGGCCGTTGCTGCGCACGCCCAGCATGCTCGGGTTCCTCCTCGCCAGGTCGATAAACTGCTCGCGTGCCGCGACCAGCGCCTCATGTCCCACACCGCCGAGGTCCTTGAGTTGCACATCGAAACCCGAGCTCTGCCCCAGCCCGCGCACCGCAGGCGGCTGCATGACAAACACGCTGGCGTCGCCAATGCTTGCCAGCGCCAGAGTCGCCCGCTGCGCCACCTGCGCTGCGCCCTGCCCCTTGCCAGAACGCTCGCTCCAGTCTTTGAGCTTGATGAACGCCCTGGCGGTGTTCTGGCTGTTGCCACCCATCCCGAGCCCCGAGATGCTGATCAACGCCTCGACTTCAGGCTGTTTGAGCATGTAGGTCTCGAACTGCCTCATCACCGCCTGCGTACGGCTGTCGGTAGCGCCGACCGGCAGCTGAATCTGCGCCATCAGCGCGCCCTGGTCCTCATCAGGCAAAAACGACGTGGGCAGGCTGACATAACCCACCGCCATAGCCACCAGCACCAGTACGTATACCAGCACAGCCCGTCCGCGATGCTTGATCACACCACTCACACCTCGCTGATAACGGTCGGCGCTACGGTCGAAAGTGCGGTTGAACCAGCCGAAAAAGCCACCCCGTCGTGCATGCAACTGAGCATCAGAGGCTTTGAGCATCGTTGCGCACAACGCCGGTGTCAGGGTCATCGCAACCAGTACCGAAAGCAGCATGGCCGAAACGATGGTCACTGAAAACTGCCGATAGATGATCCCGGTGGAACCACTGAAAAAGGCCATTGGAATGAATACCGCACTCAGCACGAGGGCGATGCCGATCAGCGCGCTGGTAATCTCATCCATCGATTTGCGGGTTGCCTTCAGCGGGCTCAGGTGCTCTTCGCCCATGACCCGCTCGACGTTTTCCACCACCACAATGGCATCGTCGACCAGCAGCCCGATAGCCAGAACCATCGCAAACATGGTCAGGGTATTGATCGAATAACCAAACAGTGCCAGCACACCGAACGTGCCCAGCAGCACCACCGGTACGGTGATCGCGGGAATCAGGGTAGCGCGCAGGTTCTGCATGAACAGGAACATGATCAGCACAACCAGCCCGATTGCCTCGCCCAGCGACTTCACCACTTCCCTGATCGACAGGCTGACGAAGGGCGTCGTGTCATAGGCAATGACCGTTTTCAGTTGCATCTGCGCAGGGTAAAACGGTTCCAGCTCCTTCAGTTTGGCCTTGATCGCTTCACCGACGCTCAGCGCATTCGCGCCGGACGCCAGTTGAATGCCCATCGCCGCCGCTGGCCTGCCGTTGAGTGCAGAGTTGATGTCATAGCTTTCGCTGCCCAGTTCTACCCGCGCCACATCGCTCAGCAGCACGACAGCACCGTCGCTGGAAGACTTGACGACCACCTTCTCGAACTGCTCGGGCGTCTGCAGCTTGCTGCGAGCGCTGATAGTCGCATTCAGTTGCTGGCCTTCAACCGCAGGTAATGCTCCCAACTGGCCTGCAGAGACTTCGGTGTTCTGCGCCTCCAGGGCCGAGCTGATGTCGGAGGGCATCAGTGCGTACTTCTCCAGCCTGGCCGGGTCCAGCCAGATACGCATCGCGTATCCCGAACCCAGCGTCTGCACGTCGCCGACGCCATCTACCCGGCTGAGCTGATCGAGCAGCGTGCTGGAAATGTAATCACCGATCTGCGTACCGGTCACGCTTTCGTTGTCAGAGGCCAGGGCGACCAGCATCAGAAAGTCGGAACTGCCCTTGGTCACCGTCAAGCCTTCGCTCTGCACACTCTGCGGCAGGCGCGATTCGGCCTGCTGCAGTTTGTTCTGCACCTGCATCTGCGCCACATCAGGGTCGGTGCCTGCGGCGAAGGTCAGGCTGATGCTCGCGCTACCTGCCGAGCTGCTGGAGGCAGACATATAAGTCAGCCTGTCGAGCCCTTTCATTTGCTGCTCGATGACCTGAGTGACGGAGTCTTCGACGGTCTTGGCCGATGCGCCAGTGTAGGTGGCGGAGATTTTTACCGTCGGCGGCGCGATATTGGGGTATTGCTCGAGTGACAACTGACTGATGGACAAAGCACCGGCGAACATGATGCAGATGGCAATGACCCAGGCGAAGATGGGCCGATCAATGAAGAAACGAGCCATGTTCAGCGCTCCTTCACATCAGTGGCAGCGACAGTGCCGCTCGGCGATGGCGAATTCGGGGTGTCGGCGTTTTGAACAGTCACCTCGGTGCCCACCGGCGTTTTCTGACCGCCCTCGACCACCACCTGCTCATTGGCCTCGAGCCCGCTGCTCACCCACCACTGGTTGCCCACCGTGCGATCGACACTGATCACCCGCTGCTCGATCTTGCCGTCGACTACCAGTAACACGGTGGTCTGGCCGCTGGCACTGCGGCTGACGGCCTTTTGCGGAATCAGGATCGCGTTGTGATCCTGCGCCTGCTCCAGCACCGCCACCACGTACATGCCGGGCAGCAACAGCCGCTCCGGATTGGCGAAGCTGGCACGCAGCGTCACGGTACCGGTGCCTTCATTGACGCTGACGCCACTGAATTGCAGGCGGCCGTCATGGTTATAAGTGCTGCCGTCATCCAGCTTGAGGGTGATCCGGGCTTCACCATCGCCGTTGGTTTGCAGCTTGCCGCTGGCCAGGTCGCGCTTGAGGCGCAGCAACTCGGTGGTGGACTGCGTGACATCGACGTAAATCGGGTCCAGTTGCTGAACCGTGGTCAGCGCCGTGTCCTGTTGGGCCACCACCAATGCACCGGGGGTGACGGTCGAGGTCTCGATACGGCCACTGATGGGCGCAGTAATACGTGTGTAAGCCAGGTTGATACGCGCAGTCTGCACATCGGCCTGCGCCACTTTTACCTCGGCGGCGGCGGTCAGCACACTGGCTTCGGCGTCTTCTTTATCCTGCTGGCTGATGGCGTCTATCTTTGCCAGCCCTATATCTCGCTTGGCGGTCGCCTGCGCCGATTTGAGCGTGGCACGGGACTTGGCGAGCGTGGCCAGTGACTCTGCCAGCGCAGCCTGGTAAGTCGCGCTGTCGAGTTGATACAAAGGCTGACCGGCCTTGACGTCAGCACCCTCGACGAACAGCCGCTGCTGAACGATGCCACTGACCTGAGGCCGTATCTCGGCGACCATGAACGCTTGAGTGCGCCCCGCCAGCTCGGTGGCCAGCGCCTGGTTGCGCGGCTGGACAGTGATGACTGACACAGTCGGTTTTGGCGCAGCGGGCGGCGAATCATCCCCTGAACAACCGCTCAGAACACTGGTAAGGGCTGCGTAGATGACAAAGGTCACCGTCATCAGGTATTTGGCGAAAATCTTGCTCAACATGATTGCCTCAGGACGTTGTGGCGAAAGCCTGACGTCAGAGTGCGAGGCAAATGTGCAGGAAAATTGAAGATTGCTGTGTTGACTTGAAACTTGCGGTCACGAAGGCCTAAATGGACGCCGTCTTCAGGGAAAACCCGAGCCTTCATGAAATCGAGCATCTCCACCAAACTGTTTGTCGCGGTACTGGCCAGCGTGCTGTCAGTGATCCTGATCATGGGTCTGACCGCGAACTGGAGTTTTGCCCGTGGCTTTCTCGGCTATCTCAACGAACAGGCCATGCAGCGCATGTCGCCGGTCCTGCCACGCCTGGCCGCTGCCTATGCTCGCGAAGGCAGTTGGGAGTTCATGCGTGACAACAAGGATCGCTGGTTTGAGGTGATGCGCCCGGAGCCCGCGCAGGACTTCGCCATTCCCGGACTGGCCACGCCACCCACTTCCGATCTGACTGGCGCAGTGTTTCGCATCGCCCTGCTGGATGCGCAGAAGAACCTCGTAATGGGGTTTCCGGGCGTGCATGACGATGAGTTCATGCGCCCGGTGGAAGTCGCCGGCAAAATCGTGGGCTGGCTGGCCGTCACACCCTTTCAAAGCGTCAGTGAAGCGGGCGGCGAGCGCTTTCAGCAGTACCAGTTGCGTGCCAGCCTGGCGATGGGTGTGCTGTCGCTGCTGCTAGCCGTGCTGATTGCCTGGTGGATTGCCCGCACGCTGCTCGACCCGGTCAAACGTGTTGCCGCGGCGACCCATCGGCTCGCCGCAGGGGAATACAGCAGCCGCGTGGCGGTTTCCTCCAACGACGAGGTAGGCCAGTTGGCTCGCGACTTCAATCAATTGGCCTATACCCTGGAGCGCAATGAAAAGATGCGCCGGGAATTCATGGCCGATGTCTCCCATGAGCTGCGCACCCCGCTGTCAGTACTGCGTGGCGAACTGGAAGCCATCGAGGACGGCGTGCGCACCCTGGATCAGGCATCGATGAAGTCGCTACAGGGTGAAGTCGGCATGCTCAGCAAGCTGGTGGATGATCTCTACGAATTGTCGCTGGCGGATGTGGGCGCCCTGACCTACCGCAAGGTCGACTGTGACCTCGCAGAGTTGCTGACAAACATCACTGAGATGTTCGAGGAGCGTTGCGCCGCGCGTCAATTGGGTTTGCAACTGGAACTTGCGACTCAACCCTTGTCGGTACACGCAGACCCAGGCCGCCTGCAACAGTTGATCAGCAACCTGCTGGAAAACTCGGTGCGCTACACCGATGCCGGCGGCTCGGTGCGGGTGCGTGCCAGCCTGCGAGGTGATCAAGTGCGTGTGGACGTCATGGATTCCGGCCCCGGCGTCGATCCCGAGCAACTGCCACGATTGTTCGAACGCTTCTATCGCGGTGAAACATCGCGCAACCGCGCCAGCGGCGGTGCGGGTCTGGGGCTGGCGATCTGTCACAGCATCGCCCTCGCCCACGGCGGCGGCCTCAGCGCCGACCACTCGCCCACCGGTGGCCTCTGGCTGACCCTGTGCCTGCCCGGACACCTGCGACCATGACCGCTACAAGCCTTGAAACACCTATTCTCATTGTCGAAGACGAGCCCAAGCTGGCATCGCTGATGCGCGACTACCTGATTGCGGCCGGGTATTCGACCCACTGCCTGAGTAATGGGCTGGACGTTGTGCCCGCCGTCAGAGCGAACGCGCCACAACTGATCCTGCTCGACATCATGCTGCCCGGTCGTGATGGCATGGACATCTGCAGGGAACTGCGCAGTTTCAGCGCCGTACCCATTGTCATGATCACCGCACGAGTCGAGGAAATCGACCGTTTGCTGGGCCTGGATCTCGGCGCGGACGACTACATTTGCAAACCGTTCAGCCCGCGTGAAATGGTCGCTCGCGTCAAGGCAATACTGCGTCGTACCTCTTCAGCCGGCCCGCATGCGACCAAGGGGTTACAGGTGGACGAGGCACACTATCAGGCCTCGTTCAATGGTGTCAGCCTGGACCTGACTCCGGTCGAACTGCGTCTGCTGGCCACCTTCGCCCGCGCACCGGGTCGGGTGTTTTCCCGCGACCATCTGCTGGACAGGCTCTACTCGGATCATCGTGTAGTGACCGACCGCACCGTGGACAGCCACATCCGTAACCTGCGCCGCAAACTGGAACAGGCCTGCCCTGGCCATGATCCGATCCAGTCGCTTTATGGCGTGGGCTACAAGCTGGAGCTGTGACCGTCATAGCGCTTAGCCCACATCATCATCCATGCCGTTCCGAGCACCGAACATCGGGCGCGGAGCGTCCAGAGCGGCATGCGACGCAGAGCGACATACGATAGCTGCGATGATCGTTCCTCGCGCTCCAGCGTGGGAATGCCTGTCGTGACGCTCCGCGTCACAAATCTGCGCTGCGCCGCCTGCGCAAGGACAGTCATCACACTTCAGGCACTCTCCGTCTGGCGAGCGCGATGCAGTGCAGCCAAGTCGCGAAAGGCAGCGCCCGGATGCCCTGCGTCAAGGCGAGGCCCTTCGCCGAACAGTTTCTCGCGCAGGGTGCCTTTGGCGTACTCGGTCTTGTAGACGCCGCGTTTCTGGAGCTCCGGCACCAGCAGGTCCACCGCATCAATGAACGTTTCATGGGTCAGCGCGTAGGCCAGGTTGAAGCCGTCCACGTCGGTTTCTTCAACCCACTCCTGCAGCAGGTCGGCCACGGTTTCCGGGCTGCCGACAAACAACGGGCCGAAGCCGCCGATACCGACCCAATCGGCCAGCGCCTGCGGCGTCCATACCGTGTTCGGGTCGGCAGTGGAAAAGGTTTCGACTGCCGACTGAATGGCGTTGGTATGCACATGCCGAAGCGGTTCGTCGGGCTTGAACTGGCTGAAGTCGATACCGGTCCAGCCGGAAATCAATGCCATCGCGCCGTCATAACTGACCCAGCTTTTGTATTCCTCGAATTTGGCCTTGGCCTTGGTGTCCGTTTCGCCAAGGATCACCGTCTGCAAGTTGAAAATCAGCACTTTGGACGGATCGCGACCGGCCTCTGCGGTGCGACGGCGAATATCGGCCACGGTCTTTTTCAGCAGTACCCTGGAAGGCGCAGCAACAAAAACGCACTCGGCGTGCTCGGCGGCGAACTGCTTGCCGCGGCTTGAAGCGCCGGCCTGATAGAGAACCGGCGTGCGTTGCGGCGACGGCTCGCACAAATGGATGCCGGGCACCTGGAAGTGTTTGCCGACGTGGCGAATCTCGTGAATCTTGCTCGGGTCACTGAATACCCGACGCTCCCGGTCACGCAGGATCGCGCCCTCCTCCCAGCTGCCTTCCCAGAGCTTGTAACACACCTCCAGATACTCTTCGGCGTAGTCGTAGCGCGCGTCGTGTTCGGTAAGGGTTTTCTGCCCCAGATTCTTCGCACCGCTTTCCAGGTACGAAGTGACGATGTTCCAGCCGGCACGGCCCTTGGTCAGGTGATCCAGCGTCGATAGACGACGGGCAAACGGATAGGGGTGTTCGAACGACAGCGACGCGGTCAGACCGAAACCCAGGTGCTCGGTCACAAGCGCCATGGGCGGAATAAGCTGCAACGGATCATTGACCGGCACCTGCGTGGCCTGGCGAATGGCCGCCTCACCGTTACCGCGATAAACATCGTAAATGCCCAGCACGTCGGCAATGAACAACTCGTCGAACTTGCCGCGCTCAAGGATTCTGGCCAGATCGGTCCAGTATTCCAGGTCCTTGTACTGCCAGGAGCGATCACGAGGATGAGCCCAAAGACCAGGCGATTGATGGCCGACGCAGTTCATATCGAAGGCGTTGAGGCGAATTTGACGAGGCATACACTTACTCCTGAAGCTGCGGCGGAACGACGCCGTTGAGGCGTTGATTGCCGATGACCTGATAGTGCCAGCGTAGCGGCTCACGCTCGCTACGGGCTGGCGATGGCGGACGCTGGCCGGTCAATTCATACTGAATATTGCCAACCGCCTGCAGGGCATCGGCACTGGCGATAACCGCCTCGCTGCTGGCAATCAAGCGCTGCTCGGGCGAGGCCTCCAGCCTCTGCGCGCGTTCCAGCAGCGCCGCAGCAACATCCAGGCGAATCTGCAGATCCCCGACTTTGCTGATCACATAGGGGTCATCAACAATGCGCTGCAGGTCACTGAGCGCCCATGGCCGCCCTTGCTCAAGCAGGTAATCGAGGGTGTCTTGCAGGCCCTGGCGCGCCAGCCCAAGGTCTTCGGCGGCGACCGCCAGTTGTGCGGTAATAGCGGGATGCGTCATGGGCATACTCCTTGATCAGTTCCAGGCATGGCGTGGCGGTGCAATACCGTTGAGCACCTGATTGCCGATCAGGTGATATTTCCAGCGTGCCGGGTCATGCAGGGTGTGGGTGCGCGCATTGCGCCAGTAACGGTCAAGATTGAGTTTGCCCAGCACCGAGCGTGTACCGGCCAGTTCGAACAGCTGGCTACTGGCAAGCAAAGCGATCTGTGCCGACAGCACCTTGGCCTGGGCGACGATCACCGAGGCGCGCGCGACGCTGGATTCACTCGGCTCGGCAAGCGCATGGTCGATGGCCTGCCCCGCTTTGGCGAGGATCGCATCGGTGCCGTGCAGCCGCCACTGCAAGTCACCGATGGTGGCGATGCTGAACGGGTCCTGCCAGCCGAAATCCTGCTTGCTGTCGATCCAGGGCCGCGCCAGCCGCGCGTGCTTGAGGGTTTCTTCGAAAGCGCCATGCGCGATGCCGGTGTCCACCGCCGCCTGAATGATCTGCGAAATCGGCCCGTCGGCGGTTGGCTCATCGAATGCCCGGTGCGCAGGTATCACCGCGCTCGACGGCACGCGGACGGCGTTCAGTACTGCCCCGCCGCTGGCGGTGGTACGCTGACCGAAGCCGTCCCAGTTGTCGATGATCGTCAGCCCCGGATTGTCGCGCTCGACGAAGGCAATAAAAGCCTGATTCTGCTCGTTGACCCCCGCCACGGGCACAATGTGCGCGAACAACGCGCCGGTGCAGTAAAACTTCTCACCGTCCAGCACCGCGTGCTCGCCATCGAAGCGGATACGGGTCTGGAAGGCTCCGGCGTTTTTGCTTTTCGACTCGGAAAACGCATTGCCGAAACGGTAGCCGGCCAGCGCTTTGCCGAAGTAGTTGCGCTTTTGCTCTTCGGTGCCGGTCTGCAACAGGATATCGAGCACGCCCAGATGGTTCTGCGGGATCTGCCCGAGCGAAGAGTCGGCGGCAGAAATGATCTTGATCACCTCCGCGACAGTGACGTAGGAAACGCCTGCGCCGCCGTAAGCCTTGGGTACCGTAATAGCCCACAGGCCGCTGGCAGAAAACGCATCCAGCTCGGCGACCGGCAGACGGCGTTCGCGGTCACGTAGCGACGCCTCCTCGGCAAACTGGCTGGCCAGTGCTCTGGCGACTTCAATGGCTTCGGCATCGGAACTGATGACGTGCGCCCTGAGCGGCGCTGCAAGGGGGATTGAGGGTAGGTTACTCATGGACTGGCTCCTGCTCGTTGGCGACAGGTTGAAAACACTCAACACGCTTGACCTTGAACAGTGCACAGCCCGTGCCGTAAATTATTTTCTATTCAAAACATAGGGTTGCATTTAAATCCTGATTAGCGTCGGTGCCACGCAGAGCAAAATGTCCGAACACTGTTGCTGGACGAACAGCATTACCTCGAGACGCCCCATTCACGCTTCAGCCGCCGCGCCCAGGTAGAAGTTCTGGATATCCTCGCGACCGGCCAGTTGCTCTGCTGTTCCTGAGTCCACCACCCGGCCGTTCTCCAGCACATAGCCAAAATGCGCGTATTCCAGCGTCAGATTGATGTTCTGCTCGGCCACCAGCAGGCTCAGGCCCTCTTCACGATTGAGCCGTGCCAGGGTGTCGAAAATCTCTTCGACGACCTGCGGTGCCAGACCCATGGAAGGCTCATCAAGCAGCAGCAATCGAGGCTGAGACATCAATGCCCGGCCAATGGCGACCATTTGCTGCTCGCCGCCTGACGTGTAGCCGGTCAGGCGCTTGCGCAGCAGACGCAACCTGGGGAAGTAGTCATAAACCTGTTCCAGCCTGGCCTTGAGCTCTGCCCGTGAAGGCCGCGACACGAATGCACCGATCACCAGGTTCTGCTCGACGCTCAAGTGGGTGAAGCAATGGCGACCTTCCAGCACCTGTGCCAGCCCTTTTCTGACCAGTGCCGACGGATCGGAACGGGTGACTGGCTGGCCAAGATAGTGAATACAGCCACTGACTACCTCACCCCGCTCGGCCTGCACTAGGCTGGAAATGGCCTTGAGCGTGGTGCTTTTGCCCGCGCCATTGGCGCCCAGCAAGGCCACGATCTGGCCCTGCCGAACCTGCAGACTGATCCCACGCAACGCGAGGATGGATTGCTCGTAAAACACCTCGATCTGCTCCACCGACAAAAGGGTCTCGGCAGAGGAAGAGGCAGGCGGGATAAGCGTCATCAGGTCACTGCTCCTGGGTGCAATCGCGCGGGGTGATGCCTTTTTCCCTGGCGTATTGAGAAGCCGATGCCTCGATGATGGGCCTTAACAAGGCACGATCGGCCTGTATCCAGTCGCTGATCAGGTTCCAGCGCTGGCCGTCCCATTGCTGGAAGCGCACCGCACCGCCGCCTTCATGGTCAGAGCACGACAGTTTCAATGGCTGCACTAGGCCTTTGGCGCCGAGCGCCTGCAAGCGTGCGTCGTCTAGGTTCAAGTGCTCGAACCCCCAGCGCACCTGCTCACCGGTCAGTGGTGTGTTGCCGAATCGAGCCTGCGCAATGCGCAGCGCTTCGACGTTAAGAATGCCGTTTACCACCCCGAGGTTGTAATACACAGTGCCGAAGCGTTTGGGGTCCGTCAGATTGCCCTGGCCCTTGTCGAGCACCGCCGTCTTGATGCCTTGCAGCACCGGGAAGTTGGTGCCGGAGGGGTGCGTGGTGATCGAAATGAAGCCCTTGGCGGCTGCACCGGCAGGAATCACGTCTTCCTCGGAATTGCTCCAGATATTGCCAATGATGTGATCAACCGGAAAACCAACCTTCTGCGCCGACTTCAGTGCCACCGGATTCATCACCCCCCAACCACGCAGGATCACCCAGTCGGGCTTGAGGCGACGAATGTTCAGCCATTGCGATTGCTGTTCGTTACCGGGGTGCGGTACTTCCAGAGTGGTCAGCTCGAAGCCGTAGTTTTTTGCCAGGGTTTCCAGCACGCCATTGGTTTCCTTGCCATACGGCGAGCCGTGATACAGCACCGCGATTTTCTTGCCCTTGAGCGACGCCAGGCCGCCTTCACGCTGACCGATGTAATTGACGATGGCCGACACTTCCGAATACGGGTTCAACTGCAGTGGAAACACATAGGGAAAGACACTGCCGTCTGTGGAATCCGTGCGCCCGTGGTTGATGGTGATCAGCGGTAGCTTGTCGGCAGTGGAGCGTTCCAGCGTGGCGTAGGCGATGCCTACGGAAAGCGGGTTGGTCGCCGCCGCCGGAGCACCGTTGAGCCCTCCCTTGAGCCGCTCGTAGCACTCGACGCCCTTCTCCACCACGTATTCGGTTTCGCACTCCGACCAGGTCAACTTGACGCCATTGACCCCGCCGTTGGCATTGACGTATTGCAGGTAGTCGATGAAACCACCGAAAAAACCGGTGCCGCCCGCGGCGTAAGGGCCAACCCGGTAGCTCTGCAGCGGGAAATACTGCTCATTGGCAGCCTGTGCAGTAGTGACCAGGCCGCCCCCCAGCAGGGCCAGACCGAGGGCCAGACGCAACAGGGATTTTCGGTGTTTCATAGGCGTATTCCTTGAGGTATACGAGGTTTTTGTGGGTGAGTAACCGGTCAATAGCGCAGCGGCCAGACGCGCGCGCGCTGACGAAAGCGCTGCCAGAGACGCGCCAGCCCTTCGGGCTCCTTCATCAGAAAAGCGATGATCAAGGCGCCGAAAAGCATCTTCTGAATGTTTTCCAGTTGCCCGGAGTCGATCAGGCCAACCGGCAGCAAGGCGCTGAGGTTGCCGAGCAGAATCGGGAACAGCACGATGAACGCCGCGCCGAAGAAGTTGCCCTGCACACTTCCCAGCCCGCCGATAATGATGATGAACAGAATCTGGAACGACCGGCTGAGGTCAAAACCATGCGGCTCGACGGTGCCCAGATAAGCGAACGCCCACAGCGAGCCGGCAATTCCCAGGTAGAAACCGCTGATAGCGAACGCCAGTAACTTGGCTTTGAACAGGCGGATGCCGATCACCGCAGCAGCAGTGTCCATATCACGCACGGCCATCCAGTTGCGGCCCAGCTCGCCACGCAGCAGATTTCTGGCCAGCCAGAACAGCACCACCACCAGCCCCAGCGTCAACAGATAACGGCCTTGCGGCGAGCTGAAGCTCGCCCCGGCGATCATCAGTGGCGGCGAGGTGATCACGCCGGACGCATTGTCATTGGTGAACCAACTGAAACGGGTCAACACCCACTCGACCACAAACTGCGCGGCGAGTGTCGAGACCAGCAGGTAGAAACCCTTGATTCGCAGGCTGGGCAGCCCGAACAGCAACGCCACCAGCGCAGACACCAGCCCACCCAGCGCAAAACCGAGCAGCAACGGCATGCCCGGCACCCGCAGTTGCAGGTTATAGGCAGCAAAAGCACCCACCGCCATGAACGCAGCCGAGCTCAGCGATAATTGCCCGGCGTAACCGGTCAACAGGTTCAACCCCAGCCCCGCCAGCGACAGCACCAGAAACGGAATCAGGATCGCGCTGAACCAGTAATCGTTACCCAGCAACGGCACTGCGATGAAAGCGAATGCCAACAGGCCCCAGAGCCCGATGCGGTCCTGGCGCAGACGAAACACCCGGCGTTCATCCGCGTAGCGACTCGCCAGTTGTGCGGTTTCTCGATAAAGCATGGCATTGATCCTTGATGAAAGTCAGACGCGCTCTATCGCCCGCTCGCCGAACAGGCCGGCAGGACGAACCAGCAGAAACAACAGCGCCAGCACATACGGCACCCAGTTTTCGATACCGCTGCCGATGATCGGCCCCAGGTAAATCTCGGCCAGTTTCTCGGCCGCACCGATGATCAGACCGCCGACAATGGCGCCGCCAATCGAGGAAAACCCGCCGATGATCAATACCGGCAGCGCTTTAAGCACCACCAGTGACAGGGAAAACTGCACCCCCAGCCGCGCGCCCCAAAGCAGCCCGGCCACCAGCCCGACAAACCCGGCCACGGCCCAGACCACCGCCCAGATGCGTGGCAGACGGATACCCACCGCCAGCGAGGCCAGCGGGTCGTCCGCCACGGCACGCAACGACAGGCCTATCCGGGTACGGTTGAACAGCAACGACAGGGCAATCACCAGCACCGCAGCCGTCCCCGCGGCAAACAGGTCGAACTGCGAGAGCAGCATGCCGCGAATTTCCAGTGGCTCGTCAGGGATGCCCAGCTCCAGGCCGTGAACCTGCGCACCCCATAACGCCTGAGCCAGGCCTTCGATCATGTAAGACAGCCCGAGGGTGGCCATGAACAGGATGATCGGCGGACGGTTGACCAGTGGGCGCAGGACCGTCTTTTCGATCAACAACGCCAGCACCACCATGCTCGCCAAGGTCACCAGAAACGCCCAGAAAAATGCCAGGCCGCGTTCCAGCAGGCTGACAAACGTCAGTGCCGCGAACAGCACCATGGCACCCTGAGCGAAATTGAACACCCCCGACGCCTTGTAGATCAGTACAAAGCCAATCGCCACCAGCGAATACATGACGCCTGCCAGCAGGCCGCCAATCAGCACTTCGAAAAAGAACTCCATGGCTTATGGCTTCCTCACCGCAGACGAGCGACGCGTGCCGAGATACGCGGCGATCACTTGAGGGTCGGCACGGACCTGCGCCGGTGAGCCGTCACCGATCTTGCGACCGTAATCGAGTACCACCACATGATCGCTGAGGCCCATTACCACGCTGATGTCATGTTCGATGAGCACCACGGTGGTGCCCAACTCGCGGTTGATGTCGCGGATGAACTGACTCATCTCGTGCTTCTCTTCGGCATTCATCCCGGCCATCGGCTCGTCCAGCAGCAGCAAACGCGGTTCCGCTGCAAGCGCGCGGGCCAGTTCGACACGTTTCTGCAGGCCATAGGAAAGCTTGCCCACCAGTGCATGGCGCCACGGATGGATACGCAAGAACTCAATGACCCGCTCGGCATGCCAGCGCTGCTCGTCGTCTTCGGCTGGTGCCCGACCGATCCGCAACATCTGCTCGAACCAGGTACTGCGCCGCTTGAGATTGCGCCCGGTCAATACGTTGTCCAGCACACTCATGCCCTTGAACAAGGCGATGTTCTGGAAGGTCCGGGCTATACCGGCTTCGGCGGCCTGATGCGGACGCATTCGGCGACGGGCCTGACCGGCATAACTGATCGAGCCGCTTTGCGCCTGATACACGCCATTGATGACGTTGAGCAATGAACTCTTGCCCGCGCCGTTGGGGCCTATCAGCGCGCAGATCTCGCCAGTGGCCACCGCAAAACTGATCGAGGTAACGGCTTTGACACCTTTGAAAGATAAAGAAATATCGTCCAGCTCCAGCAGCGCCGCAGGGGCCAGGCCATTCAAGACGGCATGCTCAGAAGAGCAGGCGTTTGCAGCATGTGCTCTGCCGGCTCGCCCGGCTGGCTGACTCTCGCCTCTCCCAGCCTGACGGGGCTGATGCCCAGCGCAGTGAAAAACGCTTCACTCTGCGGCGTCAGCGCATCGCCTGCCAACAATGGTTTGGTCAACCGGCTCATGCCCAATACATCCAGCAACGGGCGGCGAATCAACCAGTGCCCCAGCCAGCGTCGTATGGCACCCGTAGCAGGTGCCATTGACCATAGATAGAGCCGGTGGCTGATACTGCCCGGCAACGGCAAGCGTTCTCTGGCCCACAGCTCAAGACGTGCATAGGATTCACGGGTGCCCAGCACCAGCGTGGGTCCCAGCTCGCGACGGTCGTTGTCGCGGGTGCCCGGTGCCTCGGGGAAATTCAGGCAAAAACCGGCAACCAGCCACGGTGCCAGCAGGTAGCGCGCCTGCCCGCTGGCGGCAAATACCCTGGCCGCCAATGCCTGATCGCGCTCGGAAAATCCGTGCAGGCGCACCATTTTCCTTGCGTCCGACAGCAACTCTACATGACCCAATTGCAGGCTCGGCGACGCGTCGCCAGACGGAAACACGAAGGCGACAGCCGGGCTGTGCACTGGATCGCCAGCGTCGCCGGCAGCGCCGTTCAACCATCGGGCGTAGTCGATCACCCCGCTGGCGTCGGCCTCATTCAGGCCACGCTTATCCAGCAATACGACGATGCCCGATGAGGTCGTGCGCAGCTGTATGAGCGATTGCAGCCCGTCCGCCACTGCAAACTCCGGAGACCGGGCTGCCAGCCATGCGCGGTTATCCGCACGCGGATCAAGCAGGCTGACGCGACCTCCGAGCCAATGCGCCGCCAGCGTCAACAGCAGCGCTTCGGGCCTTGCCTCGCTGAGAACGAACAGGTTGTCTTGCGCACCGAACCCGATGCCTTTCAAGGCAGCGGCCAGGCGCCGGACGTCAGTGGTCAGCTCGCCCCAGCTAAGCTGCTGCCAGATACCGAATTGCTTGTAACGCAAGGCCGTCTGTTCAGCGCGGTTGTGAACCTGCTGTAGCAACGCCAGGGGCAATGAATCGGACATGTTGCGCTTCCGTCGATAAAGGATCGATGAAGCCATAGCAGCGAGCGTGCCAGTCGAACAATCTGATCGATATCAATGACTTGCAATTTCTGAATGAGTCCTCTCGCTGTGCGGTTTGCAGGCAAGCTGTTGCGCCGCTGTTGCCGGGACAACAGGCAAATCCGCAAACAAAAATAAACCCTATGAAAATCATGGCGTTACATTCAGGCACAAAGCATGCAAAGACCCAGGCGAACCGTCACCCGGCCCATGTGCCGATTTCTTCGCGTCCAGGAGCACTGCATGACTCAATCAACCGGCTCAAACCCACTTTCGCTGGGGACTGATTACGAAACTCTGGCCAGCCGATTCAGGCCGATCTTCCGTGAGATCGGCGCTGGCAACGTCGAGCGCGAAAAGGCCCGCGCCCTGCCCTACGAGCCGATTGCCTGGCTCAAGCAAGCCGGTTTTGGCGCGGTGCGTGTGCCCACCGAGTATGGCGGCGCAGGTGCTTCGGTCAGCCAGCTGTTTCAGTTGCTGATCGAACTCGCCGAGGCCGATTCGAATATTCCACAGGCCTTGCGAGCGCATTTCGCGTTCGTCGAAGACCGACTGAATGCACCACCCGGCGCGGACCGTGACAAATGGTTTGCGCGTTTTGTAGCAGGAGATCTGGTTGGCAATGGCTGGACCGAGGTCGGCGCGGTGAAGATCGGCGACGTGATCACCAAAGTCACCCCCGAGGGCGATGGCTTCGTACTCAATGGCACCAAGTTTTACAGTACCGGCAGCATTTTCGCCGACTGGATCGACGTCTACGCCCAGCGCGCCGACACTGGGGCCGATGTGATTGCAGTGGTCGACGCCAGGCATGCGGGCGTGCGCCACAGTGATGACTGGGACGGGTTCGGCCAGCGCACCACCGGCAGCGGCACGTCGGTGTACGACAATGTGCCGTTGCCCGCCCCCCATGTCATCCCGTTCGAGCAGCGTTTCAAGTACCAGACGGCGTTTTATCAACTGGTGCTGCTGGCCGTTCTGGCAGGTATTGGCCGGGCCGTCGAACGCGACATCGCTCAGGAAGTGCGCGACCGCAAACGCATCTTCAGCCATGGCAACGCTGGCAGCGTCAGCCAGGACGCTCAGGTGCAGCAAGTGGTGGGTCAGATAGCCGCGCAGGTTTACGCCGCCGAGGCCGCAACACTGCGTTGCGCAGAGCCGTTGCAACGCGCTTATGTGGCACGTTTCGGCAATGATGCACAGCAGGAAAAAAACGCCAACATTGCAGCAGAAATCGAGACGGCCAAGGCTCAGGTGATTGTGTCGGAACTGGTGCTGCGCGCCGCCACCGAGCTGTTCAACGCTCTGGGCGCGTCAGGTGTCAGCGTCAACAAGGCGCTGGATCGACACTGGCGTAATGCGCGGACAGCGGCATCACACAATCCGCTTATCTACAAGGCGCGCATTGTCGGCGACTGGCGTATCAACGGCACCGAGCCGCCCTTTGTCTGGCAGATCGGCAGCGGCACAGGCAAAGTCTGAGCCGCCCCTTCACGCCGCGTTACGCAGCGTTACGCAGCAGGTGGCGACTGGCAAAGCTGAACGCCAGCACCAGAAAAATCAACGCCCCGGTCGCAACCTGCTGCCAATAGAAATTCCAGCCGATCAACAACAAACCATTGGCAATGACGTTGATGAACAGAACGCCCAATAAGGTCCCCACGATGTTGGGACGCCCCTGACGACTCAGCGTCGTACCGATGAACACCGCGCCGACGGCATTGATCAGATAGGCATTGCCTGACATCGGTACGTAGGCGTTGACCGTGGAACTGAGCAGAATACCTGCCACTGCGCAGGCCAGGGCGCTGGCGAAAAACACCTGCATGGCAATGCGCCGGGTCGACAGGCCCGAGTAGTACGCCAGTTGCGGCTGCGTTCCCAGCGCCAGTATTTCCCGCCCCAGACGCCCGCGCGCCAGCACCAGCCCATAAACCCCTGCCAGCGCCGCGGCCACCAAGAGCGGCAAAGGCACGCCCAGGACAAGCACAGCACTGATACCCGGCAGCGCGCCCTGAGCGATGTAGATCGGCTGGCCACCGTCGGACAACAGTTGTTGCACGCTGGTGCCGATAAACAGCGTACCCAGCGTCGCCAGAAACGGTGAAATACGCAGACCGGCGATCAAAATTGCATTGAACGCGCCTGCACTACCGCCAGCCAGCAAGGCCACCGCGATGGCAACAGCCAGGCCGTGGCCGCCATTGAGCGCCACCACAAAGCCGAGGCTGGCAAAGTCCAGCGCCGTCCCCACCGACAGATCAATACCGCCAGCAGCCACTGCCCAGGTCATACCGAGCGCCACGATGGCCAGCAATACAAAATTGTTCAGTACCAGGCTCGACAGATTGCCCCAGCTCAGAAAACCCGGTGCATTGATCGCGAAAAACAGCAGGATGACCAGTACCAGCGACGGCAGGACCGCCGGCAACAGGCGCGACAGGACTTTCACCACGTTTGAAGAAGCGTTCAGGGTCAGCGTGTTCATTGTTCACCCTCCCGGCGGCCCAGCGCCCCGGAAAATGCCACGACCAACAGAATCAACACGCCTTGCACGCCATTGACCCAGAAACTGGAAATGTTCAGCAATTGAAAGCCATTGATCAGAAAGCCCAGCAACAACGTCGCCAGCAGGGTGCCGGGAATGTTGGCGGTCAGACGTCGCGAGAACACCACGCCGAGAAAGGCGATGGCCACCACTGACAGCAGCATGTCGCCGGAACCGGTGGTGCTGCCGCTGAAAAACGCTGCGGAGCAGAACGCCGCTATGGCGGCGCAACCACCGGCGATCAGGTAGCTGGCGAACACATAGCCCTGCAGATTCAGCCCGGCGGCGATTGCTGCTTGCGGGTACTCACCGATGGCGTACAGCCGCAGTCCAAACGCGCTGTGCTGAATCAACAGCCACAGCAGCGCTGCAACACCGAGCAGCACCCAGGCCAGCGCCGGAACGCCCAGCCAGACACCGGACACCAGGCTGTCCAGCAGCGCGGAATCGGTCGCCAGTACAGTGTTCTGGGTCAGCACCAGCTCCAGCCCTGCAATCAGGTTCATGCTGGCAAGCGTCGCCAATAAGGGTGGCAGACGTAAAAACACCACCGCCAGACCGTTGAGAGCGCCGACCAGCAAGCCGCAACCGAGCGTCAGGGCAATCGCCTGCCAGGCGTCGATACCTGCGTTGTTCAGGCTGCTGTAGACAGCTGCGCACAAACCCAGATTTGCCGCCAGCGAGAGGTCTAGCCCACCGCTGACCACGTTGGAGCCGCCACCGATAACCACGCACGTCAGCCCCAGGGCCAGTATGCCGAGCACGGCCGACTGGGCGAACACGTTGCTGATGTTGTCAATGCTGAGAAAGTTGGGCGCGCTGGCAGCGAAGCCGAGCAGAATAGCCAGAAACACCAGCAACGAACCGCGCTGTGCCAGCTTCACGCGCCAAAGGTGCGGTGGATCGCCCGCCTGATTGAATGATGTTTCAAGCGCTGACATGCTGGGGCTCCTGAAGGTTTTCCGTGCTGTTGTGAGGGTTTTCGCTGGCCCCGGTGGCGCAGGCCAGCAACTGATCGCTGTCAGTGCTCAGCGAATCGAACTCGCCTGCGATACGCCCTCTGTGCAACACCACAATGCGCTGAGTGATACCGATCAGCTCCGGTAAGTCCGACGACAGCACCAGCACCGCCGCCCCGCCTTCGGCAAGCCGGGCAATCAACCGATAGATCTCCACCTTGGCACCGATGTCGACCCCGACGCTGGGCTCGTCCAGCAGGTAGAGCGTCGAGTGCCGGCTCAGCCACTTGGCCAGGGCAACCTTTTGCTGGTTGCCCCCACTGAGCAATTGAACCGCCGCATCATGGCCTGAGGCCTTGATTGCCAGTTCATCGATCAGACGTCCGCTTTCCCTGGCCTGCGCAGCAGCGTCGAGCCAGCCCCAACGGCTGAATCGCCCGAGACTGGCCAGGGTCATGTTCTCGAGCACCGAAAGCGCAGGCGCCACGCCATGAGTGCGACGCTCTTCGGGGACCAGCGCAATGCCGTTGCGTACCGCGTCACGTGGTGAATTCAGGTGCAACGGCTGGCCATTCAACAGACAGTCGCCGCGATCCGGCATGAGCAGCCCGAACAGGCTCTTGAGCAGTTCTTTGGCACCCGAACCGACCAGCCCGGTCAGCCCCACCACTTCGCCACGCCGGACGCTCAGGTCAACACCCTCGTAAAAGCGCCCTGCTCCCAGCCCGTTCAGTTGAAGCACCGGTTGGCCAGGCAGCGTCTGCGCTCGGACGTACTGCTCGCCCACGTCACGATTGACCATCAGCCGAGCGATCTGCGCAGGGCTGGCAAGCGCTGGATCAACCACCGCCACATCGCGGCCATTGCGCAGCACAGTGACCTGATCACACAGCGCCTGGATTTCCTGCAAGTAATGGGAGATGTACACAATGGTCAGCCCTTCATCGCGAAAGCGCCGGACAATGGCCAGCAAGCGGTCCACCTCTTGCTTGACCAGTGACACACTGGGTTCGTCAAACACCAGCACCCGCGGTTTGGCCAGCAATGCGCGGGTAATCTGCAATATCTGTCGCTGAGCGCTGTCCAGATCGCGCACCAGCGCCCCGACCGGCAGTCGCATGGCAAAATAATCGTCCAGCAAGCGGGCCGCTTCGCGCTCCTGAGCGCGCCGGTCGACGAACAGCCCCCGCTTGATTTCCTGCCCGAAAAACAGCGCCTCACCCACGGTGAAGCTGCCTGGCAGCAGTCGCTCCTGATGAATGAAATGCACGCCTGCGGCTTCGATCTGGCGCGGCGAAAAGCTGTCGAACTGCTGGCCATGAATACTCAGGCAGCCCGCATCGGCGTGGTGAATACCGGCGAGGACCTTGATCAAGGTCGACTTGCCTGCGCCGTTTTCACCCACCAGTCCATGAATCGTTCCGGCTTCCACGCGCAGGTTTACCCTGTCCAGCGCCTGGGTGGCACCGAAGCGCTTACTGATGCCCGTCAAGTGCAAGGCAGGCGGTGTCGTACTCTCTGCAATGGCTGATCCCATGGTCGATCTCCTGTGTCAGTCATCGCCTCTGAGTTGCTGCACCTGCGGCAGATTGGCAGCGGTGGTCAGCAATGTCGGCACCTGGGTCTCCTTGGGCAGATCGCGCTGTCCAGCCAGATAGCGGGCGACGTTCTGCACCGCCGTCTTGCCGATCAGCGCTGGCTGCTGAGCAACCACGGCACCGATCGGCGAGTCCTCGCGGCGCATCAGCTCAAGCACCTCCGGGGTGCCGTCGACGCCATAGGTCTTGATTTCGGTTCTTCCGGCGTCGATCAGCGCCTTGCTGGCCCCCAGTTGCGGGATGTCCCAGGCCGCCCAGATCGCTGAAACGCTGCCTTTGGGGTACTTGTTGAGCAGCGCCGAGACCTGCGAGTAGGCGTCCTGAACCGTGTTTGGAATGACGTCGCGCAACTCCGGCTCGATGATTTTCAATTCTGGCTGATCCTTGAGGGCCAATTTGAGCTGGTCATAACGAATGGCGCAGACCGGCACGCCATAAAAACCATTGAATACCAGCACGTTCCCCTTGCCGCCTGCGTCCTTGATCAACTGCCCGGCCAGCGCCTTGTCGGTGGCGACATTGTCGGACGTGGTGTTGTTAAGGCTGTATTGCGAAGGCGCGTCGATGGTGAACAGCGGAATTCCCGCTTTGCTGATGCGCTTTAGCCAGGGATCGATAACGCTGAGCGTGCCCAGAGTCTGAATCACTGCATCAGGCTTTTGCGTGACCACCGTCTGCAATTGATTGACCAGGTTCTTGTCGTTGCGACCCGCATCAAGCGTTATGGGCGTACCTCCCAGACGCTTGACCTCGTCCACCTGTGCCTGGAACGCCTTGATATCGAAGTAGTGGCTCGTGCCGGTCATACTGATTGCGATGCGCTTGCCCGCCAGCGATGGTACGTCGCTGTCATCGGCATGTGCCGTGGCGACAAGGCTGGTGGCCAACAGCGTCAGCGCGAGAGCGCGCCCTATTGCATGCAGGCGCAGGCGGGTTGGCGTGTAAGTCGGGACGGCATCAGGCATTCGGGTGGCTCCGCTGGCTCAGGAAAACAATCCTGATCAGCAGTGCACAGGTCATGCCCAAAGCCCTGTGGGTCCGTCCTGCTTCAGTGGCAGGCTTATACTACAGGCGTTTCGGGCCATTGCGCCGGCTTGCGCCTGCGCCGGAAAGCCAGACTCGCGAACGGAGGTGCCGAACACATTGTCGATTCGCTGTTGCCCGGACAACAGCGAGAGCAGACCTGTCCGTTTAGCCGAGCTTGAACTGTCCTAGCGTGACAGTCAGATCACTCGCCAGCTCTGCCAGCGACTGGCTGGCACTGCCGGTCTGGCCGGTGCGTACAGCCGATTGCGCCGACAAATCACGAATCCGCACCAAGTTGCGGTCCACTTCCCGCGCAACCAGCGCCTGCTCTTCCGATGCGCTGGCAATCACCGTATTTCGCTCATCGATGACCATGACCGAACTGGCGATACTGGCCAGCACGGCGTTTGCCGATTCGGCCTGCTGTTTGGTGCGCTGTGCCTGCTCGGTGCTGACTTCAAGCGCCACCAGGGTACTTTTGGTGCCCTGCTGGATGTGCCCGATCATGGTTTCGATTTCGCGAGTGGATTCGCTGGTGCGATGTGCCAGCGCGCGTACTTCGTCGGCTACCACGGCAAAACCCCGTCCCGCATCGCCGGCCCGTGCCGCTTCGATAGCGGCATTGAGGGCCAGCAGGTTGGTTTGCTCGGACACCGCGCGGATGACATCCAGCACCTTGGTGATGTCCAGCGTCCGGGTTGCCAGTGCCTGCGCCTCGACGGATGCAGTACCGACGTTGCGGGTCAATTCAAGGATGGACTTGACGGTCTGATTGAGCTCTTCCTGGCCTTGGCGCGCAGAAACCGAAGAGGCTCTGGACTCTTCCGAAGTGGTCACTGCGTTACGCGCCACTTCGTCTACTGCCTGACTCATTTCAGTGACGGCGGTGGCGGCCATTTCTATCTCACTGTTCTGTACCACCAGATCGGCGTTGCTGTTGACCATCAGTGCGCTCATTTCCTCTGTGGCCGAGGCCAACTGGTGGGCGGCATCGCCTACCTGGGTCAGGGTCTGGCTCAGATTGCCACGCATGCGCTCCATCGATTGCAGCAACAAGGCGGCTTCATCAACGCCCTCACGGTCGATCCGGGTCGGACGCAGATCGCCCGATGCAATGGTTTCCGAGGTCAACAGTGCCTGACTGATCGGCACTGCCAGACTCTTGGTCAGACGCCAGGCAAGCAGAACGGTAAGCAACACGGTCAGAAGCATGACCGCCTGAGTAACGATCAGGGCATTGTCGTAAACCGATGAGGCCGTAGCGCTGGACTCGGCTTCGGAGTCGTCGTTGATCTTTTCCAGCTTGCCCAGAGATTTCTCGATACCTTCCGCCATCGCCCTCATCTCGCCCCAGACGATCTGCCTTGCGGCCTCTGCCTGGCCCTCATTGATGAGTGTGTAGACCTGCTCGGCGCGTTCGCTGTAGCCCTGATAAGCACTTGTCAGCCCATTGATCAGTGCGCGCTCGTCATCCTCGCTGATAACCGGGCTGTAGGCCTGGATGGCTTTTTGAAAGCCGGCTTTCTTGTCGAGGAATTCGGTATGGGCCAGGGCGACCTGCGCACTGTCATGCGTGGACAGCATTTTTGCCACGGTGGTGCGGGTTTTCTCGAACGCAAGGGCGATGTCGTCACCCAACGCGATCCCGGGAAGGGAGTCATTTTCGATTTCGAGCGACTGTTCGCGAATGCTGTGTAATTGCTGAAGGCTGAAGACACCAAGCCCTATGACAAGCACGACCATCAACGCAAAGCAGGCGGAGGTCCGCGCGGCTATTTTCAGCTGTCTCAGCATGTTCAATCCCCTTCCCGGAGCAGACGAATAAATGAATACCGTCATCTCTATCGGCTGATCGGGAAAAAGGATGAAGAACCACGAATCAGAGCTGTGCCACTGCTATTCAAGGCCCACCTGAGGCAAACCTTATGGTAGGTTTCGCGACGCTCGATAATCGCGAGACGACGGGTCTTTCCAATCTTCAGCCTGACTTACTGGAGCTGCCATGAAACATTACTACGCCGCTGCGTTATTTGCCCTTTCACTGCCTGGTGTTGTTCACGCAGGCGACGCGCTGGACAGCCAGACCGCCATCGTCCAGGCGCTGAACACCGGAGAGTCGGTCGCCGTGGTGATAGACCTGGGGCAATGCAAATCCTCGGTCGCAGGGGCCGAGCCGTCCAGGACCAAAGGCGGCAAACGCATCGATGCCTACCGCATCACCCCCGACGGCACTCTTGCGTTCTCGGACACCCACTTCACCCTCGACCGCGATAACAAGCCCATCGAGCAATTCATTCGCTACCAGATACGCTCGGACGGCACAGCCGCGTTCAGCATGACGACACTGAGCGTTCCCGGCTATCAATCGGTCGGCAAGCCGGTGAGCTATGAGTGTGCAATCGGCAAGGGTTTGAGCTTCTTTGCCGGATAATCCGCTCGTGGCATGACCGGACGAACAGATAGACGCTCGGCATGAGGGACAACCCCCTCACGCCCTTTGACGCAAAAGCGCAATGGCCTGCCGTGAGGCAATATGTCGAGCGTTTGAAATCCGGCAGACGTTGCCACCCTGAGTGCCCTCATATCAGGTCGCTTCTTTCAAGAACCTTCGCGCATTTCGTTCACCTGAAAAATACTGACCAGCAGGCTGTCGTCCCCCGCCGTAACCCTCAATCTGCCGACATACAGGTTTCTCTGCAGGTAATCATGGGCACCGGAAGGAACGCTGAACTGCTTGCTGCACGTGCACCGACAGTGCGCCTGGGCTAAAGGTGCCCGCTCCGTTTCATCGGCGGCCACCAGGCCTTCCCCTACGACGTCTATCTTTACTCCGTCATCAGTCAGCAACGTGTAGTAAAGGCTGAACCGTGCAAGATCGCCATCCTGAGGCACGAGAAAAAAACTGCCTCCGGCAAGGACCTGCCCCTGAAGTCGATCGCCGCGAAATGCTCCGCCCAGTATTTCACCGCTGCTGCGTTGCCCGCGTTGGGGCCTGCAAAGCACTTGAGGCTTATCGACACGCAGGTGAACAGTCAATATTTCATGCAGCTGCATCGTCTCCACCTCTCATCTTGCACGGGGCGACGTGCGCCTCGCCCATAACTGTACCAAGTCGTACGTTTTAGCCCGAGCATCGTGAGCTGTCAATTTAAATGCACTAATCGGTACGGTTATGAGGTGACAGTAAACAGCGCGCTCTGGCAACATCGTGTTGCCACTTCTAGTGATGTTTTTCGCCAGCGATACGCACCAGAAGAAGCGGATCTCTCTCCCGCACGGCCATTCAACGCATTGAATCTAACTGGCATCCCTCACAACAGGCCTGGTGGCGGGTGGCCTGTCCAGCTAACGCGTAGCACACTACGCACTAAACAAACTTTAATTCTGGCTCGACCAAAAACTGTTTACATGGGCGTTGTCAATTTTCCTGACAGTGACTTTCAAGGAGATGCGCAATGACCTATACCGTGAAACAGTATGGATGGATTCGCGATCTGCCTGATCATCGCGATCATTTGTACGCCGCGCCTGCCGAGGCGTTAGTGGCACTTCCGCATGCAGTCGATCTGCGACCTCAATGTCCGCCTGTCTACGATCAGGGCCAGTTGGGCAGTTGTACGGCAAACGGTATTGCAGCAGCGATTCAGTTCGATCGCATGAAGCAAAAGCTGACCCCGACGTTCGCGCCTTCCCGGTTGTTTATCTATTACAACGAACGTGTCATTGAGCATACCGTCGATTCGGACAGCGGAGCGATGATCCGCCACGGAATTAAAAGTGTAGCGAAACAAGGTGATTGCCCTGAAAAAGAGTGGCCTTATGATATTGAAAAGTTTGCTGTGAAGCCTTCACCCGCCTGTTACAAAGACGCACGAAAGTACAAGGCGGTTTCCTATCAGAAAGTTGCTCAGAACCTCAACCAGATGAAAGGCTGTCTGGCTGCCGGCTACCCGTTCGTCATCGGCTTCTCTGTCTACGAAAGCTTTGAAAGCAAGAAAGTTGCCCAGACCGGGCATGCCACAATGCCGGCCCCCCACGAAAAGATGCTGGGAGGTCACTGCGTATTGGCGGTAGGTTACAACGATGCCCATCAGCATTTCATATTGCGCAACTCATGGGGCGCTGGCTGGGGGATGGATGGTTACTTCACCCTGCCCTACAGCTATCTGCTGGATGAGAATCTGTCCACCGACTTCTGGACGATAAGGGTGGTGGCGGCCTGACGTTATAACGCGCTCATTCGTTGCACCGCCGCATTGGCACCCTGCAGGTACTCGCGCGGCGTGCAACCAAACTCCCGGCGAAATACTGTGTGCAGGTATTGCGCCGACCGGAAACCGCAGTCGCGGGCAATGTCGGCAATCGCAGTGTCCGTGTTTTCCAGCCCGCGTGCGGCTGCGGCCAGTTTGAAACGCAGAATCTCGTCATGCACGCTGCAGCCCCGTACCCGGCGAAAGTGCGATTCCAGCGACGAGCGCGAAACACCCACGTAAGCAGCCACCTGCGCGGTTTTGATGCCTTGGCAGGCGTATTGCCGGATAAACAGCAGCGCCTGCATCACGTAGGGGTCGCCGAGCGGCTGATGCAGGCTGGAAGCCTGTACGTTGACAGCTTCCGGCGGTATCAGGACGTGCGTGCCCGACGAAGGCATGCCATGCAGCATCTGGTGCAAAAGGCGCGCCGCAGTTCGGCCCATCGTGTCAGTGCCCTGGACCACGGAACTCAACGGTACGCGGGTAAGGGTTCTGGTCAGAGGATCGTTATCGATGCCGATCAGTGCCACTTGCTCCGGCACGGCAATGCCGGCTGTCAGACAGGCCTGCAGCAACTGGCGAGCGCGGGCGTCGGTCACGGCGATGATGCCGATGGGCTTGGGCAGGCTTTGCAGCCAGGCAATCTGCTGCTCTACGGCGCTGTCCCAGAGAGGTGCGCTGGTCCCCAGGCCGCGATAGACCTCGGCGTGAAGACCATCGCGCTGCAGCAGTCGGCGAAAGGCCTGCTCACGCTCCTGCGCCCAACGGTTGGCTTGTGCTTCAGGCAGGCTGAAGCAGGCAAAGCGGGTCAGGCCCGCCTCGATAAGGTGTTCGTAGGCCGCCTTGATCAAGGCGTTATTGTCGGTCGCAACATAAGGAATGCCCTTCGGGTAGGCGCGGTCGTCCTGATAGGACCCACCGACCGCCACCACCGGCAGCCTGATCCCGGCCAAGGCCTCACCGATCAGCGGGTCATCGAAATCGGCAATGATCCCGTCGCCCTGCCAGCGCTCGATGCCTTTCAGACGACAGAGAAAATCCTCTTCCAGAAAAAGATCCCAGGACACCCGGGTACTGCTGAGGTAGTTGCCTATACCGCTAATGATGCCGCGGTCATATATCTTGCTGCCGTTGAACAACAACGCAATGCGGTGAACAGGGGGAACGGTTTTCATTATTTTTATGCCGGATCTCATGTCGGTTCGCTCAGCACGACGCCGCTGTCCACAGACTAGGCGCGTGCAGGAGCAATCTCAATACTCAAAATCGCACTGCGCGTTGACGATTTTCATAATCAGAAGCGCTGGGGCCATTGCTAGTATCGAGGCATCACCAAGAACAATAAGGAAAACGCACATGCCGTACTTCCCCGACGTCGACAGGGTCCGCTACGAGGGCCCTGACAGCGACTCGCCACTTGCTTTTCGCCACTATGATGCCGACAAGCTGATCCTCGGCAAACCCATGCGCGAGCACTTGCGCATGGCAGCCTGCTACTGGCACACGTTCGTGTGGCCGGGTGCCGACATGTTCGGTGTCGGGACCTTCAAGCGTCCATGGCAAGGTTCTGGAGAACCTCTGGAACTGGCGGTCGGCAAGGCCGAAGCGGCTTTCGAATTTTTCTCCAAGCTCGGCATCGACTATTACAGTTTCCATGACACCGATGTAGCACCGGAAGGCAGCTCGCTGAAGGAGTATCGCAACAACTTCGCGCACATGGTCGATCATCTGGAACGCCATCAGGAGCAGACCGGGATCAAGCTGCTGTGGGGCACCGCCAATTGCTTCAGTAACCCGCGATTTGCTGCAGGTGCTGCCAGCAACCCGGACCCTGAAGTATTCGCCTACGCAGCGACACAGGTGTTCAGTGCCATGAACGCCACCCAGCGTCTCAAAGGGGCCAACTACGTCCTGTGGGGGGGCCGTGAGGGTTACGAAACCCTGCTCAATACGGACTTGAAGCATGAGCGCGAACAACTGGGCCGTTTCATGCGCATGGTAGTCGAGCACAAGCACAAGATCGGTTTCAAAGGCGACCTGCTGATCGAACCCAAGCCGCAGGAGCCAACCAAGCATCAATACGATTATGACAGTGCCACGGTGTTCGGTTTTCTCCATCAATACGGCCTGCAAGACGAGATCAAGGTCAACATCGAAGCCAACCACGCGACCCTGGCCGGGCACAGTTTCCATCACGAAATCGCCACGGCGGTTTCGCTGGGTATCTTCGGCAGCATCGACGCCAATCGCGGCGATCCTCAGAACGGCTGGGACACTGACCAGTTCCCCAACAGCGTCGAGGAGATGACCCTCGCCACCTACGAAATCCTCAAGGCTGGCGGCTTCACCCACGGCGGTTTCAATTTCGATTCCAAGGTCCGCCGTCAGAGCCTCGACGAGGTCGACCTGTTCCACGGCCATGTCGCGGCAATGGATGTGCTCGCCCTGGCGCTGGAGCGTGCAGCGGCCATGGTGCACAACGATAGACTCCAGCAGTTCAAGGATCAGCGCTACGCCGGCTGGCGGCAGCCATTCGGGCAGTCACTGCTGGCGGGCGAATTCAGCCTTGCGTCGCTTGCGGAACATGCCTTCGAAAACGAGCTGAACCCGCAGGCTGTCAGCGGTCGCCAGGAATGGCTCGAAGGCGTGGTCAATCGTTTCATCTACTCCTGAAGCCAGACCGATACCGACGCCGCCGTGACATTCTTGCGACAAATCTTTACCTGCGGCGCTCGGCAACGCTCTACAGTTCTACCGATATTACGCTCAGTCATTAAGTGTCTCAAACAACAATAAAAGGACGCACCTATGAACACCTTGAAATGCACACTGCTCGCCAGCGCCTTGGCCCTGCTTTCCCTGCCGGTCATGGCCGACCCCGCCCACCCGAAAATAGGTTTTTCCATTGATGACCTGCGTCTGGAGCGCTGGTCACGCGACCGCGATTACTTCGTGGCAGCGGCGGAAAAGCTCGACGCCAAGGTCTTCGTGCAATCAGCCGATGCCAACGAGCAAAAACAGATTTCGCAGATCGAAAACCTCATTTCCCGTGGCGTCGACGTGATCGTCATCGTGCCGTTCAATGCCACCGTGTTGACCAACGCCGTTGCCGAAGCCAAAAAGGCCGGGATCAAGGTAGTGTCCTATGACCGTCTGATCCTTAACGCCGACATCGACGCTTACATTTCCTTTGATAACGAAAAAGTCGGCGAGATGCAGGCCAGTGGCGTGCTGAAAGCAGCCCCCAAAGGCAATTACTTTTTGCTGGGCGGCGCGCCCACCGACAATAACGCCAAAATTCTGCGCGAAGGCCAGATGAAGGTGCTGCAGCCAGCCATTGACAAAGGCGATATCAAAATCGTCGGCCAACAGTGGGTAAAGGAATGGAACCCCACCGAAGCCCTGAGCATTGTTGAAAATGCCTTGACCCGAAATAACAACAGGATCGATGGCATTGTTGCTTCCAACGATGCCACCGCCGGGGGCGCAATTCAGGCACTGGCCGCGCAGAAACTCGCGGGCAAGGTGCCGATCTCGGGGCAGGATGCAGACCTGGCGGCGGTCAAGCGGGTCATTGATGGCACTCAGACCATGACCGTCTACAAGCCGCTGAAGCTGATCGCCAGCGAAGCCGCCAAACTGTCGGTGCAACTGGTGCGCAACGAGAAACCCGACTTCAGCTCGCAATACGATAATGGCAGCAAGAAAGTCGACACCATCCTGCTGACCCCGACGCCGCTGACCAAGGACAACATCGACCTGCTGGAGAAAGACGGGTTCTACACCAAGGCGCAGATTGACGGGCAATGAACCCTCGATCGTTGATACGTCGCTAGAAGCCAGAGCGCGACCCTGCAGCGCGATCAGGCAGGGTCGCCGCTCAGGCCAAGCCATCACACCTTCGTATGAGCCCTGTGCCATGTCCGACTACCTGCTGCAAATGAACGGCATCGTCAAAAGCTTTGGCGGCGTCAAGGCCCTGAACGGCATCGACATCAAGGTCAGGCCCGGTGAATGCGTCGGCCTGTGCGGCGAGAACGGCGCGGGCAAATCCACGTTGATGAAGGTCCTGTCGGCGGTCTACCCCTACGGCACCTGGAATGGCGAGATTCTCTGGGACGGCCAACCGCTCAAGGCTCAATCGATCAGCGAAACGGAAGCGGCCGGGATCGTCATCATTCATCAGGAACTGACGCTGGTTCCGGACCTGTCGGTGGCCGAAAACATCTTTATGGGTCATGAGCTGACGCTTTCCGGCGGGCGTATGAACTATCCGGCCATGATCCACCGTGCCGAAGTCTTGATGCGTGAGCTCAAAGTGCCGGACATGAACGTGGCGCTGCCGGTTTCCCGGTACGGCGGCGGTTACCAGCAACTGGTGGAAATCGCCAAGGCATTGAACAAGAAGGCGCGTCTGCTGATTCTCGATGAGCCCTCCTCGGCCCTGACCCGTTCGGAGATCGAGGTGCTGCTGGACATTATTCGGGACCTGAAAGCCAAAGGCGTGGCGTGCGTGTACATCTCGCACAAGCTCGACGAGGTGGCGGCGGTGTGCGACACCATTTCAGTCATTCGCGACGGCAAACACATCGCCACCACAGCCATGGCAGACATGGACATCCCGCAGATCATCACGCAGATGGTCGGACGCGAGATGAGCAACCTCTACCCCACCGAACGCCATGACGTCGGTGAGGTGATTTTCGAAGCGCGGCACATTACCTGCTACGACGTCGATAACCCCGGGCGCAAGCGGGTCGACGATGTATCGTTCGTCCTCAGGCGCGGGGAAATCCTCGGTATCGCCGGGCTGGTGGGCGCGGGCCGCACCGAACTGGTGTCGGCCCTGTTCGGCGCTTATCCCGGTCGATACAGCGGTGAAGTGTGGCTCGATGGCCAGGCAATCGACACACGTACGCCGCTCAAATCAATCCGCGCCGGACTGTGCATGGTCCCTGAAGACCGCAAACGCCAAGGCATTATTCCGGACTTGGGCGTGGGGCAGAACATCACCCTCGCGGTACTTGGCAACTACTCGAGAATGACCCGCATCGACGCCGAGGCCGAGCTGGGCAGCATCGACCGGGAAATCTCGCGCATGCACCTCAAGACGTCAAGCCCGTTTCTGCCGATCACCAGTCTGTCCGGTGGCAACCAGCAAAAAGCCGTGCTGGCGAAGATGCTGATGACCCGGCCGCGCGTGCTGATTCTCGACGAGCCCACGCGCGGTGTCGATGTCGGTGCCAAGTACGAGATCTACAAGCTGATGGGCGCGCTGGCAGCCGAGGGCGTTTCGATCATCATGGTGTCTTCGGAGCTGGCCGAAGTGCTGGGGGTGTCCGACCGTGTGCTGGTGATTGGCGAAGGCCAGTTACGCGGCGACTTCATCAACCATGAACTCACTCAGGAGCAGGTGCTCGCCGCGGCCCTGAGCCATTCAGAGGACCCTCACCATAATGCCCGGAAGACCGCGTAGATGAATCAGGTCAAACAGTTCTTCACCCGCTACAAAATGCTTGCACTGGTGATCGCCATTGCCGTTATCTGGCTGTTCTTCAGTTGGCAGACCGATGGCGGGTTTCTGACTCCGCGCAACCTCTCCAACCTGCTGCGGCAGATGTCGATTACCGGCATATTGGCGTGCGGCATGGTGCTGGTGATCATCAGCGGCGAGATTGATCTGTCAGTGGGTTCATTGCTTGGCCTGCTCGGCGGCCTGGCGGCGATTCTGGATGTGGTGTACCACGTCCCGCTGCTGGCGAACCTCAGTCTGGTAGCGCTGTGCGGCCTGATGATCGGCCTGGCAAATGGCTACATGACTGCTTACCTGCGGATTCCGTCGTTCATTGTCGGTCTGGGTGGCATGCTGGCGTTTCGTGGCATTCTGCTGGGGATTACCGGCGGTACGACCATCGCCCCGGTTTCGCCGTCGCTGGTTTACATCGGCCAGGGCTATCTACCGCACACAGTGGGAACCGGGCTGGGTATCCTGTTGTTGGCACTGACGCTCTTGCTGACCTGGAGACAACGGCGCAACAGGGCTCTGCATGGGCTGGCAGCCCATTCGATGATTCGTGATGGATTACGCGTAGTGCTGATCGGTGCTGTACTGAGTGGGTTCGTCTACGTGCTCAACAGCTACGACGGGATCCCCGTACCGGTGTTGCTGTTGCTGGTTCTGCTCGGTGTGTTCAGCTACGTCACCAGCCAGACGGTATTCGGACGGCGTGTGTACGCGGTCGGCAGCAACATGGAAGCAACGCGGTTATCCGGCATCAACGTGCAGGCTGTGAAGCTGTGGATCTTCGGCATCATGGGCGTCATGTGCGCCTTCGCCGGGCTCGTCAACACCGCACGTCTGGCAGCAGGCTCGCCCTCGGCCGGCAACATGGGCGAACTGGACGCCATAGCCGCCTGCTTCATCGGCGGCACATCCATGCGCGGTGGCTCGGGCACTGTCTATGGTGCCCTGCTCGGCGCACTGGTCATCACCAGTCTCGATAACGGCATGTCCATGCTCGACGTCGACAGCTACTGGCAGATGATCGTCAAGGGCGGCATCCTGGTACTGGCGGTATGGGTGGATGTCAGTACGCGGGCCGGTCGGCGGTGATCAGCGGTAGCTGAGCAGTTGATCCCGGACTTGCTGGCTTCGATAGACACAACTATTGATCGGGATACAAGGAACCGTAGCTTGCGTTCCAGCCACTCACCGAAGATATGAATGTCTACGGGTATTGGCAATGAACTCATCATTCACCCTCCAAAAGCTTCTGGATATGCGTGGTCAAGCGGGTAATGACAAGCCTGCGACGCAGGCTGTCGAGTGGCAGAAAGGAATGAACCTCTCACTGCATGTGATCGGCGATAGCCTCACGATGCTGGCTGAGATCATCGATCTGCGCGCTGATCCTCAGGACGACATGCTCTTGCGCAATCTGCTTGCCCACGCGTTTCCGGGTCTGCGGCTGCGGCGCGGTGCCTTGACCATCAACCCGGATGAAAACACTTTGGTGTACTCCTACGAGCATGACTTTCTCGCGCTGGACAAGGCCCGATTCGAAAACCTGTTGGCTAACTTTGCCGAAACGACGCTTGAGTTGCGTAACACCGCCCAGCGCCTGCGTCATCGTTGAGGGCAGAACCCATGTTGAACAAAATTGATCCTACCGTACAAGCCACTACGGCCCATGCTGTTGAGGGCCCCGCAAGCCCCACGCCGATGCGACTGGATGCTGCGCAAGGTCAGCGGCCACTGCCGCCCATGGACGCGCCATCGCCTTTGCGCTTGCGAGCGTCAGCCGCGGCGGCGAGCGAGGCGGCGCACGCGAGTTCTTCAACATCCGGCAGCGTGGCAACAGATGAAGCGGGCCCCGCGCCTGATCGACAAACATCGAATATCAATCCGATAAAGCTTTTTGCTCAAATGATGGTGGGCGTTCTTTCATTGACTGCCGGCTACCGCATGGCGAGATTTCCAGGAGACTTTGCGAAAGATCCGGGTGGCAGTCTGTGGGCCGCCATCAACCTCCAGCATCGTTCCTCGCCAGCAGATCTGGTACAAGGTAACCACACGGTCCTGGAGCGTTATGGCAACCATATTCCTAAAGACAGTGACTGTTTCAAAGCAAAGGCGGATGTCACGCACGACATCCCTTCTGGCGTAGCAGGTCTGTGGAACTATAGAACCCAACAGGTGAAACTGAACCCCAACATTGCGCTTGAACGTCACCCGGCCAACGTCGCAGGCCACGAGTTCATACACTGTTACACCCACCCGGAGTTCCGGGATCGCCACATCAATCATCCGCACTGGAAAGCCCTGAACGAAGGTCTGACCACTCATCTCACGGAAAAGCTGCCACCGCCGAAACGTCTTTTGCCGATCCCTTTGGCCAAAGACCCTTATCACGGTTTCAAACTGGCCACAGGAGACTCCTGGCCCGGCGCGGCGAAACGCATTGAAGGCGCTGTTGGCGAAGATACGCTGCTGAAGGCGTTCTTCGGCGGCGACGATGACGCCATCGGTGAAGTTGCCAAAGCCGCTGCCCGGATCTATCCCAGACTTGCGTCCAGCCGCACCGAGCAGGAGTTGTACAGAGCCGGAATGATGCGGGGCTCGCAGCAGTTGGCCGAGTGCTACGCAGGTGCCTTGCTCGCCAGTGGTCAGCCTTTGCCCAAAAGCTGGACACTTAACATGCTCCCGGTTTTCAGCTTCTCGGACATGCAGCCCGAGCAGGCGAAAAAGGCACAATTACAAGCCGAGAAGAGCCACGAGCGCATGGGCATCATATTTGATGCCGCCTTTTTCTCACCTGACCTGAAGACCCAACGACAGGCACTGGGCATGCTGCGTGAAGATCTGCTGATGCACTGGGAAAAAGTTTTGCCCGATAAAGACTGACCCTCGAAAGCGCGCATTCAAGGCTACAAAGAAGGCACTGTGTTCACGTGCGCCTGGCCGCTATAGCCTCGACCTCTATCAGCGCTCCCGGCAATGGCAGCGCCACCACCTGCAGTGCCGTGCGTGCGGGTTTCAGGGGTTGGTCGGGAGTCCCGAAGAACTGCGTGTAACCGGCCTGCAGACCGGCAAAATCGAGCTTGCCGCCGGTTTCCTCGGCACCTACCAGAAACACTCGTAACTGGACGATATCGCCCAGATCGAGGTCCTGTTGCCGGAGGATTTTACGCAGCTTGTTAAACACCGAAACCGTCTGCACTTCGGTGTTGCCGTAGGCGGCGGGCGTACCCGCAGGGGCATGCGGGTCGTCAACGTCCGGCAACGTTCCGCTGACGAATATCAGGCTGCTCGAGGCTGGCACCGTCACCGTTTGCGAAATCGGAAAGTCGCCAACGCTGGTGCGTTCAATGCTGTCACTCATGGTATTTCTCCTTCAATGGACGTTTTTGCTGCAATAGGCGTTCACGACGCCGCAAGGACTGCGGTCTGTCGTTGTCGGGTGACACGCTCACCGAGTTGCCCGACCACATGGCGCGCCGAGTTGGCGGCAGACTCCTGCCAGATGCCGACGCCGCTCTGCACCAGGCCGTCGCCAGCGAAGTACACACGTCCGTGAGGCTGATCCAGCAAGGCGCTGGCATCGGCCGGAAAATGTTCGCGTTGCAGCCATGGGCCTTCGCTATAGGGGATCAGCTCCCAGGACACTGCCAGCGGACTGCGCAAGTGATGCGAATAACCCGGATGCAGCAGTTCTACTGCCTCTCTGGAGGCAGCGTATTGCGCATCGAAGGGTTTCGCGCCAAACACATCGGCCCCCTCCCCGGTTACATAACCGGCAACCAGCAAACCTTCGCGGGTGTTCAGGTCATTGCTGGGGTACCACAACAGACGTGCCGGATGATCGATCCACGACAGGCCACCGTAAGTCCGGTAATCGGTTTCCCAGAACCGCGGGGATTGCCACGCCACCTTGGTTGCCTGATCGTTGCGGGTGCTGAGCAAGGCAGCCTTGACCGGGTCGCTGAAGTCGGTGTCCAGCCTGGCCAGCAAAGGCAGTGGCAGGGTCGACACCAGATAATCGGCGTGCACTGTCTGTTCGCGGCCACTGTGCTTGTCGTGGTAGGTGACCGCTACACCCTCATCCCGCTGACGGATCTGCCGCACCTGTGCGCCCAATTGCACCTGCTCGGTGAGGCGCTGGTAAAAAGCATCGGTAATACGGTCCATGCCGCCGACCGGCTGAAACATGGTGGCCGAGAACTCGGGAAATTCAGTGTGCAGCAGCGCACCCCACAGCTCGGGATGCAGCAGGCACTCCAGCGCCAGCGGTTGCGCACTGATCGGCAATGCTCCCGGATGCGAGAGCGACTCCCGGTGTCCCGAACGCAGGCTGCCTTCATACGCCAGCTCCTGCGAGAGGTCGCCGTACACCTGCAAAAACGCCAATAGACGCCGGCGTTCTTCATCGCTCAATACATCGTCCAGCGCATCGCGCTTTACGGCCTTGGCCAGCAGGCCCGAGAGGTGGCCGCGAGCATCGTTGATGGCTTGGCCGACAGTGAAAGCCGGCTTTTTCAGATCCGGGCGAACCTGAGCGCCATGGCTGCTGTTGACCAGCACTTCAAGCGGCACGCTCAGCTCACTGCAGTAATCGAGCAGCGTGCGATGCTGGCTGGGAATGCGCGCCGGCCCGGCATTGAAATACAGCCCCGGGTCGAAGCCCACGGTCTGCGTGCGGCCATCCTTGTAGCTCACCCGATCGCCATTGCGCAGGGTCCAGTTACGACCGCCCACCCGATCACGGGCCTCCAGCACTTGCACGGTAAACCCTGCCCGTTTCAGCTCCAGCGCAGTAACCAGTCCGGCGATACCGGCCCCCAGCACCAGTACGCGGGTGCCATGCCCCAGTCCGTCGCCGAGTTTCAGCGGTTGGGGCCTTCGGTGTGACGAAGGTCCCAGCCCCAGCACCGCAAGCGCGTCCTTGACGGCCTTTTCGCCGCCCACGGCAGCGATGCTGGAAAGTGCTTCACGTCGTGTCAGTCCCATGTCCTCATACTCCCTCGAAGGCCTCAATCCGGCAGGCCGGGCGGGTTGATCAGCGACCGGTCGACACGCTCCACGTCCAGGCCCCAGCGCTTGAGCACCTGCTCGTACTGTCCACCGGCAATCGCGCCTTCCAGTGCAGTGTGAATCGGCTTGACCAGGCCATTGTCCTTGCGCGTGGTCACGGCGATATCCGCCTGCAGTGGCCAGCCGCCGTTGACCGTACCTACCCGCTTGATGCCACCGGTAATGGCGGCCGAATAGGCGTACACCGAATTGGGCCCGAACAGCGCATCACTGCGACCCGACTGAATGGCAAGCTGCGCAGCCGCCTGGTCATCGAAATACTGCAACAGCGCAGGCTTGATACCAGCCTTTTCGTTGGCCTCGTTCCATGCCAGCAAGACCTTTTCCTGATTGGTGCCGGAGCCGACGATGACCTTCAGCCCGGCAATGTCCGACGCCTGTTTTATCTCGCTGATGTTGCTGTTGGCCTTGACGTAGAAGCCCAGGACATCCTGACGGTAGGTGGCGAAATCAAAGCGCTTCTTGCGCGCTTCGGTCACGGTGACGTTACTGATCACTGCGTCGTATTTTCCCGAACTGACGCCCAGCGGCCAGTCCTCCCAACTGGTCTGCACCACGTTCAATTGCAGGCCCAGGCTGTCCGCCACCAGCTGCGCGGTATCGGCCTCACTGCCGATGGTGGTCTTGTCGTCATTAGCCAGCAGCGCCAAAGGCGGCCCGGCCACACCGGAAACCGCCACGGTAAACTTGCCCGGCTGGGCAAATTTGAAGCCCGCCGGGATCTGCGCGATGGCAGCCTCATTGCGCGGTACATGGATGCGTTGTCGGTCGGGGCTAAGGTCGATCGGTTGCGCAGTCGAAGCAAAAGCACTTTGCGCCACGCCGACGGCAATCGTCAGCAGGGCCATACGGGCAGTGTTCACTAACATCAGTAATTGCTCCTTGAAAACGGAAAATTCACAGCACCTTGCCGAGGAAGGCAGCGGTGCGAGGATGTCGGGGGTGGTGGAACACCTGTTCCGGCGGCCCTTGCTCAATCAATTGGCCATCACAGAGAAACACCACGTGGTCCGCCACTTCCCGGGCAAAGCCGATCTCGTGGGTCACTACCACCAGCGTGACACCCAGACGAGTGAGCCCCTTGATGACGTCCAGCACCTCGCCGACCAGTTCGGGATCGAGGGCCGAGGTGGGTTCATCGAACAGCAGCACCTTGGGGTCCAGCGCCAGCGCCCGGGCAATGGCGACCCGCTGCTGCTGACCACCGGAAAGCTGGCGTGGGTAAGCGTCCACCTTGTCCGCCAGACCGACCCTGGCCAGCAACTCACCTGCTCTTGCCTGCGCGTCGGCCTTGCTCCAGCGTTTGTGGGCCAGAGGTGCTTCGGCAATGTTTTCCCAGGCGGTCAGGTGCGGGAACAGGTTGAAATTCTGGAACACAAAGCCGACCTCGATCCGCCGCTTGAGAATCTCGCGCTCCTTGAGCTCATAGAGCAGATCACCCTTGCGCCGATAGCCCACGTAGTCACCGTCGATGGTGATGTAGCCGCTGTCGATCTTTTCCAGATGGTTGATGGTGCGCAGCAATGTGGATTTTCCGGAACCGGAAGGTCCGAGAATCACCGTGACCTTGCCTGGCTCGATGGTCAGGTCGATGTTCTTGAGCACCTGCTGACTACCAAAGCGCTTGCCCACGCCCTGGATCTGAATGCGTCCTGCGCGAACCGGCGTCGAGACCTCACTCATGATGCATCCCCCTGCCCCGGCTTGAGCCAGCCGCGCACTCGCTGCAGGGGTGTCGGCGGCAAGACACGCGCCGTACCGCGCGCAAAATGCCGCTCGACGTAGTATTGCGCGCTGGTCAGCAGCGTGGTGATGATCAGGTACCAGACGGTGGCAACAATCAGCAACGGAATCACCGCCTGGGTCCGGTTGTAGATGACCTGTACGGTGTAGAACAGCTCCGGCAAGGCCAGCACGTAAACAATCGACGTACCCTTGACCAGACCGATGATTTCGTTGAATCCCGAAGGCAGAATCGAGCGCAGCGCCTGGGGCAGGATGATACGGAACACCCGTCGCGATGCAGGCAGGCCCAGGGCCGCGGCTGCTTCATGCTGGCCAGCGTCGACACCGATCAGGCCGCCACGAATGATTTCTGCGGTATACGCCGCCTGCATCAGGCTCAGGCCCAGTACCGCCACCGTAAATTGGCTGAGCACATCTACCGTCGACCATTCGGCGAAGACCAGATGGGTGAACGGCACCCCCAGTACGATACGGTCGTACAGGTAGGCGAAGTTGTAGAGGATGATCAACACCAGCAGCGCCGGCATCGAGCGGAAAAACCAGATGTAACCCCAGGCCAGCGCCGCCAGCAGCGGCGAGCCCGACAGACGTGCCAACGCCAGCGCCGTGCCGAGAACGATGCTGAACACCGTGCTCAGCAGCGTCAACAGCAGCGTCTGCCCAAGCCCGCGCAGCACCGATGGAGAGAAGAACCATTGGCCAAAGACGCCCCACTCCCAACGGGGGTTGGTCGCCAGCGAATACACAACGGCGATCAGCACCAGTGCAGCGAATACCGTCCCCATCCAGCGACCGGGATGCCGGGCCGGTACCACTTGCAACGCCTTGATTGGTGGTGTCGATGCCCGGCTCTGGCGCGGCGGATAACGACGCTCCTCATCAATGAAATCATAGGGTTTGGCGACAATGGTCATGTTTGTTCCTCGCAGGCAATAGGGGTTGTCAGGTGCTGGCCTTAGAAGGCGTAAGTCAGCCGGGTGTAGTAGTAGCCACCGGTGAAACCGTAGGGCGAATAGGTGCCGTAACTGCTGACCATGGTGCTGCTGGGAACCCCCTGCTTTTTCGGATAGATGTCGAACAGGTTCTTGGCGCCGACGGCAACGTCGAGGTTTTTGCTGAGGGTGTAGCCAAGGTCCAGATCAGTGATCCATTTGGCTGCGTAGACTCGATCCAGATCACGATCGGCCGAGGCATTGACCTCCTTGTAAGAGCCATAACGGGTCAGCGTCAGGTTCAGGTTGAGGCGCTCAAGACTCCAGTCGCCGCCCAGAATCAGCTTGGTGCGTGGCTGCACGCCGGTGATGAGGTTGCGCGCCTCGCGGTCCATCAACTCATAGGAGGTACCGAGGATTGCGGTGGACTCCTTGTAGCCGAGAATTTTTGTCTGGTTCCAGTTGAACGCTGCCGTCCACTTCACCGAGCCATACTGGCCCAGGTCCTGGCTGTAGTTGCTGACCAGGTCCAGGCCCTTGGTGCGGGTGTCAGCACCGTTGATGAAGTACTGGCCGCCCGAGGTCGAATCGATACCATTGTTGAGCAGCACCTGAGTGACCTCGTCGCCCAGCAGGGTGCCGGTCAGGGTGATGCGGTCACGCAGATTGATCACATAGGCATCGGCCGTCAGGTTCAGGCGATCGGTAGGCGTCAGCGTGAAGCCGAGGCTGAAGTTGGTGGAGCGCTCCGGCTTGAGGTTTTCGGCCCCCAACGCTTTCGCAGCACCGGAACCGGTTGGCAATACGCCGTAGTTGATCGACTGATAAACGCCGTCCACCACGCCGTAGGTGGTCGAGCGCGCACTGAACAGGCTGTTGGCCAGGGACGGCGCACGGAAGCCGTTGCTGACGGTCGCACGGACGGCAAATTGTGGCGTGAAGTCGTAGCGTGTAGTCAGCTTGCCGCTGCGCGTTGCGCCCACGCCCTGGTTGTAATGTTCATAGCGAAATGCGCTGCCGACATACCAGTCAGGCACAGGGTTGAAGCCTGCGTCGATATAACTGGCGACACTGTTACGCGAGGCGCTGCTTTGTTCCTCGGGCGAGATACCGTTGGTGACCTGCGCCCCTGACGAGGCGCAATTGCCGGGTGCAACGCAGTAGCCACCGTTGGCATAGGACTCGTAGTCACCGGCCTGCACCTCATACGTGTCGCGCCGGTGTTCGAAGCCGTAGGACAGATCGAGAGGCTTTTGCAGGCCTATATCGAAGCTGCGCTTGAAGTCCAGGTTGGTGGTCAGCTCAGTGGATATCCACGTGCCGGAAGTGAAGCTGTTGGGCGTGGCCTCACCAAGTGACGGGTTCTGATTGTGCGTGGTGCCCTGCTCTGCCTCGTTGCGTCCATAGGTGCTGGACAGATCCCAGGCCCACTCACCAAGTGTGCCTTTGCCCCCGAATGCAGCCTGAAAATCGTCTTCGTCGATGTACCAGGTCGGCGTGTACCCCGCCGGGTAACCATTAGGTCCGGTGGTGATGGTATTGGTGATGGTCGGCAGGCGAAAATTCTGCCCCTGCTCAGCCTTGCGCCGTGAGTACGTGGTGAAGGAATACAGACTGAAGCTGTCGTGAATCGGCAGTTCGGCGTTGTAACCCAGGGTCAGGAGATTGGTCTTCGGCGTGCCGTAGCCGCCATACGTGGACTTGCCTGCCAGGTCGTAGGCCTGCTCATAACTGTAACCGTTGGCGCTGGCCTTGTTGTCGTCGTTCTGGCTGCGGGCGTCCAGCGCCATTTGCACTATGCCCCCGTCGCCGATTTCGAAACCCTTGTTGAGGCTTTGCTGCACGGTCTGCTTCTTGCCGTCATAACCAAGCCCGGCATTGGTCACCGACGTGCCGTTGATGTCGGCCTTGAGGATGACGTTGATGACCCCGGCGATGGCATCGGAGCCGTATTGGGCCGCCGCACCGTCACGCAGCACTTCAACATGGTCGATGGCACTTGTGGGGATCAGGTCCAGGTCAGCCGGAGCAGCCCCGGTGTTAATGCCGTTGATGTTCAGGGTGGCACTGGTATGCCGGCGCTTGCCGTTGACCAGCACCAGCACTTCGGCGGCGCTGAGGCCACGCAGGTTCGGCGCACGGGCGATACCGCTGGCGTCCCAGCCAGTCTTTTCCGGCAGGCTCAGCGATGGAATCACTGCGCTCAACGCTTCCATCAGGCCGGGCTTGCCGGTGCTCTGTAATTGTCTGGCGCTGACCACATCGATCGGCACCGGGCTGCTGGTCACGGTACGTTGCTCGGCACCACGATTACCGGTGACTACCACGGTGGACAAGGTACGCGGGTCATCCCCGGCTGTTTTTTCCTCGGCCTTTATCGTCCCTGACAGCAACACGCCCCCTATCGCCAACGTCAAAGGGCAGTAGCCCAGCACAGCAGTCGAGATACGGACACGTTGTAAGGCTTGTTTCATATCCACTCCAGAAATGGCCGTCATCCCAGCCACCCCTCCAGATCGCGAAGTCGTGCATCCCGGCGGTCGGGGTGACAGCGTGGCCTGCACGTTTTAAAAGTGATTACCGACGCGCAGAGAAATCTGCGGACCGGGTCCGGCACTCAGCGGCGAGGACGGGGCATGGGGTGGAAAACGGTCGAGCGCGGAGGTATTGCGACACGCCTGTCAACGACAGAGCGAAAGAGATGAAGCCAATGGCAGGATTGAACAGGCAACATACGTCGAACTCCCTTCCAACGATTCTGCTTTGGGGCTCAGTGCTACATGGCCCCTGTCATGCTGCGCGGGCTGGCGGCACGAGACACAGAATCTCGATCAAGACTGGTACCATCCGAGGTAAGGGGTAGGCTGTTGAAACCAAACATAACGGAATCAATTTCGAAAATATAATTCTATTTGGTCATAAGCTAATATTATTATTTCTGATCTTTATATTTATTATCATTCATAAATATCATTTTTAATCGTCGCATGTCCTGCTGACCGGAAGCCCCGGTCAGCAGGTCTGAAGCCCCGACAATGATCTATCTGGAAAGCAGCACGTCAACCAGCTCATCCGCCCCTCTTGAGATACCTGCCTGCGCCGCCGACAGACGTCCGAAGGTCGAGCTGATGTCATAGACCTTTGGATACTGCCGGGTGACATAGGACTCCAGCAGTTGCGAGGTGGACGCATCGTAGATCTCGACGGCGTAACTGACAGACCCGGTAAACGTACCCTTACGGTCGCGCGCAGCCTGAACCAGGTTGTAGGAACCCATGCCGATGTCGAATCTGGAGAACGTAGACAGCCCGGCTACCGTGGTTTCGGCCCCTGTCAGTGTGAGACGAATCCTCAACGTCCCACGCCCGGGCGTCGCCGTGAATCGAAAGTGCCTGCCTAACGCCTCTGAGAACTTGACCGTCATATCGTTGGCCAGGGTTATTCTGTCTGTGCGTTCCAGACCTGAAAACTGAGCATCCGCCCCCGAGTAAATCACCACGGGTTCAAGCATGATCTGATCGTATTTGTTCCAGTTGGGTGCGGCAGTGTATTTAAACGGTATGCGTCCTGTGCCGTCCTGCTCGTTGGGGCGCATCTCAAGCGAGGACTCAATACCTGAATAAGGCGACGGGTCGTGACTGGCACACCCCGTGACCAGAAAACCCAGTAACAAAAGCCCGGCCCACTTCATCTGTTCAACGTCGCGCATGCAGAATTCTCCCACTCGATCCGGTCATTGACATTTCAAACGCTCACCATCCATCAGGCACGCTTACAGGCAGCGCGCTTGAGCAGCATTGTTTGTATTAAGGCGTTCTCTTTTTCCTGGTGCGGGCTATGCACGCCCGGCCATACCGCATTGCACGGCATTCAATGGTTCACCATCAGACTGCTCTGAAAGGCGCTGCCGAACAGCTCTGTGCATTTGCCTGCAGTGCATTCAGCAATCAGAACTGTACCGGCGTGTATAGTTTTAGACCGATGTCGACTGCTCGTCAATCTAAAATGTACACACCGGTATACTTTTGAAGGGTTTGGGTAGTCAGCTTCTGGCAGTGATAGCCGGTGAGGTACCTGCCAGCGAAGCGAATCGTGTGCATTGCTTCATCAGCAGACAAGTGACGGGCCTAAAGGAAGTAAAAGGCCGTGAGGACGCGTGTCCAAGCCCTGGAACGGCTCATGCACGATGTTCATGCTTCTCCAGGCAATCGTTCCAGACCTCGCGAATCAGTGCTTTGAGCCACAGTGCTTCGCTCCAGCGATCTGAAATATCGCGTCCGTCACGTCCTGTTATTGCATACGGGGGTGGGCCCAATTCGCAAGTGAAAGACAGGCTTGCCGGTTTATGAGGCCGGGCCAGCCAATCCTCGATCCCATAACGCCACCAGCCCAAAAACCGTTCAAGCCAGGGTCGATGCCGGGCAAAGCTCAGAGGCACCTGAACGTGTTCGCCATCGGCTACGCGGCCGTGAAACCCCCAACTGTGGCGCAGGATATTGTGAATCTGCTCGTCGTCTTCGGCTGCAGCGGACTCTGGCAACTCACGCCCCACCACGTAATGAGACAGGTCGGCCAATAGCTTGAGATCAGGCATCTGTGCCAGCAGATCGAGGGTAAATAACAGATCACTGGTGAGGCGGTATCGATGGGTTTCCAGCAGAATCGGAAAATCCACCTGCTCGGCGAGACGCTGCCAGCCCTCGACCAGGGTCATCGCCTGAGCAAGCTTACGCGGCCGCACATCCGCCTGCAGGGTGAGGTGATGGCAACCGTAGCGGCAAGCGATGTCGAGCGCTCTGGCAAGATCGTCCACCGTCTGCGGAAACAACTGCCCTTCAATCTGCAAACCGCGCGCCTTTGCCGCCGCATGCAGGCAGGCGACAGCGGGTGCCTGCGAGTAATGGTCGGTGATCCCGTCGAAGCCGGCGGCGGCGATCCTGTCCAGCTGCGCTTCGATGGAAAGATCGCATTGGCCGCGATGATCCTGCATGGCCCACAGCGACTGAAATACCAGAAACCGAGCCATGTCATGACCTCAGCAGTTGTTTAAGCGAGCACTCGGGGTCGTTGAGCGCTGCAAGGCTCAGCGGAGTGTTGGCAGCGATCAATCGCTCACACAGCTTTATATCCCTGGCAACACTATTGCCCAGTGCCAGGCCACAGGCACCTCGCAGGCGCTGATCCGCATCAAGGTAGAACAGCAGCCGCCCACCGCACGCCAGGCTGCGGCTGGCTGAAGGCGGGGTGTGTGCAATGACGCCAACGGTCTGCACGCTCTGGTCATACTGATCAGACCAGAAGCCGGGAACGCCCTCGAATGCAAGCTCGTGCCCCAGTAGATTCAACGCGGCGTGGCGCCCCTGTGCTTCGGCGTTACGCCAGGTTTCCTGACGCTGGTAGGCCCCGTCCGGGCATAACCGAAACTCACACACATCCCCGGCGGCAAAGATGTCCGGGGCACTGGTGCGCAGCATAGTGTCAACACGTATCCCCTGCCCCACCTCGAGGCCGGCCGCTGCTGCAAGCTCACTGTTAGGCTGCATGCCAATTCCGACCACCAGCACGTCGCAAGGCACTCTCTGACCGTCGACCAACTGCACCGACTCGGCTCGCTGACTGCCTTGCACGCCTTCGAGCACCACATTCAGCCGCACATCGACGCCGTGCTGCCGGTGCAATGCCAGAAGGTCCCGGGATACCTCCTCAGGCAGGACCCGCCCGGCCAATCGAGGTCCGGCTTCCAGCAACGTCACCTGGCAACCCAGGGCCCTCGCCGTTGCTGCAACTTCAAGGCCGATAAAGCCGGCACCGATGATCACCAGCCGTGCACCGTGGATCAAGGCACCACGCAGCGCCAACGCCTCATCGTGAGTGCGCAGGTAGAAAACATTGCTCAGGTGCCCGGGTATCTGTGACAAGCGACGCGCCCTGCCTCCGGTCGCCAACAATAATCTGCCATAAGGCAAGCGCTCGCCACTAGCCAGTTGCAGACGATGATGCTGTGGCTCCAGACGCATTACCGGATTGCCCGCCAGATGTTCGATGCCAAGCCCGGCAAGTCCGGATTCCTCGCACAGGCTGCAACCGCTCAGTTCCACAGTCCCCTGCAGCACGCCCTTGGACAACGGCGGCCGCTCATATGGCAGGTGCGGCTCGTCGCCGATCAGTATCAGCCGGCCGTCGTAACCCTGTTCGCGCAAGGTCAACGCCGCACGGCCACCGGCATGGCCCGCGCCAACGATAACAAGTGGAGCATTCATGGCATGTAACTCCTGGCATTCATTCACTGACCGCAAGCAAAACCCGGCCGTCCTCTATGCGCACGGCAAAGGTCTTCAGGTTGACGCAGACAGGTGCCCCGAGGGCTTTGCCGTTGCGATAGTCGAAGCGACCGTTATGCTTGGGGCATTCGATGACGTGGTCCATCACCAGACCGTCGGCCAGGTGAATCCTTTCATGGGTGCACAGGCCCGCCGTGGCGAAAAACTCGTTGTCGGCGGAACGGTAAACGGCATAGGTGTGCGGGCCGTGGTCGAAGCGAATGACGTCTTCTTCCTGTATGTCGCCCACGGCGCATACATCAATCCATGGATTGTTCATGGCGCTCTCTCTCGTTCGGGAACAATCGGAAGGTGTCAGCCGAGTGTGGCTTCAGCCTGTGGGTGTGCAGTGGCGGGTGCTGAACCATTTGCCACAGGGCGCTTGATGAAATAGCTCGGGTCGCGACGTTGCCTGAGCAGAGTTGGAATGATCTCCTTGAACGCTTCACTCATATTGGCGTACGGCGGCGGGCAGTCGTGGCGAATCTCTTCATGCAGTTGCGCCAGCGCATGGTAGGGCACCATTGGATACATATGGTGTTCAAGGTGGTAGTTCATGTTCATGTACAGAAAGCGCAGTACCCGGTTCATATAGATGGTGCGGCAGTTGCTGCGATGGTCGAGCACGTCTTCTGCCAGTCCTACATGCTGGGTAAGGCCGAACAGGTAAGACAGCCAGCCGCCGTACAGCGTAGGTAAACCCACGTACATCAGGGGCAGCCAGCTCTGCAGATAAAGTGCAGCGCCAACGACTCCGGCATAAATCACGATCCAGATACGCGCGGCAAGAAACACCTTGGGCCATTCGGTTACCGGAATGAAATCCTTCTCCTGCTCGCTCATGTGGCCGACAGCATGCCGACACACACCACCGAGTGTTTTGATCACCAAGGGAATCTGAAACAGGCTCAAGAGCATCATCACCAGACTCGGTGGCCGCGGCTCGACGATCTCCGGATCACGGCCAACCACGATAGTGTCGGTGTGGTGCCGCGCATGGCTCCAGCGCCACACATGGGGCTCGAACATGCACATAAAGCTGGCCACCTGATACAACCCGTCATTCATCCATCGGGTTTTGAAGGCGGTGCCGTGGCCAGTCTCGTGCCAGCGCGGGTTGGATGCCGTGGCATAGAGCACACCGTAGGCCAGAAAAAACGGTACACAGGCCCAGGAGCCCCAGAACCAGTAGCCGCCAAAACCGGTCACCAGCAGCGCCAGCAGCCAGATAGCAGTGTCGAGCAATGCAGGAGCGTCACGGCGCTGCATCAGTTGTTTCATGCGTTGGCGGGGGATGGGCGACTGGTACCAATCGGCAGATACCAGGCCTTTTTCCGCTGCGCGCGCAGCTTCGGGGCCGGTCAGGCGATAGTCGCGCTGACAGGCTGTATTGTCTTGAGGCATTGTTATTGTTCTCCGCAAGTGTGGGGTTTTCAGGAACCTTGCGTCAGAAAATATAGAGAGCGTACTCACCCCTCTCAAGGCCTTGAATACATTCCCTATCAAGCTATCATCCAGTATCTGCGGGGCTTGATAGTTTTCTATCAAGACGCATCAAGGGCTCACCATGAATAACAACAAGCGCCCCACCATCGCGACCGTTGCCGCGCAGGCGGGCTTGAGTGTCGCCACTGTCGATCGCGTCCTGAACGCCCGCGCCCCGGTCAACCCCGCCACTGCGGAGCAAGTGCTCAAGGCCGCAGAGGCGGTGGGTTATTTCGCAGCGCGTCTGATTGGACAACGCATTCAGGAGCGACGCCCCACCTACCGATTCGGCATACTGCTGCTGGGCACTGCCCAAGCGTTCTACGCCAACCTCGCTCACGCTATTGCCGACGCAGCGCAGCGCCGTGTCGCCGCCAATCTGACCTGCCAGTTCGACTATGTCTTTGATCGCAGCCCAGGCGCTATCGTTACCCAGCTCGAGCATCTGGCAGTGCAATGCGACGGCCTCGCAGTCGTCAGCTTCGCCCACCCGCAGATCAACGCTGCCCTTGAGCAGATTCGTCAGGCCGGTGTACCGGTGATAGCGCTGCTTTCAGACATTCATGAGAAAGCCGATGAGCCCTATGTCGGCCAGAACAATTATCAGGTCGGACGCACCATGGGATGGCTGCTGGCCCGCACCTGCGGCGCACGCGAAGGCAGTATCGGCATCTTGCTCGGTGGCCATCGTTTTCTTGGCCATCAGGCACGGGTCGAGGGGCTGCACAGTTACCTGGCCGAACATGCACCGGGTTTACGGCCACTGGAGCCGTTGATCAACCTCGACAACTGTGACATCACCGAAGAAGCGAGCCTCGACCTGCTGGCCCGCCATGACGATCTGCGCGGGCTGTGCGTGGTGGGCGGCGGTGGCGATGGAATCATCAACGCGCTGTCGCAACTGCCCAGGCGTCCGCCGCTGTGCTGCATCGTGCAGGAGTCCACCGAATTGTCGCGCCTTGCACTCGCGCGGGGGCTGGTTGATGCAGTAATCGATTCCCAGCCACGTCAGATTGCCGAGGCACTGATGGACCTGCTGGTCGAGCTGCAGACCACGGAAATATTCGATCCGATCAGGCATCGGGTACATGTCCCGCTACACATCGTGACCTCGGAGAATGCCACCGCCTGACCGGGTCAGAGCCCTCGAAAATCCCCGGCGCTCAAACCAAACCGACTCATCTTGTTGTACAGCCCGCCCCGGGAGACGTTCAGCTGTCGGGCAGCAAGGCGGATGTTGCCTCGTGTGTTTTCGAGCGCCGCAATGATCGCGTGCATTTCGTGGGTGCCAAGGTCCTGAGCCGCCAAGGGCGCTGGCAACCGGGTGGCTGCAGCGGGGCCGGTACGCTGTCTGATTTCAAGGGGTAAATCGCCTGGCTGGATAAACTCGCCCATGGCCAGGTTGGTCGCACGTTCAATGGTGTTTTCCAGCTCTCGTACATTGCCCGGCCAGCCATAGGCAGCCAGAAATTCCAGCGCCTGCGCGGAAAACCCCTGCACTGGCTTGCGCAATGACCGGGCACAACGATCAAGAAAATGCTGGGCCAGCAGCGAAATATCTTCACGACGCATACGCAGCGGAGGCACGGTGAGGTTGAGCACGTTGAGCCGGTAATACAGGTCTTCGCGGAAGGCGCCCTCGGCCACCGCCTGACTCAGGTTACGGTGAGTGGCTGCAATGATGCGCACATCCACCTGCCGCGAGTTTTTCGCCCCGACGCGTGTCACCTCTCCCTCCTGCAATACCCGCAGCAGGCTGACCTGAGCATCGAATGACATGTCGCCTATCTCATCGAGAAAGATAGTGCCGCCATCGGCCAGCTCGAACTTGCCCGCGGAGCCACCTCGAGCCGACCCCGTGAATGCGCCCTCGACATGGCCGAACAACTCGCTTTGCACCAGCTCTCTGGGGATCGCGCCGCAATTGACGGCCACAAAAGGTCCGCCCCTGCGGTCACTGGCATTGTGGATTGCCTGGGCGAACAACTCCTTGCCAGTGCCGCTCTCACCCAGGATCAACGTGGTGGAGTCGCTGCGACTGGCGATCCTTCCCAGGTGCAATGCATCTTCAATGGCCCGGGAACTGCCCTGAATGGTCTCGAACGTATAGCGGGCCTGAGTGCCGACAATCCGCCGAGTGATTTCCCGAATACGACGGTTCTCTCGCAACGACACCACACGCCCGCCCTGCTCCAACGGACATACCGAAACCAGACAGGACAACTGGCTGAAATCATGCAGCTCGAACGTGCAGTCCAGGTCCCGCAGTCCCTCGCCAATGCGCGTCAGAATCTGTTCGTTCAATTCGCTGTGCCCCAAGCGCTGGAACGGGCTGCCCAGCAAGTCCAGCCCGACTCGAAAAAGCTGCCGGGCATAGCGATTAAGCGCCTTGATACAGCCTCGTTCGTCCAGCACCACCAAGCCTTCGTTGAGCACTTCAAGCACGGTTTGCTGTTCTTCCAGCAACGTCTGTAACGCCATTTGCCGTGAGACGGCCTCGGCTGCCGCCTGAACAGTGCCCAGGGTGTGAAAATGGAACCAGCCAGGCTCGGCGGTCAGGGTCAGCATTGCCAGGGTCTGACCTTGGGCATTGCGAATGGGTGCCGCTGCACAATGCATCCGTCGCTGACGCAGGCTTGTGCCGAAATTTTCTTCAGCCAGCACATACATCAGAGAATCCTCAGCCAGCGCCAGCCCTGTGCAATTAGTGCCCTGCACCGCTTCCAGCAAGCGGGTGCCTACCGGTGTCAGATCCAGCCCGCAGAAATACAGAGTGGTGCCCTCGGCGTCGGTGAGGTTGATATGGCCTCTCGGGTTATAGGCAAGCAAGCCATGCATGACCTGAGCGGCTGCAGCAATCAGTACCCGATTGGCCGCCAGGGTCGCCGCGAGCGTCTGAGGGTCGACGAACCGGTATTCGCTGTCTGCAGGGTCCACACCGCCTGCGATGCTGCGGCTCCACGAATCCCATATGACTTTCCTGACCGTCGCGGGACGCTCGACAAGTCCATCCAGACGCGCTCGCCAGGTCTGTTCCAGTTCGGGTACAGGACCGTTGTTAAGCGCCACAGTCCCCAGTGCTGCGAGGTAGTCGAGGTCTTGCACGTTGAAGGTCATCGAATGCAGGGGCATAACGGTTATCCGTGTTCATATTTTCAACATGTCAGTATAGACATGTCATTTAAATGAACACTCAGGGATCGGATTTTCTTAAAATTTCCTTATATATCAATCATTTATTTTATGGCACAGGCCTTGCTCTATACCTGTGCCCGGCATCTGACGGCTGGGCAATAATCGAACAACAATTAAAAAGGGGTTATTTCATGAGCAAAAAAATCATCCGCCTGGGTCTGATCGGCGCAGGCCGTATGGGCAGTTTCCACGCTCAGACGGCCGCCCATCACATTCCCGGTGCCTGCCTTGCGGCCATTGCTGACCCAACCCCCGGCCAGGCCTCACGTCTGGCCGCAGAACTGGGGGTGGATCGGGTGTACAACGACCCTCGGCAATTGCTGGATGATCCCGACATAGACGGCGTGCTGATTGCAGCGCCCGCGCGCAGCCATGCGGAACTGGTCATCGGCGCGGCCCGTGCCGGCAAGGGTATCTTTTGCGAAAAACCCATGGCGATTACGCTGGAAGAAGCCGACCGCGCCATCGCTGCCGCCGCCGATGCGCGCGTGCCCTTGCAGGTCGGTTTCAACCGGCGCTTCGCCAGAAGCTTTCGCACAGCCCATCTGAACGTGGTCGAGGGACGCATAGGTACACCGCAACTGTTGCGCTCGATAACACGCGACCCTGCGTTGAACAACCCGTCTGCCTCACCGCAATGGGTGATCTTTCTCGAAACCCTGATTCACGACTTCGATACCCTGCGTTACCTGAACCCTGGGGCCGAGGCAGTCAGCGTATTTGTCATGGCCGATGCGCTGATTGCCCCGGACCACAAGCACACTGGATTTCTGGACACCGCAGTGGTGGTGATCCGTTTCGACAACGGTGCCATTGCTACCGCCGAAGCCAGTTTTCAAGCAGTCTACGGTCACGATGTCCGGGGAGAGGTCTTCGGCAGCGCCGGCATGCTGACAATGGGCAACGTCAATGACTCTGACCTGATCCGCTATCTGGCCGACGGCATACAAACCGACACCCGGCGACTGGACACCGATCTGCTGCGAGATGCCTACATTGCTGAACTCAATCATTTTGTCGAGTGCCTGCGTAGCGGAGCGAAACCCATGGCCAGCGGCGAAGACGCACGAGCGGCACTGGCCATTGCCCGCGCCTGCATCGAATCGTTCCAGCAAGGCACGCCGGTGATGGTGTCGCGAGGAGTCGGCGCATGAGTTTCATACCGTTCACATTAGCGGTCAGCGCCGAGATGGTGTTTCTGGATTTGCCGTTTACAGAGCGTGTCAGGCGTATCCACGCACTGGGCTTCAGCGCCGAGATATGGGGCTGGACCAACAAGGACATAGGAGCCCTGGCGGCCACAGGTGCCGATTTCACCTCCATGACCGGCTACACCCATGGCAACCTGACCGATACCGACGCAATCGGGCACCTGCTCGACAGCGCTCGCGAATCACTGGCGGTTGCGGCCCGTCTCGATTGCCCGAGCCTGAACCTGCATGGCACGGGCCTGAACGACAAGGGTTTGCCGGTCAAGCCTGTGGCCCGCGTCACCGGACGCATGTGGTTGAGCGCCTGCAAAACGCTGGAAAAACTCGCCCGCCTTGGCGAGGAAGCTGGCCGGGTGTTCTTGCTGGAGAACCTGAACACCCACGTGGATCACCCCGGCACGCCGTTCGCCCGCGCCGAAGACACACTGGCGCTGATAGAAGCCGTGGGCAGTCCGCACCTGAAGATGAACCTGGACCTGTACCACGCGCAGATCGGTGAAGGAAACCTGATCGAACTCATCCAGCGATCCGGCAGCGCCATCGGAGAAATTCAGGTCGCGGATGTCCCTGGCCGCCAGGAGCCTGGTACGGGTGAAATTCATTACCCGGCGATCGCCAAAGCCCTGTTTGACATGGGCTACACCGGCGTCGTAGGGCTTGAGGGCTGGGCCAGCGGCGACAGTGAAGCGGCGCTCGAACGCTTCAAAAAGGCATTCACGCTGGATTGAAAATGCATCTGGCGCACTCGTTCTTGAGAAGCGCTGGATTTGCGCGGTTTATCTGACGAGCGTTTACTCATAACAACAAAAGGAAACCTGTCATGCCCCTTTGCAAACTGCTTATCGCCACGCTGTTACTGGCCTCCAGCCAATGGGCTACTGCCAGCTATCGCATTGGCGTCACGATCGCCAGGGTCGACGATAACTTCATGACCTATGTGCGCAGTGGCCTGGAAGACGCTGCCAGAAAAGAGAACGTCCAGCTCCAGTTCGAGGACGCTCAAGGCGATGTGGTCCGCCAGATCAATCAGGTCCAGGGTTTTCTGAGCCAGAAAGTGGATGCAGTCATCGTCTTGCCGGTAGACACCGCGGCCACGGCGAATATGACCCGCGCCGCAGTAGAAGCGAAGATGCCACTGGTCTACGTCAACCGTCACCCGGATGAGCGCGTGTTGCCCAAAGGCGTTACGACAGTAGCCTCCAACGACATTGAGGCAGGGCAACTGCAGATGCGCTATCTGGCAGAAAAGATGGGAGGCAAAGGCACTATTGCGCTCATCATGGGCGACCTGGCACAAAACGCCACGCACGACCGCAGCGAAGGAGTCAAACAGGTGCTCAAGGACTATCCCGGAATAAGCATCGTCGAACAGCAATCGGCCGAATGGCAGCGCAATAAAGGCATGGACCTGACCAGTAACTGGTTGCTGGCGGGCAGATCCTTCGATGCCATCGTGGCCAACAACGACGAGATGGCTATCGGCGCAGCCATGGCACTGCAGCAAGCTGGCAAGGCAAAGGGGGACGTGGCGATTGTGGGGATTGACGGTTTGCCGGACGGGCTGGCGGCAATCAAGCGTGGAATGCTCGCAGCCTCGGTGTTTCAGGACCCAAAGGCCCAGGCAACCATAGCGCTGCAATCGGCGATAAAAATGATCAAAGGCGAACCCGTGGACGCTGAAGTCTGGGTGCCCTTTCAACTCATTACACCCGCACAAGTTGCCGTGTTCGAGCAGCACTATAAGCAGTGAGTCGAACGCCTGTAACTGTCCAGGCAATATACCTTCCTCATGTCATCGTCTAAGGCGATGTGCCCTCGAAGAGAGGGCATTTCGTTGGCACCTCAGGCCGAAAAGCGGTGGTCAATCGTTGAGCCTGGTTAGTGGAGTGTCCAAAGCAAATCGGGACAGCCCTCCCATGCCTATCGCAAAATGGTAGAGCTTTCGTGATTCAATCTCCGGCAGCAGAGTGCTAACAGCATTCAGTATCGCATCGGGATATCGCTCATTGACTGGACGCCAGATAGGTAAGCGCCCATGGAGCAGAATCTGATAAACAGATGATTGCGTCTTGGCGTTGACGTCTATCTTCATCATTTCTGACAAATAGTAGTCCTCACCCTGCTTTGTCATCAGCAGCTATTCAAATGCGGGTGGCCGCTTATTGCCATAGCGCTGACGCTGCCTGGATCAGTCAACCTCCCTTGTAGCGTGGGGAACTGGATACTTACGCGCCGCCTGCTATCTCTCTGAGTTTTCGTAGATCAAGAATTGTGACGGCGCTGTATCGAACAACCAATAAGCCTTCCGCCTCCCAAATTTTCAGCTGGCGGTTGACGCTCTGACGAGAAACACCAAGCTGTTGCGCAGTTTTTTCTTGGCTGACCTTCAGGCAGAGGCCGTCTTCGACACCTGAAAGTTTGATTAATGAAGCGAGTCGGTTCGCCAACCGGACAGGTAAGGGATTAAGCATCGCGCTTCCAGCCCAATCGAGTGCCATTCGAAATCTGCCACAGACCAAGCGAGTTATGGCCAGGAGAACATCTGGTCGAGTCTCAATGATCTGCCAGAACGCGCTTGCGGGAAGAACTGCAATAGTCGCCTGCGAGGCTGCTCGAACGTCATACGTTCTCGGCAAGCCATCTAAAAGTGGTACTTCGCCGAACCAATCTCCAGACGCCAATTGGGTAAGAAAGAGTTGGCGCCCATTAGCACCCAGGCTATTGACGCCCAAGGTGCCATGAAGCACCCGAAACATTCCCAACGGTTCAGAGCCCTGAGGGAACACTGCCTCAGATTTTACCAACGTCCTGACCCGCGAGGCCTTGAGCAAAATCGCGTCCACCTCCAGTGGCAGGGGGAAAGATGGAGATACGGCCTGAGGAGATAATTCCGACATTGCCAAAACCCGACAATCTTGTGTGGAAGGCCCGGATAGTATCAGAAGCATCTAGCCTGTAGAGGACAGGCATATCAGAAGCAGGAACACATCATGTACGTCGGTCACTTCGCCATCGGCCTCGCAATCAAGGCTCACTGTCCCAAGATCCCTGCGATGCCCATCATGATGGGCGTTGGCTTTTTGGATCTACTGGATGGAGTTTTCATCATCCTCGGCTTCAACACTGTCACCCCCAATTTAAACAGCGGGCCGTACCTGTTCTTCGATTTGACCTTTATCGATTGGGATCACTCGCTGCTTGCCGCTGTATTCTGGTCAGTTGTGTGGGGACTGATTTTCTTGAAGCATAGACCCGTGGCAATCGTGGCAGCGCTGGCAGCCTTCTCTCACTTCATCGCTGATTGGCCTATGCACAACACCGATCTAGCACTGTATCCCCATTCGGTTGAGCATTACGGTTATGGTCTATGGGGTAAGCTGGGGACTGTTTCCTGGATTCTCGAAGGAGCTTTTTCTGCCGTGCTGGCGGCCTATGCATGGCGGCTAAGCGCGCGACGCGGTGTGAGCTTGATTTGGCCTTGTGTTGTGCTGGTTGTCTTGTTCTTGCAGCTATCCCCAATCGCTTCGCCCATGAAGTTCGTTGCCACTCTCGATGAACCTCTCTCGCACATACTTCACGGGGTTCTGGTCTCGTTAGGCTTCCTGATTCCAGGGCTGTTGATGTCATGGCTCTTGAATAGAAGTGAGCGATTGCACGAGTGAACATCAACAATCTCTTTAGACGTAAGCATGCGGCGTCATCCAGACCCATGCAGATACCGGCAATCAGGTAGCGATCAATCAACAGCGTGCTCCATTTCTTACCAGCCATCAGAAACAGGTCCTATACCTGAGAGGATAAGCGTGCTGCGCTCACCAGGCCGTCCAGCCAGTCCTGATGACCGTTGATCATCGGGTTGGGTTTTGCCTTGGCCAGATCCTCGGCAGGCTTACCTTTTTGTGTTTCCTGCGTGAGGATGCGCACGCGTCCGCCGCAAAGATCTTCAATCAGCCAGGCGTGGTGAACATCCAGCCGCGTGTCCCCCTCACCTGCCCACCCATGCCATGCCATCCGGCCCGGGGAAGTTGGGGTTGGAGGCACGTACTCATTGCATTGGGCCTCGACCGGGAAACCGAATGTTTCGAAGTAGAAATACGCACCGTCTCGCAGATCGGGCCCGGTGTGATCATGAAACTGAACGTTTGCCGAGTTGGCGTAGTAAGAGGGCCACTTGTGCGCCTGGCTGAGCAGCGGCCAGATCTGCGCGGCACTCAAACCCGCGATGATGATTTCATTAGAGACAAAGTTCTCGGTAAATCCTGGAAGGTAGCCTTCGGGCCAAATGATCTCGTTCATGACATACAGCGCTCGGTTGATGAATTGACGCCATGATGGGTGTAGATTAGAAATAAGACCAATCGTACTATTTTATTCAGAGCATCATGAATCCTGATATCAGAGCGCTCGATCTCAACCTGCTCAAAGCACTGGATGCATTACTTGATGAACGTAGTGTGACGCGGGCCGCGAATCGCCTCTCGCTCACCCAGCCTGCTGTGAGCGGCATGCTTAACAGGCTTCGAGAAAGCTTCGACGATCCACTTTTCGTACGAGCCCAGCGGGGTATTGTGCCGACGTTACGCGCCGAGCAACTTGCAATGCCGGTCAAGCAATTGCTGGCCAATATTGAAGGCATGCTTCAACCGCAGAACTTTGATCCGCTGACAGCGAGCATGACGATCCGAATTGCTTCGACCGACTATGCACTGCGCGCCGCAGCCGTGCCCTTTCTGAGCGCCTTAAGGGTACAAGCGCCAAATATTCGGGTCAGCGTGCAACCCGTCGATCATCAAAAACTTCAGAATCAGCTGGACTTGGGTGAAATCGATCTCGCATTGGTGACCCCTGAAGCAGTCACCCCAGGACTGCATGCGATAGCCCTCTTTGATGAAAGTTACGTGTGCGTCATGCGCTCTGAACATCCAGATGCCATGAATAGCGAGCTTTCACTGGATCGATTCTGCGCTTTGGACCACGTATTGGTCTCACCAGCCGGGGGCGGTTTTCACGGGGTTACGGACGAGGCACTGGAAAAACTTGGGCGATCACGGCGAGTCACAGTGTCGGTCATCAGCTTTCTGGTACTCCCTGAGATTCTGATGTGCAGCGACCTGATTGCTGTCGTCCCGCGTCGATTAGCGGTACACCAAGTCGGGCTGCGGTCACTGGAGCCGCCTGTTGAAATTCCAGGCTTCAGGAAAACCCTGGTCTGGCATGAAAGGACGCACAGTGATGCAGGGCACCGCTGGGTGCGCTCGCTCATGGTTGAAACCATTCGGGCACTCGACTGAAAGCAAACGAATGTCGTCGACGAGGTGGGACCGTAATGGCAGGCAGATGCGGCCATCAGCGATCACTTCGGACTTTAACATGCGGCCTGGCATCACAAGGGAAGTGGCCTGTCCTGAACGACCCGTTTCATGACAAGAGTCGAGGTCACCGTTGCACATTGGGTAACGTCGAAAGGCATTCATCGTAAAGCCTCTGGAAGGCCGGCAGATCCTGCGTGATCACGTGCAACAGGTAGTCGGGCTCGCCAAAAAGACGCTGGGCATCGACCACTTGCGGTATTTCGACAAGCGCCGTTTCGAAAGCTTCGACCGCTTGCCGGTCGCCCTCGCGAAGCGTTGCAAACACCATGGCGGAAAAGTTCAGGCCGAGGGCTGCGGGATCAAGCTGGGCACGATAGCCCAGTAATACGCCTGATTCCTCCAATGCCCGGACTCGCCGATGGCATGGAGAAAGGCTCAGACCCACACGCTCAGCCAATTCGGTGACCGACAGCCGACCATCATTTTGTAACTGCGCAAGAATCTTTCGATCAATCCTGTCCATGCAAACGATTCTCCCAACCCCAGACGTCCTGGCGGATATATTTGAAAGTAAATTCTAACAACTTTTCACTATTCTTCCTCTTGTCATTTATCGCCACGCTCCAATCACAACGATGCAGGGGCGCATTTGATCAAAGGAACGAGGAGCGCCATGACACTTAGTGTTTTCGTTGCATTCTGGGCAGTGTCGATGCTGTTCATCATCACCCCTGGAGCCGATTGGGCCTACGCGATCTCAGCGGGCTTGAAACATCGAGTTCTCCTACCCGCCGTCGGCGGACTGTTATCCGGCCATTTACTCGCAACGCTGATTGTTGCCGGTGGAGTTGGCACGCTGGTCGCCAACCACCCTGTATTCTTGTCAACCCTTACGGTGGCTGGGGCAGGTTATCTGCTTTGGCTGGGCGTTAACATGCTCACCCGTCCAGCCACGGCCAATGCCGATGAGACCCGGGAACCAGGCTCATGGAAAAACTGGGCGTTCAAAGGGCTGTGCGTGAGCGGGATGAATCCGAAAGTGTTCCTGCTGTTTCTGGCGCTCTTGCCTCAATTCGCCGACGCTACCGCTCCCTGGCCGGTGCCGATACAGATGATTGCACTCGGACTCGTGCACACTGTCAGTTGCGGCCTGGTTTACCTGCTGGTGGGACTTGGTTCGCAAGTCATTCTTGGAGCGCGCCCTGACGCCGCTCAATGGGTCAGCCGTTTCTCGGGGGCTGCGATGATCATCATCGCGCTGGTGCTGCTGATCGAACAGATGGCGGGCTGATCCCCTTGGGCGGGATGTGGCGTACCTTTGGGCGTAGCCCGTTGCTGCCACGAATTCTGCCCGTTCAGGTCATCCGACAGCGGCCAATGCTGGTCGGATTCGGTTCTTCGTGAGAGGTATCAATCTGCCAAAATAGCCTGCCAACATGAGTACAGACACATATTTAAGGCAAAAAAAAGCCACTCATCTGAGTGGCTTTTTTTCTGAATACTGGAGCGGGAAACGAGACTCGAACTCGCGACCCCGACCTTGGCAAGGTCGTGCTCTACCAACTGAGCTATTCCCGCATTGTCTTGATGACGGGCGCTATTCTAGCCGTTCAGATAGCGGCGTCAAGCCCTTGATTCAAAAACTTATTTTTTTTCTGCAGTCGTCTTGAGGTGCGGCCATGCGGCTCTCAGGTATTGAACCATCGACCACAAGGTCAGGCCCGCTGCAACAAGCAGCAATGCATAGCCGAGAACGACCCAGACGGTGATCGCAGGCGGGTTGCCGAGAAGAATGACCAGCGCGAGCATTTGCGCTGCGGTCTTCCATTTTCCCATATTGGAAACGGCGACCTGGGCACGCGCGCCGATTTCCGCCATCCATTCGCGCAGCGCAGAGATTACGATTTCACGGCCGATGATCACCGCTGCCGGCAGCGTCAGCCATAGATTGGCATGCGCCTGAACCAGCAGCACCAATGCCACGGCCACCATCAACTTGTCTGCTACCGGATCGAGAAAGGCGCCAAAGGGCGTGCTTTGTTCAAGACGGCGGGCCAGATACCCGTCGAGCCAGTCGGTCGCCGCAGCGAACGCAAAGACTGCACTGGCCGCCATGTAGCTCCAGTGATAAGGCATGTAGAACAGCAAAATGAAGATCGGAATCAGTAAAACGCGTAGTACGGTGATCAGATTAGGGATATTCATCGGCACAACTGGCTACGAGGTGAGCGAGCATTCTACTCGCTGTGCAGGTTTGCATAAATCGACTCTGCGAGCTTTTTACTGATTCCGGGTGCTTTTGCGATTTCATCGATGCTGGCACGGGACAATTCCTGTAATCCGCCGAAATGCTTGAGCAGGTCACGACGCCGGGTCGGTCCGACTCCTGCAACACCCTCAAGCGTCGAGGTGCGTCGAGTCTTGCCACGTCGTGCGCGGTGACCGGTGATCGCGAAGCGGTGAGCCTCGTCGCGAATCTGCTGGATGAGGTGCAGCGCAGGAGAATCGCCGGGCAGCGTGAACTCATGAGCGGCGTCGTTCAGGTACAAGGTCTCGAAACCGGCCTTGCGCGTAGTGCCCTTGGCAACACCGAGCAGGATAAGCTCAGGAACCTGTAACTCATTGAGTACATCACGGGCCATGGACATCTGCCCCTTGCCGCCGTCCACCAGCAGCACATCCGGCAACTTGCCCTCCCCGGCCTTGATGCGGCTGTAGCGTCTCGTCAACGCCTGGTGCATGGCTGCGTAGTCATCACCCGCAGTCACGCCTTCGATATTGAAGCGCCGGTAATCGGACTTGATCGGGCCTTCGGGGCCGAACACCACGCAAGACGCTACGGTCGCCTCACCGCTGGAATGGCTGATGTCGTAGCATTCCAGGCGCATCGGCGGGTCTTCAAGACCCAGCACTCTGGCCAACGCTTCGAATCGCGACGCAACGTGCTGACGGTTGGCCAGCCGCGCGGTCAGTGCCTGCTCGGCATTGGTGACCGCCATTTGCTGCCAGCGCGCCCGGGTGCCGCGCACACGATGGCTGATAACCATCTCGACGCCGCGCAGCTCTTCAATGGCGTCGACCAGCGCCGGGAAATCTTCGTTGATGACGTTGACGATGACTTCGCCGGGCAGCTCACGGTCGATGCCGCCGAGGAAATACTGAGCCAGGAAGGCCGACATTACTTCGCCGACCTCCTCCTCTATGCCCACCTGCGGGAAGAAATTCTTGCTGCCCAGCAC
>NZ_LJPW01000046.1 GCF_001400735.1 Pseudomonas caricapapayae
TTTGGTTACTTTGGCCCCATCAAAGTCACTCGCCGAGGGGCGAAAAGCAGACCTGAGTCGAACCCTACCCCCCCTGACACCACAAAACCGCTGTGTGACGCAGAGCGTCACGAACTGCATGCCGACGCGGAGCATCGGCACGATAGTCATCCGTGCTTTTAGCCAAACAGCTCTAAAACGCTTTTCAACCGCGATCGCACAGACGACGCAGAGTGCGACGTAAGTGACGGCTGAGTCCTGGCGCTGATCCGGGGGTAGCCTGGCAGGACGCCAGGCTAGCCGCACCGGGCCATGGATGGCCCGTTGCGGCGACCCGCGGA
>NZ_LJPW01000187.1:0-66 GCF_001400735.1 Pseudomonas caricapapayae
CGAACCCCAGTCCACCTGACATCACAGAACCGCCGTGTGACGCAGAGCGTCACGAACTGCATTACC
>NZ_LJPW01000187.1:71-228 GCF_001400735.1 Pseudomonas caricapapayae
GAGCGTGGGAACGATAATCACGGCATGCACACTCGGAGCGTCGGCACGATAGCCATCAATTTCCGAGCCGCGTCTTTAACCCAACTGCTCTAAAGTGCTTTTCGATCACGATGGCACAGACGACGCCGATTGCGACGTAAGTGACGGCTGAGTCCTG
>NZ_LJPW01000060.1 GCF_001400735.1 Pseudomonas caricapapayae
CTAATATACTGATCGGTATAAATATAGTCAGGGGCCCACCTGATAGTCAACGACTTATGTATCGACTAGTATTTAAATAATTCTGGAGGAGATCCGATATGGCACAGATGGGACGCCCGCGCACGTTTGACCGCGACGTGGCAATCACTCAGGCACTGCATCTGTTTTGGGAACATGGCTACGATGCGACGTCTCTCAGCCAATTGAAGGCGAATATGGGTGGGGGCATTACCGCGCCTAGTTTTTACGCCGCTTTTGGTTCGAAACAGGCCCTGTTCAATGAAGTCATCGAACGCTACCTCGCCACTCATGGCAGAGTCACCGACAGCCTCTTTGATACGGCCCTGCCGCCCAGGGCGGCAATTGAGCTCACGCTTCGTCAGTCAGCCAAAATGCAGTGCGAGCCGGATCATCCCAAGGGGTGTCTGGTGGCGTTGGGCCTTATGAGCGCCTGTTCAGAGGAAAGCAAGGCCATCTCTGCACCACTCTTGCAGGCGCGCAACCTGAATCGCGCGGGTATCGTTGCCTGCGTCCAGCGTGCCATTGCCGCAGGGGAGCTGCCCGAAACGCTGATACCGGAAAATCTCGCCGCCGTGTTCGACAGTTTTCTTCTGGGCTTGTCTACACTGGCTCGCGATGGTGTTGCTCATGCCACACTGGATGACGCAGTGACTCAAATAATGGGACTGTGGGATAGCCTGCGCCGTGTTGCCGCTGCTCAATGACCCTCCACCTGCGCTTGCGGGTTACGCCTTGACAGGTTGTACCTGGGCGTGTGACGGCAAAATCCTCACTAAATCTTTCGGAGACGTTCATGCTTCGCGCGTTTGAAAAGTGGCTCGACCCATTCCCGCCCGACGAGGTGCCACCGCCTCCTGATGGGCTTGGGCGGTTTCTCTGGGCCTGCACACGGGGTGCCCGCGGCTATATCCTCACACTTGCGCTACTCAGTGCCGGTGTATCGATTTACGAAGCCTGGCTGTTTTCCTTCCTTGGTCAGGTCGTCGACCTGCTGTCGGCCTGGCAGACCGGCGGCGATGCGGCGTTACAGGAAAGTCGCGTGCTGTGGGGCATCGGCCTGGTATTACTGACCAGTATCGGGCTGGTCGCGTTGCGCACGATGGTGCAGCACCAGGTACTGGCGATTAACCTGCCTTTACGGTTGCGCTGGGACTTCCATCGGTTGATGTTGCGGCAAAGCCTTTCTTTCTTCTCCGATGAATTCTCCGGCCGCGTCACCACCAAGGTGATGCAGACGGCGCTGTCGGTGCGCGAGGTGCTGTTCACCCTCATCGAAATCGCCCCCGGGATCGGGGTTTACTTCATTGCGATCATTGCCCTGGCAGGCGGCTTCGACCTGAAGCTGATGCTGCCTTTCATTGCCTGGGTGGCATTGTTTGGCCTGGCGATGATGTATTTCGTACCCCGCTTGGGCAAAGTCGGACAGGAGCAGGCCAACGCGCGGTCGTCGATGACCGGACGTATCTCGGATGCCTACACCAACATCACGACAGTGAAGCTGTTCTCGCACTCCAGACGTGAGGCGCATTTTGCGCGTGCTGCGATGGAAGACTTCAAACTCACCGGCTTTCGTCAGATGCGTCTGGTCAGCCAGTTCGAAATCGTCAACCAGGTGTTGGTGGTCGCGTTGATCATGGGTGCAGGCGGTTATGCCCTATGGATGTGGCATCAGGGCCAGGTCGGTACCGGTGCCGTGGCGGCGATTACCGCCATGGCGTTGCGCATCAATGGCATGTCGCACTGGATCATGTGGCAAATGACCTCGTTGTTCGAAAACATCGGCACCGTACAGGATGGCATGGCGACCTTGACCCGCGGCCCCAAGGTGCAGGATGCGCCGAACGCGACGACGTTGGTCACCACTGGAGGCGCGGTAACCTTCAACAATGTGAGTTTCAATTACAACGGCGAGCGCCAGGTGCTCGATGCTCTGAACCTGACCATTCGCCCGGGTGAAAAAATCGGTCTGGTGGGGCGTTCCGGTGCCGGAAAATCAACGCTCATCAACCTGCTGTTACGCTTCTACGACGTGGACGAGGGGACGATCAGCATCGACGGGCAAAACATCGCGCACGTCACTCAGGACAGCCTGCGCAGCGCAATCGGCATGGTCACTCAGGACACCTCCCTGCTGCACCGCTCCATTCGCGACAACATTGCTTATGGCCGCCCTGACGCGACTGACGCGCAAATCCGTAGCGCGGCGGTCAGTGCCCAGGCCGACGGGTTCATCAGCCAACTGAGCGACAAGCAAGGCCATAGTGGTTACGACACGCTGGTGGGCGAGCGTGGTATCAAGCTCTCGGGTGGCCAGCGTCAACGCGTTGCCATTGCCCGGGTGATGCTCAAGAACGCCCCGATCCTTTTGCTGGACGAGGCCACGAGCGCGCTGGACTCGGAAGTCGAAGTGGCCATCCAGGAAAGCCTCGATGACATGATGAAGGGCAAGACCGTGATCGCCATTGCCCATCGCCTTTCTACAATTGCAGCCATGGACCGACTGATTGTCATGGATAACGGCCGCATCATCGAACAAGGCTCTCACACCGAACTGCTGAGTAGCAATGGCACCTATGCACGACTGTGGCATCACCAGAGCGGTGGATTTCTGGGAGAAGATCAGGGTGTAGCCGAAGACGTGGACCACGTATGAGACTGGGCGGTCCGGATTGAGCGTCGCCGCTCCTGACCGCCCGCCACGACCCGGCAATAACAAAATAAATGAATGCATTTTCAGTAAAAATATAATTATTATTTGAGCATGATCAAAGAACTGAAAACATTCATAACCGTGGCCAGAGAAGGCACCTTTGCGGCTGCCGGCAACAAGGTCGGGCTCACCCAAGCCGCCGTGAGTGCGCAAATGCAGCGTCTTGAGGCCGAACTGGGTGTCGAACTGTTTGACCGAAAAGGACGTTCAGCGCAACTCAGCCGAATGGGCCAACAGGTGCTGTTACAAGGTCAGGACCTGGTGCGCCAGTTCAGCAACCTGGGCACGGCAACGGTAGGATTGCCTGCTAGCGTATTAGTCACTATCGGCGCGATTGCCTCTGTGCAACGCTCGTTTCTGCCGCAGGCGCTCGCTCGATTCCATCAGCGGTTCGCAGCATGCAGGACGCGTGTCATTCCGGGTCTCTCCATGGATCTGGTCAATCAGGTAGACGCTGGCGAGATCGACATGGCAGCGATCATCCGCCCTCCCTTCTCGCTGCAGAGCGACCTGCGGTGGACGACGCTGGTACGTGAACCCTATCGCCTGATCGCCCCTTCCGAAATGCCGGGAGATGACTGGGCAGAGCTGGTGTCTGCTCATCCATTCATCCGCTACGATCGATCCTCGTTTGGTGGCCGTCAGGTTGACCGGTTCCTGCGCCAGACCCATGTCTCGCTGCGCGAAGTCTGTGAGCTCGACGAACTGGATGCAATCATCAAACTGGTGGCCAATGGAGTTGGTGTAGCGTTGGTTCCGGAAACGGCCAGCAGTCAGGAATGGCCCGCCGGTGTGCGCTCCATTGATTTGCAGCAACACACTTTTCATCGCGACATCGGGCTGGTGCATCGTGCCCGTCGCAGTCTGACCGAGCCTGTGAACGCGCTGGTTCAGATGATCAATGAACAGGCTGTCAACACTCACTGATTCATGGGCTTCCTGCTCATCCTGGAAAGCCTGACGCAACGTGGTTTGCGTCAGGCTTTTCACTATTTTGCGAACAGCTGGCTCATATCCTTGAACGCCTTGAACTCAAGCGCATTACCGCATGGATCAAAGAGGAACATAGTGGCTTGCTCACCCACCTGCCCTTTGAATCGAATGTAGGGTTCGATGACGAACTCCGTGCCGAAAGATTTCAGGCGTTCGGCCAAGGCTTCCCATTGCGCCCATTCCAGGATGATGCCGAAGTGCGGAACCGGTACGTCGTGACCGTCTACCGGGTTGCTGTGGACGCTTTCTTGAGAAGCGGTTTTCGGATGTTCATGGATGACCAGTTGGTGTCCGTAAAAGTCGAAGTCGACCCACTGCTCACTGGAGCGTCCTTCGGAAAGACCAAACACTTCCCCGTAAAAGGCACGTGTCGCAGCCAGGTCGTAAACTGGGATTGCAAGGTGAAAAGGAGAAAGGCTCATCAGGACTCCGATTGCAGTTTTTATGGGTGCGCAATGCCGGGCAACACTCGCTGTCCGACAACTTCATCAAGGTGCATTCATCCTAGAGCCGCTCGGCACTAAAAAAAATCAATATTATTTTAAAAAAAACACAAATAATTTTTGTGCATGCTGCACTTGTTGCGAGGATTGATACAAACCGCTTCCAGAGTGCCCTGACCGACTCTGACCTGCCAAGATGGCCGCCAAAACCGCGCGGCCCGCTCACATCGCCCAGCCGAACGTGATGGCAGTCAGCGCCAGGTAGCGCAGGCCTTTGGCAAGTGTGACGACCAGGAGAAAACTCCAGAGCGGCTCCCGCATGATGCCTGCGATCATGGTAATGGGGTCACCGATGACGGGCACCCAACTGAACAGAAGCGCCCAACGCCCATAACGTTTATAGGTACTCTGGGCCCTGTCGAGGTGACGCTCGCTGACAGGAAACCAGCGCCGGTGCCGAAAGTGCTCGATTGAACGGCCCAAATACCAGTTCACCACAGAGCCCAGAACGTTGCCGGCCGTAACGATCATCAAGAGCAGTATCGTGGGGTAGTGCTCCGAAAGCAGCATACCCACCAATACAGCCTCGGATTGCAGAGGGAGAAGCGTAGCGGCACCGAATGCCGTAGCAAAAAGCCCCAGGTAGCTGGTTAGCTCGAACACCACGTCATCTCACGAGTACAGGCCGGTCCAGCCGTTGATGCCTACATATACACCGACGCAGATGATCAACACACTGGAAAGATACGGTGCCCGCCGAGCAGCAGCACTGAGCCAAGGGAGGCGGTTCGAGGCTTGTCGAGCCCCCATGGCGGCGGCAGCGCCCACGGTGACCAGGGTAATCGCGAGACCGAGGCTGAAGCAGAGCACCATCGCAGCGCCGAGGGTGACCTGCTTCACCTGCAGGCACAGCAGCAACACGGTAATGGCTGCCGGGCAAGGAATCAGGCCCCCGGTCAAGCCAAACATCAGGATCTGGCCGTTGCTGACTTCACGGTGGGTGAAACGCTTGCGGATGTCGTTGGCGTGGGCCTTTTCATGAGCGTCCTGATAACCGTCAACGCTCAGACTCAATCCGTCCAGATCACTGTGGCCATGGCTGTGCTCATGATCGTGCTGCTTGAAGTCCAGGTCGTAGTCGTGGCTGTGACCTGCATGACCCAGGCTGAGCCGGGCGCTGAATTCATGCGGCTCCGGAATAGAGTCTTGCGACTGGAGAAAGCCGTCCTGCTGCACGAATCGGAATTGCTGCATCACACCGTTCGGGCGAGCGGTATGCAGCACGACGTCATCCGCGCTCCAGCCGTTTCCAGATAACGCTTTGAAACGCCAGTGTGGCGGTACGTCCTGTTCAAAAATCGACAGTTCGACGCAACCGTGCCCTGTGTCGATACGGCGTGTCTCATCATGGCCATGATGGTCATCAAGAGCACGTTCTTCACGTTCGACGTTGTAAACCTGCTCACCACGCCAGGTGCGCCATAGCATCCATACGGCGATAGCGATAATCAGCACAGCAGATGCAAGCTGGAAGTACGGTTCTGTCGTTTGAGGATCAAGCCCCTGCCCCAGATACATTCCTGCCATAGCGACCAGCCAGACAACAGCGGTATGCGATAGCGTAGCGGCTAGTCCAAGCATCACCGCCTGCCTCACCGAGCCCCGGATGGCTACGATAAAAGCCGCCATCATGGTCTTGGAGTGCCCCGGCTCAAGGCCGTGCAATGCCCCCAGAAGGACAGCGCTGGGGAAATACAGCCAGGCATGGGAACCACCTTGCTGCAGCAACTCGACAAAATCCGGCATGCGAGACCTACAGGTATTTGGTGATCTGCTTGAACGCTTCCAGCGGTGCCCGCTCGCCCTTGGCAAGTGAACCTACAGTGTCTTCAAGGCAGTGATCGATATGATCCTGAATCAAGGTGCGTTTGGCCTGGCATACCGCTTTCTCGACGGCGTGCAGCTGCTGTGCGATGTCAACACACTCGCGCCCTTCTTCGATCATGGTGATGATGCCGCGCAAATGGCCATCCGCCCGTTTGAGACGCTTGACGACAGCCGCATGGGACTGGTGCATGGGGTCATGAGGATGATCATGTCCGCTCATGATTCAAGTCTCCGGTCTGAGTGATTCGAGTAGCACTCTATCCCCCCAGGGGGGATAGAGTCAAACGTGCTGCAAGTCGTGAAAAACTCACTGGACGACCAAAGGATTTGCGGAGTCGCTGTATCAACTCCGGCTTGGCGCATCCCTGCTGGTGAACGTGAACATGTCCACCAAACCTTTTGATAAAGCACTGACCTTGACCAGGCGCCTACTGCGGTGGCAAGCGCTTTTTGTAATCTTTTTAGTAAACGACCGGTCCACTATTTGGCGAAAGACTCAAGTAACACTACTGATCTGCTTGCCACCAAGTGATTGCCAAGGTTTACCATCAGTTCGAAGGTTAACCCGGCTGAAATGCGCCGATGCTGCACAGCGTCGGCGCGCTATTCACCAGAGGAAGATTCCATGTCAAAAGTTTTCGTCATCGGCGCAGCCGGAAAGGTCGGCCAACGCCTCGTAAAAAACCTGGCCGACAGCGGCCATGAAGTGATCGCACTGCACCGTAAGGAAGAACAATCGGCGGCACTCGAAGCAACTGGCGCCCTGCCCCTGCTCGGGAACCTCACCGAGCTGGATGCCCCTCGACTGGCCGGTTCGATGGCAGGGAGCGATGTCGTGGTTTTCACCGCAGGGGCCGGCGGCGCGGGCATAGAGCTGACCAATGCAATTGATGGCAAGGGTCTGGAGACCGCCGTTGCAGCCGCTGAGCTGGCCGGAGTACGTCGCTTCCTGTTGGTGTCGGCATTTCCTGAGGCAGCACGCGGTACAGACACCTCCGCTGGCTTCGAGAATTACATGCGGGTGAAAAAACAGGCCGATGTGTATCTGGCATCGTCAGCACTGGACTGGGTGATTCTACGGCCGGGCACCTTGATCGATACTCCGGGTAAAGGTGAGATCAGCGCAGGTCTGGCTATCGCCTATGGCGACATACCGCGCGATGACGTAGCCGCTGTCCTCGCTGCACTGGTCGACCGGCCCGAGATATCCCGGCAGATCATCGAACTGACTCAGGGCGCAACGCCCGTCGACATGGCATTGCGCACGCTGAGTCGGCATTGATGTGCTCCGCAAGCAATTAACCCAGCTCACTGTCCTTGATGTTGGCTATAGGGCCAAGGATGGCCGGATCGAAGTCGCGGATTGCGCCGCCTTCGAGCAACCGTCGCGGCAGATCCGGGTTTGCCAGCGCACCCTTGCCCACGGCAATGATGTCTGCACCCTCGCGCAGTACCTGCCCGGCTTTTTCCGGGTCGTGCAGGCCACCGTTGGCGATCAGCGCAACATCCGGGGCGTAACGACGGGCCAGTTCGATCAGACTGGCTTCACCCGGAGCAAAAGCAGGCTGCCATGCCTGGTGTTCCGTCACATGAATGTAATCGACTCCGGCATCCGCCAATGCGCCGAAAATAATCTCGGCATCGCGTTCGCCTCCCGCCCATTTGTGTTGAAAGTCGTTGACCTTGCCTTGTGACAGACGCACGCCTACCGGCGCCTGCCCGGCCACCTTTTTCACTTCGGCAATGACCTCAAGCGTCAGGCGCAGACGCTGCTGAACGTCACCGCCCCATTGATCGGTACGCTGATTGCTGTATTCCGTCAGAAACTGATCCAGCAGATAACCGTTCGCCCCATGAATCTCGACACCGTCAAAACCCGCCGTGCCGATGGCCAGTTGTGCGGCCCTGGCGAAACTTTCAATGGCATCGGCGATATCGGCGTCACTCATTGCCTGCGGAACCCGATAGAGGCCTTCGCCGTAATAGAACGCCATCTGTTCGCCTTTTGGACGGATGGCCGAAGGCCCCGCCGTCTCATTGACGAAGCGATTTGCCTGGCTGAGAGCACCCGCGTGCATGATCTGTGCGATCACGGCACTGCCATGCCGATGAACGGCATCGGTAGTCGCACGCCACGCCACGGCCTGCTCGTCATCGGTGATGCCTGGCTGATGCGCATATCCTTGGGAAAAACTGCGGTCGGTATAGTTTCCCTCAGTGATAATCAGACCAAAACCGCCCTTGGCAAACCGTTCGTAATATCGCGCCATGGCGTGTGTGGCGCAGCCCTGCTCGGTCGCACTGACGCGTGTCATGGGCGCTAGCGCAAACCTGTTCTTGAGTTTCAGCTGACCAATGTCGAATGGGGCTGTAACGTGTTTGTTTATCTCGCTCATACTTCAAACCTCACCGTGCAGGTCGCCTGCGAATAGCCCGCAGTAGCAGGCATGACCGGTAAGACGGTAAGTGCTGTAGCAGCCCATTGGAACCCAGCCGTTCGGATAAGGCGCTTTAACGGAAATGGATAGAATCTGTGCAAATTTCTGACATCGAGGTGTTTGCCGCCATTGCATCCTGCAGGAGCCTGTCCGAAGCGGCTCGTCGACTCGGTTTATCTCCCATGGCAGTTTCCAGACGCCTCGCGGCACTGGAAAACGATCTGGGTGTGAGGCTCGCTCACCGGACAACCCGCTCGGTCTCGCTGACTCCGGAAGGCGAGGTTTTTCTGCCCCACGCCAAGACCATGCTGCACGCCAGTGAGACCGCTCGGGCTACACTGAAGGCCGATACGAGCTCCGCCAGCGGCATTTTGCGGATCACAGCACCCAGCGTTTTTGGTCAGACAATCATTATGCCGCTGCTGCCAGTATTGATGCGGGAGAACCCGGCCCTGAGTATCGACCTGACGCTGTCGGACAGTATCGTGGACATTGCCGGACTGGGCATCGATGTCGCCATCCGGATTGCCACCCTGCGTGACTCGGCACTGGTTGCCAGGTCGCTGGCCCCCAACCCGCGGGTGGTGTGTGCAAGCCCCGACTACCTGGCACGTCACGGCAAACCTTCAGTACTGGACGAACTCAGCCAGCACCCATGCATCGCCCTGCATGCAATGCCTTACTGGTCGTTCACGCGAGACGGCGAACCTGTGGCCATTCGCGCTCAGGGCCCCTTCTCTGCCAACAGTGTCGAAGCCGTCCGCACGGCATGCAAACAGGGCCTTGGGCTGGCCATGCTGACCTACTGGGATGTTCAGCAGGAAATCAGCCAAGGCAGCCTTCGACAGCTCGACTTCGACGATGTGATTCCCGAACAGTTGTCTGTCACGGCAGTGCTGCCAACACGCCAGCGCGTTCCTCACCGGGTGCGCCTGTTCGTGGACCGGCTTGAAGCAGAACTCAGGAACAAGGCAGGCTTGGCGGAGGTTATCACCAGAAGACCGTCGCAGGACGTCGATTGATATTCGTCACCGGCTTCTCGGAGCAGCGCGTTACCGCGTTAAAAGAGATTCACCCGTGAGGTTGCGCGCTTGAGAGCCTGCGATCCTTTGCCTCATTACGTCAGGTGCTCTGCCCACATGCCTGAGACGTGGCAGTCAGGTATGTCGACGCCGACATACCTGACTTTTACTGGCCGCGCGATCAGGGAACGACTCTAAAAGCGTACTTAGCGATAGTGTCGGCATCGAGCCTGTCCCTGTTCATCGGATGTCGGGGCTTGCCAGCCAGAAATTGCGCAAGTTTTTTCATATCCATAAACACCAGATCCTTGTTTTTCGTCTGGCTGTAAGGCTCCGATGTCTCCGTCGAATGACCCGCCAGGCCGATCACCTGCTGATCTGCATCGGTCAGCGACAATGGCTCACCAAAAAGGCACTGCGTCGCGTCGTCCGGGTGATGATCTGCCGCATCCTTGAAGCCCGGATTCTGGGATTCGGCATCGGCCTTCGAGATCGTACGCAGTTGATTGAATTGTGAAAGTATAGGGTCCCGGGCTGCGCGGATATCGGCCACCACTGTCGCCCGAGCTGCCGGGTCGGTTATGAACGCTGCGACGACGCTGCGTACCCCTACCCCAGGGTTCAGGTTAAGTAAACGCATTCCGTAAGCCACATTACTTTCGTGATCCTCCCGCTCCGGCATGACCCGCAATGTTGCGTCACGTGTGCTGCCTGGTCGCCTGGCGGCGGTCGGCGCAGGCACGGGAATGGCTGGACGAGGCGCTGGAGTATCCTCGGTACGTGGCCCCAGCATTCGGCTCAGCGCAATATTCAAATTCAACAGAGGGTTTTCCACGAGGCTCTCCGTCGAGTCAATACTTGGACTGATGCCCACGCTCTGCAACGCACGCGCCATATCAGGGGGTATAGGACGGCGGCTCATTATATGCCTTCCCAGGGCAGCGCTCAGGCGCTCCATATTGATGCCCTGTCGAGCCAGTCCCTGCAGCGCGGCGTCGGCCTCACTATTGCCACGATTACGCATCGCAGCCCTGTCGGGGCGCGTGGGTACCTGGTTGACGCGTGGCGGGCTCCTGTCAACCCGCACCCGAGAGGTCGATGCGCTCGATGCGCTCGACGACCCTGCCTGGTTAGGCGCCATCAGCCGGGCGAACCGTCCGAATAATGACCGCTGGCTACTTCCCGAAGTTGATTCCGTAGCGATGGGCGACGCCGGCGGCCGCGCTGGCGAACGTTCTGGAGTCCTTGCTGGCGCTGACGCAGCCTCCTGTCGGCGAACCTCTCGATGGAGGGCCCCACGGAACTCCCTGGCGAGCTCTGTGTGGCGGTTGATTCCATGCGCCAGCATGTCAGGGAAATGCTCAAGCAAGATACGCTGTTCGGCTCGAGAAAAAGCAACCCCGTCGCCATTCATGGCATTGCGGAACATGATGCGAGTATGGGAAAGATCGGCGCCCGCACTGATCAATTGCTGAACGATGCTATTGGCGTGTGCCACCGCCCCAACGCGCGGTGCGGAGGCATTCCCGGCAGGATTGGCAGGTGCCTGCGGCGTGCGTCTTGTCTCTGCACCTGCACGTGGCGCTGCCTCATCGGCAGACGCCCGCGACCTGTCGCGCCCTTCAGGCTCTGCCGTTTGCGGCATCCCCTGCTCCAGCCACTCTCTGGTTTCGCGCGACAGCGGTCTGGATCGTAAAAGCCTTTCACGTCGATCTTGCGCCTGCGATGTGGGCGCGTTCGAGGAAGTCGATGGTGCCTGCGGACTGTTCGAGGAGCTGGCACCGCTGCTGGATCCGCGTGCACGCCCTGAGGTTGGCTCCGGGTCTGTGTGACCACCAAAGTAAGCGCCCGAGGGTCCTGCTCTGTTGATACCCACCATATGCTGATCCTCTCCGGTCTTCTGGATGCGGGCCAAATCACCCACAAAATCAACGCTATGTGGCCACCGATCAGGAACGAGTTCCCTGGCACTCTTCCCTAAACGTCCTGCAGACGCACGACACAGAGGTTTAGCCCTTCGTAAAAATACCTATCAAGCATAATAAATAAAAATATAAATCATAAAATTCTATATTAGCTTAGAAGAAAAAAGAATTTTACAGCGCATGATCATAAGAATACGGTCTTAAAAAATCAGCGTTGACGCGCTGTGCACGAATTGAAGAGGACCTTCCATGCGCCGTACCAGACCTTCGACACTCACAAATGGATTCGCGACTCGGAGGACCCTGCGATGACCGGACGCTCTGTCCTCGTGCGCCTGCTGTTCGCTGTCGTCACAGCCCTGACCCTGTTCGGCTGCTCGCCCTCCGGTCAGGACGGCCAGGCAAACAAGACGCTCAAAATCGCCTTTTTCAGAGACAACACCACGCTGGTCAGCCTCGACCCGTTTCAGGTGTACTGGCTGGAACATCGGGTGGTGCTTCGTAATGTCGCCGAGTCTCTCACCGACCAGGACCCGCAAACTGGCGCGATTATTCCGTGGCTGGCCGAACGTTGGGAGGTCAGTGAAAACGCGCTGGAATACACCTTTCACCTGCGCAAGGACGTAACGTTCAGCAATGGCACGCGTTTCGATGCGCAGGCAGTAAAGACCGCCTATGACACCAACAAAGCGTTCGCCGATCAGTTGCCGGCCACCTTTGGTGCCACCTATCTGAAGGGCTACGACCACGCTCAGGTGCTGGACGAGTTCACCGTCAAACTGGTGCTGGCCAAACCCAATGCCGGTTTCCTGCAAGCCACCTCTACCACCAATCTTGCCATTCTCGCCCCGCAGTCCTACACGCTCAGCGTCAAGGAGCGCTCATTGGGCGCGATCATTGGCACCGGGCCGTTCGTGCTGGAGCGCTACACCCCTGAAAGCGGTTTGCGCCTGATCAAACGCAAGGGCTACGCCTGGCCATCGGCCAACGCGCAGAACAAAGGCGAGGCACATCTGGATGCTGTCGAAGTCAGCTACGTGCCGGAAGAAAGCGTACGCAACGGCCAGTTCGTTCAGGGCCAGGTCGATATCCTCTGGCCGCGCAATCCGTTCTCCGAGGTCGACCTGAACCTGTTCAAGTCCAAAGGAGCGACCATCCAGAGCCGCTCGCTGCCAGGACCCGCACTGAATATGTACCCCAATACCCGTGGCAATCGCATCCTTGCCGACCGCAATGTGCGTCTGGCCCTGCAAAAGGCCATCGACCGCAAGACCTACGCAGCCGCAGTCTACAACCCGCAATTCCCGGTGGTTTCAGGCATCTACGATGTCACCACGCCGTTTTACAAAAGCCAGAAAGACAAACTGGTGTACGACCCTCAAGGTGCCGAGCGTTTGCTTGACGAGGCTGGCTGGGCGAAAAATGCCGACGGCTATCGCTACAAGGATGGCAAACGCCTGAAACTGACCTACAACCTGTCGCCTGCCGAGACCGCTGGCGATGTGCTGATCCAGGATCAGCTGCGCAAGGTCGGTATCGAGCTCAAGCTCAACGTGGTCACCACCGCCGAGTGGGCCGCGAACAATGCTGCGGGCAACTACGACCTGACGTCTACTTACATGACCCGCGCCACCCGATCATCCTGCAAACCATCATCGATCCGCGCAGCGCCAACAGCTCGACGCTGGCAACCAACCTGTACGCTCCGCAAACACTGCCAAAGGCTCTGGAGCTATTCGATGCAGGGCTGACCGCCACACGCAGCGAGCAGCGCGCCAAAGCCTATGGCGACTTGCAGGACCTGTTGATCGACGAAGGTTCGGCATTCCCGATCTATGAGCGGGTCTGGCAAGCCGCAACCGCGAAAAATGTGCGTAACTTCCACTGGACCGCCGAAGGTTTCGCGCTGTTCAACGATATCGAGACCACAGCGCCATGAGCCGCTATGTCCTTGGCCGGATCGCTCAGGCGCTGCTGGTACTCTGGGGTGCCTACAGCATCACCTATTTCATTCTGTATCTGCTGCCCGGCGACACCCTGTCGATCATGCTCAGCGCCTCGGGTGTCGAAATCGACTCCCTGTCCGCGCAGGACCTTGCTCAGGCCAAGCTCTATTACGGGCTGGACCGAGGCGTCTTCGAGCAGTATGTAGATCTGCTGTGGGGCGCGCTCCAGGGTGATTTCGGCAATTCGCTGACACTCAATCGTCCGGTTTCCGAGCTGCTGGCCGAGCGTCTTCCGCAGACCCTCGGCCTGGCCGGAATGGCCATTGTCTTATCACTGATCGGCGGCGTCGGACTGGCTTACCTCACCGCCTACGTACGCTGGCAGCCGCTGAAGGTCGCGCTGTCCCGACTGCCGTCGCTGGGCTTTTCGGTGCCTGTATTCTGGATGGGCCTGTTATTCATTCAGTTGTTCGCGTTCAGCCTTGGCTGGTTCCCGGCGACCGGCAATCAGGGCATTGCCAGCCTGATATTGCCCGCCGTCACGCTGGCGATCCCCAGCGCTGCGGTGTACGCCCAGGTCTTGCAGCGCGGCTTTCAAGGGGTCTGGAAAGAACCCTACATCATTACCGCTTACGCCAAAGGCCTGACCCGTGCGCAGGTGCAGGCCCGCCATGCGTTCAAGAACGCTGCATTGCCACTCCTGACACTGATCGGCCTGCAAGTGGGCAATACGGTGTCAGGTGCGGTGCTGGTAGAAACCATTTTCGCCCGCTCCGGAGTCGGTCGCCTTGCCCAGGAGGCCGTGCTGCGTCAGGACATCCCCGTGGTACTGGCCATCGTTGCGGTCTCGGCAGCGGCTTTCGTCCTGGTCAACCTGATCGTTGACCTTCTGTACCCCGCGCTGGACCCGCGCATCGCTCACACGCCAAAGGTCTCCTGACACCATGACTATTTTCGATAGCCGCCTTGCGCGCCTGACCCGACTTGTCGCTCCAGACCACGCCACTCCCGGTAAAACAGCGCCTGCTGCGCAGTGGCGGCGGCGCAGCAATCTGAGTCGCGCCGTGGAAGCGGCCCGTCCTCTGCTGCGTCGGCCGGGTTTTCTGCTGGCCGTGGCAATGGTCGCGTTTGCGTTGCTGGCGGCGCTGGCCCCCAGCCTGCTGAGCAGCTATGCACCTTACGCCACCTCGCCCACCGACAAGCTCATCGCACCAAATGCCGCGCATTGGTTCGGCACCGATGAACTGGGCCGTGATCTCTATACCCGCGTGGTTCACGGATCGAGCCTGTCGGTACAGGCTGCACTGCTCGCGGTAGGCATCGCCATGCTTGGTGGCCTGAGCCTCGGCGTGATTTCCGGCTTTGCAGGCGGGCGCATCGATGCCGTGATCATGCGTTTTATCGATGTTTTGCTGGCCCTGCCCGGTCTGTTACTGGCGCTGGCGATTGTCACCGCGATCGGTTTCGGCACCCTTCCAGTGGCCATCGCGGTGGGTGTAGGGATCATCCCCGGTTTTGCTCGTACCACCCGTGCCGAAGTGCTGCGGGTCAAGACGCTGCCTTACGTCGAAGCGGCGCGCCTGGGCGGTGCCAGCTGGACCCGAACCCTGCTGCACCACATTCTGCCCAACGCCTGGGGCCCGGTGGCAGTGCTCGCCACGCTGGACTTTGGCGCAGCGATTCTGGCCACTGCGGGACTGAGTTTCCTTGGTTTCGGTGCCGAGCCACCGGCTGCCGAATGGGGCACGCTGATCGCCAACGGCCGTCACTTCCTGATGACGGCACCCTGGGTGTCGCTGCTGCCTGGCCTGTTTCTGGTCGGTGTAGTGTTCAGCTTCAACCATATCGCCCGCACCCTGGAAGAGGTTCAACGATGACTGCCAGCTCGCAGCTGATCGACATCCGTCGCCTGAGCGTCGCCTATCATTTCGACGGTCAGACCAACCAGGCCGTGCGCAACGTGTCGTTTCAGGTAGCCAGAGGCGAAACCGTGGCGATTGTCGGCGAATCCGGGTCCGGCAAGTCGACGATGGCCAACGCCATACTGGGTCTGTTGCCGGACAACGCGACTGTCACCGGCGGCCAGTTGCACGTCGATGGTCATGACCTGAGCCACGCCTCGGAGCGAGAAAAACGCCGGATTCGCGGCAGCGTGATCGGCCTGGTGCCACAGGACCCGATGGTCAGCCTCAATCCGACCCTTCGTATCGGCCGGCAAATCGCCGAATCGCTGATGCAGGCCAATGGCCGCCGCTACCCGTCAGTCGACGCCGATGTGCTGGAGTTGCTCCAGCAAGTCGGCCTGGACAAACCCGTGCTGCGCGCCCGGCAGTACCCGCACGAGCTGTCCGGCGGCATGCGCCAGCGCGTGCTGATTGCCATCGCCCTTGCCGGCAACCCGCGCCTGATCATTGCTGACGAGCCGACCAGCGCGCTGGACGTGACGGTACAACGCAAGATCCTCGACCACTTGCAACGGCTGGTGGCCGAACGTGGCATTTCCCTGCTGATCATTACCCACGATCTTGGCGTGGCAGCCGATCGTGCTGATCGCGTGCTGGTGATGAAAAGTGGCGAACTGGTCGAAGAAGGTGCGCCACAACACATCCTCATCAACCCAGGCCATGCGTACACACGCGCGCTGATCGCTGCAGCACCTGCTTTTGGCCAGCGCAAGAGCCCGGTCGCGCCTCGCCCAGTCGCGAACAACGACACACCACTGCTGACTCTGAGCAACGTCGGCAAGACGTATCGTTTGCCATACGTCAAAGGTGAGGATGCAGAATTCCAGGCGTTGCAGGACGTCAACTTCAAGGTATATCCCGGCCAGACCCTGTCGATTGTGGGCGAGTCCGGTTCGGGCAAAAGCACCGCGCTACGCATTGCCCTGGGCCTGGAAAAACCGACACACGGGCGAGTGCTGTTTGAAGGGCGTGATGTCACAGACCTTGGCTGGCGGGAGTTCAGACCATTGCGACGGCGCATCCAGCTGGTGCAGCAAAACCCGTTTGCGGCCCTCGACCCGCGCTTCACGCTATTTGAAAGCATCGTTGAGCCACTGGTTTCGTTTGGTCTGCTGAAAGGTCGGGAGCTGGAACACGCCGCCCGCCAGTTAATCGAGCGAGTGCACTTGCCCGTGGCGTATCTGGACCGGTTGCCACGTGAGTTGTCGGGCGGCCAGCGTCAGCGCGTAGCAATTGCCAGAGCGCTGGCCCTGCAACCGGATCTGCTGCTGCTCGATGAGCCTGTTTCGGCGCTGGATGTCTCGGTGCAGGCGCAGATCCTCGACCTGCTGGCAGAGTTGCAAGCCGAATCCGGTATCGCCTATGTACTGGTTTCTCATGATCTCGCGGTGGTCGCCAGCGTCGCTCATCAGGTACTGGTGCTCAAGTATGGCAAGACCATTGAACAAGGCCCGGCCAGCGACGTTTTCGAGCGACCTGAAGCTGCCTACACTCAGGAACTGATTGCCGCGATACCTGGCCGTCGCCTGGAACTACAGACAGCGGCCCGGCAATAGATACCGGCCCGTTTTCAGCCGCCTATTTCAGGAAGATCATGAACAAAGCCCTCATCGCGTTAAGCCTCGCCACCCTCATGCTGCCCGGTATCAGCCAGGCTGCCTCGCCCGACGCGCACATCAGCGACGAGCAATACGCCACAGTGCTCAAGGGCCCTTGGCGAGCCAAGGAAAACAGCGCGCGCGACACCTATCGCCATCCACAACAGACCCTGCAGTTTTTCGGTGTGCGGGCCGACCAGACGGTCATCGAAATCACCCCCGGTGGCGGCTGGTACAGCGAAATTCTTGCGCCATTGCTCAAAGACCGCGGCCACTACATTGCGGCGCTACAGGCGCCCTCTTCCCATGAATCAAGCAAGCAGGCCGCAGACCACCTTAAAAAGAAATTCCAGGCCGACCCCGCACGTTATGCCAACGCCGGATTCGTCGAGTTCGACCCGCAAAAACCGGTGTTTGGCGCACCCGACTCGGCCGATCAAGTGCTGACCTTTCGCAACGTGCACAACTGGATCGAGGCCGACGATGCCCGGCAAATGTTTACCGGGTTCTTCGACGTACTCAAACCGGGCGGCGTGCTCGGTGTTGTAGACCATCGAGGCAACGAAGGCGCAGACCTGCAGAGCATCAAGCAAAGTGGCTACCTGCCCACCGCCTACGTCGTGAAACTGGCCACCGAAGCAGGCTTTGAACTGCAAGCGCAAAGCGAAATCAACGCCAACCGCAAAGACACCAAGGACTACGAGGCAGGCGTCTGGACACTGCCGCCGGCCTTGAAGCTGGGTGACAAGGAGCGCGCCAGGTACTTGGCCATTGGCGAGTCGGACCGCTTTACACTGCGCTTTGTAAAACCGGTCAAGACGGCAAGCCGGTAGGCGGCACTGCGCTACAAGCGCCTGGCCAACCGCTGAAAACACAAAAGCCCTGACGCGCAAACGTCAGGGCTTTTCATTGCCGGGCCAGTCGCAGCGCCTCAGCGCTGCGTGACAGAACCGATCAGCAGGTGCAGCACATCATCGGCATGCCGTTGCAGCTCATCATCATCGGCATGGCGCAGTCGTTCATCATTTTCATCATCAATGCGCAGCAGTTGCTCATCATTTCCATGCTCATGTCAGGCATCGGCATCATCATGCACTTCATGCAATCAGCCTCAACGGTGCAGGTCGTCATGCACTTCATCATCGGCATAGGCATGCCCATCGGCATCATCATTGGCATGTTCATGCCAGACATCATGTTCATCATTGCCATGCCGTCTTCCGACATGCACATCATCGACATGTTGCCGCACTGCATCATCATCGGCATGCCGCAGGTCATCATCATCGACATCATGTCGGCGCTGTTCTTGAACAGGGTCATGTCCATGCCTGCTGCCGGCTTCATGGTGCACATCATGCCGTCGGCCATCATCTCGCACTGCATGGTCGCCATCATCATGGGCATGCCCATCATCGGCATCATTGGCATGGCGTTGTTCATAGGCATCTGCATTGCATTGCATTGCATTGCATTGCATTCACCATGTTCGAAACTCCGTAATCGAAAGGGATGTCGAAATTCATGGGCGGATTCTAGAGATACGCAGACATGCCGCAAGACGCTGGTCAAACGGTCGAATTCAACGCTCGAGGCGCTTGATCCTCCATAAAAGCAGCATCCGACTCGTGCATCGCAGCGGCATCAATAGCTATAGCAGCTGCGCGTGACGCTGCAGCGTCGAGCTGATGACGATGGATATGCCTTTGGGATCTATCGATAAAACCAAAAGAAATAAACGGTCTAAACAGCTGCCACTTTGGTGAGCTAGAAACGCTGCAAGTTGGCCCCGCTTATTCTTTTTAGTCGCAAGAAGCGGTTTTTTATTATTTCAGTCCCTGCACCTGGCTTCTTATAGTGAGCCTTCACTCTGACCGCCGTTATGTGTCCCAAGGAATACCTGATGCCCGCACGTCTCCTGTTACCTGGCCTATTGATGCTGCTGGCCGGGTGCACCGCCACACCCGTTCTGCCGGTTCACACCACCAACCCGTCCAGTTCAACCCTGATGGGCGACAGCAGCCGCCCCGCACAGGCACAGTGGCTGCGCACCGAGTTGTATTTCTCGACAGGGTCGCTGTACGATCCGCAGCATCAGGTCAATCCCGCCCGATGGCGCGAGTTCCTCGACAAGGAAGTCACCCCCCGCTTTCCGGACGGCTTCACCGCATTCGATGCCTACGGCCAGTGGCGTGACAAAGGCGCTGCCCAGCCAGAGCGGTTGAGTACCAAAGTCATCGTCATCCTGCACGAGAACACAGCCAGCCATCGCGCAGACATCGAAGCCATCCGCCTGGCCTGGAAACGGGTGACGGGCGATCTGTCGGTGTTGCGGCTGTCGCAGCCGGCGGAGATTTCTTTTTGAGTGCTGAATGGCTGATTCGCCATTGAACGTCGCCTGTACCTGATCGGCCATTGCCTTACAGGTTCGGCGTTTGATTGCCCACGTGAGCGACGTCGGCCGCTAAGCGTACACAACCAGAATCACGCCAAAAAGCATGATGGTTAATACGGCCTCTTTTCTAGAAAACAACACGCCAATGACCACTTGGAAAATGACAGCCATCGCTACCGCCATACCTCGAAAAACCGATCGATTGCTGTCGCCAGGCTCCAGGGTCTCGGCTGACGAATAGTCTGGCAGCAGTGCGAGGGAGTCAGGTTCAAACCAGTCATACTGCGAGCCCTGGAAAAACGCATAGGCAAGCAGGCATGTAAGGTAGACGGTGTACGCGAGGAATCTGGTTAGGCACTTTCTTAATTTTATAAAATTCATATCATGAGCCGACTGAAGCGTTGCCAAGAATTGACAATGAAATTGCCATAACGAGTATCTCTTTTTATTTCCTCAAGCGACAAATCCATACCACGATTATAGCGAGCGCCTATAATCCTAACTTCATCCATTCCAATAGAATCGAACAGATCATGGTCGGCAAGCATGCGCAGATGCTTTGCGACTACATTGATATTGTACACATCGCGCTCAAGGCAGTTAGCCAGCCCCCTTAGCTGATCGGTATTCATATCGTCAGGGTTAAGCCCTAGAGTACGAGCTGCAGTACGAAGCTGTATGCTAACCCACCCGAAGCTTGTTTTTGCCGGAGGCACTGTCACGACTCTCGACGGAGTACCCAAATGGTCAAAGCTTCTTACCTCGAATGCGACTCTATCTATAAAATTCGGATCGCCTCCTGTTTCAATCCAGCACACCCCAGCCAACAGTTCTACAGGAAGTGAATACTCATCCGCCGATGCTCTAATGTATTGTTTATTGTGGACTAACCACGCATCTTTAAAACGCTGTATGTAGCCACGCCCACCAGCAAAGCGCTCAGGCACCAGCTTCCAAAAAATGACATCCAGTGCACCCCACACTGGACTATGGTTGGAATTCGTACTGCAAAAATCATTCATATCAAATCCTTGATACCTGACTCACCCGCACAAAATATCTGCATTGGAATTCGCGAAGATAAGCGCTTTACGCAAACGGCTTGTTTGCGACCCTGTCCCACCCACCGGAAACCATACCCGCGCTAGCACCGTCTGTACGACGCTGTTGAGAGTATTCAAATTTTATTCGGCCATAGTTCAGTGTGATGGACTCTACCGGCAAGCCCGCATGCTCTGCACCCCGCCCACTGAAGGTAGAGATTAAAACCTCCTCCATAACAATATCTAGGTATTTAAATTTCTCACTGCCAGCGCGATGCACTCGAAGCGTTACGGTTTTGATGTGCGAGCCTTTACAGCATAGTTCAAACAGCTTCGGCGTTGCGCGGTCTACATATTTACTGACCTGAAAATCTACAAGCGTCACACCGCCAGCGGATGCACCACCGCTTGAACTAGCAGAATGACTGATCGATTGCACCGCATCATAATGGTAGGATAATAACTCGATCCACCCCTTATGTTCGGCATCCACAGACTCACCTTCAATACCTTCCACTTTCATAAACGTATCAAATGACATGATGATTTCCTGATCTGAGATTTAAGAGAGCCCAACATACACAGACCTTTTCACCTGTTAAAAGGGCTCATCACTCGAGACCTTAACTTTCAGAATGCGCCGTCAGACTTTTATGCTCATGCAAGTAGGAAGTTCACGCCAGCAATGTAGTAATTATCTCACTCAATGTGTAAGAATTTTCCATTGCGCCGCAGCACCCCCAACAACCCGGCAAACCCTCCAGACTTTTGTTCTGCTCGACGAGCTACTATCCCCCCTTGCTACCCCAACCCCACCACGCTAACCTCCCCGCCGCTCGCTGCAAAACCAGCGGCTGGGTTTGGCGACCCAAAGAAAAGACAAAAATACGCACCATCGCAAAGCAACCGATTCTATCGGTCTGACTTTCGCGCTATGGCGGCTGTGTGC
>NZ_LJPW01000025.1 GCF_001400735.1 Pseudomonas caricapapayae
CCGCCAGTGGCGAGCTGTATGCCTTTGCCAATGGCAAGGACGGCAGCTTTCTTCAGTACCGGCTCAGTGCGCCGGATGGCAAGGCGAAAGGCGAGCTGGTACGCCGCTTCAAGGTTGAGACCCAGCCGGAAGGCTGCGTTGCCGATGATCAGCGTCAGCGTCTGTTTCTCGGTGAAGAGGACGTTGGCGTGTGGGAAGTCGATGCGCGTGCCGACCAGCCTGCGACGCTTTCCAGTGTGATCAAGGTGGGCGAGGCGGTGCATGCCGATGTCGAGGGGCTGGCGCTGTATCAGAGCGACAGACACGACTATCTGGTGATTTCCAGTCAGGGCAACGACAGCTACGTGGTGGTCGATGCCGAGCCGCCCTACGCATTGCGAGGCGCGTTTCGGGTCGGTCTCAACGCGAATGAGGGCATTGACGGCACCTCGGAAACCGACGGCATCGAAGTGACCTCCATGAACCTCGGCGGCCCCTGGAGCAAAGGCATGCTGGTGGTTCAGGACGGGCGCAAACGCATGCCCGAGCAGGCACAGAACTTCAAGTTCGTACCGTGGGCCGAGGTAATGAAAACCTTGAAGCTGCCGTAAGTCGTTTGTCATCAAGCGGTGCTAATCATTCGTTCCATTACAGAGGACTATCCCGATGCACGCCACCCTCGAACACATGACCGTCTGGGGCCTGATCAGCGATGCCAGCCTGCTGGTCAAGGCCGTGATGCTGATTTTGCTGCTTGCCTCGCTGGTCAGCTGGTACCTGATCATCCAGCGCAGCCTTGCACTGGGCTATTACGAGCGGACGCTGGATGCTTTTCAGCAGCGCTTTCGCGGTGAAGCCGAGCTGGCACCGCTGTACGCCGAGAGCCGTTCGGCTCAGGAGGGCGCTGACGGTATCGAACGCGTCTTCAACGCAGGTTATGCCGAGTACGTGCAACTCAAACCACGCCCCGGCATCGAGCCTGACGTGGTGCTGTCAGGCGTCGAACGCGCATTGCAGGTCGCCATCAGCGAGCAGGAACTGCAATTGGAAAAAGGCCTGCAGTTTCTCGCCACGGTCGGCTCGGTCAGCCCTTACATCGGCCTGTTCGGCACGGTCTGGGGGATCATGAATTCCTTCATCGGCCTGTCTCAAGTGCAGCAGGCCACACTGTCGACGGTCGCGCCGGGTATTGCCGAAGCCTTGATTGCCACGGCCATCGGCCTGTTCGCCGCCATTCCTGCCGTTATCGCCTACAACCGCTTTGCTGCGCGTGGCCAGACGCTCACGGCCCGTTACTACAGCTTCGGCAATGAACTGCAGGTGCGCCTGAACCGCACCCTGCAAGGCCTGACCCGCAACATGGCCGCTGCGGCCTGAGGACTTGTCATGCTAGTCAAACCGCAACGCAAACATGGTCCGAAAGCCGAAATGAATGTCGTGCCCTATATCGACGTGATGCTGGTGCTGCTGGTGATTTTCATGGTCACTGCACCGATGCTGACCCAGGGCGTGAAAATCGAGTTGCCGAAAGTCGCCAGCGAAGCACTTGCCACCGACACGCGGCAGCGCATCGTGACCCTGTCCGTCAAGGCGCAGGGCGGTTATTACTGGAACCTGGGCGATACGGTTGACACTCAGGCGCAGACCGATCAAGCCGCAAGCCTTGAAGACATGCAGGCGCGCATTGCCCGACTGGTGGCCGAGCGCAAGGATACGCAAGTGTTCATTCGCGCCGATGACAAGGCTGATTATGGCCGGGTAGTCGCCGCCATGGCGGCGCTGCAACGCAGTGGTGTGACGCAACTGGGGCTGGTGACCGAGGCACCGCAATGAACGCCCTGGCCCTCGACTATCACCCACCGCGCCGCGAATGGGTGAACTGGCCCTGGCTGCGCAGCAATGGCCTGGCCGCTGCTGTCGCGCTTGCCCTGCATGGTGCGTTGCTGGGCGGCCTCATGCTCGGCTGGAGCAGCCTCGACGCACCGCCCGTGCAGACCAGAACTCTGACGACCCAACTGCTGATTTTGCCGCCTGCGCCTGAGCCCGTTCCAGTCGTCGCTGCGCCGGTTGTCGAGCCTGTTCAGGTGCCGCCACCTGCACCGGCCTCGTTGCCGATCACCCCGCCAGTGGAGACTGCGAAACCGCAGGCAGAGCCGCAGCGTCAGATCGAGCAGGCCGCGCTGGCCCGCAAGCGCGTTGACGAGCAAAAGCGCGAGCGCGAACAGCAACAGAACGCCCAGCGTCTGCGCGAAGCCGAGCAGCACAAGCAACAGGAACAGCAGCGGCTGGCCGAGCAGCAACGTCAGCAGGTTGAGCAACAGCGTCAGGCTGAACAGGCGCGTCAGTCTGCCGAGCGCGCCCGCCAGGCGCAGCAATCAGCACAACAGGCTGCCGCTGACAGCAGCCAGTATCAGCCGCTCACCAAAGAGGCTCCTGACTATCCTGAACGGGCTCTGGACAAAGGCATCGAGGGTGATTGCACGGTTGTCTACGACGTGTCGCCGCAAGGCACGGTGGTCAATCCGCAAGTGCAGGGTGCCTGCCATCCACTGTTCATCCGTCCGTCACTGGCGGCTGTCCAGACCTTTCGTTATCAGCCAAGAATCGTCGACGGCAAGGCGGTGACGGTGTCCGGGGTGAAGAACACCTTTCACTACCGGATCAAATAGAAGCCGGGCCTGACGCATGCTGCGGCAGGCCCGCACAGCTTTTAACTGACCTTGAAGCGTTGTACCAGGGCAATCAGACGAGTGTTGGACTCGGAAAGGGCAGCGGTGCTGCGTTCGTTGCTGGAGCCCCCTTCGACCAGTTCTTCGACAATGTGGCGCACGGCAATGATGTTACGACTGATTTCCTCGGACACCGCACTTTGCTCCTCGGCCGCTGTTGCGATTTGCGTGCTCAGGTCGTTGATTTGCAGAACCGAGCGGGTCATGTCGTCCAGGCCGCTTGTTACGGCTGTGGTTTTGCCCGCCGTGGTCTGGCAGCTCTGGCGGGTTTTTTCCATCGCGGCTACTGCGGCGCTGACGCCTTGTTGCAGGCTGCCGAGCATTTCGTTGATCTCCGACGTGCTGGCCTGGGTGCGAGCGGCGAGGGCGCGGACCTCGTCAGCCACGACCGCAAAGCCACGACCCTGTTCGCCAGCGCGTGCGGCTTCAATGGCGGCGTTGAGCGCGAGCAGGTTGGTCTGCCCGGCGATTTCGCCGATGACCGCCAGCACCGCGTTGATACGCTTGGCATCCTGCTCCATCGACTGCACTTTGCTGGTGGCTGAATCCACCTCGCTGATCAGCGCGGTCACGCTGTCCGAGGCGTCAGCGACCACGGTTTTGGACACCTGCGCGTTCTCGTTGGCCGACTGAGTGAAACTTGCCGTCTGCGCCGCACTGCGGGCCACTTCGTCGGCAGTGGATGACATCTCGGTAATCGCGGTGACGGCCTGGTCGGTTTCGTTGGCGTGGCGGATCAGAATGGCGTTTGTAACGCCCGCCTGGCTGCGAAGTTGCTCGATACCGCTGGCGATTTCGCGAGTGGAACTGCTCACGTCGAGCATCATCCGTTGCAGGTAGGCAATGAAGTTGTTGACCGACTCGCCCACCTGATCCACTTCATCGTGCCCTTTGACGGCAATGCGCCGGGTGAGATCGGCATCGCCGGCCGACAGCGTGTCGATATTGGTTTTAAGCACGCTCAGGCGGTTCATCAGCGCGCGCAGTGCGACAATCATCAGCACCAGAAGCACCAGCACCATTGGGATCTGCAACCAGGCCAGGGTCTTGAGGACGGTTTCGCTCTGGCTTTTCAGCAGGTCGGTGTTTTGCGCGACTGCCAGCAACCAGGGCGTTCCAGCCACTGGCATCAGAAACAGAGTCGATTCTTCACCGTCACTGTTCTGGTAGGTCAGACGCGAGGTACCCGTACCTTTGACGGCGAGTGCCGACTTGATGCCATTGATGAACGGCGATTGCGCCGCCAGTTCGGAGACATTGCGCAATACGATCTTGTCGCTGCTGCCCGGCACGTTGGAAAGAATCTTGCCATCGGCTTCGATGATCATGATCCGACCGTGTACTTCCTGTTCCTTGGCTTCAACCAGCTTGTTGAAAAAGCCCAGCGTCACGTCGATGGTCGACACGCCCCACGGCTGGCCGTCCTTGGTAATCGCCATGGCGCAATTGGTACGCGGTTCCGGGCTGGCGGCATCCTGATAGGCGGGCGCCCAGGCGCATTGGCCAGCAGGCGAGTTCAAACCGCCTTTATGCCAGCCCTGTTCGAAATAGTTGAGCGACTCAGGCGAGTTCCAGTGGGTGTTGACGATCAACTTGCCCGACGCATCGCGGTGGTAGAAGGTGCTGTGCTTGGCACGGCCTGGCGTGCGCACGTTCGGCAATGGCCAAATCCCGCCGCCAAACACCTTGGCTTCGCCGTACTGATTGACCATGAACGGCAGCAGGCGGTCGATATCGTCACTGGACAGTTGCGGCACCAGTTCGGTGATCACCCGCGCCTGCGCCTGTACGCGGGCCAGCTCGGTCTTGATCTCATCACTGATGTCGGCCGCCTTGGCGGTCAGCATGTTTTCATCGTTGGCCGTAAGCCTTGGAGACACGAACTGACCGATGCCATAAACCGTCAGAACAATGACCAGCGCCATGAATCCTACGAAGGTTGCGGTGTAGCGAGCTTGTACTGTCTTGAGCGAGGCCATTTTTTTGTTATACCTGAGCCGTAGGAAGGGGACTGCCTAGTTCAGGTGTCGGCTGGGATAGGTGTTTCTTGATGTGTCATAAGCGCCAACTTCAGTACGATCAGATGAGCCTGGCGTTGAATGAGGCTGCCTGCAGAGCGTCTCGTGGCGGGTGCCAACGCGGACTGAACGAAAATAGAGGTGTTCTGCCCGCTTCTGGCTTCTGGCTTCT
>NZ_LJPW01000132.1:67-13789 GCF_001400735.1 Pseudomonas caricapapayae
GGGCCAAAGTAACCAAACCCCCTGATCAGCGTCAGGGCTCAGCCGTCAATGACGTCGCGCTCTGCGTTGTCAGTACCATTGCGGTAAAGGCGCTTTCAGGTGCAGTGTCCACCGGCAGGGCAATGAGCCGCACCTTGAACAGGCGCGGCTCCTCGGATCAATTCAGACCCAGCTTGCCGCGCAGGGTCGACAGGTCTTCGGCCAGGGTGTTGACCGGGCCGACCAGTGCTTTGCGGTCGTTCTCTTTGACCTTGTCGTAGGTTTCAAAACCACCGTCTTTGGTCTTGTACTTCGCCAGGATCTTGTCCACGGTGGCGAAGTTCTTGTCGACTTTGGTGGAGAAGGCCTTGTCCTGCTGCTCGATCTGCGGGCGGAACAGGTCGACGATTTTCTTCGCGCCGTCGATGTTGCCCTGGAAGTCATACAGGTCGGTGTGGCTGTAACGATCCTCTTCGCCGGATATCTTGGTCGCCGCGACTTCTTCGAGCAAGGCTGCTGCGCCACCAACGACTTTTTCAGGCGGGAAGGTCAGATCGGCCACGCGTTTTTCCAGGTCCTTGACGTCGCTCATCAGCTTGTCGGCGATAGGGCCCTGATCCTTGGTGGTGTTCTGCGAGAACAGCGCATACTCCAGGCGATGGAAGCCCGTGAAGTCCTCTGCCGTCACGCCTTGCTCATGATCATCGACGCGTGAGTCGATGGACGCATCCAGGTCACTGAACAGTTCGGCAATCGGCTCTACCGACTCGTAATAGACGCGGGTAGGGGCGTACAGCTTTTTAGCCGTCGCGATGTCGCCCTTCTTCACGGCATCGGTGAACTTCTGGGTGTGGCTGACCAGTTCTTCGATGTTTTCGGTGACGTAAATCTTGTAGTCCGATACCGGACCTACCAGATCCAGCGGGGCTGTGGCCGCAAAGGCAGCCAGTGGAGTCTGGAGCAGACCAAGGGTCAAGAGCAAAGCCAGGGGCGTCTTTTTCATGAGTGTCTTCCGGGTCGGGAGTGGATAGGTCATGCGGTTTTATTGGACGATACGGCCGCCAGCAACGAACGGCCGATGAAATCCTGGTCGCCGGTTACCCCCGGCAGTGTGAAGAAGTAGCCGCCACCGACGGGCTTGAGGTATTCCTCCAGCGGTTCGCCATTAAGGCGGCTCTGCACGGTGATGAAGCCTTTTTCCAGATCGGCCTGATAGCAGATGAACAGCAGGCCCATGTCCAGTTGCCCGTTCTTGTTTACCCCGTTGGAATAATTGAACGGTCGGCGCAGGATCAGGTTGCGCTGGCTCTCGGCGGTACGTGGGTTGGCCAGGCGGATGTGCGAGTCCAGTCGGGTTTTCTTGCCTTCCGGGTCTGCCGCGTAATTGGGCACGTCGGTCTCGACTTTTCCATCCATCGGCGCACCAGTGCTTTTGCTGCGGCCGAAAATCGATTCCTGCTCCTGCAAGGGCGTGCGGTCCCAGCGCTCGACGAAATTACGAATGATCCGCACGGCCTGATAGCTGCCATTGGCGGCCCAGGCCGGCTCATCGCTGCCCGGCTGCACCCAGACCAGCTCGTTCATGGTTTTCTGGTTGTTGGAATCCGGATTTGCCGAGCCGTCCCGGAAACCCAGGAAATTGCGCGCGCTTTCTGGCGGCTGGCCGGGTTTTTTGGGGGCCTGAGGCGGCACGGTACCTTCCTGTTTCCAGCGCACCAGCAACAGGTCGGGCAGGTTCTTGACGATGTCGCGCAGGGCGTGAATGTTGCTGTCGGCGGTATTGGCGCAGAACTGGATACTCATGTCGCCGTGGCAACTGGCTGGATCCAGTGCATCGTTGGGAAACCCGGTCATACGGCTCAGGCGTTTCGGTTTGACCGGGGTCAGGCCAAAGCGCTCATCGAACAGCGATTCGCCCACCGATACGGTGATGGTCAGGTTATCCGGGGTTACTACCGGGCCGAGAATGCCCGAGTCCGGCGGTGGCAGTTTCGGATCGATCTCCGGCACCGGACCGCCGGTCATCAGGAACGCGATGCGCTCGTTCAAAGTACGGAACAGGCGTTCCAGATCTTCGCGGTCGGCAGCCAGCACGTCGAACGCGACCAGCATGCCAGCGGCTGGACGCGGATTGACGATGCCCGTCTGATGCAGACCATGAAAGTCATTATGGTCCTGGGTCTTTTCACTGTTCGGCGCTTCGGTGACTTGCGCAGGCGTTGCGGCCAGTACGTTGCCGCTCAGGCTGCTGCCTGCCAGCGCGGCACCGGCAGCACCGAGCCCCATCAGGACACGGCGACGCTGGATTGAAACGGGGGCGTTATCAGCGTCTGGATTGCTGTCTGGGGTTTTCATCGTAGTGTGCTTTGCTCCAGTGAATCAGAGGTCAGAAAGGCCAAGTGCCGCGTCTATTCCGTTGAGTGCGTCAGCGAGTGCGCCGGCTTTCGTCGCGATTTGCTGGCGTTGTCCAGCGTCCACCTGATCGTAAGGACGCGTGCCGCCTTCAGCGGTGCTCAATGCATCAAGCGAGGTGTCCAGATCAGCGATGGCCGCATCGATCTTCTGCAACAGATCGCCTGCGCTGCGGGTCAGCAGCGGACGCAGCAGGTCGACGATCTTGCGAGTACCGTCCAGATTGGCGGCAAAACCGTTGAGGTCGCTGTGGCTGTAGCGTTCTTCTTCGCCGTTGCTGCGCACATCAGCAAGGCTGCGTAACGTGCGGGTGGCGATGGCTGCGAGCTGTTCCGGGGCCAGAGACTGCGCCATCAACTGTTGCTTGAGCTGAGTGACATCGGTTTGCAGGCGCTGCGCGACGGGCGACAGTCCCTCGACGCTGTGTTGCTCATACAGGCCGTATTCGATGCGGTGAAAACCGCCAAAGCCCGGGTCCTGCTCACGTTTTTCGTAGTAATCGGCGCGAGCGTTGATTGCATTGTCCAGCTCGGCCAGGCGCTGGGCCGCGGGGGCGATGCGTTGATACGCGGCGCGGGCAGGCAGGTAGGCCGCCTGGGCTGCGCTCAGGTCACCGGCATCGATGGCTTGTTGCAGGGCAGTAACCGCCTTGATCAGGGCAGAACTTTGCAAGCTCAGGTACACCCGATATTCGGAAAGCGGACCGATGAAGGCGGTCATGGACGGACGCGCCCTGGCTTTTGCGTCGGACTCGGCAGTCGGCGTGACGTGCAGCGTGCCACGCGGGTTGCTGAGCAGGCCGCAGGTGATCGCGTAATCGCCGGGAGCCAGGTTGGCATTGATCACCTGACTGAGTCCCGGCGCAATGTTCTCTCGCTCTTCAACCACCAGCACGCCATCGAGAATTTCCCATTCGACGGCGCGTTCCGAGCGGTTGACGATGCGGAAGGCGTTCTTGCCGGCCGCGACTGTCAGGGCATTCGGCTCGCAGTTACGGGCGTGGATATTCACTACGGTTTCAGTACCGGCATTGGCTGCGCGCTTTTTTGCGGCGACCTGCGAGGCGTAATAGAACAGCCCGCCTGCGGCGATCATCAGAATCACCGAACCGGCGACAGCCAATCGCAGGACGCGGGGCGGCCGGGCGTTCTCGGAAGGCCCTGGGGGACGGATAGACATGGGTGCCCTTATTCGTTCGTAACAGAAGATGTTTTCGGCCGCATCGCCTTGCCGGTCGTCGGGGTGTGCGGCATGAAGAACAGCAGCAGCGCGCCGATCAGGTAAATCAGGTAAACGCTCAAGGTGCTCACTGTAGGGGCGTCCTGGTAACCGAACATGCCCGCCAGCACCGAGCCGGCCGGGCCGTCCATCGGCAACAACGCGCTGATGTCGAAGACCACTTCCTGCAGGTGATTCCAGACCCCGGCTTCGTGCAGTGCCTGAACGGAATTGGCGAGAATGCCTGCTGCCACCACCAGAATGAACAGCCCGGTCCAGCGGAAGAACAGGCTCAGGTTCAGGCGCATGCTGCCGCTGTAAATGGCCACGCCGAAGCCGACAGCCAGCAAAAGGCCGAGCAGGGCACCCAGAGGTGCGCCTGAGCCTTCGCTCTGCTGGAACACGGCGAGCAAAAAGAATACGGTTTCCAGCCCTTCCCGGGCCACGGCGAAAAACACCATGGCGATCAGCGCGTAGGTCTGGTTTTTCGAACCGGTGAGGGCAGCATCCAGCGACTCGTGAAGCGCGAGCTTGATCGAGCGAGCGACCTTGCGCATCCAGAACACCATGGAACTGAGAATGCCCACGGCGATCAGCCCGACAATGCCTTCGAACAGTTCCTGCTGCTTCTGCGGGAACTCGGCGCTCATCAACTCAAGCCCGCCACCGACGAACAGCGAGAGTGCGGCAGCGAGAAATACACCGATCCACACCGCAGGCATCCACTCGCCGCGGCCGGTCTGCTTCAGGTAACTGGCGATAATGCCAACAATAAGCGCGGCTTCGATGCCTTCGCGCAGCATGATCAAAAACGGAACGAGCATATCTCACCGGGTCAAAACTGTAGGGTGAACGTGTTTCAGCCATGAGCCGGAAACACTGCGTAACATAATGATACTCATTCTTGAATGCGGGTAGTTGTTTTTTATCTGCTTCTCGGTTTCGGCGGATTGTTCAGGTCAGGTTCAGCTAAAAAATCAAGGAGCAATAAATGGGAGGCGCTGCATCCTGAGTGTGGGTAGGGTGAAGGCTGCCATTTTCAGGACGCACGCCCATGCATGACCCGACGCTGCAATCGAGGCTCGATTCGGAAAACTGGAGCCAGCATCTGCACCGTATCCATGACGGGGGGTTTACGGTCTTTCGAGGCTTGTTGCGACCGGACACCTGCGCGCACCTCGCTGAGTCCTACCCTGAGGATCATTTGTTCAGGTCGTGCATCGATATGAAGCGCCACGGTTTCGGTGCCGGCCAATACAAATATTTCGCGTACCCGCTGCCCGAACCTGTAGCGACACTCAGGTTTGATATCTATCGCCGTCTTGTGCCTCTGGCCAACGATTGGAACGAGAAGCTCGGGCTCGAATATCGGTATCCCGAGCAGCACCCATCATTTCTGAACCAATGTCACGCCGCCAGTCAGACCCGGCCCACTCCCTTGCTGTTGCGGTACGCTGCGGGGGACTACAACTGTCTGCATCGAGATGTGTACGGTGACACTCTGTTCCCTTTGCAAATGGCGGTTTTGCTGTCGACACCGGGAGAGGCGTTTTCGGGTGGCGAGTTTGTCATTACCGAACAGCGTCCCAGAATGCAGTCGAAAGTAAGCGTCGTGCCTCTGGAGGCTGGTGACGCGGTGTTATTTGCAGTTGACCGGCGTCCGGTGAAGGGCGCGCGAGGTTTCTACTCGGTTTTCACCCGTCATGGCGTCAGCGAGGTTCGCACCGGGAGCCGTTTCGCTCTGGGCGTTATCTTTCACGATGCGCAATGATGCAGCCCGCCGTGCGCATCTGATCAGGAGGGCGGCGTGGTTACCGGGGCTGGAGCAGAGCGCGATCATTTGCAGAGACTGCGACGGTTCACTCACATCGAGCTTTCCTTCGGCTCATATATTTTGCTTTGGAAAACGCAATGTCACCGGAAACGAATAAAGCCGACGCGCCGCACGCCCATGCAGTCGAGTGGCTCAAGACCATCGACAGGCGATGGGAATTACTGGTCGATCACGTCGGCCCCTGCCTGCACCCCGTGACTGCCGCGCAGGATCCATTCCAGGCGCTGATCAAGGCTGTCGCGTATCAACAATTGCATGCCAGGGCCGGGGACGCGATGGTCATGAGGTTGCGCGCCCTGTTTCCGGACTCAGCCTTTCCGACCGCGCAGGCGTTGGTCGAGGTGGATGAACAGGCACTGCGTTCCTGCGGTTTCTCGGCGTCCAAGTGCCGTGCAATCAAGGCGATTGCTGTTGCCAGGGGCACGGGCCTGGTTCCCGATGTCATTGATGCACTGGCCATGAGCAATGAAGAGCTGGTCGGTCGTCTCGTTCAATTGCCGGGTGTAGGCCGCTGGACCGTGGAAATGATGCTCATCTATGGGCTCGGCCAGATGGACGTGATGCCGGCCAGCGACTATGGCGTGTGCGAAGGCTATCGACGGCTGTATGCTCTTGAGCTCAAGCCAGGTCATAAAGCGATGGCCGCAATTGCCGAACGGTTCGCACCTTTCAGAACGGTTGCAGCCTGGTATCTGTGGCGTGTGCCGATCGATTTTGTCGAACGCCACCCATTTCGAATTTGAAAGCAAGACTCGGAGTGCCAAGGTTTTCGGCTGACGATAGGCTCATGAAAACTCAAGGCGGGGCAACCACCATGAAAAGCACAGAAGATCGGGTAGCACAACGCGCTCCACGGACCGAAGACGATCCGCGCTGGAGCGCTCTGATCAATCGCCGTTCAGGGATTGACGCTGATTTTGTCTATGGCGTGCTGACGACGGGTATCTATTGCAAACCGTGCAGTCCGAGCAAGCTCCCCAAACCTGAAAACGTCGTGTTTTTCGACACTGCGAGCGAGGCGCAGGCCGCTGGTTTTCGTCCGTCCATGCGCGACAGCAGTGATCAGCAAAGCGTGGCACTCAAACATGCCGCGGCGGTTTCCGAAGCCTGCAGGTTGATAGACACGTTCGACTCGATGCCGAACCTCAACGACCTGGCGGAACGGGTCGGCATGAGCAGTTTTCATTTTCATCGCACCTTCAAGAAACTCACCGGGTTGACGCCCAAAGCCTACAGTGTCGCTTCGTTGCGCTCGCGAGTGAAAGTCCGGCTTTCCCACGATGGGACCATCACCAGTGCGCTGTATGAAGCAGGCTTCAACTCCAACAGCCGATTTTATGAGGCTTCGCAAAAAATGCTGGGCATGAAACCTTCTGAATACCGGGCAGGCGGGGCCAATGTCGATATCAGGTTTGCATTGGGGGAAAGTTCCCTGGGCTCGATTCTGGTGGCCAGAAGCACCAAGGGTATCTGCGCCATTTCGCTTGGAGACGACCCCAATGTTCTGGTCGAACGGTTTCAGGATCAGTACCCCAACGCCAATCTGATCGGCGGTGATGAGGCGTTTGAACAACTGGTCGCCGAGGTCGTGGGCTTTGTGGAGTCGCCTGCGATCGGCCTTGCGCTGCCGCTGGATATCCGCGGCACGGTTTTTCAGGAACGGGTATGGCAGGCGCTCAGGGATATTCCTGCCGGTTCGACTGCAACCTACACCGACATCGCAACCCGGCTCGGTATGCCGAGTGCGGTACGGGCAGTCGCCAATGCGTGCGGGGCCAACAAGCTGGCAGTCGCCATTCCCTGCCATCGTGTCTTGCGCAGCGACGGGTCTTTATCCGGTTATCGTTGGGGCGTCGAGCGCAAGCGTAAATTGCTTGAACTTGAACGCAAGGCTGACGATTTTCGCCTGGACGATGGCCAGCAGCACGACGGTAAAAGCTGTGACGTGCGCAAGGGATGAGGCAACTGTCAGATGTGGAAACTGCTGGATGCACAGGGTGAACCCTGCCTGAGTCGTGACCCGGGCCGACTGGGAGGACACCGACGAAGCAAGGTATACGGCCGTCTGGATTGTCCTGCCGCGCTTCTGGCTTTGAGCAAAGGCGGTTACCGGCAGCACCGGGTCTTTTTTATCGATGAGCCAACAGCCATTTCTGCCGGTTTTCGCCCCTGTGGCCGGTGCATGGTTGCCGAGTATCGACAATGGAACTCGGAAAACAGGAAACAGAATGTTCCTCGTATCATCACTGAAACAGTGATTGTCCAGCGGGTTACTTTTTCTGCTGCGCCGTCCAGCCGTTTTAGCTGCCGAACCCGGCGAGCGGCGCGGCCGGGCGCTGAACATGACCTTGAGTGGCCAACTCCATATCAGGCATCCTGATCACAGCTTCTGCGCGTTTTTCGATGACATGTTTCTGGACGACGTGGACCTCGCCGAATCGTCAGAGCGCCCGCGACTCATCTGAACAGCACTGCAATTGGTGAAGAATCCGGTACGCCAGCCTCACCCTTTCTTCATTCGGATAGTTCTTGTTGGCCAGAATCACGATGCCGAGCTGTTTTTCCGGTATGAACGCCACGTAGCCGCCGAAACCGTTGGTTGATCCGGTCTTGTTCACCCAGACCGCAGGTTGCGCTACCTGCGGCGGTTCGATCACTTCGGTTTTGAGGGTGTTCAGCAACGTGCTGGCGTTGCCCTCAAGCAGCGCTTGCAGACGAACCGGCATCGAATACTGCTCCCAGATCAGGTCCTGAGTCATGCTGCCGACCCTGAAGTAGCTGATACGGGTGTTGTTGAGTGCACGTTGCAGCGGTGCGCCATCTTGACCGGAACCGAGGTTTGCCTCGACAAAACGGATCATGTCCCGAGCAGTCGATTTCACACCATAGGCTTCAGTCGCCAGCGGGCCCGGGCTGACCCTGACCGGTTCGTCGAGTTTGTTGTAGCCCTGCGCATACAGTGCCTGTTTTTCGTCGGGCACGTTCACGTACGTGCTGCTCAGGTTCAGCGCCGGAAACAGCCGCTGCTGCAGGGCTTTCTCATACGGCAGCTTCATGCTGCGCGCCGCGACCATACCCAGCAGGCCTGCACTGGGGTTGGCGTAAGTGCGGTGGGTACCGGGCAGGTAGTCGGGTTGCCAGGCCTTGAAATAGTCCATCAATTGGCGAGTGTTCTGCACCTTGTCGGGCACTTGAAGAGGGAAACCGCCTGCCGTATGGGTGCCGAGGTGAAAGACCGGTATTTTCCCCAGACGCGTGTTTTGCAGTTGCGGCAGGTAGGTGTCGATGCTGTCGGTCAGCGACAACTGTCCATTGGCTTGGGCCCAGGTGGCCAGTGTGGCTGTGAAGGTTTTGCTGATCGAGCCCAGTTCGAACAGCGTGTCGCTGGACACTCGCTGGCCAGTGGACTTCGAGGCCACACCGTAATTGTAGAATTGTTGTGTTCCGTTGCGGGTGATGGCAATGGACATGCCCGCAATAGCGTTTTCCTCCATCACCTTTTGCGCCGCTTGCTGTACAAATGTATCCAGATCAGTGGGCAGGTCTTGAGCACAGGCAAGTGACGCGTTCAGCACCAGCCCTGCGCAAAGCAGTGTTTTGTTCCATGGCATCACATGATTTCCTTGTTGTAATGAGCCTGCGCCAATCATCGATGAATTGTGTTGCGAACACTGCTGTGGTGGCCGCTGGCGGCGGGTTTGCGTAATATGCCTGCTTTTTTGCGCTGCCTCCACGGCGCGCTGTTCAGGTAAGCCATGAAATCAATCCGTATACGCGCCGAAGTTCTGGCCGGGCTCACGACATCTTTTGCATTGGTGCCCTAGTGCATCGCCTTTGCGTTGGTGGCTCATCTCAACCCGCTGATGGGGCTCTACGGCGCATTCATTATCTGTACGTTGACGGCGTTGTTCGGCGGCCGTCCGGGGATGGTCTCCGGTGCGGCGGGTTCGATGGCGGTGGTGATCGTCGCGCTGGTGGTGCAGCATGGCGTGCAGTATTTGCTGGCGACTGTGCTGCTGGGCGGCTTGATCATGATCCTGTTCGGGCTGCTGAGGCTGGGCAAGCTGGTGCGGCTGGTGCCTTATTCAGTGATGCTGGGCTTCGTCAATGGTCTGGCCATTGTGATTGCGATGGCGCAGCTGGAGCATTTCAAGGTCGGCGAGTCATGGCTCAGTGGTACGCCGCTGTACGTGATGCTCGGGCTGGTGGCGCTGACCATGTCGATTGTCTATCTGTTACCGCGTCTGACCCGCGTTGCGCCGCCCGCACTGGTGGCAATCCTCAGTGTCGGGCTGGCGGTCTATCTGCTCGGCCTGCCAACCCGTACCCTGGGCGACATGGCGCACATCGCCGGGGGCCTGCCGGTATTCGCGTTGCCGGACATTCCGTGGAACCTGGAAACCCTGCGTATCATCGCGCCTTACGCCATCCTGATGGCGCTGGTCGGCCTGCTGGAAACCCTGCTGACCCTGAACCTCACTGACGAAATCACCGAAACCCGTGGTTATCCGGACCGCGAGTGTGTGGCGCTGGGCGCTGCCAACATGGTGTCCGGTGCCTTCGGCGGCATGGGCGGCTGTGCGATGATCGGTCAGACGGTCATCAACCTCAGTTCCGGCGGACGCGGTCGGGTATCGGGCGTGGTCGCGGGTTTGATGATTCTGATGTTCGTGCTGTTTCTCTCGCCGCTGATCGAGCGTATCCCGCTGGCGGCGCTGGTGGGCGTGATGTTCGTGGTCGCTCAGCAGACCTTCGCCTGGGCGTCGTTGCGTGTGTTGCGCAAGGTGCCGGTCAACGACGTGCTGGCAATCATTGCCGTGACCGTGGTCACAGTGCTCACCGACTTGGCAACCGCCGTGCTGTTCGGCATCATTATCGCGGCGATCAATTTTGCCTGGCAGCAGGCTCGCGAGCTGTATGCCGACAGCCATATCGAAGCCGACGGCAGCAAGATATATCACTTGCACGGCACATTGTTTTTTGCCTCGACCACGCCGTTTCTCGACCAGTTCAACCCGGCCGAGGACCCCGCTCTGGTGACCCTGGACTGCCGCCACCTGAGTTTCGTCGATTACTCGGCCATTGCTGCGCTCAAGACCTTGCGTGAACGCTATGTCAAAGCCGGCAAGCATCTGCGCGTGGTACACCTGTCCGAGCGCTGCAAGCGGCTGCTCAAGCGCGCCGGCGTGCAGCACGCATGACCCGGGTTGCGCGGCGCTGCCGTATATAGGCTGAATGTCTTTTCTCTGATACCGAGGGTGCGTGCCTGATGGATGCTGTCTCTCCGCTGCAAGCCTATGAGCGTGCCGTCCAGCGCGGTTTTCAACCCGATCAGGCGCAACTGCAGGCTGCGCGTCAGTTGCAGGCATGCTATCAGGCGCTGGCCGATTCTCGTGGCCAGGCACAAGGGGTCTATTTGTGGGGGCCGGTCGGGCGGGGCAAGACCTGGTTGATGGACCGCTTTTTCGAGAGCCTCAGCGTTCCGGCCCGGCGTCAGCATTTTCACCACTTCATGCGCTGGGTGCACAAGCGCATGTTCGAGCTGATCGGCACGCCTCAGCCTCTGACCGTGGTCGCCAGGGAGCTGGCGCGGGAAGTGCGGGTGATGTGTTTCGATGAATTGTTCGTCACTGATATCGGCGACGCAGTGATTCTGGGCGGGCTGCTGCAGGTGATGTTCGAAGAGGGCGTGGTGCTGGTCTGCACGTCCAATCAACCGCCGGAGCAGTTGTACAGCCACGGCCATAACCGCGAGCGCTTCCTGCCGGCGGTTGCCGCTATCCTGAAGTACATGAATATCGTGGCGGTTGACGGTGGTGAGGATCATCGTTTGCACCCCGGACAGTTGCACCAGCGTTACTGGGTTGCGCAGACCGGTCAGCCGAGCGCATTGAAGGCGATATTTGACGCATTGAGCGCAGGCCAGCCCGTGCATGATTCGCAGGTCATGCTCGGCTATCGCAGCATCAACGTGGTTCTGCATTCCGACACGGCAGTGTGGTGTCGCTATCGCGACCTGTGCGAACAACCATTGGCGGCGATGGATTTCATTGCGTTATGCGATCGTTTTTCGGCGATTCTGCTCAGCGAAGTTCCGCTCCTCAGCGCCGCCCAACGTGAGGCGAAGATTGCCCGCGGCACCGAGGACGGTGTCGAGCAGGTGACGGCAGGCGACCGCGAGCTGCCGCAGTTGTCGCCCAACGATGACGGCGTGCGACGTTTCATTGCGTTGGTGGACGAGTGCTACGACCGGCGCATTCCGCTGTATGTCGAAGCACCGGTGCCGATGGACGAGCTGTACACGGAAGGTTATCTGTCGTTTGCCTTTCGCCGGACCCTGAGCCGGCTTCAGGAAATGCAACTGGAGCGTTTCACCGGGTCCTGAGGCTCAAGCCGCATCCCGGCGACGCTGGGCCAGCATGTGCTTGGCACCTTCGATCATCAGTACCACGACGGCCAGCCAGATCGGTAGGTAAGTCAGCCATTCATCGCGACCGATGCTTTCGCCCAGCAGCAGGGCGACACCTACCAGCAGCACGGGCTCGACATAACTGAGCAGCCCGAACAGGCTGAACGGCAGCAGGCGACTGGCAACGATGTAACTGACCAGCGCCGAGGCGCTGATTACCCCGAGCAGGGGAATCAGCAGATAAAGCAGTGGAGCCTGCTGAATGGCTTGCGGGTGACCGTGGGCGATGAACCAGAGACCGATGGGCAGCATCAGCAGCATGTCGAACCAGAGCCCGCCCAGGTGATCGGTCTTGAGCTTGCGTCGCAATACGAAGTACAGCGGATAGCCACCTGCGACCACCAGTGTCTCCCATGAAAAGCTGCCTAGCCGCCACAGTTCGTGGCCGACACCGATCATGGCAAATACGGCCGCGACCTTCTGCAGGTACGAGAGGTGCTCGCCATACACGATGCGTCCGGTGAGAATCATGCTCAACGGCAGCAGGAAATAACCCAACGACACCTCCAGGCTGCGCCCGTGTAAAGGTGCCCACATGAAAATCAGCAACTGCGCGCCCAGCAATAGCGAGGACAGTAGCAGGCCGAATATCAGCAGCGGCTGCTGCCTGAGTCGGCCGGCCAGCTCACGAACGCGCCGCCAATCGCCGCTGACCCACATGAACAGCGTTGCGCACGGCACCGTCAGCAGCATGCGCCAGCCGAAAATCTCTTCACCGTCGAGGGGCGACATCAGCGAGGTATAGAAATACATGACCCCGAACAGCACTGAGGCCAGAACTGACAGCGCAACACCTTTGTACACAGTGGCCTCTTTTACGGATGCTCGAGAAAAGACTTGCGCACCTGCCTGGTGCGAATGGAGGCCAGTTTAGTGTGCAGGTCAGGAAAAAGCTTGGATTTACAGGCGCAATTGTCCTCACTGGACCATCTGATGGTCTGCGCACTGATAGATAACAGAGGCACGAAGGGAACGTGCCCCACTTCAGCGCATCAGACATTTGGTTAATCGATCAGCTTTGCTAGGCTGTCGCGCTGGCTGGCGCGATTCTGTCCGGCATTCACAAGGAGCATGCATGACCTCTTTCAGCACCGCAGCCCAGGATGCCAAGGCTCGGGCGGAACAGTCTTCGACGCGCATAGCGTTTTTCATTGCCGGTTTCAGTGTGGCCTCCTGGGCACCACTGGTTCCTTACGTCAAACAGCGGATGGGTCTTGATGAGGGCACGCTCGGCCTCTTGCTGTTGTGTCTTGGCGTGGGCTCGATTCTCTCGATGCCATTGGCCGGAGCACTGGCGGCGCGGTTTGGCTGTCGGCGACTGCTGGTCTGCTCGACGTTACTGATCTGTCTGTGCCTGCCGCTGTTGGCAACGATATCGAGTCTGCCGCTGCTGATCGCCACGCTGTTTCTGTTTGGCGCGGGCATGGGGGCGGTGGATTGCTCTGCCAACGTCCAGGCCGTCATTGTCGAACGTGCCAGCGGCAGGACCATGATGTCCGGGTTTCACGGGCTGTTCAGCCTGGGCGGTATCGTCGGTGCTGCGGGTGTCGCCGGTCTGCTCAGTCTGGGGGTGTCGCCGTTCCAGTCGATGCTTGTGGTGGTCGTGCTCACCCTGCTGGCGCTGGCCAAAGCCACCCCCAACCTGTTGCCTTACGGCAGTCCGTCCGATGGCCCTGCCTTTGCTATACCGCATGGCGTGGTGCTGTTCATCGGTCTGCTGTGCTTCACCGTGTTTTTGGCCGAAGGCGCGATGCTCGACTGGAGCGCTGTGTTTCTGACTTCAGCGCGCGGTGTCGAAGCGTCCTATGCC
>NZ_LJPW01000136.1 GCF_001400735.1 Pseudomonas caricapapayae
GGAGACCTTCGGGTCTGCCGGGGTTTGTCTTTTTGCCCGGTTCGCCAACCCTCGCACAGCTGCCACCCATTCGTTTGGCGACGATTCGTGGTGGCTCTTGATAACCAAAAAGAGTGTCATCCATGCAAAATATTGCTCTCAGAAACACCCACACCGCCTATTTCGACGCCACTCTGTTTCTGCGTCACAGTCGCATGCTGCGCGCCATTTTTACTGACGCCCAGGCGTGGTTCTGTCTGGCCGACCTTGCCCGCCTGATGGGCAAGGCGTTGGACCAACGCGCCACGCTCAAGCTTGATGCGGATCAGCGTCGCGAGGTCTGGTTGCAGGCCAATGGCGAGTGCCAGCGGCAATTGATGATCAGCGAGTCCGGCACGCTGGCGCTGCTGGTTCATCACTACGTGCCGGAGAACCGCGCGCTGCGTCAGTGGCTGACGCATGAGGTGCTGACGGTTTTGCACGATCAACAGAACGTGACCCTGGACAACCCCAGAATGACCCAGCTGCAATGGCCGGGCACGTCGCTGAGCGTGCTGCACTGGCGCAGCGAAACCTGGATTCGGTTGCGCGATATGCCGAATGTTGTGACCGAGGCAGCGCCCCGACCAAAGCGGACGCTATGGCGCAGGGTGTTGAAGGAGATGGACCGCATACGCACCGTTGTTTGATGAGACCTGTACCCTCAAAAACCATAAGTAGCCCGCGCATAGTAATACGCACCGTTGGTGCCGATCGGCGACAGCACGTCATACGGCAGGTTGCCGCCGTAGTTGATTTGCGAGTTGGAACGTTCCGGGTAGCGGTCCGTGAGGTTGTTGCCGCCCAGGGCGATGTCGAATGTCGGCGTGAATGTGTACTGCACTTCGGCGTCCAGTTGCCACACGGCGTTGTAGGTCTGTTCGGGCTGTGAGTCGCCGAAGTCGAACACGCGGGTGGTTTTGCCCTGTCGTGTCAGGCGGCCGAGCAAGCCCCAGTGCTGACTGGCCCAATTGGCGGAAAACACCAGGCGGTCTCGCGGCGCTGCGTCGGTCAAGGTGTTGCGCTCTTCGACGCCCACCAGTGCATCTTCGCCAATGCCCAGTGCACTGAGTTGCGAAGGCGTGCCTTTGGTCTTGGTAACGTTGGTGTGGTTCCAGGTATAGGCCGAGGTCAGGCCCAGTTGCCCGTCGAGCCAGGGCTGATGGTAGTTGAGCACCAGCTCGGCCCCGTGGGTGCGTGTGTCGGCAGCGTTGGTGAAGAAGTTGACATCGTGGACGCCGGCAACACCGAGGTTGTTGTTGATGTATTGCTCCAGCGCATCGCTGCCGATGCGCTGGGACAGGGTAATGCGGTCCTTGACGTCGATGCGGAATACATCGAGCGAGGCATCGAAACGCTCACTCAATTGCGCGATCAGGCCGAGGCTGAAGTTTTTCGAGGTTTCCGGTTTCAAGTCCTCAGCGCCCAGTGCACTGGCAATCGGGTCGTTGACCGACAGCACGCGGATATCGGTCAGCGTGCCACCGGTGCCGAAGTTGCTGGTGGTGTGCTGAAAGCCGACCTGTGCCAATGACGGGGCACGAAAGTTGTTGGATACAGCACCGCGCAGGGCCAGCTGTTCAGTCAGGCGATAACGACCGCTGAGTTTGCCGGTCAGTTTGCTGCCGGCATCGTCATAGTGCTCCCAGCGTGTGGCGGCATCGACAAACAGCCGGTCAGTTAGGTCGCCGGACAACTCGGCGTAAGAGCCGAACACGTTGCGGTCCAGGTCAACCGCCTCGCTCGGGCGCAGGCCGTTGGCACCATCGGCTCCGGTGCCGAAGTACGAGGCTGCATCACCGGCGTAGGTCAGGTAGTTTTCATAACGGTACTCACTGCCCACCGCGAGTACGAACGACCGGGAGCCGAGACGCAACTCGCGAGTGAAATCCAGGTTCGCAGTGGTCTGGCGCAACTCATAGTCACCGGTGTCGAAACGGGTTGGCGAATCGGCCCCCAACGCGACATTGAGGGTGCGCTCGGTGGCCGACTCGAAGCGATTGCGCCCGTGGGTGATGCTGCTGTCGAAATCCCAGTCTTCGCCAATCAAACCCTTGAAACCGGCGGTGGCCGACAGATCGGTGTTGTCGCCCAGCGACTGAGGCAGATAGCCGTTGGGGTAGAACTGCGGCTGGTCGGTGGGGTAGCGATAGAACTCGGCACCGGTGGTGTGCCGCTCGTTGTACGTACCAAATGAATACGCCTTGCCGTTGCCCAGCGGCACTTCGCTGTTGAACCAGAGGTTGACGTCGCGCGCCACCCCGTCGCCCATCACATAGTTGCGCTGACCGGGGGTGTCGGCAAAGCCGTCGAACCCGGCGCGGTTGGTCGGGTTGCGATCCTTATATTCAGTGCCGCCCCGGATGAATCCGCCCTCTTCTCCCAGCCGCGTGCCGATCTTGGCGGTGGTCAGGCTGTTCTGGCCATCGGTGGTGGTTTTGCCGATGGCCTTTTGCCGGGTGTGGTAAGCGCCATAGGTGGTGGACACTTCACCGCCTTCCGGGGCGTCGTCGAGGATGATGTTGATCACCCCGGCAATCGCGTCGGAGCCGTATTGCGCGCCGGCACCATCACGCAACACTTCGATGCGTTTGATCGCACTGATCGGAATCGAGTTGAAATCGACCGGCGCAGTGCCGCGACCGATTTTCGACGAGTCATTGACCAACGCCGAAGTGTGGCGACGCTTGCCGTTGACCAGCACCAGCACCTGATCGGGGCTCATACCGCGCAGTTGCGCTGCGCGCACATGGTCTGCACCACCGGAGTTGGACTGCCGGGGAAAACTGAACGACGGCAGTAAGGTCTGCAACGCCTGACCCAGCTCGCCATTGCTGGCCCCGGCCGACTTCAAGTCATCGGCAGTCAACACGTCCACCGGCACTGGCGAATCCAGCACAGTACGCGCCTTGCCTCGCGTCCCGGTCACCGTGACTGCGCCCAGGCGTGTGCCCTCGGCACTGATGGATGTTTCTTCGGCCTGCGCTGGAAGTTGTGACATGGCTGTCACTATGGCGGCGGCCAACAATGAACGTGATCGGCAGTACATACAGCGCTCCTTTGAATGGCAGGTGCTGACCGGCCTTACCAGAAATAGAGCCGGCAAGACGTCCTGCTGATAGTTATGTTTTTATATCGGCCGACTGGCTGTTGCCTTATCTACAGCAAGTAGTAGTCATATATAAGTCTCATGGGAGCGACCGGGGCGGCGATCCGTATCGCTCGCGAAGAGGCCAGTACAGCCTTGAAAACAAGGCGTTTGAACCAACGTCTTCGTGAGCAAGCTCACTCCCACAGGGATCTTTACTCCTCTTGATGCTGCGGTTTTATCATGTAACCGAAGCGGTTCTTATTATGCGATACAACTACCTGGCGAGCGGTATCCACGGTGCGTTGGCCACGTTTGCCGCGTCGGCAAAGGCAGGCACTTTTTGCGCGAGATCACGCACGTTCTTTACATCAAGGTCCAGCAACTGTTGGCGGGTAATCAGCGCAGGAGGCACTTGCACCCGACTGCCCGGGTCCTGACCGGCAATGCGCATTGCCAGGCTGCGCACGCTGATCGCTCCGATCACTTCCGGGTTGACGGCGGCGGTCGCGACCCAGGCGCTGTCAGGCTCTTTCATGATCTGAATGTCGGAGGTCGAGATGTCGGCGCTGTAGATTTTTATCTGCTTGCCAAGGCCCGCTTCGTCGACCGCTATCTTGGTGCCTTTGGCAAACTCGTCAAACGGCGCGAAAATCACCTGCAACCCCGGATTGGCGCGCAGGACGGCACTTGCCTGATCCGCCACGGAGTTGGCAATCGGCGGGTTGAGCGTGCCGAAACGGGCCTTCTCGATGATGCCGGGGTTGGCGGCTTTGACCTCACGCCAGATATCGTCACGGCGCTCCATCGGGGTAAAACCGCCAATGAACACATAACCTGCCTGGAATGCGTTGCCGTAGTCCTTCAACGCCTGCCCCAGAGCCAGACGCGCCAGTTCGTGGTGGTCCTGCTCAACCTGCGTCACTTGCGGGTTGCCCAGATCAACGTCGAAAGCAACCACCTTGATGCCCTTGGCGACGGCCTTGGCCACGGTGTCCTTGAGGGTTTCTGCCAGGCCCAGTTGAACAATGATGCCATCCACACCGAGGTCGATGGCCTGCTCGAGCATTTCCCGCTGAGTGGCAGCCTGCTGCCGTGCATCGAACAGGCGCAGATCGATGCCCAGTGCAGCCGACTGCTTCTGGACCCCCCGCAGGTAGGCTTCCGGGAAGTCACCGGAGAACATGTAGCCCACCAGCGCGACTTTGACCCCGCCCTTGTCGAACGGCGCTGGCGCACCTGCAATCCCTGCCGCATGGGCACCGCCAGCCAATGTAAAGACCAGTGCCGCAGCAAACAGTCGGCTCAGGCCACTGTGGATGATTCCGAGCATCGAGTATTCCTTTTCCGAAAAAGGCTCAGCGCGCCCGTTGCGCGAGGCCGAACGTGAACATAAGAGCGAGGACAAGCACCGCGCCCTTGACGAAATCCTGGGTGTAATAAGGGGCATTGAGCATGGTCAGGCCGTTGAGCAGCGTGGCGACCAGCAGCGCGCCCACCAATGTGCCGAACGCATTGGGCTTGCGCGCCCCGAGTACGGCAAAACCGATCAGCGCTGCGCCGAGCGCGTCGAGCACCAGACCGTTGCCGGAACTCACATCGCCACGCCCCAACCGCGCTGCCAATAGCAGGCCGCCCAACGACGCGAGCAAGGCCGACAGTACGTAGGCCAGCAGCTTGTATTTTTCCACCGGAGCCTCGGCCAGACGCGCCGCGCGTTCGTTGCCACCGATGGCGTAGAACACCCGACCGAAGCGGGTCAGTTTCAGAAAACCCCACACCAGCAAGGCGACGACAGCCATGACCAGCACCGGAACCGGCACCGTGTCCCACAACCTGGCACGGCCCAGCGCAAGAAATCCTGCGCTGAAACTGCCACTGGCTTCATCGCCATTGGGCAAGGTCATGCCGACCGCAATTGAACGCCCGCCGGTGGGAATCAGCTGCACACCGATGATCAGAAACATGCTGCCCAGCGTGGCCAGAATGTCCGGTATGCCCATGCGCACGATGAGAAAGCCGTTGAATAGCCCCACCAGTGCACCGCAGGCCAGACTGATGAAGATCGCCGCCAGCGGCCCCCAGTCGAGCACGACCATCACGTAACTGGCGCACATCACGCTCATGGCGACGACCGCACCAATGGAAAGGTCCATGCCGCCCACCGACATGCTCAGCGTCACGCCCAAGGCCAGCAGAGCGACGATGGACAACGACTGAAGGATGATGAACAGGTTACCGACCCGCAAAAATGCAGGCTCGGCGATAGAAAACAGCAGCACCACCAACACCAGCACCAACAGCAGGCCGTAGTGGATGATAAAGCGCAGGACGGCGTCGCCACGGGCGGGCTTCAACGCAATTGAAGGGATGGTTTCAGACACGCAGGGCTCCTCGGTGCAATAAAGGCGGGTTGACCGGCTGCGGCGCTGTGGCCAGGCCTGCCAGTTGCGCGAGCAGTTCGTCACGTTGCAGGCCTGCGCGCGAATACTCGGCGACCACGCAGCCCTCGCGAACCACCAGGATGCGGTCGGCTATTTCCAGTGCCTCGTCGGGGTCAGAGCAAATCACCAGGGTGGCGCGCTGCGCTGCACTGGCGCGTATCCGCGTACCGATCTCGCGGCGAGCGCGAATGTCCACGCCCTGGAAGGGCTCGTCGAGAATCAGCAGACGGCCGTTGCCTAACAGCCAGCGTGCCAGCACGACCTTCTGCTGATTGCCACCGGAAAGCGTATCCATCGGCACATCGACGCCTGCACACTTGATGCCCAAAGACTGCACCTGGTCCTGCACCGCCTCGCGCTCCTTGCCCTGATTAATGAACCCTGCCCGAGTGAAACGCGACAGGAACGGCAAGGTCAGGGTTCTGCTCATCGAAAACCCCGGCACCAGCGAGCCGCGGGCGCGGTCTTCACTGGCCATGAATACCCCGTCCGCGATGGCCTGACGCGGTGATTGCGGCGCCCACGGCAGACCGTCCAGCTCAAGGGTGCCGGCCAGTGGCTGGCGCAGACCGTAGAACAGCTCGGCAATCTCGCTCTTGCCCGCCCCCAGCAAACCAGTCATCGCAACCACCTCACCTTCGTGCAGGCTGAGGTCAAAGCGGGCGCTGCGTGCGTCCAGCTGGCAGCCACGCATCCGAAGCACTTCACGACCGCTTTCACCAAACGGATGCACCACCGGCGCAAGCTCACTGCCGAGCATGGCCCGCACCGCAGCGGCCAGGTCCAGCGGCGCGGCGAACTCGCCGCTTACGCGCCCGTCGCGCAGCACAATGGCCCGGTCGGCAATGCGTTGCAGATCAGACAGACGATGAGAGATGTACACAATGCACACGCCTTGCGCGCGTAGCGCGTCGATCAGCTCGAACAGGCGATGCGCTTCGGTCGCCGACAACGAGGCGGTGGGCTCGTCCAGCACGAGCAATTTAGGCTTGAGCGCCAGTGCGCGCGCCAACACCACCAGTTGCTGTTGCGCAGTGCCGAGGCTTTCGATGGGCGCATTCAACGGCAGGTTCAACTGCAGGGTGGCGGCAATTTGCGCCGCCCGTTCGTGCAGACGCTGGCGTTGACTCCAGAACGGTGTGTCCTGCTGGCACAGTTCATCCAGCAGCAGGTTTTCGGCCACGCTGAACCCCGGCACCAGCGCCTCGTCGGTATGCTGATGCACCGCAACTATCCCGGCCTGACGGGCCTCCAGCGGTGAAGCAAACCGTACCGCCCTGCCCTCGACCAACAGCTTGCCAGCATCATGCCGATGGCTACCGGCAAGAATTTTCACCAGCGTGGATTTACCGGCTCCATTGGCCCCAAGCAAGGCCACCACCTCACCCGGAAAAAGACTTAGATCAATATCGTGCAGCACACGGCTTGGACCAAATGATTTAGTCAATGCGGTGACGCGGACCCACGCATCTTCGCGAACGGTTGGCGGTAGTTTCATGGGTATCTCGGCCATGGGTATCTCGGCGCAAGGAAAAAACACACAACAACAGGGTCAACCCACGCCAGATCGAAGCGAGATGCAGCCACTGTATGCACATTGCTACAGAGCCTAATGGACTAACCAACAAGTTATAAATAACCAATAAGCATATTAATAGATGGATCCGGCCAGCGTGTTTTCAGGCTTGGCGGCACGCCGAATAACGCATATGCATATTCGTTATTGATATTTAGATTTATTTTTTAATAGCTATAAGGTTCTCTCTTATGCAAAACGCGCAGCTCTTTAGAACAGACTGCAAGACCAGGCTTATCGCCAACCCTTCCCCTATTTCGAGCACACGCCATGAAAGGCATCAAACCCCTGTCGTTCTCAGCCCTGATGGGTTCAGCGTTGCTGCTGAACGCTGTCATTTCCTTTCCTGCCCTGGCCGGGTTGCTGGAAAAAGGACGCAGCGACGGCCTGACCGCCGGCATCGCCAACGAACAGCCTTATGCCTACATCGGCACCGATGGCAAGGCAACCGGGGCCAATGTCGAGATACTGCGTGCGATCCTTGAGCCATTGGGCATCAAACAGATCGAGACGCCCATCACTGATTTCGGCTCTCTGGTGCCGGGCCTGGCAGCGGGTCGTTTCGATCTGATTGGCGCCGGCCTCTTCATCAACCCGAACCGCTGCAAAGTCATCTCGTTTTCCAACCCGGTGACGCGCTCCGGCGGTGCGTTCATTGTCAAAACCGGCAACCCGCTGAACCTGCACAGCCTCAAGGACGTCGCCAGCAACGCCAAAGCGCGTCTGGCCACTCAGCCTGGCAGCAATCAGGTTCAGGAAGCCAAAGACAGTGGTATCGCCAACAGCAACGTGGTGTTGTTCGACAAGGACACCGAGGCATTGGCCGCCTTGCAGGCGGGTCGCGTGGATGTGGTGTATTTCCCGGACGCCGAAGTCATCAGTCTGATCAAGAAGGCCAACAGCCCGGACATCGAGCGCGCATTGCCGTTCGAGCAGATTCCGGACGCCAGCGGCAAACCGGGCTGGAATTACCACGCGTACGGCCTGCCAAAGAACGACCCGGCTTTTGAACAGGCTTTCAACGAGCAACTGGCAAAACTCAGGGCGTCGGGCGAGCTGCTGAAAATCCTGCAGAAGTACGGCTACACCGAAAACGAACTGGCTGACCCGGCCATTACCGCAGCCCAACGCTGCAACCCATGACCTGCCCCGCCGAGCAACGGCGTGCAGTAAACGGCCCTGACCCATACGAGTACGGCCATGCCTGTTGACGCTGCAACACTGGAAACCGCAGGTTTCATTGCCAGACAATTGGCCCACGGTGCCTGGATCACCCTGCAGATCACGGTGCTTGCCGAACTGCTGGTGCTGGTGCTCTCGTTTGTAATCGCCCTGATGCGCCTCTCGCCGTTCAGGGCGTTACGCTGGTTCGCCACTATGTATGTCGAGGTGCTGCGTGGCATCTCTGCATTGGTGCTGCTGTTCTATCTGTTTTTCATCCTGCCACTGTTCGGCATTCGCCTGTCCCCCATGACCACGGGCGTGCTGGGGCTGGGCCTGACATTTTCGGCATATGGCGCGGAAATCATTCGCTCGGCACTGATCAACGTCAGCCAGGGCCAACGTGATGCTGTGCGTGCACTGGACTTCGGGCCGGTAAGCGCATTTCGACGAATCATTCTGCCGCAGGCCCTGCCGTTCATGATCCCGCCGATGGGCAATCAATTGGTCGAGCTGCTGAAAACCACGTCGCTGGTTTCGCTCATTACCCTCACCGACCTGACCTTTACCGGCAGTCAATTGATAACCACGCTGGGCCAGCAAACGCTGATCTGGAGCATCGTGCTGGTCTGCTATTTCGTAATGGCCTGGCCACTGAGCTGGCTGGTCAAACGTTATGAGCAGCACGCCACTGCGTGGCGCACAGCCAGGGGATGAACGATGGAGTTTGATGTCGCTTTCGCCTGGTCGATCCTGCCAGAGCTGTTTCAGGGCCTGCTGGTGACCGTGCAGGTTGTGCTACTGGGGTTTCTGCTCGCGGTTTTGCTCGGTCTGGTCCTGGCCCTGACATTGCGCTCGCCGATGACTCTGGTGCATCGCTTGAGCAAGGGCTACCTGAGCTTTTTCCGTAACACGCCGCTGATGGTCCAGCTGTATGTTCTGTTCTTTGCGTTCCCCTTGGCAGGCATAACATTTGCGCCGATGACCACCGGCGTGATCGGCCTTGGATGCTATTACGCCGCTTACATTGCCGAAGCGTATCGCGGTGCCATCGACGACATTCCCGCCGGGCAATGGGAAGCCGCACGCGCTCTGGACTTCAGTCGGGGCGACACCTGGCGGCGCATCATCCTGCCGCAGGCGTTGAAACCCATGCTGCCGGTGCTCGGCAATTACCTGATCGGGATGTTCAAGGAAACGCCGCTGCTGGCAGTGATTACCATCCCCGAACTGTTTCAGGCGGCCAAGCAGATCGCCGGTATGACCTATCGTTACAACGAACCGTACACAGTAATGGCGCTGATGTTCCTGGCAATCAGTGTGCCGACCTCGTTGCTGTTCAAATACCTGGAAAGACGCAGCCATGTCTGATCTTGCACACACCGCAATCCCGTCCGTCAGCACCACGCAGATACAGTTGAAACAAGTGGTCAAGGACTTTGGTCGCAACCGGATCATCGACCACCTCGACCTGAGCATCCCTCAAGGACAGAAAGTCGCCCTGATCGGTCCCAGCGGCTCGGGAAAATCCACAGTACTGCGCCTTATCAAGGGCCTTGAAAGTTATCAGCAAGGCAGCATCGAAGTGGCTGGCGAAACAGTGCCGGTGCGCAAGCCTCGATGGCAATGGCCTGGCTCGGGCAAGACTCCGGTAGAGCATCGGGTGGGTATGGTGTTTCAGCAGTTCAATCTGTTCCCGCACCTTACGGTGCAGGGAAATATCACCGAAGCGCCGTTACGCGTGCTCAAACTGTCCAGGGAGGAAGCCCTTGAACGCGCTCATCAGTACCTCGGGCTGGTCGGGCTTGCCCACAAAGCCGATGCCTACCCGAGCCAGCTTTCGGGCGGTCAGCAGCAGCGCGTGGCGATTGCCAGAGCGCTGGCCATGCGCCCGCAGGTCATGCTGTTCGATGAAGTCACCTCGGCGCTCGACCCCGAGCTGGTAGGTGAGGTGCTGGCGGTTATTCGCTCGATTGCCCACGAGTTTCAGATGACCATGCTGTTGGTCACCCACGAAATGAAATTTGCCCAGGACATCGCCGACCGTGTGCTGTTCATGGAAGGCGGCCGCATCGTGGCGGACGGCACCCCGAGTGAAATTCTGCTGAATCCGCAAAACGAGCGGACTCGAAGGTTTCTGCAGAGGGTGGAGCAGCGCTGATTGCCAGCGCCGCTCTTTTTGCAGGGTGAGACTTTTGAACTTCGCAACACTTTGAAAGTGGCGACAATCAGATCCGGAAGCGCGCAACCATGTCCTGCAGTTTGCTGCCAAGGCGCGCCAGTTCCACGGTAGACGCCGCGCTTTGCTCGGTGGCGGTGGCCGACTGATCGGCGATGTCCCGTACACTGATCACACTGCGATTGATTTCGTCGGTCACGGCACTCTGCTCTTCAGCGGCAGCAGAAATCTGTTGACTCATCTGTTCGATGGTCACAATCGAATGAGTGATTTCATGCAGCGATTCTTCGGCCTGCCGCGCCAGCGCCACCGTACCTTCAGTGCGTTGACGGCTGGCATTCATCAGCTCCGATGCTGCGCCGGTGCCATCCTGCAAGGACTTTATCAGCGCCTCGATTTCAGTCGTGGATGACTGTGTACGCTGCGCCAGCGAGCGCACCTCATCGGCTACTACGGCAAAACCACGGCCCTGCTCACCTGCACGTGCAGCTTCGATCGCGGCATTGAGGGCCAGCAGGTTGGTCTGTTCTGCGACCGCCTTGATCACATCGATGACGCCGCCAATCTTGTCGCTGTCCTGAATCAGGCGCTGCATGGCCTGGCCCAGTTGCCCCACTTCACCGGCAAGCTGGCTGATTTCGCGAGTGGCGTTTTGCACAACGCTGCTGCCATGGGCTGCACGGCCACTGGCCTGTCTGGCGGCCTGCGATGCATCTTCAGTGTTTTGCGCCACCTCCTGAACAGTGGACGCCATCTGGTTCATGGCTGTCGCCACCTGATCGACTTCCAGTTTCTGCTGAGTGACACCCGCGCTGGTCTGCTCGCTGACGGCTGAAAGCTCCTCGGCCGCCGTGGCAATTTGTGTCACGCCATTACTGATACCGCCAATCAGGGTACGCAGCGATACGGTCATGTGTTGCATGGTGTTTTGCAGCAGGCCCAGCTCATCCTGGCGAGTGGTGCTGAGGTCGTTGGTCAGATCGCCGTCGGCAATCCGCCGCGCCGCGATCACAGTCGAATCGAGCGGACGGGTGATCTGACGGGTAATCAGGATCGCCGCGAAGATGCCCAGCAGCAACACGGTCACTGCCACGGTGAGCAACTGGGTTACCGCGCTATCTTTTTCTTGATTGGCACTGACCACCTGCCCCGCCATCAGTTTTTCCGTACTGGTGACGATGTCCATTGACTGCTGGCGAAGGCTGTCGCGAATCTGATCACTCTGTTGTATCAGTTGCGAGATGGAGACCATTAACGACTTGTACTGTTGCAGTGCCGCCAGCGCCTCATCCACTGCCGGGCCTGCCTTGTTCGGCAACTGATTGCGCGCGCTGCCCACCTGAGCGATCAGCGAGTCGGCAGCGTCGAAGGTAATCTGCCTGTTTTCAGCGGTCGGGATACTGATATAACGGCGAAACACCAGGCGAAAATTGGTCATGCCATTACGCAGGTCGCCGGCAATCTTCACTTGATCGATACCGCTCTGATCCAGCGAACGGGAAACGTCGTCAAAAGTCTTTTGCAGCAGTGTCTCGAAACTGCCGCTGACCTGTTCGGAAATGGTGATCAGCGGCTGCATGGCCTTATCAATTTGCCGATTATTATCGACCAACCGGCTGAACGTTTGTCTCACTACTCCCGCCTGATCGCGAATACCTCTGAGGATATCGGCGTTGGCCGGAACGGTCAGAATCTTCAGGCCTTCCTCGATGGTCTTGCCGAGGTTGTCCAGAGCGGCCGTGTAGCTCTGCGAATTGCTCGCGTCAGGCTTGGCGGTATAGGTCTGTGCGGCGATTCTAAGGCTCAGCGCATCGGCCTTTACCTCGGAAACCCTGGCGGCCTTGCCCAGCCGCTCGATCAGCAGGTTGGTGCTGAGGTAACCTATCGCGGTGACCGTGAGTACGCCCAGCAGTATCAAACCGAAACCCAAACTCAGCTTTTTACTGACCTTCAAATTGTCCAGCCATGTCGACTTCATCAAGCTTTTCCTCGGGATTTATCGTGATACCCAAGGATCGACTGTTCGCTGAACAACTTTATAGCCGTAGCGATTGCAAAGATTGATCGAAAAGATAGCAATATGACATGAGCTTTTCTGGTTCTCTCTATCAGGGGAGGGCCTGCCCCCCAAATACTTGGCAAGGGTTCACCTGTAGGGTTACGCGGACATGAATTTTCACTGACCTATAGGCACTCATCATTGCCGGTGATAGTAACCTTCGGTTTATTCGATTCGTTAATAACACCCCGTCGGCAACAGAATCCGCCCATTCTTTACTATCGGCGGAACTTCCCATGCACCAGACAATCAGCCATCTGCGCTTTCCCCTCACCGCCCTCGCCCTTATCGTTATCAGTGCCTGCGGCCGAGCGCCGGAAGCCACCAGTGCGCCTGGTGCAGCCAAGGTCAGCGTGGCCAAGGTGCTTGAGCAGCCGATCAACGAATGGGATGAATTCACCGGTCGTCTTGAAGCACCGGAAACCGTCGAGGTACGCCCCAGGGTCTCCGGTCAGATCGATCAGGTAGCGTTCACCGATGGCTCGCTGGTCAAGAAAGGCGACCTGTTGTTCCAGATCGACCCGCGCCCGTTCCAGTCCGACGTTCGTCGTCTCGAAGCACAACTGCAGCAGGCCCGCGCCGTTGCATTGCGCAGTGACAATGAAGCTCAGCGCGGCGAGCGTCTGCGTACCAACAATGCGATTTCCGCCGAACTGGCCGAGTCGCGGACCTCTTCGGCGCAGGAAGCCAAGGCCGGTGTCGCCGCCATTCAGGCGCAGTTGGACCTGGCTCGACTGAACCTCAGCTTTACCCGTGTTACCGCACCCATTACAGGCCGCGTAAGCCGCGCCGAAATCACAGCGGGCAACATTGTGACTGCAGATGTCACCGCACTGACCAGCGTGGTCTCTACCGACAAGGTCTACGCCTACTTCGACGCTGACGAACGCGTATTCCTCAAGTACACCGAGCTGGCCCGCAAAGGGCAGCGCGGCCAGACCACGCCGGTATACCTTGGCCTGTCCAGCGAAACCGGCAACCCGCACCTGGGACAGATGAACTTTGTCGATAACCAGGTCAACCCGAGGACCGGAACCATTCGCGGTCGTGCAGTGTTCGATAACGCCAATGGTGACTTTACCCCCGGCCTGTATGCCCGTCTGAAACTGGTGGGCAGCGGTACCTATCCGGCCGTGCTGATCAATGATGAAGCCGTGGGTACTGACCTGGGCAAGAAATTTGTACTGGTCATGGACAAGGACAACAAGCCCGCCTACCGGGCTGTCGAGCTGGGCCCGAAAATCGAAGGCTTGCGTATTGTGCGTAACGGCCTGGGCAAGGACGACACCATCGTCGTCAAAGGCTTGCAGCGCGTGCGTCCCGGCCAGCCTGTAGACCCGGAAGTAACGCCGATGGCCAGCGCCGACACCCTTGCAGCATTGCTCAAACAACGCCAGGCCCTCGAAGCCAGCAACCTGCCACAAGTGGCGCCCAAAGCGGCCGTCAAAATTGCCAGCGCCACTGCGCCGCGCGGCTAAGGGACTCGTCCGATGAACTTCTCCAAATTCTTTATCTCCCGGCCGATCTTTGCCGCAGTGCTGTCACTGCTGATCCTGATCGCCGGAGCCATTTCGCTGTTCCAGTTGCCCATCAGTGAATACCCGGAAGTAGTGCCGCCGACGGTCGTGGTGCGGGCCAACTTCCCCGGTGCCAACCCCAAGGTGATCGGTGAAACCGTAGCCTCGCCTCTGGAACAGGCAATTACCGGTGTGGAAGGCATGCTCTACATGTCGTCCCAGGCCACTGCCGATGGCAAGCTGACCCTGACCATCACTTTTGCGCTGGGCACTGAACTGGACAACGCCCAGGTGCAGGTGCAAAACCGAGTGACCCGCACCGAGCCCAAGCTGCCGGAAGAGGTCACACGCATTGGTATCACCGTGGACAAGGCCTCCCCCGACCTGACCATGGTCGTGCACTTGACCTCGCCAGACCAGCGCTACGACATGCTGTACCTGTCCAATTATGCCGTGCTCAACATCAAGGATGAGCTGGCACGACTGGGCGGTGTCGGTGATGTGCAACTGTTCGGCATGGGCGACTATTCGTTACGTGTCTGGCTGGACCCCAACAAGACTGCGTCGCGCAACCTGACCGCCACCGATGTAGTCAATGCGATTCGCGAGCAGAACCGCCAGGTTGCCGCAGGCCAGTTGGGCTCTCCGCCTTCGCCGAATGCCACCAGCTTTCAGATGTCGATCAATACTCAGGGCCGCTTGGTCAGCGAGGAAGAATTCGAGAACGTTGTCGTTCGCGCAGGCGCTGACGGTGAAATCACTCGCCTGAAGGATGTTGCCCGCATCGAACTGGGCTCAAGCCAGTATGCGTTGCGCTCGCTGCTCAATAACCAGCCTGCCGTGGCCATCCCTATTTTCCAGCGGCCCGGCTCCAACGCCATCGACATCTCCAACGATGTACGGGCCAGAATGGCCGAGCTGAAAAAAAGCTTCCCGGAGGGTATGGACTACAGCATTGTCTATGACCCGACGATCTTCGTGCGCGGTTCCATCGAGGCGGTGATTCACACCCTGTTCGAAGCGCTGATCCTGGTCGTGCTGGTGGTGATCCTGTTCCTGCAGACCTGGCGCGCCTCGATCATTCCACTGGTGGCCGTACCGGTCTCGTTGATCGGTACCTTTGCCGTCATGCACATGTTCGGCTTCTCCCTGAACGCGCTGTCATTGTTCGGGCTAGTGCTGGCGATCGGTATCGTGGTGGACGACGCGATCGTAGTGGTGGAGAACGTTGAACGGAACATCGAGTTGGGGCTCGAACCGGTAGAAGCCACGCACAAGGCGATGGCCGAGGTGACGGGGCCAATCATTGCCACGGCGCTGGTGCTGTGCGCCGTGTTCGTTCCGGCAGCGTTCATTTCCGGCCTGACCGGGCAGTTCTACAAGCAGTTCGCGCTGACCATCGCCATCTCGACAGTCATCTCGGCCTTCAATTCGCTGACCTTGTCGCCGGCCCTGGCGGCGGTACTGCTCAAAGGTCACGATGCACCCAAGGACCGCTTCTCGCGCTTCCTGGACAAAATGCTCGGCGGCTGGCTGTTCCGTCCGTTCAACCGTTTCTTTGAAAAAGCCAGCCACGGTTATGTCGGCACCGTCGCCCGGGTCATCCGCAGCAGTGGCATCGCGCTGCTGGTGTATGCAGGCCTGATGGTCCTGACCTGGCTGGGTTTCGCCAGCACGCCAACCGGTTTTGTGCCCAGCCAGGACAAGCAATACCTGGTGGCCTTTGCCCAGTTGCCGGACGCTGCCAGCCTGGACCGCACAGAAGACGTCATCAAGCGCATGTCCGAGCTGGCACTCAAGCAGCCGGGCGTGGAAAACGCGATTGCCTTCCCCGGCCTGTCGATCAATGGCTTTACCAACAGCCCGAACAACGGCGTGGTGTTCGTCGCGCTCAAACCGTTTGACGAGCGCAAGGATCCAAGCCTGTCGGCCAACGCTATCGCCGGTGCCTTGAACGGTCAGTTCGCGTCGATTCAGGAAGCCTACATGGCGATCTTCCCGCCACCTCCAGTACAGGGCCTGGGTACCATCGGCGGCTTCCGCCTGCAGATAGAGGACCGTGGCAACCTGGGTTACGACGAGCTGTACAAGGAAACCCAGAACATCATTGCCAAGAGCCGTAGCGTGCCGGAACTGGCCGGGTTGTTCACCAGCTATACCGTCAACGTGCCGCAGGTGGATGCCGCCATCGACCGCGAGAAAGCCAAGACGCATGGCGTGGCTGTCAGCGACATCTTCGACACCCTGCAGGTTTATCTGGGCTCGCTGTATGCGAACGACTTCAATCGGTTTGGCCGCACGTACCAGGTCAATGTCCAGGCGGAACAGCAGTTCCGTCAGGATGCCGACCAGATAGGTCAGCTTAAAGTGCGTAACAATCTGGGGGAAATGATCCCGCTGGCGACCTTCGTCAAGGTCAGCGACACCGCCGGTCCAGATCGCGTGATGCACTACAACGGCTTTATCACGGCAGAAATCAACGGCGCCGCTGCACCGGGCTTCAGCTCCGGCCAGGCCCAGGCGGCGGTCGAGAAATTGCTGCGTGAAGAGCTGCCCAACGGCATGGTCTACGAGTGGACCGACTTGACGTATCAACAGATCCTTTCGGGTAACACGGCGCTGTTCGTCTTCCCGCTCTGTGTTCTGCTGGCCTTTCTGGTACTTGCTGCCCAATACGAAAGCTGGAGCCTGCCGCTGGCGGTGATCCTGATCGTACCGATGACCCTGCTTTCGGCGATTGCCGGGGTGATGATTGCCGGTAGCGACAACAATATCTTCACCCAGATCGGCCTGATCGTACTGGTGGGCCTGGCGTGCAAGAACGCGATTTTGATCGTCGAATTCGCCAAGGACAAACAGGCTGAAGGGATGAGCCCGCTGAATGCGGTTCTGGAAGCCTGCCGCCTGCGTCTGCGCCCCATTTTGATGACGTCCTTCGCGTTCATCATGGGTGTCGTGCCGCTGGTACTGTCCAGCGGTGCAGGCGCGGAAATGCGCCATGCCATGGGTGTCGCCGTGTTCTCCGGGATGTTGGGGGTCACGTTCTTCGGCCTGTTGCTGACGCCAGTGTTCTACGTGCTTATCCGTAACTACGTCGAGCGCAAGGAGGCCCGCAAGGCCGCCCGAGCACAAAGACTGCAAAACCTGCCTGCGGAGATGCATTGATGAGCGCGTTCAAACTCTTCCTTCCGAGCCTGCTGGTCATGGCGCTGACAGCCTGCGCTGTCGGCCCGGACTACAAGGCACCGGCCACCGCACCCGCGAAACTGGCATCTGCGGCCCAAGGCAATTATGACCGCAGCAAAGTGAACACCTTGTGGTGGCAGCAATTCGAGGACCCGACCCTCAATAAACTGGTTGCCCGGTCGCTGGAGGGCAACCGCGATCTGCGCGTAGCCTTCGCCCGCCTGAAAGCTGCACGGGCGATTCGCGATGACGTTGCCAACGACACCATGCCGGTGGTTACCAGCCGCGCCAGCAGTGACCTGGGCAAGGGTCAGCAGCCCGGCCTCACGGAACGGCGCGTCAATAGCGAGCGTTATGACCTTGGTCTGGACATGGCTTGGGAGATAGACCTGTTCGGACGTATTCAGCGCCAGCTGGAAGCCAGCGATGCCGATCAGGACGCCGCCGAGGCCAACCTGTATCAGCTTCAGGTCACGCTGATTGCCGAGGTGGTCGATGCCTATGGGCAGCTGCGCGGCGCACAATTGCGCGAAGCCATTGCCCGCGACAATCTGAAAAATCAACAAAGCTCTCAGGATGTGACCACTCAGTTGCGCGATGCCGGAGTGGGCAATGAACTGGACGTGGTGCGTGCCGAGGCACGACTGGCTGCCGTTGAGGCGAGCGTTCCGCAGTTGCAGGCCGAACAGGTTCGTCAACGCAATCGTATTGCCACGTTGCTGGGCGAGCGCCCGGAAAACCTCAGCGTTGACCTGAGCCCGAGCAAACTCCCCGCTATTGCCAAGGCCTTGCCGATTGGCGATCCGACACAAGTGTTGCGCAATCGACCCGATATCCGTGCCGCCGAGCGCCAACTGGCAGCCTCGACCGCACGTATCGGCGTGGCAACTGCCGATCTGTTTCCCAGGGTCAGCCTGAGCGGCTTTCTGGGCTTTACCGCTGGCCGCGGCTCGCAGATCGGTTCGTCGGCGGCCAAAGCCTGGTCACTCGGCCCGAGCATCACCTGGGCGGCCTTCGATCTGGGCAGTGTCAGGGCACAGATCCGCAGCGCCGACGCCGATGCCGAAGGCGCACTGGCCAACTATGAGCAGCAGGTGTTGCTGGCTCTCGAAGAGTCGGAAAACGCTTTCAGCGATTACGACAAACGCCAGCAACGGCTGGTCTCGCTGATGCGCCAGAGCGACGCAAGTCGCTCGGCAGCAAGACTGGCGTCGGTGCAGTACCGCGAAGGCACCGCAGACTTCCTGGTCCTGCTGGACGCCGAACGCGAGCGTCTGGCAGCCGAAGACTCTCAAGCGCAGGCAGAAATCGAGTTGTATCGCGGCATAGTGGCCATTTACAAGGCGCTGGGTGGTGGCTGGCAGCCCCAGGCCTGAAACGCCTAACGCGGGTGAACCCGCCCCGCGCCCTGTAAAGGACGCGGGGCTTTTTTTGCCCGCAATCCGGCGGCATCATGATTGTCGTTTGACAGCCGCCAGCCACTCCCCGAAGCTGCAACCCGTCAAGCATTGGAAATCGATATGCCCAGACTTTCTACCAAGGGGTTATCGCCTCAAACCACTACTCGACCTCGCTGGCTGATCGGCGCAGCGGCTGCGGCACTGCTGACGCTCTCACTGGTTTTCTGGTGGTGGCGCATGCCCGTTCAGCCTGCTCCGGCCAGGCTGAGCCACACCTATGCCCAGGCACTGGAGCAGGCGCACGACGGCAAGCCAGGCGCTGCGCGCGTGCTGTATCAGCAACTGGCACGAACCGACCTGTCTGACGAGCAGCGCATCGCGCTGCTTGCCGAGCTAAGCGACTACCCCAGCCCTCAGGCCCTGAAACTGCTCGACGCAGCGCTGGGTGACCGGTCCGCTCACGTGCGCGAAGCTGCCATCGATGTCAGCGTCAAGCTGGTCTCCAACAGCCAGCGCAGTCTGCTACTGGGCCCGCTGCTCGACGACGACGAACAATCCGTAAGATTCCGCGCCACCAGCGCCCTGCTAGGGCTGTCACCCGATGATCTGGGCCTGTATTTTGCCGTCCTGCAACAGAGTGCCGAAGCGTTTCAGGAGGCGCTCAAGAGCCAGCCACAGAACGCTCGAAACCAGCTGCAACTGGCCAGGCTCTACCTGCAGACCGGCGATCTTGAACCCGCTGTCGCTGCGCTGCAGAGGGCCACGGCGCTGGACCCGGGCAATATCGAAGCGGCGCTGGCGCACATCGAGCTGCTGGACCGCAAAGGCCAGGCCGAGCAGGCACGCAGTCTGTTCGCACAGTTGCTGGAGCACAACCCAGGTTCGGCCATGCTCCAGCACGCGCTGGGTATGTGGTTGCTAAACCACGGGCAAGCCGAATTCGCTGTGCTCAGCCTGGCGAAAGCCACCGAGCTGGCACCCGATGACACTGACTATCGCTATGACCTGGCGGTGGCCTTGCACTCATTGCACGAGCTTGAGGCCGCTCAGCGGCAGTTGATGCAAATCGTGCAGAGCCAGCCCGCAAACCGCAAGGCCAGAGTGCTGTTGATTCAGTACTGGAAAGAAAACGGTCAGCTGCAGAACGTACAGATTCTGCTCGCGGAGCTTGAGCAGCAGAACCCGGACGACCCGGTTTTGCAACAGGGTCTGTAGGGCCCAGAGAGCCAACGACCAGGCCGGCCAAAGGCCACTCTTGAAGTGGCCAAACGCCTTTCAGCCCGCTGCCTTCAGACATTTCTGCACTTTCCGCATGCGCCAGCTCTCCTGCCTGTCAGATGTTTCTTTTTTTAAGCCGCCCAGTGTCGCAGGACACGTTTTCTCTCAGCGGCTAATATCGGAAATAACTTACACAACTGCGCACCCGACAACACTGAAATGATCGCCTATATCCAACAGTCTTCGCGGCTGCCATTTAACGAATTTGAAAAAGGCTATTTTCTAACTGAAAAAAAAGGTGCATCATTTGCGGGCTACTGAGTTATAACTACCCTCTATCTGCGCAACGACAAGCCGCACAGGCCAAGTTTCAGCATAGAAACCGCAGGTACCGGGCAGCATCGAGTGAGCGAATCGGCCAATCAGTTTTGTCTCATCGCTTTATTGGGCTGACAACAGCCATTACATTGTTGGAGTGTATTACTTGTCCAGACTTGCCGAGTTTCGAGCAGCAGAGAAAGCCCTTCAAGAACAGCTGGCACAGCTGGAATCCTTGAAGAATGACGCCGGGTTGAAGAAGGAGATCGAATTCGAGCAAAAGCTCCAGGACCTGATGGGTACGTACGGTAAAAGCCTGCGCGACATCATCGCCATCCTTGATCCTTCAAGCGCTACCTCGCTGGTCGCGCCCGCCGGACCAAAGCGTCGTCGTGCACGCGTGGTCAAGGTCTACCAGAACCCGCACACCGGTGAGCTGATTGAAACCAAGGGTGGCAACCACCGTGGTCTCAAAGCATGGAAAGAGCAGTACGGTGTGGACACTGTTGATTCGTGGCTTCGCGCCTGATTGTAACTTTGTCAATTGAAGCCCTGCACTTGCAGGGCTTTTTTTATCTGCCGTCCCCTCGGATGAACCTTTGCGTAGATCAAACACCCGTGCACACTGCGCTTTTGCCCGCGAACCGGGATTCATATACATGATTAAGTGAACTGCCCGGTACATAGAGTTTCAGGGCCCACGGGCATTAATACCGTGAAAATAATGACGCCAATAAAACTCATGGATTATGCGATTCAGCACACAGTTACAAACCTGAACAATTCCTGAAAGGCGTAGAGTAATTGTTCAGTTTATCCGGTGTAATGAGAGGTAAGACAATTTGTTACTGTGCATCGGTGCATTGAAAATCTACCGGATAAGCGGCACCGCGCAGCTTCACACTTTTTTCACATGGATTCTCGGATGATGAAGACCGCTAAAGGAATAGCGCCCCATGCCCGCCTCGGCGGGCTTCTTTTTGCCCGCAAAAAGGCAGGCGTCACTGGGCATCGTCCAGCCGCAGGCTCTCGCGAATACGCAACGCCTCTTCCTTGTTGGCCGCGTAGCCATCAGCCGACCCCGCATAGGACAACGACCAGGCCATTTCCTTGCTGGCGGCTGCCACCAATGTCTGGGTCAGCACGTGGACACCGTTCTGGGTGATGGTGCAAGTGGTCTCCAGTGCCGGCACGACGCTGAGCTGGCTTTCACGCACATGGGTGCACACACTCTGCAAGCCGCTGCGGGCAAAATTGACCTGAACCGACTTGCGCATTTCCAGCAGCACGCCCTGGACATTGACCTCATGCCCGGGTGTCAAGCGTGTCTGGGTCAGTTCCATGACCATCAGGGGGTTTCCACTTTGATCGTTTTTCACCGCGCGCTGTCTGACTTGCACGGAAGGTTGAACAGGCGTGTTCGACTCGGCCGGCAGCGACTCGACCTCCCAGCCTGCGGGCCAGATGATCATCGCATCGGCGGCATGAGTCTGTGCAGCGGCCATCAGCAGGCCCAGGCACAGTCCTGGCAAGGAGCGTCGGTATTGCGTAAGGATCATGGTCAGGTCGCCAAAACAGTTGGCCGGAAATTCTGAGCCTGTTGCCGGGATCGAGCAAGGCCGACGCAACGTTATCCGAACGAGGGTTTGGCACGCCCTGCCCTGCCCCGTATCATTCGGGGCTATTTGTACATTCTGTTGGAGACACATTGATGAGCTTGCACGAACTCAACACACTACCGGGCGTCACAGCCGATCCTGAAGCGGCTACCCGGCAGTTTGTGTTCAACCACACCATGCTGCGCGTCAAGGACATCACCAAGTCGCTGGATTTCTACACCCGCGTGCTCGGCTTCAGCCTGGTTGAAAAACGTGATTTCCCGGAAGCCGAATTCAGCCTGTACTTCCTGGCGCTGGTAGACAAGGCGCAGATCCCCGAAGACGACGCTGCGCGCAATCAATGGATGAAATCGATCCCCGGCATTCTCGAGCTGACCCACAACCACGGCACCGAGAGTGATGCGACAGCGTCGTACCATAACGGCAACAGCGATCCCCGCGGCTTTGGTCACATTTGCGTTTCGGTGCCTGACGTGAAAGTCGCCTGCGAGCGATTCGAGCATCTGGGCGTTGATTTCCAGAAGCGCCTGTCCGATGGCCGCATGAACAGCCTGGCTTTCATCAAGGACCCGGATGGCTACTGGGTCGAGATCATTCAGCCAACACCACTCTGAGGCCGCTGCAGCCCGCTTGATGGCTCTCTTGCGAGAAGAGCCGTCAGCCAGACAACAAAAAGCCCCGTGATCGCTCACGGGGCTTTTTGTTTACCGCTTCCGGTCAGGCCGGTGCAGAAGTACGGATCAGATGATCAAAAGCGCTCAGAGAGGCCTTGGCTCCCTCGCCCAACGCGATGATGATCTGCTTGTACGGCGTCACTGTTACATCACCGGCAGCAAAGATGCCCGGCACAGAGGTTTCACCACGAGAATCAACAACGATCTCGCCGCGCGGCGACAGCTCGATGGCACCCTTGAGCCATTCGCTGTTAGGCAACAAACCGATCTGCACGAAGATACCTTCCAGCGGCACGGTGATTTCTTCGCCGGTGGTGCGATTTTTGTAGCGCAGACCGTTGACCTTCTGCCCGTCGCCCGTCACTTCGGTGGTTTGTGCACTGGTGAGCACGGTAACGTTCGGCAAGCTGTGCAGCTTGCGTTGCAATACAGCATCGGCACGCAACTGCACATCGAATTCCAGCAGCGTTACGTGAGACACAATACCCGCCAGGTCGATTGCTGCCTCGACACCCGAATTGCCGCCACCAATCACGGCAACGCGTTTGCCCTTGAACAGTGGACCATCGCAGTGCGGGCAATACGCTACACCTTTGTTACGGTACTGCTGCTCACCGGGCACGTTCATTTCTCTCCAGCGTGCGCCCGTGGCAAGGATGACGGTCTTGGCCTTGAGGCTGGCGCCGCTGGCAAACTTCACCTCATGCAACTCGCCGGCTGCGCCAGGGATCAGTGTGTCGGCACGCTGCAGGTTCATGATGTCGACTTCGTACTGCTTCACATGCTCTTCCAGCGCAACGGCCAGTTTAGGGCCTTCGGTGTGCTGAACCGAGATGAAGTTTTCGATGGTCATGGTGTCGAGCACCTGACCGCCAAAACGTTCGGCTGCAACGCCGGTACGAATGCCTTTGCGAGCCGCGTAGACAGCGGCCGCCGAGCCAGCAGGGCCACCGCCGACTACCAATACGTCAAAAGCCTGCTTGGCATTGAGCTTTTCGGCCTGACGCGCACCTGCGCCAGTGTCGATCCTGGCAAGAATTTCTTCCAGGCCCATGCGGCCCTGACCGAACAGTTCGCCATTCAGGTAGATGCTGGGGACCGACATAATCTTGCGATCGGTGACTTCATCCTGAAACAGCGCGCCGTCGATGGCGACGTGCTTGATGCCAGGGTTCAGAACTGCCATCAGATTCAGTGCCTGGACGACGTCCGGGCAGTTCTGGCAGGACTGCGAGAAATAGGTTTCGAAATGGAACTCGCCTTGCAGGGCGCGGACCTGTTCGATGGTTTCTGCACTGACCTTGGGCGGGTAGCCGCCCACTTGCAGCAGCGCCAGAACCAGTGAGGTGAATTCGTGACCCATGGGGATACCGGCAAAACGCAGGCTGATATCGTGGCCAGGGCTGCTCAGCGAGAACGACGGGGTACGTGCGTCGGTGCCGCTGTCATTGAGGGTGACGTCTTTGGAAACACTGATCACATCATTGAGCAGTGCGAGCATTTCCTGAGACTTCGCGCCGTCATCAAGGGACGCGACGATCTCGATGGGGCGAGTAACCCGCTCCAGGTAGGATTTCAACTGGGCTTTAAGATTGGCGTCCAACATGTGGCGGCTTCCTGTTTACAAAGGGTAGAAATAACAACGCCCAGGCGATTACCGCCCGGGCGTTTTTTGGGGCGATGCGGTTTACTTGCTCAAGAGCTCAACGCCCCTAGCCGATTCATGCGACTCAGATCTTGCCAACCAGGTCCAGGGACGGAGCCAGAGTGGCTTCGCCTTCTTTCCACTTGGCTGGGCAGACTTCGCCCGGGTGAGCGGCAACGTACTGAGCAGCCTTGATCTTGCGCAGCAGCTCGGAAGCGTCACGGCCTACACCACCATCGTTCAGTTCGACGATTTTGATCTGACCTTCAGGGTTGATCACGAACGTACCACGATCCGCCAGACCGGCTTCTTCGATCAGCACGTCGAAGTTGCGGGAGATGGTCAGTGTCGGGTCACCGATCATGGTGTACTGGATTTTGCCGATTGCAGGCGAAGTGTTGTGCCATGCAGCGTGAGCAAAGTGGGTGTCAGTCGACACGCTGTAGATCTCCACGCCCAGCTTCTGGAACGCTTCGTAGTTGTCAGCCAGGTCTTCCAGCTCGGTCGGGCATACGAAGGTGAAGTCGGCCGGGTAGAAGAATACGACAGACCACTTGCCTTTGAAGTCGGCGTCCGAAACGTCAACGAAAGCGCCGTTCTTGAATGCGGTAGCCTTGAACGGTTTTACTTGGCTGTTGATGATAGGCATCGGTATATCTCCTGATGGGTTGGATAGGTTGTGAATTCGATGAAGTGAAGCTTACGCATCATCAGTGACAATCGCTCATTGGCAAACCTGATGTCACTGATTGCTTTTCACTATGAAGGCAGCTTATCGATAGAAGAAACCTTCGGGCCGCTCCCCGCCTCCGGGTTGTTCAGAAACGGCGCGGCGTCAATGTAGCGCATCGCCGACTTGATGTCCCTCCAGCCTACGTAAGACATCAGTGACTTGAGGTCCCAGCCGTTGCCGTGCGCCCAACTGGCGAAACCGCGACGCAACGAGTGGCTGGTGTAGTGCCCGGCGGCGATGCCTGCACGCTGGAGAGCCTGGCGCAGCAACGGAATAACGCTGTTGGCGTGCAGCCCCTCCTCTTTAAGGTTACCCCATCGGTCCACCGCCCGAAACACCGGCCCCCGCACCAGCGCCGAGCAATTGATCCACTCGATGTAAGCCTGCACCGGGCAGAGCCGTTGCAAAGCCGGAGTCTGATATGTACTGCCGAGGTTGTCGCGATCACCTTTGCTGCGCGGCAGATAAAGGCTGATCCCGGAGCTGGCAACCGCCTTGACGTCCTGCACTTGCAGGCGGCACAGCTCGTCACTGCGAAACCCACGCCAGAACCCCAGCAGAATAAGCGCCGAATCACGACGACAGCGCAACAGCCGCGGCCGATCCTGTCGCGCGCCGGCATCACGTATCTCGGTCTCCAGCCAGGCGATGACCTTCTCCAGCTCCTGCAACTGCAAAGGTTCGGCCTGCTTCTCTTGTGCCGGGTGCAGCGCACGAATGCCCTTGATGACCTTGCGCACCATCGGTGCCTTGGTAGGGTCGGCAAAGCCTTGGCTGACATGCCACTGGGCCAACGCCGACAAGCGCAGCTTCAACGTGTTGACCGACAGCCTTCCGGCGTAGCTGGCCAGGTAACGCGCAACGCTTTCGCTGGTCGCCGGCAAAAACCCGCCCCAACTCACTTCGAAGTGCTCGATAGCCGCTCGATAACTGCGGCGCGTGTTGTCACGGGTTGCGGCATCGATATAGCGATCGACGTCATTCATGGCTCAGGCCTGTGCGGTGTACCGGAAAAGGCGCCGAAAAAGCAACGGATAACGCCTGACACGGGATAATACGCCAATATCCCATGTTAATTAATTCAAAAAATAGCAAACTGCTTCAAATAATATAGTATGTAATTACAGTATACATACCACAGTACGAAATCGTAGGAGGGGTCATGGCCCGAGGCGGCGTAAACAAGGCTTTGGTGCAGAAGGCAAGGGCTTCGCTGCTTTCCAGAGGCGAGAACCCCAGCATTGATGCAGTACGTATCGAAATGGGCAATACAGGCTCGAAAACCACCATTCACCGCTACCTCAAGGAACTGGACGCTACGCATACGCCCGCGCCAGATATCAATGAAGAACTGAGCGGCCTGGTGGCCCACCTTGCCCAGCGACTTCAGGAACAGGCCCAGGCGCGTATCGATCAGGCGTACGATGAGCACCAGGTAGAACGCGATAGCCTGCAGCAGCAACTGACGGCGGCACAGCAACAGATCAGCGTCCTGCAGGAAAACGCACTGCAACGCGAAGGAATGCTGGAACAACGAGATGCCGCCCTGCTCCACACGCAACGCGCACTGCAGGGCGCACAATCCGAGAATGCCAGGCTGCTTCAGGCCAATCAGGACCTCGACTCACGCCTGCAAGACAAGGACAGTCAGATCCGCTCCCTTGAAGAAAAGCATCAGCATGCACGCGAGGCCCTGGAGCACTATCGAAATTCCATCAGGGAGCAGCGCGAGCAGGAGCAGCAACGTCACGAAGGCCAGGTTCAGCAGTTGCAAATGGAAGTAAGGCAGGCGCAGCAAGGCCTTGCCACGCGCCAGGAAGACATCACCCGACTGAATCGTGATAACGAACGCTTGCTGACTGAGAACCGCAGCACCCTGCGTGAATTGCACAGCTGCAACGACCTGCTGAACCAGGCCAATGGACAGGCTGCCGCCCTGACGGAACAACACCACCACACCCGCACCCGATGCGCGCTGCTGGAAGAGCGCCTAGTCAGCCTGCAGGAAGAAAGCGCCGCGCATAAACAGAGCATGACGGACGCCCTGCAACAGAATCGGATGCTGGAGCTGTTGCTGACCAAAAAAGAAGTGGCGCTGGAAAACCTGCAAAGCAAGCTCAGTCAGCCCGACAAACCCGCCACCTCTCGGAAGAAGCCGCAAGGTAACTCATGACAGGCAACGCTCAAGCGAGGGTCATCTCGCAGGGCAGGAACAGATGAACCTCCGTGCCTTGATTTTCGCTACTGGTCATCTCTACGTGCCCACCAGCCTGCTTGATGAAGCCATAGACCATGGACAATCCCAGCCCCGTTCCCTGCCCCACGGGTTTGGTGGTGAAGAACGGGTCGAAGACCCGATCCATGACATCTTGAGCCATTCCGCAGCCGTTATCCTCCACGCTGAGCCGAACATAATCGCCGGGAGCCAGCCCGTCCTTTTGCGTCACGAGCTTTAACAGCCGGCTGCGCACTCGAATCAGTCCTGCAACTGCAACAGCGTCACGCGCATTGATCACCAGATTCAACAAGGCATTTTCCAGTTGATGCTCATCCGTGCGGACAACGCTCACCCCCTCCTCCAGCTCGATCTGCAGTTGCGCATGAGCACCGACCGTACCGCGCAGCAGTTCCTCCATTGATCGAACCATGCAGTTGACGTCTACCGCCGTAACATTAAGTGACTGACGACGGGCAAACGTCAGCAACCTCTGAGTCAGGGCGGCAGCACGATTGGCAGAACCCATTGCAGCTTCCACATAACGCTCGACCTCATCCAGGCGACCTGCTTTCACACGAAGCCTTATCATGTCCAGCGCACCTATCACACCAGAAAGTACGTTGTTGAAGTCATGGGCGATCCCTCCCGTCAACTGGCCGATTGCATCCATCTTTTGTGCATGGCGCAATACTTCTTCAGCCATTGCTCGTTCGGCCATTTCGGCCTGCAACAATTCATTGGCGGCTGCCAGCTCGCGAGTGCGCTCGGCGACGCGCAGCTCCAGACTTTCATTGAGTTCGCGCAGCGCCTCCTCAGCGTTGACCTGAGCAGTGATATCGGTATGAGTACCCAGCCAGTGGGTGATGTGACCCTGCGAATCGCGCATGGGCAGTGCGCGTGACAGGAACCAGTTGAAAGCACCATGCTTGCCGCGCAGCGGAAAGGTATCCTCCCAGATCGAACCCGTCGAAAAGCAATACTGCAAACGCGCCATCACACGCTCGCGATGCTCAGGATGCAGAACTGAACGCCAGCCGAGGGCAGTCATCGCCTCAAGCGACGCGCCCGTGTAGGCATACCAGCGCTCGTTATACCAATGGACATGTCCGCGGGGGCTTGCGGTCCAGGCCAGTTGACTCATGTTGTCAGCCAGTGTTCTGAACTGACGCTCGCTTTCACGCAATGCATCTATGTAC
>NZ_LJPW01000041.1 GCF_001400735.1 Pseudomonas caricapapayae
ATTCAGCACCGTGCGGCACTGGCGTTTGCCTATGGCAAGCATTATGCGGTTGGCACCACCAACGTCAGTATTCTGGTCAGTTCGCTGGGCAGCGATCTGGTGAATCAGAAAAGCGACATCATCGAACACACCGAAACCGAAACCCTGCGCATCCGTCGTCAGGGTGAACGAGAGCGGCAGTTGCGCCAGGAACTGGCCGATCTGGGCTTCAAGGTCGCCACCCGGCAGAGCAAGGCCCTGCCCGACAGCGCGGGTGACATGTATGAACTGCCCAACGACAAGGCCTGGCTGCATTTCGTGCTCGATGACCTGCCACGGTTGCGCGAGCAAGGTTGGGAAATCGACATTCAGGACGAGTTCGGCTTCGACGTCACACCCGTAGAGGACTGGTATGCCGTCATCGACGAAGAAACCGAACGCGACTGGTTCGACCTGGAACTGGGCATCATCGTCAACGGCGAACGCCTGAGCCTGCTGCCGATCCTGATCAACCTGATCCGCAGCCATCCCGAACTGATGAGCCCTTCCGCCGTGGCCAAGCGCGGTGACGAAGAACAACTGCTGGTGCAACTCAATCATTTCACCCAGAGCGGCGGCAGTCCGGTACAGATCGCGCTGCCATACGGCAGGCTCAAGCCGGTACTGGCAACGCTGGGCGATTTCTACTGGCGTCAGGATGGCAACAACGCGCTGCGCATGAGCAAGGCCGATGCAGCACGCCTGACCCAGCTCGAAGACCTGCCGCTGACCTGGCAGGGAGGTGATCGCCTGCGTCACTTTGCCGAGCGCCTGATCAATATAAAGGACGCGCCGGTCAGCCTGCCCGATGGCCTCAACGCCACGCTTCGCCCCTATCAGCTTGAAGGCCTGAGCTGGATGCAATCGCTGCGCGAGCTGGAAGTCGGCGGAGTGCTGGCCGACGATATGGGCCTGGGCAAGACGCTGCAGACCCTGGCTCACCTGCTGATGGAAAAACAGGCCGGGCGCCTCGACCGCCCCGCTCTGGCAGTCATGCCGACCAGCCTGATCCCCAACTGGCTGGACGAGTCCGAGCACTTCACTCCGGACCTCAAGGTGCTGGCCCTGTACGGTGCCAACCGTCATCAGGATGCCGGCAATCTGCAGGATTACGACCTGATTCTGACCACCTACGCGCTGTTGCCACGGGACCTTGAGCTGCTCGAAAAACAGCCTTTCCATGTGCTGATTCTCGATGAGGCGCAGTACATTAAAAACCCCAACAGCAAGGCTGCCCAGGCAGCACGCAACCTCAACGCCCGACAGCGACTGTGCCTGAGCGGCACACCGCTGGAAAACCACCTGGGTGAGCTGTGGTCGCTGTTCCACTTCCTGATGCCCGGCTGGCTGGGCAACAGCAAGGAATTCAACAGCAATTACCGCGCGGCCATTGAAAAGCATGGCAATCAGGACCGCCTGCATCACCTGAACGCGCGCATCAAGCCATTCCTGCTGCGCCGCACCAAGGAACAGGTCGCCACCGAACTGCCGCCCAAGACCGAGATCATCCACTGGGTCGACCTCAATGACGCCCAGCGCGACGTGTACGAAACCGTACGCCTGGCGATGGACAAGAAGGTCAGGGACGAAATCACCCGCAAGGGCGTAGCGCGCAGCCAGATCATCATTCTTGAGGCGCTGCTCAAGCTGCGTCAGGTGTGCTGCGACCTGCGGCTGGTCAATCATGATATGCCGTTCAACAGCAAACAAGGCACCTCGGGCAAGCTCAACAGCCTGATGGAAATGTTCGAAGAACTGCTGGCCGAAGGGCGCAAGATCCTGCTGTTCTCGCAGTTCACGTCGATGCTGAGCCTGATCGAAGAAGAGCTCAAGCAAAGGGGTATCGCCTACGCCCTGCTGACCGGCTCGACCCGTGATCGACGGACGCCTATTCACGACTTCCAGAGCGGCAAGCTGCCGATTTTCCTGATCAGCCTCAAGGCCGGCGGTACCGGTCTCAACCTGACCGCTGCCGATACTGTGATTCACTACGACCCGTGGTGGAACCCTGCAGCCGAAAACCAGGCGACTGACCGTGCCTATCGCATTGGCCAGGACAAGCCGGTGTTTGTTTACAAGATGATCGCGCGGGGCACTGTCGAGGAAAAAATCCAGCGCCTGCAACGGGAAAAATCAGCGCTGGCCGCCGGCGTGCTCGATGGCCGGACAACCGGTGACTGGAAACTGCGCGATGAAGACCTGCAGGCTCTTTTCGCCCCGCTTCCCGCAGCGCCAAAGAAAACCCGCAAGTAAGCCCGTCAGGCGCTTATTCGACAGCAACCTGCTGAAGAATCTGCGCTGTGGACAGCACCGTAGCGTACTCGCCATGCAGATTGGCCAGCGACATCGCGTGCACCTCTTCGGCACTGCGCGGCGTGCCGAAGAAGTCCTTTTGATCAAAGGTAAAACAGGCGTCGTGTGCGACCAGCACGTCAAACCCCAGATTGCCGCCACTGCGCGCAGTGGACTCGACGGAGTTGTTGGTGATCACACCAGCAATCACCACCTGCCTGATCCCGTCCGAGCGTAACCACATCTCCAGAAACGACCCGCAAAACGCATCGGGCACCTGCTTGCTCAATTCCCGTTCATCGGTTTGCGGCAAAAACGCGGGCTGGTACTCGACCCCTGACTGCTCTGGCCAGAAAACTGATTCGGGCGACGTCGAGAAATGCCTGACGTGAATCACCGTCCGCCCGGATTGGCGCCACGTGCCAAGCAGTGCGCTGATGTTGGTCTCGGCCAGTGGATTATTACGCCGCCCCAGCTTGGGATGATGGATGCCCTGCTGCAGGTCGATCAGGATCAGCGCGCTGTTGTCTTGGATATCCATGATGAATCAGTCCGAACTTTTGGTTCAGGAAGACTATCGCAATCAGGGTCTATTCTGGTCGCAATCGTCGACAAGCTCAGGCTTGTCCGAGACCTGCCCCCAAGGAGAACATCATGATCGAACACCTTAAACTCGCTGGCAAAGTAGCGCTCGTGCAGGGCGGCTCACGTGGCATAGGCGCAGCCATTGTCCAGCGGCTGGCCAAAGAAGGCGCAGCCGTGGCGTTTACCTACGTCAGCTCCGAGGTCAACGCTCTGGAGATTCAAGACAGCATCGTCGCCAATGGCGGTCGGGCACTGGCCATTCGCGCAGACAGCGCCGATGAGAAAGCCATTCGTCAGGCCGTGCAGACCACCGCCGAAACCCTCGGCAGGCTGGACATTCTGGTCAACAACGCCGGCATTCTGGCGATTGCACCACTCAATGAATTCAGCATGCAGGACTTCGACAAAACCCTGGCGATCAACGTGCGCAGCGTGTTCATCGCCAGCCAGGAGGCCGCCCGGCACATGGAAGAAGGCGGACGCATCATCAACATCGGCAGCACCAACGCCGACCGCATGCCTTTTGCGGGCGGTGCCACCTACGCCATGAGCAAATCGGCGCTGATCGGCCTGACCAAAGGCATGGCTCGCGACCTGGGCCCGCAAGGCATCACCGTCAACAACGTCCAGCCCGGCCCGGTGGATACCGACATGAACCCCGAGCACGGTGAATTCGCCGAAACCCTGAAGGCACTGATGGCGCTTCCGCGCTACGGCAAAAGCGAAGAAATCGCCAGCTTTGTTGCCTACCTTGCGGGACCGGAAGCGGGCTACATCACCGGTGCCAGCCTGACCATAGACGGCGGCTTCAGCGCCTGAGGCCGCTACCCTACGCGGCTCTTTGCCCAAGGGCCGCATCCCTCGCCAGGCCCTTTTACTGGCGAATTAGCGTTTATTTGCTTAAGCGCATGAAAAATCTGAAAAAAAGTTTTGCGTTAAGAAAAGGTTTCGACTACATTAGCGCGCCTCGACAGACACAACGTTGTCGTCGAGATACGGTGAGGTGTCCGAGTGGCTTAAGGAGCACGCCTGGAAAGTGTGTATACAAGAAATTGTATCGAGGGTTCGAATCCCTCCTTCACCGCCATATTTGAAACACACAAAACCCCTGAATTCGTTGAAGAATTCAGGGGTTTTGTGGTTTCCGGGGTCTGAAAAAATGGCCGTGGGACGCTGTATGGGACAGATCTGGGACAAAACAGAAATTAAGGGTGGCAATGCCAAGGACGTCGGCTACGCTCTCCAGCTGGTGGCATTTAGCCTCACAAGGAGAGTTTGATGGGTGCTTTTTAATCGGTTACGACTTGATATCCCCAGGAAAGGACTACTCGGCAATTATTTCTAATATTAAGAGATCCACAACGACAGCCACTTCCCTTGAGCCCAGATGTAGGTGATGTCGCCCTACCAGACCCGATTCGGCGCCGGCACATCAAACTCTCGATTCAAGATGTTCGGAATGTAAGGCCGCTCAACCGTCGCTCGTTTGTAGGCATGTGATCAAGGTTGTTTGCTGACCAGCTCCAGCTCCAGTTCCCGCACCAGGCCTCGCACCTTGAACCGCCCAATTTGCTCGCCGTCTTTCAGCATCATCGACACGATGCTGCGGCGTGAAGATGCGGTCGTGTGACCGCATCTTCACAGGCATGTACAGGCTTGAAGCAAATGTTATTTTTACCGCATATCGCGTGTGTCGTAAAAAACTCAACCTTCGCCGCCACCGCCGCACGAAATCAGTTCAATAAGTCCCATTTGATACCATTTATTCTGGCAACTCCACCCGTGTTCAAATGTAAACGCACTTGCAGTGCCGCTGAATGCAACGCCCAATGCGAGCGCCAAGGCGATTCCAATATTTCGCGAGCGCACTTTCTTCATGTTGTCTTTCATAAATGCTCCATAGTTTTAGCAGGTAATGCGAGCCTGTAAAGGCTGCATGAACGTCACAATACCCTACCGACTTTAACGCTTTATTGTCGGCACCCAAGGTACACTGCCACGGCCCTAAACCGTGACCAGGCAAACATCGCCCCTAAGTCAGCTGCATGATTTTTGATTTAGAGATGCGCTTCTCTATGGCACATTTGAGTACTGAAACCCAATACAATCAATAGCACAAATGGGCTAATAGCCTCATGCCACAAGGTCAGGCAGCACACGCGTCCCCGGTGTCAGGATATTTGTCGCCTATCCGGTATTTCCTAGGGCTTGTCTGAAAAGTACTAGATTGCCGTTAGAAATCGCGTCCACAAGCTTTTCTTCGGCCAGAGGAACCGGCCGAATAATGATCGGTTCGCCGGCAGGATGTTTCTCCGCGCTGTATTTGCGCGAATAGCAGTGATATGAAAACGTGACGTGCACCGCCAAAGTTTCCTGGCCAGCTTACTGACGACTTCGAAGAAAAACGACATTTTCAAAAGAGTCGACCAAAAGCTGTCGGTCAGATGTGTCCAAGAAATTGTTGATGACTTAAAAAGCGGTCAGGTGCAACCGACTAAAACGTCCAAGATTGCACTAATTTAGACACCCTTTTCCTTCCGAGGCCTATATCGGGCAGGCTCGAATCGCTGCTTCACCGTCATATCTGAAACACACAAAACCCCTGAATTCGTTGAAGAACTTCAGGGGTTTAGTGGTTTCTGGGCTTGAAAAAATGGTCGTGGGATCGATTGTTTAGCAGCAGGCCTCACACGCGGCACACCCCCTTTCTCCGATCCGGAACGGCCACCAAAACGCCGTGCAGGCGTTTTGATAGCGCACGCTCACATCAAAAATAAAGATTGAATCCTCACAAAAAATGTTATTTAAATAACACAAATAAAAGCCGCCGAAGCTTCCGTCGGCGCGAGTGAGGTCAAAATAACAATGGGCAAGATTGCAGTCATCGGCAGCAACATGGTCGACCTGATCACTTATATCGAACGCATGCCTTCCCAGGGCGAAACCCTCGAAGCACCGCGTTTTGCCATGGGCTGCGGCGGCACGGGTGCCAATCAGGCCGCTGCAGCGGCGCTGCTGGGTGCCGACGTACTCATGCTCAGCAAGGTCGGCGACGATGCTTTTGCCGATACCACCCTGGCCAATTTTCAACGGCTGGGCATTGATACGCGCTTCGTCGAACGGGTGCCGGGCGTATCGAGCGGCGTGGCGCCGATCTTCGTTCAGGAGAACTCCCACAACAGCATCCTCATCGTCAAAGGCGCCAATGCCCACCTGAGCCCGGCCGATATCGACCGCGCCGAGGCGCAGCTGCGCGATTGCGCTTTGATTGTGCTGCAACTGGAAGTCGAGCTGGCGACCGTTTACCACGCCATCACCTTCGCTCACCGGCATGCCATCCCGGTGCTGCTCAACCCCGCCCCGGCCCTGGCCGGCCTGAGCCGCGAGCATCTGGCGCAGCTGGATTTTCTGATCCCCAACGAGAGTGAACTGGCACTGATCAGCGGCCAGCCGGTGACGAACGCCGAGGAAGCAACTCAGGCTGCGCGCCAATTGGTCACGCTGGGCGTACGCCACGTCATCGTCACCCTGGGCGAACAAGGGGCGCTGTACGTCGGTGCCGAAGGCGAGTGGCAGGTGCCAGGGGTCAAGGTTCAGGCTCGTGACACCACCGGTGCCGGTGACGCCTTCATTGGCTGCTTCGCCCAGCACTGGAGCCAGGACCGCAATATTCGCCAGGCCATGCATCAGGCGGTGGCCTACTCCGCCTGCTCGGTCACCGGCCTCGGCACGCAATCTTCTTACCCCGATGCGCCGACGTTTGCGCAATTCCTCGGTGCATCGGCCAGCTGACACTCACCAGCATCTCGCGGAGAACAATAATGAATAAGCCTGCGCTGCAACAAACTCCGGACGGGTTCTACCTGAACCGCACGCCGTGGTTCGCCTTCCTCCTGCTCTGCAGCATCTTCGCCCTTTGGGCGGCGGCGGCGAGCATGAACGACGTGCTGATCGCGCACTTCAAGAAAGCCTTCATGCTCAGTGACTTCCAGACCGCTTTCGTCCAGTCGGCGTTCTATCTGGGCTACTTTTTCGTCGCCATTCCGGCGGCACTGGTGGTGCGCCGCTTCAGTTACAAGACCACCATCCTCATCGGCCTGATGCTGTACCTGTTCGGCTGTGCCCTGTTTTTTCCAGCGGCGTCGACCGCCAAGTACGGCATGTTCCTGATGGCACTGTTCGTCATCGCCGCAGGCCTGTCGTTTCTCGAGACCGCGTGCAACACCTATTCGACACTGATGGGACCGCGGGAAACCGGCACCCGACGCCTGAACATCTCGCAGACCTTCCACCCATTCGGTGCCATGACCGGGGTGTACGTCGGCAGCTTCGTGATGTTCAAGGACACCGACGCCACGCGCGAACAGTTGGCCCAGATGAGCGCCAGCGAGGCAGCGGTGCAGCAATTGCAAATGATTCAGTCGACCCTGCTGCCGTACAAATGGATGATCGCGGTACTCATATTGATGTTCATTCTGATCGCCATCACCCGCTTCCCCGCGTGCAAGGGCAACAGCACGGTCAGCGAACCGCGGACGAGCATCGGTCAGAGCCTCGGCCGCCTGCGGCGCAATCCGCGCTTCTGCTTCGGTGTACTGGCGCAGTTCCTCTACGTGGGCGCGCAGGTCGGGGTGTGGAGCTTCACTATTCGTCTGGCCATGCAAATGGGCGGCATGAACGAGCGCAGTGCCTCGTGGTTCTTGCTGACCACCTTTGCCGCCTATTTTATCGGCAAGATGATCGCCAACCTGCTGATGCGCAAAATGCACCCGGCCAAAGTCCTCGCCGTGTATGGCGTGCTGTGCATCGTGCTGCTGGCCTACACCATTCTGGTTCCGAACATCAGCGCGGTGTATGCCGCGGTGGGGGTCAGTGTGTTTCTCGGGCCTTGCTGGCCGACCATCTATGGTCTGACCATTGATGGGCTTGGCGAGGACACCGGTGTCGGCGGCTCATTGCTGGTGATGAGCATCGTCGGCGGTGGCGTAATACCGATCTTCCAGGGCCTGCTCAGCGATGCCAATGGCGGCAACATGCAGATTGCCTATAGCGTGCCACTGCTGTGCTTCGTGGTCATCGTGATGTACGCAGTGCACTGCATGCGCCAGCCGCAACCGGTGCTGGGTGGCTCGGCCACGGCGGTGGCGCAATGAGTAGCGAGCGTTGCGCCTGCCGCTCTATCCACAGTTCTGGGACCAGGCCAGCCGGCTGCTGCTCGAATCAGCGAATTTCAGCGTGCGTGCCTGGACCTACCCCAGCGGGGTCAAGGCGCTGTCACTGGAAAATAGCCGCGGCAAGCTGGTGGTCCTGCCCTGGCAGGGGCAAATGATCTGGTCGGCCGAATTCGACGGTGTTGATTTGACCATGCTCAATATGTTCACCCAGCCGCGGCCCAGTGCAAGCGTGATTGGCACCTACGGCTGTTTCATGTTTCACAGCGGCCTGCTGCGCAACGGTTGCCCGGGGCCAGAGGATGATCATGCGCTGCACGGCGAAATGCCCTGCGCGCCGATGGACGATGCCTGGCTGCAAGCAGGCGAAGACGAGCACGGCGCTTATTTGCGCCTCGGCGGCACTTGTGAATACGTGCAGGGCTTCGGCGACCATTACCGGGCCAGCCCGAGCGTGACCCTGCGCGCGGCCAGCGGGCTGTTCGAGATCGGCATGCAGGTGGTCAATCTGGCCGGCAAGGCCATGGACCTGATGTACATGGCGCACATGAACTACGCCTACGTCGACGACGCCCTCCTCACCCAGCCGTTGGGCTGCGAGCGCACACGGGTGCGCGCCAGTGTGCCGGCCCATGTGCGGCCGACGCCGGCCTGGAGCGCCTATATCGCCGAACTCAGCCAGGACCCTGCCCGCCTCAAGGTGCTTGACTCGCCCGCGCTGTATGACCCGGAGGTCGTCTGTTTCTTCGACGACGTGCGCAGCGACCCTCAGGGCCAGGCACACTTCTTCCTTGATCATCCAGGCGGCGCGGCGTTCTACACCCGCTACAGCCCCCGGCAATTTGAACATGCCGCGCGCTGGATCCTGCATAACACCGATCAGCAGGTGGCGGCCTTCGTATTGCCAGCCACCTGCGAACCGGAGGGCTACCGCGCCGAACTCGCCAAAGGCAACGTGCGCCGCCTCGCGCCCGGTGCCAGCGCCGAGTTCAGCCTGACCACCGGTTACCTGAATGCAGCCGAACGCCGGGCACTGCAATCGTGATGCCGCTAAAGCACAAGCTGCGCACCGCGCGCCTCGATGGCCTCGCGGTAGCTACGAGGGATTTTCTTGTCGCTGACCACGCAATGGAAATCGCTCAAGGCACCGAAATGCGCAGTGCGTACGGCGTCGAATTTGGAGTGATCGGCCAGCAGCAGGCTTTGCCGGGCCTGGCGCATGACCTTCTGCTTGACCTCCACCTCGTGGAAATTGAAGCAGGTAACGCCGCAGTCCAGGCTGACCCCGGCCGCCGAGACAAAGGCCCAGGTCAGGCGCACGCCATCGAGGATGCTGGTTTCGGCGTGACTTTCGAACACCTGGTTCTTGCGGTGGAATATGCCGCCGCACAGGACGATGCTGCAGTTAGGTTTCTGCTGCAGCTTGAGCAGCACGTTGAGCGAGTTGCACACCGCGGTGAACTCCAGTTCGTCGGGTATGAAGTCGACCACGAAGGGGATCGTCGTGCCACAGTCAAAAAAAACCGTGTCGCCGGGACTGATGAAAGCGGCGGCCAGCTTGCCGATGCGGCGCTTCTCCTCGACATGTCGGGCGTCCTGTTCGCTGACCCGGTAATCCCCCGGTTCAGGATCATCATGGGCACGGGTGATGTAGCCGCCCAGCAGCCGTAATTGCTCGGGGTGCCGGCTGAGGTCGCGACGCAAGGTCATTTCGGACACCTCGAGCAGCGCCGCCATCTCCCGCAGATGGATAGCTTTCTGATCTTGCAGGGCCTGTTGAATTTGTTTGATGCGGTCGGTTTTCTTGACGTCCACGGGCATCCCGGCAATCCGTTGGTGGTGTCAACAGAGTAACACCAAGCGTTAATTTTATAACTTGCAGGTATCCACCCAAGTCTTTTTACTGATGACAGGAATCCCTTGATGAATTCACTTGAACCCGCTGCGCTGGCCCAGGCCATCGATCACACTTTGTTGGCGGCGGATGCCAGCCGAGAGCAGATTGCCACACTTTGCGTCGAAGCCCGACAACATGGCTTCTACTCGGTGTGCGTGAACTCCAGCCAGGTGCCTTTTGCCGCTCGACAACTGGCCGGGGCTGCCGTGAAGGTCTGTGCGGTGGTGGGCTTTCCGCTGGGTGCCGGGCTGAGTGCCAGCAAGGCGTCTGAAGCAGCCTTGACGATCGCTGCCGGAGCTCAGGAAATCGACATGGTGCTGAACATCGGCTGGCTCAAGGACGGCCTGTTCGATGAGGTCCGCGATGATATCGCCGCAGTGCTGCAGGCCTGTGGCAAGGTGCCGCTCAAGGTGATCCTGGAAACCTGCCTGCTTGATGAGGCGCAGAAGGTGCGTGCCTGCGAAATCTGCCGCGAGCTGGGGGTGGCATTCGTCAAGACCTCTACAGGCTTCAGCCGCAGTGGCGCGACGCTCGAGGATGTGGCACTGATGCGCCGTGTGGTAGGCCCTGACATTGGCGTCAAAGCGTCTGGCGGGGTGCGTGACGTAGCCACGGCCAGAGCGATGATCGAAGCCGGCGCAACACGCCTGGGTACCAGTTCCGGGATTGCGATCGTGACAGGCGCGGGTACGGGGGCCGGCTATTGAGTCTGCGGGCTTTGACATCAAAGCCCGCTGCACTTAGCTCAGATCGATCACACCGGTCATGGCCGTGAAATGGCTTTGCTTGTGCTGAAGCTTGTCGAGAATCTGCGCAGGGGTCGACTCGCGGAAGACCACCATGTGCCCGACGTCCTTGCCGCCCTCGGTCACGCGTTCGATATCGTTGATCATCCAAGTGGTCAGCTCTTCGGCAGTAATGCCCAGTTCGGCCGCCACTCGCTGGTGAAGGCGCTCGGTGTCGTATTGATTGAATTGATCGCTGTTCATGGGGCTGGCTCCTTCAAGGGGTGTTAAGTTCAGTCCCTGTGAGGGCTCAACAGTTCAATCGCGTTCGAGCGGGCAGCAGACGACCTGTCACTCCGGCTTTGCACCAGGCTCCCGACACACCGGGTATTTGCATATTTTTCTTGCGCCGGAAGACTTCAGAGATGCTGTAAACCGAGAAAGCAATCAGCCCGAAGGCCATCACCACCGAGCTCAGATCCAACGCGAAGTCTGGAAACGGGGGCTTTCCGAACGGGCTCAGGTATTCCCCATCAAGACGTGAGCCCGGCCCCTACGCCAACCGTCTCATGGACAAATTCATCTGTCCCATCAAGTCTCTTTGCTCTCTGAGAGAGAGCACCAGCCGTGCGATGGATCGGCTGCTCTCTACCTCAGACAAGGACAGCCCCGTGACATAGAGCTGGATATCACCTGATTCAGGGTGGACAAGCTTAACCGAGAAGGTTTCATTCGACGCTACAACGCACTCGCACCTGGAAGGCAGAAAAGCTGTTTCAAGAACTCGCTGAATATCGGGCTTTGAAAACATGGTGCGTGCGTCCTCTGGAGGGGGCCAAATTATGATGTGAAGTGTAGACGAGTTTTGGGCGAACAGGTTTCCGACCGCGCAAGGGATGCACACGGCGCAGGGGCTTTTTGTGACGAATGCCCAGAACCGTTTTTGCCTGATCAAGGAACTGCCTGCAACACCTCACGCTCTCTGGTCTAAAGTACCCTCTCCTGAACTCCCCGAGCCTCGACCGATATGAATGACCGCGCACGTGAACTGGCGTCTCGTCTGATTCGCAATTTCAACGAGGCTCCCCTAGAACATGAAGTTCGTGAACCTCTCTACGAAAGCTCGGCAGCACGCCTTGGCACCGGCACGGCCGCGCAAAAGCTGGGGGCATCGATTGATGTCGTAGCGCCGGGCAAGCGCTCCTGCCCTTACCATTTCCATCATGTCCAGGAAGAGATGTTCGTGATCATCGAGGGCGAAGGCAGTTTGCGTGTTGCGGGCGAAATGCTGCCCATCAGGACGGGCGACATTTTATTCATTCCGGCCGGGGCCGAATACCCTCATCAGATTATCAACACCTCTCAGGCACCACTGAAATACTTGTCGATCAGCACACGAGAAACACCCGAAGTGTGTGAATACCCGGACTCTGGGAAGTATCAGGCGATGGTGTCGGCTAACGGAACGCGAGTGTTCACCGCCAATCAGCGGACCACGGAAAACCTCGATTACTGGGACGGCGAGCCGTGATTTGAATTGTTTGTAAATTGTATCCGGCAGTTCACGCTTTTTTCACGTTCGCGGGTTTATTGTTAACTCAATTCCCAGCAAGACCTTAAGCCCGCTACCCCCCATCGCGGGCTTTTCTTTGTCTGCGATTTGAGTGCGCCTCACCCTGCATTCACCAAGAGATATCAGGAACACGACGGCTTCAGCAGCGTCGGGCAGATAGGGAACATCATGCAGAATATGGTTTCCAAGCCCTACTTCCCGGAAGAAAAACCGCCCACCATGAAAGACACTCTCAAAAAACTGGCCCTTACTGTTGCGTGCCTGACGGCGGCTCCAGCCTTCGCTGCTTGCCAGATGACTCCCGTCTCCTATGACATGCCCTCACAGCGCCTGGATGAAGCGCTGCAGCAACTGGCTCATCAATCAGGCTGCCCGGTAAAGGTCGATCTGGGCGCGGACAGCAGCAGAAAGGTCAAGAAGTTCAAGGGCACATTTACCCCGGATCAGGCGCTTTGGCTGGTATTGAAAAAAACCGGGCTGGAAGGCTATGTCGAAAATGACGGGCTCACGGTTGACCGTCGAGGTCAGGATTTTGTAAACCAGCGGGCAACGGAAATACGCACGGCTATCGATGAGGCGGGTACGCGGATGGAGGCCAGAAAGAAGAAACGCTTCCTTCACCAACTGGACACCATCGAGTCCGGAGCGAAGAAATTGGTGCTTGAACAGGGCTTTGTCAGCGCAGCCGAGATGGCGAGTTACAGGCGTGACTTCGACGAACTGTCGAGCCAGATACCGGCCAGCAAGTGAACCTCCGATAATTGCGCTAACATTCGTCGCTTTTTACCAGACGGCCGCACGCGCTGTGGGATATCGATGAGAAAAACTGCCTTATTCGTAGCGGCACTGGCGCTGCACCCGCTGGCTTATGGCGCAGGTGATGCAGAGGCCGGAAAAGCAGTCTTTACCCGCCTCTGCTCCGGCTGTCACAAGATCGGCCCTTCTGCACGCAACGCATTTGGCCCGCCCCTCAACGGCATCATTGGTCGTCAGGCGGGGCAGCAGGAAGGCTATGTATACACCGACGCGATGAAGAACTCGGGTCTGGTCTGGACGCGTGAAGAGTTGCGCACCTATATCAAGGACCCGAGCGAAGTTGTACCCGGCACCCGCATGAAACTGTGGTGGATGGGCAACGATGAGCGAATGGAAGACTTGCTTGAATACCTGGACTCAAACAAGTAATACAGGCCGATAGGTAAACCGCCCTCGGTGTATACCGAGGGCGATCAGTCAGTTACTTATCCGGCGTGTAAGGCGGGTAATCATCCTTGCTGCCCTTGTCACTGGCAGGCGTCTTGGCGGGCTCGGTCGGATCGATTTGCGGATCCTGGGTTTTCGGTGACTCTTCGTCAAAACCCGGATCATTCTTGTCTTCGTTGCTGCCTGGCTGGATGCCGGTCATGTGCGCCTCCATTGGGTAAATTCAGAACCTGATATTCAGAAAGCGGATCAACACAGCCGTGCGATATGTCTGACGAACGGGGCCTGGCGGCAAGAGGACATGGCGGCATTCACAGGCAAATGGTAGCCTTGCGCCATGCAAGGAGAGAACCATGAAAAGGCTTTCAACCACACTGGCAGTGGCAGCGTTACTGAGCGCAGGTACGGCGCACGGCGAGATATTCAAATGCACATCAGCGCAGGGACAGGTGAGCTATGCGTCGATCCCCTGTGACAACGCTGCGCAGAGCGCACTGCAGCGCCAGGGACCGCCGAACATGCGCCGCGAGGATGAACCGCTCGATTATGTTCACCAGACCAATCTCAAGGCCACTGAATACCTGAAAATCAGCGGCCGCACCCACGTGACGGTATACGAGACGGAACGCTACAAAGCGTATCAGCGAAACCGCCCGCCACCGCCGAACATCCCCTCGCAGTGCCAAAGCCCGCAGTACGACAGTCAGTGTTTCGATCCGTCGGGTGGAATGTCCTCGAAAAAACGGGCAGCCTTTGGGGATAGTGCTCGATAACTTACAGAGCAGTTTTCACATCGGCACGTACTTCACTGATCTGAATTTCAGGGATCAGGTCGGTGTAGTTGATGATGTCGGCGTTGATCTGCTTTGAATGCGGTCCCATGCCGGCTTCAAAGTCTTCAATGGAATCGCAATAGATGTGGCACATGCCGATATACACGGGGTCGGAGCCTGGCGTTGCCCCGCCTATGCCTCGGTCCACGCTGTAACCCTTGCAGAACTTGCCCATCAGCTTCTGCACCAGCGGCATGTGTCTGTCACGATAGTAATCGTGGTCGAAACGGGCACCTTCTTCATACGCATACAGCACGCTGACTTTGATCATCTCGATAGGCTCCTGAGTGAGGGTCATTAAATTCGTCTGGACACTCTAGCGATTATTGTCGCCAGGTGCTGACATCAATGACCTGCTCCCTCACAATCACGCCGTCCTGCCTCGCCACCCTTAAAACGGCCGGGCCATAGAAACGTTCGAGGAACCCCGCATGAATACACTTGAGTGGAACGAGGCCGCGCTGGCGAAGTACCTCGCGACCCATCCGACCCTGAAAGATGAAATCAGCGCATTGAGCCCGAAGGAGCAAAAGCAGCAATTGCAGTGGGCGTTTGAGGACGAGGCCGAGAGCCAGGGCATCGAGACCTGGGAACTGGCGCTGGAACTGATTGCCGAATCGCCAGAACAGTTGCAGAGCATGCGCCTGGAAGCGCACCGCCAGGTAGCCGAAGCGCTGGGGATGGACTGGGAAGAATATTGCGGGTTCAACGATATCCAGCCATGAATGGAGCCGCCATCAACGGCGAATCGGCCATTGACAGTCACACTGCTCAGTGACTCATCAGTCAGCGCTTTACCTGTTCCTTATGGATGAGTAACGTCTGCTCACTTCAATAAAGGAATCACGTCATGAGTGATCTGGTCTCGTATCATCTGGACGACGGTGTCGCCACGCTGACGCTGAACAACGGCAAGGTCAATGCCATCTCCCCGGACGTCATCGTTGCGTTCAACGCGGCGCTGGATCAGGCAGAGCAGGATCGGGCAATCGTTATCGTCACGGGGCAGCCCGGTATTCTTTCGGGCGGCTATGACCTCAAGGTGATGACGTCGAGCGCCGAAGCAGCCATCAATCTGGTTGCCCAGGGTTCGACACTGGCGCGACGCATGCTTGCGCACCCCTTTCCGATCATCGTTGCCTGCCCTGGCCATGCGGTTGCCAAGGGAGCCTTTCTGCTGTTGTCCGCCGATTACCGTATCGGCGTTGCGGGGCCTTTCAGCATCGGGCTGAACGAAGTGCAGATCGGTATGACTATGCACCACGCCGGTATCGAATTGGCACGCGACCGGTTGCGCAAATCAGCGTTCAATCGCTCGGTGATCAACGCCGAGATGTTCGACCCTGAGGGTGCGATGGCTGCCGGCTTCCTGGACAAGGTGGTCAGCGTCGAGGAACTGCAGAGCGCCGCCCTCGCGGTCGCCGGCCAGCTGAAGAAAATCAACATGAGTGCACACAAGAAGACCAAGCTCAAAGTCAGAAAAGCCCTGCTCGATACGCTGGATGCAGCCATCGAACAGGATCGGCAGCACATGCTGTGACACCCGATCAAAGCCCGCACGTGCGGGCTTTTGTTTACTCGCGAACTCATACGCATTTGATCAATCTGATCAGCTACCGCGCATGTTTTTTGCGCCACTGACATATTGAAGAAGCGATAGCGCCATGGGTCGAGTTGTTGCAGCAGCGGTGTACAGCAAAGGCAAGAAAGTCCGCGATATTACCCTTGATGAAGGTGCCGCCTGGGCCGCAAAACCCGATCACTTTGTCTGGATCGGGCTGGAGCAGCCCAGCGATGAGGAACTCACCAGCCTCAAAGAGCAGTTCAACCTGCACGAACTGGCTCTTGAAGACGCCATGGAAGTTCACAGCCGTCCGAAGCTGGAGACCTTCGGCGATGCGCTGTTCATCGTGACCTACGCGCCGGTACGCGACAATGGCAAGCTGCTGTTCATCGAAACCCACATCTTCGCCGGCAAGGGCTACATCATCACCTCACGCAACGGCCACTCCAAGTCCTACGGGCTGGTGCGACAGCGCTGTGAAGCACGGCCATTGCTGCTGGAACACGGCGAAGACTTCGTGCTTTACGCCCTTCTGGACTTCGTGACCGAGAACTATCAACCGGTCACCGAAGCCATCCACGCCGAACTCGAATTGCTGGAACAAAGTGTCATCGGTGGTTCACTGCGCGAGTCGGATATTCAGCACATTCATGCACTGCGTCGCGATCTCCTGCGGATGCGCCGTTACGTGGCCCCTATGGTGGAAGTGGGTGAGGAACTGCAGAGACTCAGCTTCCCCTTCATCGACAAGAACATGCGGCCCTACTTCCGCGATGTCGAAATTCACGTCAAACGGCAGATGGAAGACCTCGGCAATCTATGTGACATCGCCAGCCAGACGATCGAAATCGGCTTGCTGCTGGAGTCTTCGCGACAAAGCATCGTGCAGCGCAAGTTCGCCGGATGGGCAGCGATTCTGGCGTTCCCGACGGCCATTGCCGGCATCTATGGCATGAATTTCGAGAACATGCCCGAACTAAAGTGGCATTACGGTTACTTCATCGTACTGGGCGTAATCGTGGGCGGCTGTGCGGCGCTGTTCGCCAGCTTCAAGCGCTCTGGCTGGCTGTAGCAGAGCAGCCCCCCCGCCCCCCTGCAAACCGCCGGGCGCATGACCACACGTCATGCGTTCGCTCACACCGACTGCGCGTGCGGCTTATGCGCCACAAAGCGCATCATCCACTCAGCAACCGTTGCTCCATGATGATCGTGGTCGAGGCTGGCAACCCCCTGTTGGTAGATGTGCTCGCCCAGTGCGTCCTGGCGAAGATCAAGCAAGGTGCGGGAAAACTCATGAATGAACTCGGGATGCCCCTGGAAACATAGCACCTGATCATTGATATGGTAGGCGGCAAACGGACAGAACTCGCTGGAAGCAAGGACCGTTGCGTTCTCGGGCAGCGCGGTAACCTGATCCTGGTGGCTGATCAGCAGCGTGAGTTTGTCCATCGTTGGCGTCATCCACGGCCTGGCAGGTGCCAGCTGGTAGTGATGGATACCGACTCCCCAGCCCTGTACGGCACGCTCGGTCTTGCCACCCAGCAGCAAGGCCAGCAACTGGTGGCCAAAGCAGATACCCAGCAGTTTTTCGCCGCGCTGATAAAGCTCCAGCAGATAAACCTTCAACGTCTGAATCCATGGATCTGTGCCAAATGAATCGGCTTTGCTGCCAGTCACCAGGTAGGCGTCGAACCGCTCGTCTGCAGGTGGATAGTCCCCTTGCACCACGTTATACACCGTCAACTCTGCAGCGATTGGCTGGCGCGCGAAGAGCAATTCGAACATCCGTCCGTAACCATGGTATTGCTCAACCAGTTCCGGTCGAAGGTTGTCGGTTTCCAGAATACAGATGCGTAAAGACATAAAAGAGACCCTGAAACAGTGATGAGGCAAAAGCGTATCGGCAGAGCCTGCCTTGAAGGCCGCAGCAAATCAAGCAACAGCCTGCCCTGCCCCGGACGTTTAATTCGCGTAGGAAAATTCTGCCCCTGACGAACGGTGCAAAGCCGATGCTCACCCACGAGGCGTCTAGAAAAGGCTTGTGCATTCAGCCATGCAGTTGGTAATAGCGTTAACGTCTAAATAGGCAACTTTAGATTCCCAACCGTTCTAAATTACAGGGCACCCCGGCTCTATGGTTAGATCTGTAACAGGAAGCGCGCAAAATCCTTTCAGCGCTCGGGCCGACGGTCGGATGATCGGGCCCACCTGTTCAGTGCGTACCCTTGTCGGCAAGTCGATCATCTGCGTCACAGAGTCACAGAATCGATTTGCTTTGTCGCTCAGGAATAACAACAAAAGGCGGTCAGCCATGTTCAAGTTCAAGCAGTCCAAAGTACGTCAGGCGGGATTGATACTCTTCACCACTGCACTGTTATTGATTGTGCCTAACCTGAACCGGCTGTTCGGCTGATCACAGACGCTTTCGGTCCACGTATAACTGTGCCACTCTTTCCATTCGTACTGAGGGAGATGAGCCTATGCGCCAATGGATTGCTGTTTTTGCACTCGCCGGCAGCTTCGCTGCGCACGCGGGCATGGTGGATCAGGCTGCGGCCGTGGCAGCACTGAAAGAAGGCAAACTGGCGATGGATGTGCGCAGTCAGACCGACTACGACGCAGGTACGGTGTTGAATGCAGTGCGCGTCGATGACAGACGGCTGGTCAACCAGATGAAACAGGTACTCAACGACCGTAACGCGGTGTTCGTCATTTTCAGCAGCACTGACAGCAAGGCCGACAAAGCCCAGGACAAGCTTCGGGCTGCCGGCTACTACAGCGTCATTAATGGCGGTAACTACGAAGAGCTGCATAACGCGCTCTACGACATCACCGACGACCCTGCAGAATAGACAACGGCCGGTGCTTTGGCTCCGGCCGTTTTGGTGATGCGCAGAACAGTATTTACGAACTACTGATGCTGTGTCTGGACCTGCACACGGGTTTTCACTTTTGGCGTACCGGTCATGGGCGAAACCACAACTTTGGCGTGCATCTGTTCAGATCCGCCACCGCGGCGCATACCACGTACCGGACAGGCGTCCAGATAGTCCAGCCCCACCGCCAGTTTCAAATGCCGTTCGGGAATGGCCAACTGATTGGTGACATCAAAACTGTACCAGGCGTCGTCTATCCAGGCCTCGGCCCACGCGTGGCTGGACAAATGCTCGCTGTCTTCGCTGCACAGATAGCCAGACACATAACGTGCAGGCACGCCAAGGCTGCGGGCGCAGGCCAGAAAGGCATGGGTGTGATCCTGACAGACGCCCGAGCGCCCGGCGAAAGCCTGAGCAGCGCTGGTGTCCACTTCAGTCGAACCCTGCGTGTAGGTCATGTGCTGGTTGAGCGCCTGCATCAGATCGATCAGTGCACTACGGTCCGCACGCTTGTGGCATTCCCGCGCCGCGAAAGTGCGAATCGCTTCGTCGGGCTCGGTCAGCCGGGTAACGCGCAAAAACGGCAACGCTGACTGACTCTCATGCTCGGCCTCGCGGGTTTCGTCGATTTCCACCTGCCCACGCGCGCCGATAATGATCGCCTCGTGCGGCTCTTCCAGGCTCAGGACGTGGAGGATATTGCCAAAGGGATCGATCTGCGCGCGTACTGGCCGCGGCAACGTCAGTTGCCAACTGAGCACATGCTGGCGCTCACTGTCGTGGGGTGTCAGGCGCAGATATTGAATACTCGAACGCACCTGATCATCGTAGTGATAGGTGGTCTCATGGCTTATGGAAAGTCTCATGCAGCCTCCAGATACGAAGTGTGGATGGCATCACCCAGTTGGGCCAGCATCGGGATGAATTCGTTCAACCACTCGTGCAGGCCCTCATCCAGAATCTCGTCGATACTGGTATAGCGCAGTCGTGCATCCATCTCGGCGGCCATGCGTTGTGCCGGTCGACCATTGACGCCGGGCAGACTCGCCAGGATGACGTCCATCTCTTCCAGGCACGCCCGCAGTGAACGCGGAATGTCGGCACGCAGTAGCAACAGTTCGGCAACCTGACGCGCGCCGGGCGCATCCCGATAGACCTCGGTGTAAGCCTCGAACGAGGACAGTGCGCGCAACAAGGCGCTCCACTGGTAATAGCCAGCGGCCGAATTGTCCGCCGCGGCATTGGCCTGCGGCCCTCGCAATTCAAGCATTTCATAGCGGGCATCGAGCATGCGCATGGTGTTGTCGGCGCGCTCGATGAACGTTCCCAGACGGATGAAACGGAATGCATCGTTACGCATGATGGTGCCGTAGGTTGCACCGCGGAACAGGTGAGAGCGCTCCTTGACCCACTCGCAGAAGCGACTCATGCCATAACGGGTCAGGCCCTGCTGGGCGATGCCGCGAATTTCCAGCCAGGTGGAGTTGATGTTCTCCCACATGTCGGCGGTGATACGACCGCGCACCGCGTGCGCACTGGCCCTCGCGGCCCCCAGGCAGCTGTAGATGCTGGCCGGATTGGTCGCATCCAGCGCAAAGAAGTGCAGCATGCGCTCGGCATGCAGCTCACCATGACGCTCGATGTAGGTTTCCAGCGTTCCGGTAATCAGTAACGGCATGGCTATTTCATCCAGCCCATCGCCCCGCCCGTCCTGCGGCATCAACGACAGCGAATAGCTCACGTCCAGCATACGGGCGAGGTTCTCCGCTCGCTCCAGGTAACGCGACATCCAGAAAAGATCAGAGGCAGTTCTACTTAACATTGGCAGGCATCCTTAATCCTCGACCACCCAGGTGTCTTTGGTTCCGCCACCCTGTGACGAATTGACCACCAGCGAGCCTTCACGCAAGGCCACTCGGGTAAGCCCGCCAGGTACAACACGGGTTTCGCGACCGGACAGGACAAAGGGGCGCAGATCGATGTGTCGCGGGGCTATGCCATTCTCGACAAAGGTCGGACAGGTCGACAGGCACAAGGTGGGCTGGGCGATGTACGCGTGTGGCTTGGCCTTGAGACGCGCCCGGAAGGCTTCGATCTCGGCGGCGGTCGCCGCAGGGCCGACCAGCATGCCGTAGCCCCCGGAGCCCTGGGTTTCCTTGACGACCAGATCGCCCAGGTTGGCCAGCACATGTGACAGTTCTTCCGGCTTGCGGCACTGCCAAGTGGGTACGTTCTTGAGAATCGGCTCTTCGTCCAGGTAGAAGCGAATCATGTCGGTGACATACGGGTAAACCGATTTGTCATCGGCAACGCCGGTACCGATCGCATTGGCCAGAACCACATTTCCGGAACGGTAGGCTGCCAGCAGGCCGGGAACGCCCAGCATTGAATCAGGGTTGAACGCCAGCGGATCGAGAAATGCATCGTCAAGCCGGCGGTAGATCACATCGACAGCCTTGGGGCCGTCCGTGGTTCGCATGAATACACGGTCATCGCGGACAAAAAGATCCGCGCCTTCCACCAGCTCGACGCCCATCTCGCGAGCCAGAAACGCATGCTCGAAAAAGGCGCTGTTAAAACGTCCGGGCGTCAGTACCACGACACTCGGGTTATCCAGATGACTTGAGCTCTTGAGCGTGTCGAGCAGCAGGTTCGGGTAATGATCGATGGGGGCGATGCGCTGGGCAGAGAACAGCTCCGGAAACAGACGCATCATCATCTTGCGGTCTTCGAGCATGTAGCTCACGCCGCTCGGGGTACGCAGGTTGTCTTCCAGCACGTAATACGTGCCGTCACCGTCACGCACCAGATCAACACCGGAAATATGCGAATACAGATCACGGTGCAGGTTCAAGCCCTGCATCGCCAACTGATACTGCTCGTTGGCCAGCACCTGCTCGGCAGGAATTATCCCGGCCTTGATAATCCGCTGGTCATGATAAAGGTCCGCGAGAAACATGTTCAGCGCCTTGACACGCTGAATGCAGCCACGCTCGACAACGCGCCACTCGCTGGCCGGTATGCTGCGCGGGATGGTGTCGAAAGGAATAAGCCGCTCGGTCCCCTGCTCATCGCCATAGAGCGTGAACGTGATCCCGGCGCGATGAAACAGCAGATCGGCTTCGCGCCTGCGTTGAGCCAAAAGCTCGGGAGGCGTATCGCCCAGCCAGCGGGCAAACTCCCGATAGTGCGGGCGGACTACACCACCAGCATCGTACATCTCGTCATAAAAGGTGCGGATCATGCCGTACTCCTTGTCACCATGGACACCAAGACCATCGCAAAGCCCGTGCCACCGGCATAAACGCTTTATTATCAAATGGTTAGATAACTATCCAGCGCTCTGCGCACCATTCCTGTGCACTAAACGCCCAAGCCAATTCTTTCGCGCCTCATTCGGAAGCGTCATTCAACCGTGAAATCTATGATCAGCATAGTCAGAGTTGATTTCCGCCAACGATATTAGTTCGCCATACTCGCCAGCAACCGAGCAAACAGGGCACCAAACGGTACTTTTGCCTCACGCGTTATTTTTCGGATCCGCCGGTCTGCCTGTGCGGATTTTAAACAGACTTCCCTTTGCGCCACTCATTTGAGTGGCTTTTTTTTGACCACTGTTTATGAACGAAAGCCGAAAACACAACCGGCTGATCCAGAACCTGTCCCGAATCAGCCGGTCGCGTATTGTCTGACAATAAACAAGTATCAAGCGTGCAGTCGTCTGATCTCCTGAGTGACACCCCAGCCTTCCACTTCACCGTCCATAGGTGAAATCACCGCCTGAAAGTCCTGTTCGAAGTCACCGATACCGTCATAGGTGGCGTACATCACTTTGCTCAATTGCAGGTGCCAGTTACCGTCGTCACGTATGTTGACCTGGGTGTTGAGGGATTCACCGCGAAATTGCTCTGCGGCCTGCCGTGCCCGCTCCTCGTCCGGGAAGATGGCGTAGAACTCGATAGGGTAGATTCGCGCGAAATCAAAACCGCCTTCTTTCATGCGGCGCAGTACGTTACTGCTGATGTCCTCTTGATAGGCTGTGCTCATGAAACGTCCTCCTATGCAACGATAGATAGAGTTTCAACTCTTCCAGAGCGACCGCCGAATCGTCGGGGGCCGCCACACGACAGGTAATCCGGCGTGGGGAATCAAGCATGTAGCTGACCGGACCAGGCTTGGCACAGGTCGGATATCGAGATGTCAGAGGCCGCTTCAACGGCCTCATCTGCAGAGTAGACCCTTCACAGGGCAGATGCCAAGTGGTTGCCACGAAAAGCTTTTTGAATCACTTCAGGTCAGGCGACTTCTGTAATGGAAATGATCTGCACACTGTTATGGTCCTTGAGCGTCTTCACAGTCGGCTCTTCGGTACGCCCATCAAGATCATTGAGATTCAGCTCATCGGTGACCGGGTACAGGTCCTTGCGCAGAAAACGCGCGGCGTCCTCCGGGGTCGGGCACTCGTCAAAGCCAGCCTCAACACGCTGCTGCACACCATCCTTGTCCAGGTACAAAATGGCCCACTGTTTCATCAATGCCTCCAGAACGAAGCCAGGCACTCTGGCTTATGTGATCTGGACCTTTTGGCCCGCGCATTCGTTCCAACGAATTAAGCCGGGCAGCCTGCCATCGCGGGCAAAACAAAAGGCCCTCGCAATGGATGCCGAGGGCCTTATGTCTGTGGGCTGATCCCGCTCGCCGGTTACCCCGACGAGTCGGTTTTCATCAGTTGCGGTTCTTGCTGGCTTCTACACCTGCCGTGTTGTCCAGAAGGCTCTTGGTAGCCGTCTGCAGGAAGCTTTCCAGCTTGCGCTTGAGCTCCTGCGCGTCAGGTGCATCAGGCACTTCCTCGGCATGTGGCTTGGCACCAAGGGTATAGGTCAACAACTTGGCAGGCATTTCCGTCGGTTCGATCAGAATGCGGTTGCCGCTGATGATCGCGACCACCTGCTCGCTGCCCGACGGTTTGATCACGCCAAACCCCTTGTCGCCCTCTGGCAGATTGAGCAGATCGCGGCCCCAGCACTGGTTGCGGTTCAGGCCACCCAGACGCCCCATGATGGTCGGCACTACGTCGACCTGCGTACCCACGATGCTGCTGCGCTGACCGAACTTCTCCTGCACACCAGGACCGATCAGCAGCAGAGGCACGTTGAAACGGCCCAGGTCCATTTCGGTCAGTTGCTTGTCGTTACCAAAACCATGGTCGCCCAGTACCACGAACAGCGTGTTCTTGAAGTATGGCTCTTTTTTGGCCTTCTCGAAGAACTGGCCCAGCGCCCAGTCGGCATAACGCATGGCGGTCAGATGCTCGTCCAGCGAACCGTGGCCGGTCACGCGCTCGACCGGCAGCGGATCCGGCAAGGCATACGGCGTGTGGTTGGACAGGGTCTGCAGCAGCGCATAGAACGGCTTGCCGTCTTGACGGGCCTTGAGCTCCTGCGCACCCCGATCGAACATGTCCTGGTCGGAAACACCCCAGGTCGGATCGGAGAACACCGGATTGACGAAGTCCTCGCGACCGACAAAGTTGGTCATGCCCTGGTTGCTGAAGAAACCGGACTGGTTGTCCCAGGCAAAGTTGCCGTTATAGACGTAGACGTCATCGTAGTTACGCCCCGTGCTCAGCAATTGCGGGAGGCCTGACAGCTTGTGACTGCCTTCCGGCGTCTGCATCAGGTACTCGAAGCCCGGCAGGTTCGGGAAGCACGCCATGGTGGCGAACATACCCTGGTGGGTGTGAGTGCCGTTGGAGAAGAAGTGATCGAACAACAAGCCTTCCTTGGACAACTTGTCGAAGTACGGCGTGATGTTGGCATCGCTGCCCAGAGCCCCTACCGAGTGACCGGCAAAGCTTTCCATCAGGATCACGACCACGTTGCGGATCGGCAAGGTGTTCTCTGCCGGCGGCGTGAAGTCGCGACGCACAGCGGCAATATCCGGCTCGACCAGCTTGTCGTGCGGGGTCAGCAGCATGTCGCGCACGGTCTGCTGGGCCTCGTTCTGTGGCAGCGTGGCTTTCCAGATGTTGTCGCGATCTTCGGACATCCGGCTCTTGGCTGCAGTGATCAACGTCAGTGTACCGTTGAGACCCAGCTGATTGGCGAAGTTGGAGTCAGTGGTGTAAGCGTCACCCCAGCGCAGCGGCGGGCCCTGGCGCAGGGTGCCACGGATGCAGACCACCATGACCAGCAACACCAGAACGAATACGCCGACGCGCATGTACCACGGCGCAACGGAACGAGTGCCCGCCGGGCTGGCGTTTGCAGCAAGGCGTGGACGGGTTGCACGATCAATGCCCTTGAACACCAGACTCAGCAGCCAGGTCACCACTGCCCAGGCCAGCAGATAGCGCACCACCGGAAAGCCGTACCAGAGCATGCTCAGAACGGTCTTTGGGTCTTCCTTGACATACTGAAACACCAGCCCGTTCAGGCGCTGGTGGAACTCCCGATAGAAGTCCATTTCCATCAAGCCGAAAAACAGCGTGATGCTGCCGACCAGGGTCAGCCAGAAACGGAAGAACCCGCGTGCCGCCATGGCCCGGGCGCTGAACAGCGACAGCACCAGCGGAATGAGCAGGTACATGGTCAGGCGCAGGTCGAAACGTGTGCCGTTGAACAGCGCTTCAAGGAACGTCGAGGCTGGCGTGTCGCCAATCATCTCGCGGTTGTAGACCAGCAGACCGATACGCAACAGTGTGTACATCACCATCAGAGCGAAGCCGCTGAGCAGGATGTAAGCCAGATGCGATTTGACAGTCGGGTTTTGCAGGCGGGCTTGCCGATGAATCTGGGCGTCCGTTTTGGCCATGGTTGTCAGGATCCGGTGGATTCAGGAGTAGGTTCAGGGTGCAGCACCGCCTTCCTTCAAGAGACGGGCGGTGTGCGACAGGGCGCAGATATTACTTGATTGCGGGTCGTCAGGGGCCTGAGCAGCCCATGAAGACGCTTGCCTGTTCAGCTTCGCGCGCAATTCTGGGACAGAACGTGTGAAATTTCTGTCGCCAGCCGCGCGTATCAACGTCTTTCAGGGCCAACCTGGGCAACGCCGTATCGATGGTCAGTCGTTGCTGGCCTTGCTCACAGCCTTCAATACGTACTGCGGCAAGGCGAATGCGCCGATATGGACTTCAGGATTGTAATAGCGCGTAACAATACCGCTGCCGGTGAAACGCTGACGCAGGGTTTCCACCGGCAGTTTGCGGTAGCTCTTGTCAGTTGCGCCCCACGCGAAGGTCATTGCCCCGCCGATATAGGTCGGGACGGCAGCCTGATAGAAGTGCCAGTCGGCAAACAGACCGTTCATGCGCCCGGCCGTGGTCTGCACACCGCTCAATTGCATGAATGGCGTGCCGTTCTGGGTCACCAGAATGCCACCTTCGTTCAGGCAGCGATGGCAGGCCTGATAGAAGTTTTCCGAGAACAGCACTTCACCGGGGCCGATCGGGTCGGTGGAGTCGGAGATGATCACGTCGAATTTCTCGTCAGTCGTCGCGACAAAGCGCATGCCGTCGTCGATGACCAGATTCAGACGCGAATCGTCAAAGGCACCGTTGGAGTGATTCGGCAAAAACTCTTTGCACATCTCGACCACCGTGGCGTCGATCTCGACCATGGTGATATGTTCGACCGTCAGGTGCTTAGCCACTTCGCGCAACATGCCGCCGTCGCCACCGCCGATGATCAGCACACGCCTGGCGGCACCGTGAGCCAGAATCGGCACGTGGGTGAGCATTTCGTGATAGATGAACTCATCCGCCTCGGTGGTCTGGATGACGCCATCCAGAGCCATGACACGGCCCATGCGCGGGTTCTGGAAGATCACCAGATGCTGGTGTTCGGTGCGCACTTCGTGAAGCATTTTTTCCATACGAAAGCGCTGGCCGTAGCCTTCGTACAACGTTTCCTGATAATCGCTCATGGGTAAGCTCCCGCTGGGTACTGATGACAGGACGGCCGACCGCCCGCAATAAAGGCGCGCATTCTACGTCGAGGAGCATGACAGGTCGAACCTCTGTGCAGCTTATCCCGTGCAGATGACTGCTCCCTTAAACGAAAAACGCCTGATTACCCAAGGCAATCAAGCGTTCCTTTGCAGCCTGCCGAAGTATCAGATGCGTACGTTGCCGCGCGGCCCGAGAATTGCCCAGATGATCAGGCCCACAACAGGCAACAGCACGATCAGCAATACCCAGAGGATTTTCTTGCCGGTCTCTGCGCCGCTTTTCAAGACATTGATGATGGCCCAGATATCGAGCGCCAGAATGATCAAGCCGACCAGGCCATTGAAGCTAGAACCCATGGTGTTGCCCCTAATTGAATGCTTACCTTCCTAGGATAGTTGCGCCGTTCGCGGGTTCCGTTGAACCAACCTTATATTCTCGGGCTCCCAATCGGGGTCGACTTCGCATTTCATCCGCCATCGCTTTCCACCCTCACAAAGGTAGCCGTTTTCATGCCAACGCCCGCACACCCCCGAACGCCCTGGGCGACATGGTCCAGCCATCTTCAGGGCAGCCCGCTGGTAAGCCTGGGCTTCGCGCTCGCTCTACTGATCGTCGCCGGCCTGATCGGCATCAGCCTCTACAACGCCTTCTACGGCACCAGTCAGGTCAACTTCAATCATGCATTGCTGGGCGGGACAGCCGGTTTTCTGGCCACGGCACTGGGCGCGATCATGGCCGTCGCCCTGCGCAATGTCTCGCAACGCGCTCAGGACATCATGCTCGGCTTTGCCGCTGGCATGATGCTGGCTGCCAGTTCGTTCTCGCTGATACTGCCGGGGCTGGAGGCCGCCAAGGACATTACCGACAGCGGACCATGGGCCGCTGCAACGGTTGTCGCGGGGCTTGGACTGGGCGTGCTATTGATGCTGGGTCTGGACAAGTTCACCCCGCATGAGCATGAAAGCGTAGGTCGTCAGGGGCCCCATTCGGAGCGCATCAGTCGGGTCTGGCTATTCGTCCTGGCGATCACCCTGCATAACCTGCCCGAGGGCATGGCGATAGGCGTCAGTTTCGCCAGCGGCGACATGAATGTCGGCTTGCCGTTGACCACGGCCATCGCCATTCAGGACATTCCTGAAGGCCTGGCCATCGCGCTGGCCCTGCGTGCTACGGGGTTGTCGGCATTCAAGGCGATGCTGGTGGCTGTCGGTTCAGGCCTGATGGAACCGCTGGGCGCGCTGGTGGGCCTGGGGATTTCCAGCGGCTTTGCCATTGCCTATCCGCTGAGCATGGGGCTCGCGGCAGGCGCGATGATCTTCGTGGTGTCCCATGAAGTCATCCCGGAAACCCACCGCAACGGCCATCAGACCTCGGCAACGCTGGGGCTGATGGGTGGCTTTGCAGTGATGATGTTTCTCGACACCGCCCTGGGCTAACCGCGCAACGCTTGCAGTGCAGGGGCGGCATGGATGCCGGCCAGCGCTGCCAGTTCGAGCACACGCGCCTCGTCACGGCCGTAAACCAGCACCGCTTGCAATTCGTCATCCAGTGGCTGGCTGAAATTCATCAAGACATAGCCGCCCATGTCCTTGTTCATGCTGCTCAATTGAATCTGAATACGATTGAGCGCTACGAGCGGTTCGACCTTGGCCAACTGTTTCGGCTTGATGTTGAACGTCACATCCTTGCCGAACGATTGCACGATCTGCTCGAACATCTCCATATAGCTGTCAGCCTGGAACAGTACTGTCTCCGGCAAACTGCCCACCACCACCCATTCGCCCAACGGGATCGGAAAGGTGTCGTCGTAGTTGATATCAGGATTAGCGGTCAGAAACGCCTGAGGGTCGGCATACGCCTGTGCCGCCTCATCGGCAATATGCACGATTTCATCGTCGCCCATGCAGCCGGAGCTGACTTTGCTGATTAATTCGACCAGAGAGTCTTTCATGATGGCGATCCTGATAACGGGCAAAAAAAGAGGCGCGAAGGATAACGGTAAATCCTTCGCGCCTCTATGTGTTCATGCCTGAGTACTTGCGCCCTTGAAGAGCACGGCCTCATGACCGGGCTGGCTGTACACCCAGTTTCGTCAACTGCTCGATGGTGACAGTCGCACCCATCGCCTGAGCGGCACCCAGTGCGTTAATGCCCTTGGCATCAGTGGCATGCGGATCTGCGCCCTGACTGATCAGGTAATCGACTATCTCGTTGCGATTGAACATCGCGGCCATCATCAGTGCGGTACGACCGTCGGCAGACGCCCCGTCCACATTGGCACCCGCCTCCACCAGCAACCGGACCACTGCCAGATCACCTTTGAACGCGGCACCGGCGATAGGGCTCTGGCCGTTGTCATTACGGATTTCCGGATCGGCCTTGAAACTCAGCAGCACCCTGACCGCATCCGCATGACAGTGATAGCTGGCCAGCATCAATAGCGTGTCGCCCTTGTGATTGCGCAAATCTGCAGGCAATCCCTTTTCAAGCAGGCGCTCCAGCATGACTGCATTTCCCTGACGAGCCACGTCGAATACCTGCTCGGCGAACTCGGCTGCTTCGTCTTCGGTCATGGTTTTCGACGGGCTGATATCTGTATCGGTCATTAAATGGCTCCTTGGCGCACGGCACTCCGGGCATTTGATGGCCCGGCAGCGATAAACACACTGACCGCAAGTCTCGCTGGCTGTTCGATCGGCATCAGAGACAGCAGCGAAATCCTCCAATACTCCGTTCTGCCCGATTGACCACGGTCAGGAACCGGCAAAATGCAGGGCGCACGATGGGCGTTCATGCAAAATGCACGAGACCTGAAAATCGATAATATTTTAACTGCTTGATTTTAAAGGATTTAATTCAAGTGCAAATACTGGCACAGACACTGCAATAGTACTTGCAAGCTTATTATCCCATGAGCAATGGAGCCGCCTGACATGACCTTTATTCAAGAAAAATTCGCTTCCGTATTCTCCGACTACACCGTCACCACCCAGCCACGTCCTGATGGTGGTGTACTGTTGTCGTTGCGTACTCACGATGGCAAACAGATCCGTCGCTCCGTGTCTTATGCTCAGTTGCACACTCCGGTTCAACTGGAATGGGTAATCAGCGCTATCCGCCGCGACCTGGCTGCACAAGCCAGCGAGTTGCCAGCCATTTCGATGCTGCAAAGCCAGCACCGCTTCGATCTGCCGACTTACCACACCCGTTGATTTTCTCGCCACCCTTTGTGGGTGGCGTCCGCTGTACGCTCTCTCATCCCTTGTTTGCCGCGATCACATTTTGTTTTCGCGGCTTTTTTTTACCCACTATTTTGGCTGCCTGTGGTTGATGAGCTATCTGATCAGACCACGGCAAAGCGCCTCACCTACTGCCTGCGCCCGATTGGCAACACCCAGTTTGGAATAAATGGTCTTGAGGTGATATTTCACCGTCGACTCCGACACATCGCGGATCATGGATATCTCCCAGGCGGTTTTTCCGTCTCTGGCCCACTGCAGCACCTCCAGTTCCCGATGGGTCAGACCACGAGAACAGAATTTCAAACCCCGCGCGACGCTGTGCAGCACTGGCATGAGACTGCTCATCAGGTATTTTTGTTCAGCCGAGATCATGCGTTCTACCTCGCCCAGTGTGCAGACCGATGTGACACTGTCAGTACCGCGGCAATGATTAGTGTAGCCATAGGAAATAGCCGGAAGCAGTCCGCCCGCCTCGACGAGCTCGTCGTAACGTGCTGAGACCGGGTATTGCCTGAATGCGTCCTGCCAGTTTACGAACCCCAGCTGATTACGGTAACAACGGATGACCGGGTCCTGAGTGATCAACTCATGCTGGCGGTAGGCCTTGCCCCAGGCATCATCGACATTGGACGTAATGAACGTCAGCAACAGCGGTCCTTTGAACTGATAGAACATCGCCCGCTCACTGCCACATTCGCGTCGCAGCCACTGGAGGGCATTTTCGATGGCGGTCTGGCCATCGAGTTCGGTGATTGTGCTTACCATCTGCTGTATCAAAAGATCCCTGCTTGCGCTTTCTGTAATGGCACTGCCCATCGCTACCGCTCCTTCTGCGCCCGTGAACGGGTACACGTGTTGTCCCTGACTCGGGGGCGATGGCGCAGAAATTACACGAATAATCGCTTTGAAGAAGGATGAGCCAAACAAACAGATTCAACGCACTTTCAGGCAGGAAACGCCTTACTCGACAGCAGGACACGCCCTACAGAAATGGCGCGCAAGCCTTGCAGCAGGCAGATTTTCAGGCCGCGCCACCAGGGCGATGGCGCGCGCAACAGGCTGGAGTCGTCTAGAAAGAAGCAGGGTCGATGAGTGCAAAGCTGCTCACACAGCGGTGCCCAGCAAGCACCCCGCCCTCACGCGCCAGACCGCAAGTGGCCATCCCGGCGGCCTGGGCAGCGTCGAGTTCCTCGACGATATCGGAGAGGAACAGAATGTCCTGGGCGGGACAGCCAATCGCTTGTGCAATTGTCCGATATGACTGCGCTTCGCGCTTGGGACCGGACGTCGTATCGAAATAACCGCTGAACAGACCTGAAAGATCACCCGCTTCGGAACAGCCGAAGATAAGCTGCTGGGCTTGAATCGAGCCTGACGAGTAAACGTAGAGACCGTAGCCCTGCTGATGCCAGAGCTTCAATGCGTCGACGGCATCCGGGTAAACATGGCCTTTGAGCACTCCCGCGTTATAGCCCTGCTCCCAGATCATGCCCTGCAATGCCTTGAGCGGCGTGGCCTTGCGGTCCTCGGCAATCCATTCCAGCAATATCGCGATAACCCTTTCGATATCGGCGTCTGGCTCATTGGCCTCGGCGCGCACTGCGTGCAGTTGCGACGATATGAGCGGCTGCCCGGCATTTTGCCGAACAAATTCGGGCAAGTGTTTTCTGGCGAACGGAAACAACACCTCGAAAACAAAACTCACTGCACTGGTAGTGCCTTCGATATCCGTGAGGACAGCTTTGATGGGCATCAGAATCGGGCTCCTGTCAGTCTTCCAGCCGTGGAAAACGGCCGGCAATGTCTTCACCGGTAAAATTCGCCACCCAGCCTTCCGGGTTGTTGAACAACCGAATGGCAACGAAATGCGGATGCTCACCCATATCGAACCAGTGCCGTGTGCCGGCCGGTACCGAAATCAGGTCGTTCTTCTCGCATAGCACGGCGTACACATAATCTTCGATGTGCAGCGTGAACAAGCCCCGTCCGGCCACAAAAAAGCGTACTTCGTCCTCGCCATGCCGGTGCTCTTCAAGGAATTTGGCGCGTAACTCGGCTTTCTGCGGATGGTCACCGCTAAGGCTGATGACGTCCACGGTGACATAGCCACGTTCAGTCATCAGCTTGTCGATCTGGGTACGATAGGCGCTGATCACCTCTTCCTGACTGGCACCGGGGGTGATCGGCGTTGCCGCTTCCCAGCGGTCGAACGCCACGCCGTGCTCGGCCAGCGTCGAGGCAATGTCTTCCAGATGGGTCAGCACCTTATTGGGCGTGTCGGGGCTTGAAACGTGATAAACGGACAAGCTGCTCATGGCATGAATCCTCGGTTTGGGGCACCGCCTTCCGGCTTTTACAGGCCGGTCAGGCTTACAGACTGGTTTAATACGGCGTCTTTAACGGTTCAGTACCGCGCGCATTTTCAGCTCGCACTCGAACAGAAACTCGAACGCCTCGATCTGGCGCAATGCATCACTCATTTTCGCTCCCCAGGTGTAAAGGCCGTGACCACGAATCAGGTAGCCGGCGCACTCGGGATGGGCGTCGAGCCAAGGCTGGACCTTTGCGGCGAGACGGGCAATATCCTGATCATTGTCAAAAATCGGGACCACGACCTGTGACTGATGAGTGATCACACCATGAAAAGCCTTCTGCAGTTCATAGTCCTCGAACACCAGATGATCGGCAGCGGTCAGCCTTGAAAGCACCGTTGCGTTCACCGAGTGGGTGTGCAATACGGCACCGACCTGTGGTCTGCAGCTATAAAGCTGGGTATGCAGCAACGTTTCGGCAGACGGTTTTTTGCCTGGTTCCAGGCTGTTGCCAGCCAGATCGGTAGTCAGCACATCGTCGGGACCCAACTGGCCCTTGTGCTTGCCGGATACGGTCAGCAGCGCTTCACTGGCCGAAAGGCGCGCAGAATAATTGCTGCTGGTGGCAGGCGACCAGCCACGGCCATACAGGAAGCGCCCGGCTTCGATGATTTCCAGGCTCAGTTGTTCGCGGCTCATACACCTTCCTCTTTCTTGGGTGTGACAATCATGACGGCTGCGGCAAAGGCTGCAAGGCTGGCGATGGCAAATGTCCAGGCAGGCCCCAGCGCGTTCCAGCTATAGCCGGAGTACAGCGCGCCCAAGGCTCCACCAACACCGGACAAGGCAGCATACAGTGCCTGCCCCTGCCCTTGCTGGCGCGGGCCAAAACTACTTTGCACGAAATGAATGGCAGCGGCGTGAAAGCTGCCGAATGTAGCGGCATGCATCACCTGCGCAATCAGCAGCGCAGTCAAATGATCGGCAAACATGCCCAACAGCAGCCAGCGCAGTGCCGCCAGCAGAAAACTGGCGAACAGCACCTGGCGCACGGAAAACCGCTGCAGAATACGGCTCATTGCCATGAACATCAGCACTTCAGCCACAACGCCGAGCGCCCATAACATGCCGATGAGACCGCGGCTGTAGCCGAGTGCCTCCAAGTGCAGGGTCAAAAAGGTGTAATACGGGCCATGACTGAGCACCATCAGCGCAACGCTGACGTAAAACGCCCACACACCGGGTCGTCCCAGTTGCCGAAGAAAACCGCCCGCCTCGGCTTCCCGCGTCGACGGCGCAGGATGCGCGTTCGGAACCCACCAGCTGCTGAGAGCGATACCCGACATGATCGCCAGCACGATGTAGGGGAACAGGTCCAGGCTGAACCACTCGAACACCCGCCCCAGTACCACCACCGCAAGAATGAAGCCGATCGAGCCCCACAGCCTGATCTGGCTGTAGCGCGAGGTCTGGCCTTGAAGGTGCGCGAGGGTGATGACCTCGAACTGCGGAAGTATGGCGTGCCAGAAGAATGCATAGAGCGCCATGACCATCGCCAGCCAGGCGTAACTTTTTTCCACCAGAATCAGCGAAAATGCCAGCAGCGTACAGAGGGCACCAGAACGCACAATTATCAGCCGGCGCCCGGTATGGTCGCCCAGCCAGCCCCAGATATTGGGGGCTACACAGCGCATCAGCATGGGAATGGCGATCAGTTCGCCGATTCGTGCGCTGGAAAAACCCAAATGGTGAAGGTAAAGGGCCATGAACGGCGCGGACAGGCCGAGCAAGGCGAAATAACACACGTAGAACCCGGACAGCCGCCAGTACGGAAGCTGTCCGCCGCAAGCTTGCGCCACGCTAGCAGTCCGCGACCGTGACGGCGTGCATTACAACTGCCCCAGCACAGGCGTGTTGACGCTGACATCGGCGTTCTGACCGCGATGACGCAGCAGATGATCCAGCAACACGATGGCCATCATCGCTTCGGCAATCGGTGTGGCACGGATGCCGACACACGGGTCGTGCCGCCCTTTGGTGATGACATCGGCCGCGTTGCCATCGGTGTCTATCGAGCGCCCCGGTGTGGTGATGCTGGACGTAGGCTTGAGTGCCAGGTGCGCAATGATCGGCTGGCCAGAGGAAATACCGCCGAGAATACCGCCCGCCTGATTGGACAGGAAACCCTGCGGCGTCATCTCGTCGCGGTGCTCGGTGCCGCGTTGCGCAACGCAATCGAAACCGGCACCGATCTCCACGCCCTTGACCGCATTGATGCTCATCAACGCATGGGCCAGCTCGGCATCCAGACGATCGAAGATCGGCTCGCCAAGGCCAGGCATCACGCCTTCTGCAACCACCGTGATTTTCGCACCGACCGAGTCCTGATCACGGCGTAGCTGGTCCATGTAGGCTTCCAGCTCCGGCACCTTGTCAGGGTCGGGGCAGAAAAACGCGTTGTCTTCGACGCATTCCCAGGTCTTGAACGGGATCTGGATCGGGCCAAGCTGGCTCATGTAACCCCGAATGACGATGCCCTGGGTTGCCAGATATTTCTTGGCAATGGCCCCCGCCGCCACCCGCATGGCGGTTTCCCTTGCCGAACTGCGGCCGCCGCCGCGGTAGTCGCGGATACCGTATTTGTGGTGGTAGGTGTAATCGGCGTGAGCCGGGCGGAACAGGTCCTTGATGGCCGAGTAGTCTTTGGATTTCTGGTCGGTGTTGCGAATCAGCAAACCAATGGAGGCACCGGTCGTCCGGCCCTCGAACACGCCCGAAAGGATCTCGACCTCATCGGCCTCCTGACGCTGGGTGGTGTGACGGCTGGTGCCCGGTTTGCGCCGGTCCAGATCACGCTGCAGGTCTTGCAGGTCCAGCTCCAGCCCAGGCGGGCAGCCGTCGACGATAGCGACCAGCGCCGGGCCGTGGCTTTCGCCGGCGGTGGTGACAGTGAACAGCTTGCCGAAAGTGTTGCCGGACATGCGGGCGCTCCGAAAAATCAGCCAAAAAACCAGATCGTTAAACCAAGCGCGCCAGTATACGCAGGCTCGCGGTTCAGTTCATCCTCGAACCTTCTGCCGCGGCGTGCGTCCAAGCGAGACTTCCCCATGATGGCCTTGCGATGTTATCCGGTAATTCCCTGTTTCGAGTTCCAAAAGCGTTGCGTCTGCTGGCCCTGCCGATGACCCTGATCCTGAGCCTCATAGCTGGAACAGCCAGTGCAGCGGCGCCCAGTGCGGTGCAGCGGCAGATAACGGTGGACACCGAAAACGGCAAGCTGTACGGCACCCTGCTCATGCCACGGTCGGACAAGCCGGTACCGGTGGTGCTGATCATCGCCGGTTCCGGCCCCACAGACCGCGACGGCAATAACCCCGAGGGCGGACGCAACGACAGCATGAAGCGCCTGGCGGTCATTCTGGCCAGCAACAATATTGCCAGCGTGCGTTACGACAAACGGGGCGTCGCGGCCAGCAAGGCGGTCACCCCGGATGAGCGCAACCTCAGCGTCGAGCGTTACGTTGCCGATGTCGGGCTCTGGGCCAGGGCGCTCAAAGCCAATCCGCGTCTGGGCCAGTTGATCCTGCTGGGCCACAGCGAGGGCGCACTGGTGGCAACGCTGGCAGCTGAGAAGGTGGGTGCAGCGGCGCTGATTTCCGTGGCAGGCACCGGGCGACCTGTGGATCAGGTGCTGCGCGAGCAGTTTCAGGAACGCTTGCCACCCGACCTGCTGCAACGCAGCAATCAGTTGCTGGACGAACTCAAGGCAGGAAAAACCGATGACAACGTGCCCGCCGAACTGGAAGTGGTATTCCGCGCCAGCGTTCAGCCTTATCTGATCTCGCTGTTCCGTCAGGACCCGGCTGCAGCGTTCGGTGCATTGCACATTCCGGCGCTGATCGTTCAGGGCCGCAATGACATTCAGGTGGGCGTAGGCGACGCCCTGCTGCTGCAAAAAGCCAGGCCGGATGCCGAATTGGCCCTGATCGACGGAATGAACCATGTGCTGCGCATCGTCCCGGATGATCTGCAGCAGCAGTTGCTGTCCTACCGTAATCCGACTCAGCCGCTGGCCGGTGAAGTCACCAGGCGGATCCTGAGCTTTATCAAAGCCCTGCCCCACCAGGAAAAAAAGATCTGACGCCCGTTAGTCGCATGCCCTTCAGTCCTGGCGGATCTGGCCGATAGCGGATTGCTGGCCTTTTGTTCCGTGACCCGTGTGCCGGGGCAAGGCCCAGGAAAGGACACCATTATGACTGACGCGAATACCATGACTGAAACCACCGCAGCACCCGCAAGCACAGAAGCCGAGGTGCCGGCACCGCCACAGCCGTGGGAAGACGTTCTGCCCGAAAACTTTCAGATGTTGCGTCTGTCGCCACTGCCTACAGACCGTGCGACAGGTGGCCGCCCCTTGCGTTTTGTGCAGTTCGGCCGCGCCGAACGGCATAGCAAGGAATTGAGTCTGCTGCGCATCAATGTTCAGTTGCCGGGCCAGCGGGTTCGCAAGGAACAGAACAATCTGGATGTCTGGGCCGACCACGAGAAACGCACGGTGCGTTTTGGTCCCGAGTCAGGCCTGCAGATCGAGCCGTGGAACCGTGGCATCGGTCGCTTCATGATTGCCCATGCGGTGCATTGGGCACAGAAAAGATGGTCGTCCTACAAGATTGAAGGTGTGGCCCTGGCGAGCAAGGACGGCCTGAACGAGGACACACGTCTGCGACGCGACCACTTCCTGCGCACCCTGGGCTTTGAAGTGGCTTACGCCGATGCCCAGCACATGAAAGGCACCATCAAGGACGTCCATGTCGGCAATCTGCACAGCACCTGGAACAATGACAAGGTGCAGATCATCGAGATTCTCGAAGCCTCGCAAATGCTCGAGAAGGCTGAAAAGAACCTGATCGAGCAGGAAGTGATCATTCGCCAGCATGAAGACCGGGTCGGCAAGTACAAGCGCGAAGACGCCGGTCTGCGCTTCACGATCGCCTGCCTGGTGACCTTCGCAGTCTTTCAGGCGGGCCTGTTGATCTGGATCGCGACCCACCGCTGATAAAAAGGGGCTCGTTTCAGCCCCGTCGACTTCAAATCCGCGACTGAAACAGTGCCTGGTGACTGCGGCACTGTTCTGCGGTCAGCATGAACACACCGTGACCACCCCGCCGGAAGTCCAGCCAGGCGAAATCGACTTCCGGGTATAGTGCCTGCACATGCACCTGACTGTTGCCTACTTCGACGATCAACAGCCCCTTGTCGGTCAGATGATCGGCGGCCTGAGCGAGCATGCGGCGCACCAGGTTCAGACCGTCGCTGCCACAGGCCAGCGCCAGCTCCGGCTCGTGCTGGTACTCATCGGGCATGTCGGCAAAATCTTCGGCATCCACGTAAGGCGGGTTGGACACAATCAGGTCGAAGCGCTGGCCCGGCAAACCGTCGAAACCATCGCCCTGAACGGTGTAGACGCGATCCTCCATGCCATGACGCTCGATGTTCTGGTTGGCGACTTCCAGCGCATCGTAAGACAGGTCGGCCAGCGCCACTTCGGCTTCCGGAAACTCATCGGCACAGGCGATACCGATACACCCGGAACCCGTGCAAAGGTCCAGAATGCGCGCTGGCTCGCTCGCAAGCCAGGGCGCGAAACGCTCTTCGATCAGTTCGGCGATAGGCGAGCGCGGGATCAGTACCCGATCATCGACAATGAACGACATCCCGCAAAACCAGGCTTCGCCCAGCAGATAAGGCGTCGGCACGCGGTCATCGATGCGGCGTTTGATCAGGCGTTGCAGTTCGGATATCTCCTCGACTTCCAGACGGCAATCCAGATAGCTGTCGGCGATTTCCCAAGGCAGGTGCAGTGCGCCCAGCACCAGTTGCCGCGCCTCATCCCAGGCATTGTCAGTGCCATGACCGAAAAATACGTCTTCCTCGTGAAAGCGGCTGACGGCCCACCGAATATGGTCGCGCACGGTACGCAAACGGGAAGTGATCATGGAAAAACTCCTTGGAAAGACGACGAGCTGTTGTGAGACGACTCACGGTGGAAAGTCCGGTTCCGGACAACGTACATTCTTCGTCCCCGGCAGGCGTGGAAGTTTCCATGATTAGTGTACTGTCATCAAGGCAAACCGCCAGCCACCTGCCCGCCCAACTGCCCTGCAGGCCATAAAAACCGTGGCCTGCGATGGTTGCCATTCCCAGAACGCCTCAGCCAGAGGACAATGTCGCAAAAGCCCCACACCAAGGAGCCCGTGAATGTCCGATTTAAAGACCATGTTCCAACTCAGCGGCCGGGTGCATGCGCCCGCCAATCTGAGCAATGCGACGCTGATCATCATCGACGCCCAGAAAGAATACCTCAGCGGCCCGCTGGCGCTGACCGGCGTCGACGAGGCTCTGGCCAATATCTGCCAATTGGTCGATAAGGCACGCGCAGTCAAATGCCCGATCGTTCACATTCGCCATCTGGGCACCGTGGGCGGCCTGTTCGATCCACAGGGCGACCGTGGTCAACTGGTGCCGGAACTGGTGCCGCAAGGTGACGAACATCTGGTCGAAAAACGCCTGCCCAATGCCTTCAACGGCACCGGCCTGCACGAGCTCCTGCAAAAACTGGGTCATCTGGACCTGATCGTCTGCGGCTTCATGAGCCACTCGAGTATCAGCACCACGGTTCGCGCCACCAAGGACTATGGTTATCGCTGCACACTGGTCGATGATGCCTGCGCAACCCGTGACCTCCCTGGCCCGCACGGCGTGGTCAGCGCACAGGTCGTGCACCGAACCGAAATGGCAATCATGGCCGACAACTTCGCCACACTGGCACTGACCAAAGACCTGATCTGATCCCTGCCGGCCGCACGCTCTGGACGAGAAATCGGCGAGCGAAGGTCAGGCAGGGCAAAAACAGGCGAGGAACGGCCGGGGTCGCGTTCGGCTTTACGAGTTTTACATGAGCATTCTGATCGGACTCGCGCTCGAGCCTGTTTTTAACGCAGCGTCACCAAGCGCAGCCACTTTAAGTACAGAGCCCAGGGGTTGTGTGAGCATACTCAGATAACCGCCCATCCCTTGCCGGCCTGGATCACCCCGGAGGCGGGAACAACCCCTTCTGATCCTGGTCAGAGCGCCGATACTCCATTGAGCCGATACCTGTTTGAGGAAAAGGCATGAAAACGTCAGATGGTTTCGATGCACGTCGCCTGCGCCCCAAGGGTCAGGGCAACTGGGGCAAGCGCATCGGCACGCTGATCGCGCTGCTTTTGCTAGCGTCGGGCGTGTTGATGACAGTAGCGGGTGTATCCAGCCTGACCGTTCATCCGCAGATGCTCGGGGAATTGAACGCCAGCCCGGGAGGTGCCGCCTTTGTCGCTGTCGGCGGGTTGCTGGTGCTGTATCTGGGCACCTGGCTCTGGCGTCGCTGCCGCCGCCAGCGCAGTGCCAGTGGCCTGAGCATCTCCGCGCACCTGATGAAAAAACACAACTGACCGTCTCGCTTGAGCGGTTAGAATAGCCCCCTTCGCGGAGGCCTCATGCAAGACGACGATTTTTCCCTGTTCAGAAGCGAGACGCGTGGCGTAAAGCCGCTCAAGCATGAACACGCCGATGTCGGCAAACCCAGAACCGATCGAAAAATGCTGGCCCGCCTGCGCCAGTCGGCCACTGTGCGTACCGATTCAGTCACCGTCGACGGTTTGTCGGATCAATTCGTCATCGACGTCGGTCCTGAAGATGTCCTGAGCTGGTCGCGCGACGGCGTGCAGGAAGGTCAGATGCGCAAGCTGAAACTCGGGCAGATCAGCTTCGAGGGCAGCCTGGACCTGCATGGCATGAGCGTGGAGGTGGCGCGCGAGACGCTGTGGGAGTTTCTGGCTGAAGCGACCCGTCTGGAAATACGTTGCGTACGTGTCACCCACGGCAAGGCGGTACGCCTGGATGGCAAACGTCCGATGATCAAGAGCCACGTCAACACCTGGCTTCGTCAGCATTCGCATGTACTGGGCTTTTGTTCATGCCTGGCCAAACATGGCGGCGCGGGGGCGGTTTACGTGATACTCAGACGCACGATGATGGAAGGACGCGACGAGTAGAACTCGCCGCGCCTGTACGTGACTCAGCGACCCGGGCCAGGACCACCCGGACCAGGGCCACCGCCTTCATGGTGCCCGCCACCGCCGCCATGCCCACCCGGTCCCGGCCAGAACGGCCAGCATCCGGAAACGGACGACAGAACGATCGCGAACAACGCTATTTTTGCTACTCGACTCAACATCGGGCTTTACTCTCTCGACAGGCAATGAATGGATGATCTGCACACTCAGACAGCGCGACCCGAAGGAAGTGGGTAGCGATCTGGTCGCCTGCGTGTAAGCAATACGATACAAAACGCCAGCCACACTGTTGATTTGCAGCGCCGCCGTGCACCCGTACTCTTGCGTAAGTTACTATGTGCGCATCGGCGAAGGGCCTGCCCTCGCACCCATCGAAACCCACACGGAAACACACTCCTGTGACACTGGAACAGAATTACACCGCCATACTCGGACAACTGGGCGAGGACGTCTCGCGCGAAGGCCTGCTGGACACCCCCAAGCGTGCCGCCAAGGCCATGCAGTATCTGTGTCGCGGTTACGCGCAAACCCTGGAAGAAGTGACCAACGGCGCGCTGTTCAGCTCCGATGCCAGCGAAATGGTGATGGTCAAGGACATCGAACTGTATTCGCTGTGCGAACACCATCTGCTGCCGTTCATTGGCAAGGCACATGTGGCCTATATTCCAAAGGGCAAGGTACTGGGCCTGTCAAAGGTGGCACGGATCGTCGACATGTACGCCCGTCGCCTGCAGATCCAGGAAAACCTCAGCCGTCAGATCGCCGAAGCCATCCAGCAGGTTACCGGTGCGCTGGGCGTTGCAGTGGTGATCGAGGCCAAGCACATGTGCATGATGATGCGCGGCGTCGAGAAGCAGAACTCGGCGATGATCACCTCGGTGATGCTCGGCGAGTTCCGTGAAAACGCCGCTACCCGCAGTGAGTTTCTCAGCCTGATCAAGTGACCGGTCGAGCCTGGGTTCACGTGCCTTCGAGCACGCTGAACGTCCGGCTGATCTGCGCCACTGCCCGCAAGAGGTATGACCGTGTTCATGAAAGCGTTAAGAACAGGCCTTGGCCAACTCGTCATCGGTATCGACCTCCTGACCCGACCAGGCAGGAAAAAACGTGATCCGCAGGCCCAGGCGGCTGTAGCCGAGGCGGCTCAAAACCTGACGTTGTATCAGTTCCACGCCTGCCCTTTCTGCGTAAAGACCCGTCGCACCCTGCGCCGTCTCAACGTTCCTGTCGCCCTGCGCGATGCGAAGAACAATGAAATTGATCGCCAGACCCTGCTCAACGAGGGCGGTAAAATCAAGGTGCCCTGCCTGCGGATCGAAGAAGGCGACAAGACGGTCTGGATGTACGAATCCAAGGTGATCATCGACTACCTGAGCCAGCGGTTCGGGGCGATCTGAGCTCGACCTGCCCGACGTATCTCAACGCGGGCAACCGTCCTCGCGACAGGCGACATAGGCTTTCAGCTGCTGTAGCCGCACGCGAGTCTGGTCAGCCAGGCACTGCGACTGCAGCAACGGCCAGATGGAGCCTGAATCCTCGGGCTTGCCTGCCTGATACAGACAATCGGCATCACGCAAGGCTATCCACTTCAGTTGTGCATCCTTGAATGCCTGCTTTTTGGCAGGTGTCTTCAGCCATGCCATCTGAGCGTTGTACTGCTTGTTGAGATCGGCATCGAGCGCTGCCAGCTCATTGGCAGCGCACTCATTCATGCTTGCCTGATTGGCGTCGCAATCCTTCGCCTGGGCCGAGCAGCCGATACCCAGAGCAATGAAAGCGGCCAGAAAAACTATTGAAACGCGCATAAATGTCCTTTTTTGATCAACGGATACATCAATCCAGCATACCGACGTAACCTGGCTGTGCCTTGACGCGATCCAGCCAGCGCCGAATCCCGGTATAGGGTGCCAGATCGAAACCACCCTGATGAGCGACATGGGTGTAGGCATACAAGGCAATATCGGCGATGGAGAAATTGTCACCGACCAGAAACGGTGTGCGATCCAGTTGCTGTTCCATCACCGCCAGCGCGCGATAGCCGGACTTCTGCATGGCGCGATACTCGGCCATACGCTCGGCGGGCAAGCCCAGATAAAACTGGATGAAACGAGCGACTGCGACAGAAGGCTCATGGCTGTACTGCTCAAAGAACTGCCACTGCAGCACCTGAGTACGCAGCCGTGGTTCGACCGGCAGATACGAAGAGCCGTCGGCAAGGAAATTGAGAATAGCATTGGACTCCCACAGGCAGGTGCCGTCTTCCAGCTCCAGCACCGGGATCTTGCCGTTGGGATTCTTTTCCAGAAAAGCCGGGGTCTGGGTTTCGCCGTTGAGAATATCGACCGGCACCCACTCGTACTCACTGCCCAGCAGATTGAGCATCAGCTTGACCTTGTAGCAATTGCCCGAGTTGTAATCGCCATAAACCTTGTACATCGCCCTGCTCCCTTGATGTGTCTGCGTTGCCGGATCGAGTCAGGCGGCTTTCAGATTTTGTGCTGCCAGAACCACGGAAGCCAGTCGTTTTATGCCCTCATCCAAACGCGCCGGGTCGATATGACTGAAATTAAGGCGCAGATGGCCATGATTGGCGTCCGGATCAGCAAAAAAGGGTTCGCCCGGCATGAACGCCACGTCCTGCGCAAGCGCGGCATCCAGCAAGGTCCGGGTGTCCAGCGGCTGTTTCAGGGTCAGCCAGAAGAACAGCCCGCCTTGCGGACAGTTCCACTCGGCCAGATCCGAAAAATGCGTCCGCAACGTGCGTTCAAATGCATCCCGGCGACCGCGATAAAACTCGCACAGCGTCATCAGATGCTCACGATAGTGCTCAGTGCCAATCCACTGCAAGGCCTGCCACTGGCCAAGGCGGTTGGTATGCAGGTCGGCTGACTGTTTCAGCCGCAGCAAATGTGGAAACAGATCGGGACTGGCGATCAGATAACCCACGCGCAGGCCGGGTAACAGCGTTTTGGAGACCGTACCGGTGTAGATCCAGCTGGCTGTCTTCAAGCGGCTGACAATCGGCTGCGCACTGCCGCCGTCAAAGCTCAACTCACGATACGGCTCATCCTCGATCAGGGTGACGCCGAACTCGTCGAGCAAGGCCGCAACAGCCTCGCGACTGGCCTGGCTGTAGCGCACTGCGGAGGGGTTCTGGAACGTCGGGATCAAGTAGGCAAACGCTGGCGTGTGCTGTTCAAGACGCTGACGCATGGCCAGCAGGTCAGGACCGTCAGCCTGCAACGGCACCGTGATGCAGTCGGCGCCAAACAACTGAAATATCTGCAGCGCCGCCAGATAAGTGGGCGCTTCCAGCAGAATTTCGGTGCCTTTGTCGATGTACAGCTTGGCCGCCAGGTCCAGCGTTTGCTGGGAGCCACTGACCACCATCACCTGACTGGCATTACAGGCAATACCCAGAGCGCGGGCGTCGGCAGCCAGTGCTTCACGCAGTTCGGGCTCGCCCTCGCTCATGCCGTACTGGCCCAGGGCAACAGGCATGTCCGCCCACTCGACCTTGGGCAGCATCGACTCGGCAGGCAGACCACCAGCGAACGACATCACTTCCGGGCGTTGAGCGGCGGCGAGGATCTCGCGAATCAGAGAACTTTTCAGACGGGAAACGCGTTCGGAGAAAGCCATGACAGTTACCTGTAGCCGGGACAATTGAAAATAAGTCAAACTGGTTGACTCAAATTACGACGATCAACCCGGATACGTCAACATGCTTGACCTTAAAAAACCTGCCAATCAACAAATGGCCATGGAAGCCTTCTTCTTCGGCTATCAGGCATTCACTGCCAAGGCCGATGAAATGCTCGACAGACGTGGATTCAGCCGCGTGCATCAGCGCATCGTTTTTTTCATCGCTCGCTATCCCGGCCTGAGCGTCAAGGAGCTGCTCACCGTTCTGGGCGTGAGCAAGCAGGCGCTTAACGCCCCGCTTCGCCAACTGATCGCCATGGACCTGGTCCACAGCACAGCCCCTGAGACCGACAAGCGCAAACGGCTGCTGGGGCTCACCGAAGAAGGCACCCGTTTCGAGCAGGCGTTGCGGCGCGAACAGGTCAAGCTGTTGCAGCGCGTATTCGCCGAAGTGGGTCAGGAAGCGGTGGACGGCTGGATGACGGTCAATCTGGCGCTGGGGCAAACACTGCAATCCGGGGCCTGCCCCACCGGACCTGACGCCGAGTAAATGTCACTGTTGCAACTGTGCCGCCATTTACTCGCATCGCTGTATCGCAAGGCCGAGCGGCCATACGTTTAGGCTTGGCGGCCTTTGCTACCTGCCCGCTTCAAGGAACGCCCTGCATGAACCAGACCCTCAAGGCGTCATTGCGCCCGCTGACAGACTCATCGCCGTCCTCGGTGGTTGCCGGCTTCATTGCCATGATGACGGGTTGCACCAGTTCGCTGGTGCTGATGTTTCAGGCCGGACAGGCGGCTGGCCTGAGCAGCGTGCAGATTTCATCCTGGCTGTGGGCTTTATTCATGGGCATGGCGGTGTGCAGCATCGGCCTCTCGCTGCGCTATCGCATGCCGATTACCGTGGCATGGTCGACACCCGGCGCGGCGCTGTTGATCACAAGCCTGGGTGGCGTGGCATACCCACAGGCAATTGGCGCATTCGTGACCAGCGCGCTGCTGGTCATCCTTTGCGGTGTGACCGGCAGTTTCGAGCGCATCGTACGGCGCTTGCCAGCCTCGCTGGCTGCTGCCTTGCTGGCCGGAATCCTGTTCAGGATAGGCAGTGAAATCTTCATCGCCGCCCAACACCGCACCAGCCTGGTCCTGAGCATGTTTTTCACGTACCTGGTGGTCAAGCGTCTTTCTCCACGCTATTCGGTTCTGCTGGCACTGCTGGCAGGCGTCGGAGTATCCGGTGTGCTGGGCCTGCTGCACATCGGCGATCTGGCACTGGAAGTGGCCATGCCGGTCTGGACCACCCCCGAGTTTTCATGGGCAGCAACGGTCAGCATCGGCATTCCGCTGTTCGTGGTGGCCATGACCTCGCAGAACATGCCCGGTGTGGCGGTATTGCGCGCCGACGGTTACTACCCGCCTGCCTCACCGCTGATATCGGTGACAGGTTTTGCCTCTTTGCTGACCGCGCCGTTCGGCTGCCACGGGATCAACCTTGCGGCCATCAGCGCCGCCATCTGCACCAGCCCTCATGCACACGAAGACAAATCCAGACGCTACACAGCGGCGATCTGGTGCGGCGTCTTCTACGCCATCGCCGGGGTCTTCGGTGCCACACTGGCAGGACTGTTCAGTGCATTCCCCAAGGAGCTGATGATTTCGATTGCCGCACTGGCACTGCTTGGCTCGATTACCAATGGCCTGACCGTAGCCATGGCCGAGCCCCGCGAGCGCGAACCGGCACTGATCACCTTTATGGTGACAGCCTCGGGACTGACGCTGTTCTCCATCGGCTCGGCATTCTGGGGCATTGTCGCGGGGTTGCTGACCTTGCTGATCCTGAATGCACGCAAGGCCGAATGAGGCAGCCTCAGGCACACGGCAAAAGAGCGATCAACTGCGGGCAGCCGCCGATACCAACAAGGTTCCGGCGTCTGCGTCGAGTATTGCCTGCGTTCCCAGAGGCACAGCCTGATTGAACTCCCCATGCCCAACCGGCAAGCCGCCGAGCACCGGAATGCCCAGACTGCCCAGCCGCTCCAGCAACACATCGGCCGGGCTGATGGTGCCGCCGGTGTTCGCGGCAGGGGTGAACTCGCCAACCGCAATACCTGCCAGATTCGCGAGAATGCCGCAGTTGCCCAAGTGGGTCAGCATGCGATCGACCCGATAGGCGGGTTCGTTGACCTCTTCGATGAGCAAAATTGCACCGGCCATGTCGGGCATGAACGGGGTGCCCACCGAGGTGTCGAGGATGCACAGGTTGCCGCCAAGCAGCAGCCCCTGAGCGCTGCCACCGGTTCTGACCCTGGCTGTCGGCGAGCCAGCATCGGCCTTGAGCAACACCGGCTCTGTACTCATCAGCACATGGCGCAAGCCGCTGACGAACAGACCGCCACGTTCCAGCTGCGAAGCGACCGGCCCGTGAACGGTGGCCAGGCGCGCATGGTTCCACAACGCCCCGTGCAACGCGGTGATGTCGGAAAATCCGCTGACCAGTCTGGGATCGCGACGCACGGCATCCATGTCCACCTGCTGGACGATTCGCTGCACACCATAGCCGCCACGGGTGCAGATAACCGCGCGAATCTCCGGATCGGCCAGCGCTGCGTTGAGGTCGGCGAGCCGTTCCTCGTCGGTCCCCGAATAGAACGAGTATTTGCCCAGTGCATGCGGGTAGACACGCGGGCGCAGGCCCCATCCCTTCAATACCGTAACAGCAGCGTCGATCTTGCCGGCGTCTACCGGCCCCGCAGGCGATACCAGGGCCACGGCGTCGCCAGCGCGCAGGACCTGAGGATGAAGCGTGGGTACAGAGATGGCAGGCATTACGGTCATCCAAGCGTTATCGAACGACGAATCTAGAACACCACCGCACGTGACTCAAGCCATATCGGCATCCACCTTTATCGCAGGAAGATCAATCTGAACGCCAAAGCCGCAGCGGACTCCTATCAATCATATGGATCAAACGGCATTCGCTTGATGATCGCTTCTTGGAGCATCGGTGTGAGCGTTTGATTCCATCCTTGAACCATTTTTGGAGACCCTGCCATGACTGATCTATCCAATCGCCAGTTTCTGCTCGCCAAGCGTCCTTCGGGCGATGTGCGCCGCGATGACTTTACCTATCAACAAGCCCCGGTCCCTTCTCTTGCAGACGGCCAGATTCTGGTCAGGAACAAATACCTGTCACTGGACCCGGCAATGCGCGGCTGGATGAACGAGGGAAAATCCTATATCCCGGCCGTAAAGCTGGGTGAAGCGATGCGCGCCCTGGGCGTGGGCGAAGTGCTTGAATCGAAAAACCCGAAATTCAAGGTGGGTGATCATGTACAGGGCGCCGTCGGTGTGCAGGACTATTTTGCCGGCGAGCCGAAAGGCTTCTACAAGGTCGATACCAGCCTGGCGCCGCTGCCGCTTTATCTGTCGGCACTGGGCATGACCGGTATGACTGCCTATCTGGCGCTGCTGGATGTAGGTCAGCCCAAAAGCGGCGACACTGTAGTGATTTCCGGCGCTGCGGGCGCAGTCGGCAGCGTGGCCGGACAAATTGCCAAGATCAAGGGTTGCCGGGTCGTCGGCATTGCAGGGGGCAAGGAAAAATGCCGCCTGTTGACCGAGGAACTGGGCTTCGACGCAGCCATTGACTATAAATCCGAAGACGTCATGGAGGGTTTGAAGCGTCATTGCCCGGACGGGGTGAATGTCTATTTCGACAATGTCGGCGGCGACATTCTGGACGCGGCGCTCAGCCAGCTGGCGGTCGGCGCACGCGTGGTGATCTGCGGTGCCATCAGTCAATACAACAACACCACGGCGATCAAAGGCCCGGCCAACTACATGTCATTGCTGGTCAACCGCGCACGCATGGAAGGCTTTATCGTACTGGACCACCCCGAGCGCTTTGCAGAAGCCGGTCAGGTGATGGCAGGCTGGATCAAGGAAGGCAAGCTCAAGAGCAAGGAGCATATCGTCGACGGCCTCGAGACTTTCCCGGAGACCTTCCAGATGCTGTTCAGCGGTGAAAATCAGGGCAAGCTGATATTGAAAGTGGAATAACCCGACAAGGCAGACACCTCACGCTCCGGCGTGAAGGTGCCTGACGTGACGCGCGGCGTTCATCCGGTCAGGCCAGCTCGGCAACCACCGCCGCCAAGGCTTTCGCCGGATCAGCCGCCTGGCTGATCGGGCGGCCGATGACAAGGTAATCGGAACCCGCATCCAGCGCCTGGCGCGGGGTCAGAATGCGGCGCTGGTCGTCTTGCGCGCTACCTGCCGGACGAATGCCGGGCGTTACCAACTGCAACGATGGATGAGCAGACTTGAGCGCCCGGGCTTCAAGCGCCGAGCAGACCAGGCCGTCCATCCCGGCCTTCTCGGCCAACGCTGCGAGGCGCAGCACCTGTACCTGCGGATCGATGTCCAGGCCGATCCCGGCAAGGTCTTCACGCTCCATGCTGGTCAGAACGGTCACGCCAATCAGCAATGGCTGGGGACCGGTGCGTTGCTCCAGCACTTCCCGACACGCCGCCATCATGCGCAGTCCGCCTGAACAATGCACATTGACCATCCACACCCCCATCTCGGCAGCGGCCTTGACCGCCATCGCTGTGGTGTTGGGGATGTCGTGGAATTTGAGATCCAGAAATACCTCGAACCCCTTGTTGCGCAAGGTCTCGACAATGTCGGCCGCGCAGCTGGTGAACAGCTCCTTGCCGACCTTGACCCTGCACAAATCGGGATCGAGCTGATCAGCCAGCCGCAAGGCGGCTTCTCGGGTCGGGAAATCCAGGGCGACAATGACAGGAGTCTGGCAGGCGGACATGAGCGTGGTCTCAGGTAAGTCGAAATCGGCGCGCATTGTAGCCGAACCGGCGAGTCGACGGGACCCGTAGATCGGCATTTGGCAGAAGACCGTCTTCAATCGCCCTGATTCGCTGCACCCCTGACGATCACCGCCGCGCCATTGCGCACCAAAGCTGCACAACACTGTGAATCCTGGCGTATCAGCATTCTGTAAACGACCCGTTTTGAAGCAACACGACAGTGATCCGTGCACTGGCACGGCCTCTGCAACAAGATGTTTCAACGATTATCGAATCTCAGGGAGATGACCATGAGCACGCAACTCAAGCCGACGCTGGGCACCATTCATTTATGGGGGATCGCTGTCGGGCTGGTGATTTCCGGCGAATACTTCGGCTGGAGCTACGGCTGGGGCGTAGCCGGTACATTGGGCTTTTTGGTAACAGCCCTGATGGTTGCAACCATGTACACCTGCTTTATCTTCAGCTTTACCGAACTTACTACAGCCATCCCGCATGCGGGTGGCCCGTTTGCCTACAGCCGTCGCGCGTTTGGCGAAAAAGGCGGACTGATCGCCGGCATGGCCACCCTGATCGAGTTTGTTTTCGCACCGCCGGCGATTGCCATGGCCATCGGTGCGTATCTCAACGTGCAATACCCGGGTCTGGACCCCAGACACGCAGCAGTCGGTGCCTACATCGTATTCATGGCACTCAACATCGTAGGCGTGAAGCTCGCGGCAACCTTCGAGCTGGTCGTCTGCATTCTGGCCGTCGCCGAGCTGCTGGTATTCATGGGTGTGGTTGCACCGGCATTCAGCTTCAGCAACTTCGCCCTCAACGGTTGGGCTGGCTCCCAGACATTCGGACCGCAAGCCATTGCCGGCATGTTTGCCGCCATCCCCTTCGCGATCTGGTTTTTCCTGGCCATCGAAGGCGCGGCAATGGCCGCCGAAGAAGCCAAGGACCCCAAGCGCACCATTCCGAAGGCCTACATCAGCGGTATTCTGACCCTGGTATTTCTGGCGATCGGCGTCATGTTGTTTGCCGGTGGCGTGGGTGACTGGCGCACCCTGGCCAACATCAACGACCCGCTGCCACAGGCCATGAAAGCCGTGGTCGGTAACAGCTCCGGCTGGCTGCACATGCTGGTATGGATTGGCCTGTTCGGCCTGGTTGCCAGTTTTCACGGCATCATCATGGGTTACTCGCGGCAGTTCTTCGCCCTGGCCCGTGCCGGTTACCTGCCAGCCTCACTGGCCAGACTGTCACGCTTTCAGACACCGCACCGGGCAATCATCGCCGGCGGCCTGATCGGCATCGCCGCCATCTATAGCGACGGCCTGATCAATCTAAGCGGCATGACACTCACCGCAGCCATGATCACCATGGCTGTCTTCGGTGCCATCGTCATGTACATCATGAGCATGCTCAGCCTGTTCAAGCTGCGCAAGACCGAACCGCTACTGGAGCGCAGCTTCCGCGCGCCAGGCTACCCGGTGGTGCCTGGTATCGCGCTGGCTCTGGCGGTCGTATGCCTGGTGGCAATGGCCTGGTTCAACATGCTGATCGGTCTGATCTTCCTGGGGCTGATGGCGATCGGCTTCATCTACTTCAGCCTGACCGCCAAATCGCGTGCAGACGCGCCATCCGATGCGATGCTCACCGGGCAATAAGTTTCGGGGTTGCGTGCAAACGCTTTTGCACGCAACCCGTTCAAGGCGCATACACTTGAACCATTGATCAGCCTCGCTGCTCAAACCGGTATCACAACAAGGAGAGCGCTATGCCCTGGTATGCCTGGTTAATTCTGCTCGTAGCCATCGGTTCGATCGTCGGCGGTCTTATGATGCTGCGCGATACGGCCAAGAAACTGCCCCTCACCGAAGAACAGCTCAAGCGCGTCCATGAGCGCAATGCAGAAATGGACGCCAAGGAAGCCAAGGACCGTTGAGCACTTGCAGGTAGCAGGCTGAAAACCTGCCCCTGCCTAGTGACCGGACTGTGCGGTGCTGACCGGAAGCACCTTGATGTGGAGCGGCTGAAAAATCTTCGCCAGTTCCCCGTCGGCGCGCAATGTTTCCAACAGCTGTTTGAAGTGCGGTACATCAATATTGCCGTTCGGGCGTAACAAGGCGTATTGACGATAGATCTGATCAACACGCTCGGACACCATCAACTGCGCCGCTTCATCTTTGTTATGCGCCATGAAATCAATCAGGTAGGAACGGGTCACAGGCGCAATATCCGCTCGACCACGCACGACCATTAACAGGTTACTGTCGTGTGAGTACGTAGACGTAATCGTGAAGTGCTCACTCAGGTACTTCTGATCGGTATTGAAGTTGGCAAATCCATAATGGTAGCCGCTGAACAATGCCAGACGTTTGTCAGACAGCGTATCGAAGTAATCCTGCCCACGGCCTTCGACTCGTCGCGCGACATAGACCTCGGCATCTTCAAGCCCCATATCCACGGTCTCGTGCGGAATATCCTTCCAGCCCCAGTCAGGGTTCTCGAAGATCGCCACGTCGAAACGCCCTTCTGTGAAGTCACGAAAACGCCGGGGCACCGAGGTGGGGATCATCACGAACTCGTAATCGTTCTGCTCGGCATTCAGGGCATCGATCAGTCTGGGCAAAAGACCGGCGTCCTCGCCTTTTTCGGGGCGCACCATATACGGAGGGAAATGGACCGCTGCCACGCGCACCACCTGCGCGGCAAAGACTTGCGGCGTTGCCATGAACGGAACAAAGAGCAAGGCACCCGTTACGACCGTACGCGCGACGCCGTCGATTAACACTGCAAGTCTTTTCATAAAACACGACATCAATCAAAGCCCTCCACGCTATGCGGTTTCCGTGATTTAAACAACTGTCAAATCAACGGCGTCAGCGTTGCTCACTGTGACGGTGGTCGTGCGCATCGCCACGATAAACGTGCGTGAGGCACCAATGCGATTAACGGCGGTCACTGTAAAGGTCGTTATAAAAACGGTGATGCCCACTCGGCACATGACGGGGGCGCAACAGGTTAATCTGACTACGCTGAAGCCGTTGATTATCGTAAGGGAGCGTGATGATGCCGCATTGGCTGGTGATTGATCTTGAGGCTACCACCGAAGAAGGTGGCTGGCCGGTCGCAGAAATGGAAGTCATCGAGATAGGCGCGACGCTGGTCAATCAGGACGGACGCGAGCTTGACCATTTCGAGCGCTTCGTACGTCCGGCACGCAGGCCGTTACTGACACATTTTTGCCGCGAGCTGACCCATATCCACCAAAGCAATATCGATAGCGCCGCGCCGCTTACTACTGTGTGGCCTCAGTTCGAGCGCTGGTTGAGCCATCACCGGGCGCGCATCGTGGGATGGGCGAGCTGGGGGGATTATGATCGCCAGCAATTGCTGGAGGAATGGCGCCATCACCACCTCGACAGTGCGCTGTCGAGCATGCCGCACGTGAATCTCAAACAGCGGTTCGCCCAGGCTCGACAGTTACAAAAGCCGATGGGGCTGAACAGCGCGTTGCAACTGGCGGGTATGCAGTTTACCGGGCAGCAGCATCGGGCATTGGTCGATGCGCGTAATACCGCCCGGCTGTTGCCGTTGATATTGCCTAATTGAAGGTGCCTGCACTGTCTCGTGTGTTCAGTATCAACGTGCATGGAGCGTGACGGGTTTTACCATGTTGGGCATACTGGCGGGCCATTTCCAGCCCTTTCAAAAGGAATCGCCCATGTTCAAGGTCAACGAGTACTTCGACGGCACCGTCAAATCCATCGCCTTCAGCCAGGCCGACGGTCAGGCAACCATCGGCGTCATGGCAGCGGGCGAATATGAGTTCGGGACTTCGCAACGGGAAATCATGCATGTGATCTCCGGCGAGTTGAACGTTAAACTTCCGGACAGCACCGACTGGGAGACTTTCTCCACCGGCAGCCAGTTCAATGTACCGGCCAACAGCAAGTTCCAGCTCAAGGTCAGCGTCGATACCGCTTACCTGTGCGAATACCGCTGAGACTGTCGAAGTGGGGGGCCCGACCTCCCACATTGCCCATACCCTCCCTGCCCCGACGTCTTCCTATTCAACGCCAGTATTGAACTGCAATGCCGCCAGACGAGCATAGAGCGGATTGCTGGCGATCAACTGCTGATGGGTACCGACCGCCACAAGCCGGCCTTGATCCATTACTGCAATCCGGTCGGCATTCTGCACCGTGGCCAGTCGGTGCGCGATGACCAGTGTGGTACGGCCCAGCATCAGGCTGGGCAGGGCCTGCTGAATCAGGTGCTCGCTTTGTGCATCCAGCGCACTGGTGGCCTCGTCCAGTAACAGGATCGGCGCATCGACCAGTAACGCGCGAGCGATCGCCAGACGCTGCCGCTGTCCGCCCGAAAGACCCAACCCGCCCTCGCCCAAATGCGTTCGGTAACCGTCGGCCATTTCAAGAATGAACTCATGCGCATGGGCAATACGCGCTGCTGCCTGGACCTGTTCAAGACTGGCAGTGGCATTGCCGTAACGAATATTGTCTTCGACGCTGCCAAAAAATAACGCGGGCGTTTGCGATACCAGCGCAAAGCACCGGCGCAGATCATGAGGATCAAGCTGTGCGGCCGGTATGCCCTCAATCAGAATGCGCCCCTGACCGGGATCGTAAAAACGCAGCAAAAGGTCGAAAATCGTCGACTTACCCGCGCCGGAAGGCCCGACCAGCGCCAGAGTTTCGCCAGGCTCGACGGTCAGGGTCAGGTTATCGACCGCGTTGCGCTGGGGACGCGACGGGTAGGCAAACGTGACACTTTCCAGCGCCAGACGCCCGCTGATACGCTGTGGCAGGTTCTGCAGGTCTGTAGCTGGCGCCTTGATCTCGCTACGGGCCTGAAGCAGCTCGCCGATCCGTTCGGCTGCCCCGGCGGCGCGCTGCAGATCGCCAATGACCTCGCTCAACGTACCAAACGCCATGCCGACCATCAGCGCATAAAATACAAACGCTGCCAGCTCACCGCTGGAAATGCGCCCATTGATCACATCCATGCCGCCCACCCACAGCATTACAGCCACTGCACCCAACACCAGAACGATCACCAGCGTGATCAGCCAGGAGCGCTGCAGGATCCGTTTGCGGGCGGTATCGAACGCCTGTTCCACCGTGTGCGAAAAGCGCTGTTTGTCCTGTTGCTGATGGTTATAGGCCTGCACCGTCTTGATCTGCCCCAACGCCTCGGCCACGTAACTGCCCACGTTGGCGACCCGATCCTGACTCTCGCGAGACAGGTTCCGCACCCGCCGCCCGAACATGAGAATCGGCGCGATGATCAGCGGCAATGCCACCACCACAATACTGGTGAGCTTGGGGTTGGTGATGAACAACAGCACAATGCCACCGATGACCATCAGTACATTGCGCAGGAACATCGACAACGACGAGCCGATCACCGACTGCAACAGCGTGGTGTCGGCGGTCAGTCGAGACTGGATTTCCGAACTGCGATTGTTTTCATAAAAGCCCGGATGCAGCTCTATCAGGTGATCGAAGACTTTCTTGCGCAGGTCGGCGACCACACGCTCGCCGATCCATGACACCAGATAGAAACGGGCGAACGTTCCGATAGCCAGGCCGACCGTCAAAAGCATGAAGAATCCGATCGAGCGTTCGAGCAGCTGCGGTGAGCGGGTCATGAAACCCTGATCGACCATCAGCTTGATCCCCTGGCCGATCGACAAAGTGATGCCCGCCGTGACGACCAGTGCCAACAATGCCCCGAACGCTGGCCAGCGATACGGTGCAATGAAACTCGCAGCGAGGCGGAGGGCCTGGCGGTGACGTCGGGTAATCCGTGAAATCATCAAAAATGAACCTGCCTGTCTGCACGATCTGTCTGAGTTGCGAAGCCTGCACCTGCAATGCATGGCGCGTTGTGCAGCATTTCGAGTGAACTTGCCACCGGTTTCAGAAGTCATGTTATGACTGCTTTACAGAGGCGGCTATAAGACATCGATCTAAGCGCCTGCTGGCAGAATCGCATCATTTCTGTTGCACTGGAAACGCGTTTGAGCGGCTGACAGAACCTGTCACGGACCGGTCATCAAGCGCGGTTAATTTAACGCCGTTACCTGATGAAAGGAGAAACACCATGAGCCTGCAAGAGCGCAGCAACGAAGTTCAAGTCGTTCGAGCCACGCCCAATCTGCCGGTTGGCGGTGCAATTCTCGACCAGCACGGGCAAGAAGTCCTGATCACTGAAGAAATGGTTCAGGCTGCCTGCCAGGAATGCGACAAGAACTGGGTAACCCCGGAAAAATAAAACCGAGCATTACCGAATGTGTTTTGAAACCCGACCCTGGCGTCGGGTTTTTTATGCCCAACGTATAGCGGCCTCTCAGACCAGCACCGCCCCCAGTGCGCGCACGAGTTGCGCCAGCGCCTGCGACTCACCTTCAAGACGGACCTTCAGCCCTTCGATTTCCCGACGTGGCGGGTAGTGTTTGCGCAGTGCATCGAAGGCCAGACGCTGACTGGCAGTATCGCCGGTCAGGCTGCGACGAAAATCCGCATCGTCACGGCGCGGGTCATACACACCTCGGCATACCATGTTCAACGCCCAGACGGGATCACAGGCAGCGTCAAGGCTGACCTGCGCCAGCCAGGGTTTCGGCAGCAGATCGTCCAGTTTTATCACCGCAGGCTGATCAAGAAAGGCGCACAGTGCCTGATAGATCTGCGCAGTGCCTCGCTGCCTGCCATCCAGGCTGTAGCCGGCGATGTGCGGCGTACCGAGAACACACAGGTCGGCCAGCGGAACGTTGACCTGCGGCTCGCCTTCCCACACATCCAGCACGGCCTGAAGGTCTTCTCGCTCAAGCAGCACGTCGTGCAACGCTGCGTTGTCGACCACCGCACCGCGGCTCGCGTTGATCAGCCAGGCACCCTGCCTGAGCTGACGCAAGCGGGCTTCGTCGAACAGGTGCCAGGTCGGCAACAAGCCGGTTTTGCTCAATGGCGTGTGCAGGCTGATGACATCACAGCGCTGCATGATCTCGTCAAGGCTGACGAAGTCACCGCCCTCGGCAGACTCACGTGGCGGGTCGCAGACCAGCACGTTCCAGCCCAGTGCTTTCAACACCGTGACCAGACGCCCACCCACCTGCCCCGCACCGACCACACCGTAAGTGCGCTGCGTGAGATCCGCACCTTCGATTTCCGCCAGGGTCAGCAGGCTGCCGAGCACGTAATCCACCACTCCGCGGGCATTGCAGCCCGGTGCACTGGCCCACTGGATACCGGCTTGCTGAAGCCAGTCCAGGTCCAGATGATCGGTGCCGATGGTGCAGGTTCCGACAAAGCGCACCGGGCTGCCTTCAAGCATCTCACGGGTCACCGGTGTCACGGAACGCACCAGCAGAATGTCGGCATCGGCCACCGCAGCGCGATCCATAGCGCGCCCCGGCAAGCGGTGAATTTCACCGAAACGGGAAAAAAAAGCGTCGAGCAGGGGGATATTTTCGTCGGCAACAATGCGCATGAAAGGCTCTCAGGGTCTGGCGAACAGGGACCGGTCCCCATCGGGAACAGGCGCGTCGTGAACCGGCGCGGGTTGCAGCGATGTGACAATCAATCAGGCTTTTTACGGATCCAGTACAGGAACGTGCCCTCTTCTGCCCGTTCCGCCACCAGCTCGTGCCCAAGGAAGACACAGAACTTCGGAATATCACGACGAGTGGAAGGATCGGTCGCGATCACTTTGAGCAGCCCGCCCGCAGGCAGATCACGCACCTTTTGGTGCAGCATCATCACCGGTTCCGGGCAAAACAGCCCGACAGCGTCCAGGACGGCGTCGACGGTGAGGTTTTCAGTGGGCTCAGACATGGGGCACTCCAGAGACGGGTGACGATTGTCGCTCAATTCAGTCGATCAGGCCAAACACTGATCGTTACCGAGCCGCGATGTTCGACCATTCAACGCGCGGGGTCATCCGTTCCTGACTGTTGCGTCTCCAGCCCTGAATGCTCAAGGACGACCAGCCAACCGTCAGACAGAAAAATGCCAGGCACATGGCCTGGCATCGATCATCACTCAGGCAATCGTCAGAACGGCAGTTTCATGCCCGGCGGCAGTTGCATGCCTGCGGTCATGGAAGCGGTCTTGTCCTGGCTGGCCTGCTCGATCTTGCGCACGGCGTCGTTGACGGCGGCGGCGATCAGGTCTTCCAGCACTTCCTTGTCTTCCTGCATCAGGCTGTCATCCAGATTGATGCGCTTGACGTCATGACGGCCAGTCATCACGACGCTCACCAGACCGGCACCCGATTGACCGGTGACTTCCGCGTTGGCCAGTTCTTCCTGCATCTTGGCCATTTTTTCCTGCATTTGCTGCGCCTGCTTCATCAGGCCAGCCATGCCACCTTTCATCATGGGATATCTCCTCGGAAATGGATGGTTCGTTTGCGTAGCGCCAATGGCGCCCTGTCTTCAGTTATTGAGCCTGCACCGCAGGCGCGTCCACGGGTTTGATCGTGTCTTCCCGGATTACCGCGCCGAACTGTTGCAGCATCTGCTGGATATACGGATCAGCCTGAATCGAGGCTTCGGCCTGGCGCTGACGCTCGGCACGCAACCGTGAAGCAGCCTGGGCCGGGGTTTCCTGCTCAGGCTTGATCAGTTCGATACTCAGATTGATCGTGCGTCCGTGGTACTGGTTCAACGCATCGTTCAAACGGCGCTGCTGGGTCGAGTTGAACAGCGCACTGTGTGCCGGGTCCAGGTGCAGCAGCCAGTCATCGCCATTGACTGCCATCAAGGTGCAATTGGCCGCAATGCTGCCGGTCATGCCGGAGATCGGCAGTTTGGGGAAGACTTCCAGCCAATCGGCAGCAAGGCCGGTGGCCGGTCTGGCGGCCGGAGCAGGTTCCGGCTCGACCGCCTCGAGCTCGACGACGCTCTCGTGTGCCAGTTCGTCCAGATAGCTGTAGGACGCCGGGTCTATGTCGATATCCGGCTCGACATAATCGTCGTCCGCCGGCGGCTCGTCATCACGCCTCATGGGGCCGGAATCAGAAGACATGGAATCCGTGTGCATGGACAGATACGCGGAATCCGGGATGGCTTCGAGCATCGCCGGGCTGACCTGCTGCACGGCAACCGGTTCCGGTTCTGGCTCCGCAGGCTCGGCCTCCGGTGCGGCTGGCACCGGGCTGGCGGGCGCGGGCGTCGGCATGGGCGTGAGGTCTGGCTGCTCGGAGACAGTCTCCAGCACCGGCTCTGCAAGGGGTTCTGTATCACGTGCAGATTCGGTGGTTTTTTCGGTAATCGATGGCTTCGGCTCATTCCACGGCAGATCGATGTCTTCGACCGGCTCAGGCCGGGCTTCTGACCTGGCTTGCGACGGTGCAGCAGACTGTATCGGAGCGGCTGCAGGCGGCAGTGCCTCGAAGGCCGGATCGGGCGCAGCCATTACCGGCGCCACTGAAACGGCGGGCGCTACCGATGCAACAGGTGTCGCATCGACCACTGCCTTTCGGGAATCAACCGTGGCCTGGCTGATCCCCACCGGCTTTAGCGCTTGCCTCGGCGCGTCATCGCTGTCGGCGGGGCGGAACGCCAGCATCCGCAACAGAACCATCTCGAACCCGCCACGCGGGTCCGGGGCCAGCGGCAGGTCACGGCGACCAATCAGGCCCATCTGGTAGTAAAACTGTACGTCTTCGGCGGGCAAGGCCTGGGCCAGCGCCAATACCCGGTCACGATCGCCATGACCGTTGTCGACACCTTCCGGCAACGCCTGGGCAATCGCCACACGGTGCAGGACATTAAGGATTTCCGAGAGCACGCCATTCCAGTCAGGCCCCTGCTCGGCCAGATGGCGTACGGCCTCCAGCACGCCGCGAGCATCGCCTTCCAGCAATGCAGTCAGCACATCGAATACCTGGCCGTGATCGAGCGTGCCGAGCATGGCGCGCACATCGGCAGCCATGACCTTGCCTTCACCGAAGGCAATGGCCTGATCGGTCAGGCTCATTGCATCACGCATCGAACCGTCAGCGGCACGCCCGAGCAGCCATAGCGCGTCGTCTTCGAACGGTACGTTCTCGACGCCCAGCACGTGGGTCAGGTGTTCGACCACGCGTTCGGGTGTCATGTTTTTCAGCGAGAACTGCAGGCAGCGGGACAGGATGGTCGCGGGCAGCTTCTGCGGATCAGTGGTGGCGAGAATGAACTTGACGTAGGGCGGAGGCTCTTCAAGCGTCTTGAGCAAGGCGTTGAACGAGTGGCTGGACAGCATGTGCACTTCGTCGATCAGGTAGACCTTGAAGCGCCCGCGACTCGGTGCGTACTGCACGTTATCCAGCAGTTCGCGCGTGTCTTCGACCTTGGTCCGGCTGGCGGCGTCGATTTCGATCAGGTCGACGAAACGGCCCTCGTCGATCTCTCTGCACACCGAGCAAGTGCCACAGGGCGTGGAGGTAATCCCGGTTTCGCAGTTCAGGCACTTGGCGATGATCCGCGCGATAGTGGTCTTGCCGACGCCCCGCGTGCCGGTGAACAGATAGGCGTGGTGCAGGCGCTGGCTGTCCAGCGCGTTGATCAGGGCCTTCAACACATGAGCCTGGCCGACCATTTCGCGGAACGAGCGCGGACGCCATTTACGTGCAAGAACCTGATAACTCATTTAAAACCGTCGCAACTGGTAAGCGGAAGACCGCCAATGCTAGCCGAGCAGGGGCAAAATTGCATCTGGTGTCCGTCTCTATTGTGGCTAAGCTGTGCAAATGAATCTATTGACGCGCTTTATCCAGGCTTTTGCGACACCACGGCTGCCTCACGCAGCCGTGGCGTGCATGCTATTGATATCGACGCCAACCGTCGAAGCGGCCAAGGATTCCCTGGACTTTGCGGTCAACGAAGGCTGGACCATGCCGATGATGCACATCACCGACTTTCGACCCGAATCCGGCATTCTGTTCGACATCATGCAAAGCCTTGCGCACCACATAGGCCTCGAAGCCCGCTACCACGTGATGCCGCGCCTGCGTATCCAGTCGGCGCTCGAACGCGGTGAAGTGGACATGCACTGCTACAGCGCCCAGGCGTGGTATCCCGACCTGTCCGGTGATTACCTCTGGAGCCTGCCGATTCTCTATCAGCGCGACTGGCTGGTCGCTTCCGCGGAAACGGCTGCCGGTCCATACCCCGAGCAGTTCGACAATGAGACCGTCGGCACGGTACTGGGCTACAACTACCCTGCCCTGCAGCATCTGTTCGACAACCATCAACTGATACGCGAAGACGCACGCACGCAGAACCAGACACTCGGCAAGCTGATGGCTGGACGCTACAACTACGCCGTGACCAACCAGTTGATCCTTGAATGGACCAATCGAAACCTGCCTGTGGGCAAGAAGCTCAAGCCTATATCACTGGTCGCCGAGCAGCCTGCGGCCTGTCTGGTACGCAACAACCCTGAACTTCCAGTGAGTAAAATTTTGCGCACATTGGTGCAAATGCGTCTGTCGGGTGAAATTCAGCAAATCATCGACCACTACACTGCGCCCATTACTCCTTGACCCTCCACTTAGGGTGTAGCAATAGCGTCATATTCCGTCGCTACCCTCCCTTGAAATCTTTGGTAATACATTAACCAGCGCGAGTATTTGGCGATGAGCGACAGACCAGACGACGAAGACACCAATAACAACCCCAGCCGCCGTCGTTTCCTGGGCGGGATGGCTGCCCTGGGTGCAGGCGTCACGCTGAGCAGCTACGTTTCGGCCCACGAAAAACCGCCTGCCGACAACGAAAGGCACCATCATCTTGCCGGACCGGCGCTGGACCGGGCTCTGCGCGAAAATGTGAAGACCATTGTGGTGATCTACGCCGAGAACCGCAGCTTCAACAACCTGTTCGGCGATTTCCCCGGGGTCGAAAAGCCACTCTCGTCGCTCAGGCCTTCCGAGTACGAGCAGCGCGACCGCGACGGCACGCTGTTGTCAAAACTGCCGCCAGCCTGGGGCGGCGTGCTGCAGGTCGGGCCACAAACGGTTGACGGCGTAACCTACCCGGTCGGCGAACAGTTCCAGAAAGACCTGCCCAACGCGCCCTTCCCGCTCAAGGGGCCAAACGGCGAAGACCTGCCGCTGAGCCTGGTGACTCGCGACCTGTGGCATGTCTTTTATCAGAACCAGATGCAGATCAACGACGGCCGGAATGATCGATTCGTGGCGTGGGCCGACGCTGGTGGCCTGACCATGGGTAACTACGCACAGACTCAGTATTCGCTGCGCCTGTGGGACGTCGCCACAGAGTTCGTGCTGTGCGACAACTTCTTTCAGGGTGCATTTGGCGGTTCGTTCCTCAACCACCAGTACCTGATTTCCGCCACTGCCCCTATCTACCCCAACGCGGCCGAATCACCGGCGAAATCCCAGATCGCAACCCTGCAGAGCTTCAACCCGCAGGATCCGCGCCTCAAGCCTCTCGACAAGTCGCCTGCCAGTGCGATGGAAGGGCCGCCACAGTTCGGCCCCAGCGCAATCACCCCGGATAACTACGCCGTCAACACCATGGCACCGCCGTACTGGCCTACCTGGTTGCGCGACCCGCAGAACCCCGATTACTCGAAACCGGATCTGCCCAACGTGCTGGTGCCGCAAAGCCACGAGCACATCGGTGACAAGCTGTCGAAAAGAAATGTCGACTGGGCATGGTACGCCGGTGCCTGGCAAGTCACGCTGGACGAGTTCAAGGATTCCACCGGTATCCCGAAGATCCCTAACTTTCAATACCACCACCAGCCGTTCAACTACTTCAAGCAGCAAGGCCCGCAGAACCCTGAAGAACGCAAAAAGCGCCTGCGTGACGGCGGTCTGGGTGACGAGTCAAGCACCAACCGCTTCCTCGCCGATGCCGAAGCAGGCAAGTTGCCCGCCGTGACCTTCTACAAACCCCAGGGCAACCTGAACATGCACGCCGGTTACGCAGACGTGGCGGCGGGCGACCGGCATATCGACCGGGTGATCAAGGTGCTGCGTAAAAGCCCGCAGTGGGACAACATGGTAATTGTGGTCACCGTGGACGAGAACGGTGGCTGGTGGGACCACGTCGCGCCTCCCAAAGGGGACCGTTTCGGCCCTGGCACGCGCATTCCGGCACTGGTAATTTCGCCGTTCGCCCGCAAAGGCAAGGTGGACCATACCGTTTATGACACGGCCTCGATCCTGCGCCTGATTACCCGTGTGCATGGCCTGGAAAAGCTCGACGGACTTAAGCGCCGCGACGACGCCATGATTGCGCGCGGACAGGTGCCCATGGGCGACCTGACCAACGCACTGCACTTCCCCGCCTGAGACTGCTTCAGGTACTCGCGTCGGCTGCTTCCAGTGCAGTCGGACGTGAGGTTTTCACCGGTGGCAGGGACGCCACATACACCGTGCGAGACGGGAACGCAAAGCGCACATCCAGCTCGGCGAACGCCTCCATGATCTTCAGATTGATCGCCTGCTGCACATCCATGTAGACGTTGTAGCTGGGGTCGAGAACGATGAAGACGGTCTCGAATTCCAGCGACGTCTCGCCAAAACCGCGAAAATGCGAGCGGTCGAAACGTGCCAGTTCCTGCGCATTGATGATCGCCTCGACTTTTTTTGGCACTTCCCGTATCTGATCGACAGAGCAGTCGTACGTAAGCCGGAATTCGAAGACAATGCGCCGCTCCTGCAGGCGTTTGTAGTTCTGGATCGTATTGTTGATCATGTCGGCGTTGGCCATCACGATCTGCTCGCCGCCCAGGCTGCGGATGCGCGTGGTCTTCAGGCCGACATGCTCGACCGTACCTGACAGCGCACCGACGACGATAAAATCTCCGACCTCGAAAGGCTTGTCCACGGCGATGGACAGCGAGGCAAATACATCCCCGAGAATATTCTGCACCGCCAGCGCAACCGCGATACCTCCCACCCCGAGGCTGGCGACAAACGCGGTGATGTTGACCCCGACGTTAGACAGCATCGCCATCACCACCGTGGCCCACAGCAATACTTTCGCGCCCCACAGGCTCAACGTGGCCAGCGCACTGCCCTGAAAGGTGCCGTTGGCATTATGGCGAATAAAGTAGCGTTGCAATGCCAGCGCAATCGCGCGGTTCGCCCACAACCCGACCTGCAGGGCGGCAACCACGAACCATAGACTGCTGACCCGCCCGAGCCAGCGTTCCGGCAGATCGAGCATGCCGACCCCGATGAGAATCGAGGCCAGCAGCAACAATGTATTACTGGTACCCGACAGCACCTGTACCACGATGTATCGCATATGAGTTGAGGGTGCATCCGCTCGCGAACGCATCTTTCTGAGCACGAATCCGATCACGCCTCTGACCAGGATAAAACTCAGGGTCGACGCGACGATGGCGAGTATCCAGTTAGCGAGCGAAATGCCCAGAAATTGCGAGTCTGTGAAAAATCTGATGATGTCCTGTTCCATCCGGCCCCCGGCTCCACTGCTGCGAGACGCCTGACCGAAAAGCCTGTGACACCCGCAGCGACTTGAATTGCCCCTTGCCGTAAAACGGTTTCAAGCGACGCGTAAGGGGTTAGGGGATGTGTGGGAGTGAGGGTTCAGTTTGATTTGGCTGCGGGCAGGACACTGGAAATCACACCACGCCCTCTCCTGGTTGCCGAGCTGGCCGGCATGGAACCATTCTTCTACTCATCGCCACTCAAAACCCTGCCGTGGCGGAGCCAGAACAACACTCGCCCAACTGGCCACAAGGCTACCCATGGTTAAAGATCACATCACCCCAGAGGAAAATATTCATGACCTTTAGCATCCGTGGCGGAGCCGGACCATCGACGTATTACACCCAACCCCAGCCCTTTGATGAGTTGAAGCTGGAACCCGAGAAAATTCAGCAAAAGACTGCAAAGCTCAAAGAGGAAGGATATTTCAGCGTTCGCATGTCGGAGCACACAAAGAGCTATTTGGTTGAGCAAAGCCGTCTCAGTAACCCTGCCTGGCGAAACGAAACCGTCGGTAAAGTCGTTGACCTGCGGACGACCGAGCATGAGCGTTCGGTAACGGCAGCCGCAAAAGACATCGCCGCCTCGCTCACGGGAAGAAAACAACAATTACGCCCCCACGAATTTCAACTGCGGCGCGCCGACAATCCGCGCTCGGAGCAATGGCATCAAGACAGAGCACCGATGAAGGTCATCTGCATCTCAGCGATAGAAGGCCGCGGCACAGAGTTCGTCACGTCGCCGGAGTCAAAAGCCGTGTTCACGAACGGGGAATATGCAGAAATGAACCCTGTGAGCGCTGAGGTGGTCGCACAAAAGACCAAAGAAGCCAAGCAAGACCGCTTCTATTTCTTTGCTGGCAAAGGCATTACCGAAGAAAGCATTCCCAAACTGGTACATCGCTCACCGAGTGAGACCGGCAGGTCCATATTCATGGCGCGATGGAAGTAAGGCAGTCCACACAGGATTAACCGCCGGGTTAGAGACATGCGGCGGTTTTATCTCCGTGCCGGGCAGACTGTTTTTACAGACGCACGAAGTTCTCGCCAGCGCAGGGCGCAGTCGAAACAGGAACAGGCTGTTGTTTTTACGAGCAGTCCCGTTTAAGAAAGGACCTTGAGACAGGTGGTGCCCCCACCAGCCACACCCCGGCACACAATGTTCCCGCTGTGGCTGCTCCCTTCCGGGCCTGACCAGGTTAACGGGTAATCGTTGCGGGGGGACCGATGGGGTCACCATAACGACGCTCACCAGTTGGCGAGCCGCGCCATTGTACCGGTCTGGCGCGAGTTTACAACCGTTGCTTCGGATAAAAATTTCGAGGAGGCTCAAGCACTTGTGTGCCGGGGCTCAAAGGCAAATGCGCATCGGTCATCGGTGGCGGAAATCCTCGAAAACCCCTCGTTCGATCCTGTACCCTGCCCGCCTTACCAATAATCAGCCGGCAGGTTGCTCATGCAGACTCGATTGGTCGACTACCACGACCTCAGCGCCCCTCAACGCCAGCAGCTCGGACACCTTGAGGTCACGCAGGAACAGACACAGTTCTCCGGCGACATTTACACTGCCCTCAACACCCTTTTGGTCAACCCCAATCCGAATGTCTGCGGTTTTGTACTGTTGGGTGATGACAGGCCTGTAGGGTTTTTCCTGCTCAAACGTGGGGACTGCCTGCCGCATTGGGCACAGGAGGATGGTTCGGCGACACTGCATGCCTTGCAGATCGATCATCGTGAACAGGGCAAGGGGCTGGGCAAGGCTTGCCTGCAGTCACTGCCGGCAGCGCTGCGCCTGAAATGGCCGGACATCAACCAATTGATGCTGTCGGTGGATGCAGACAACTCGGCTGCGATTGGGCTGTATGCAGGCCAGGGCTGGATCGATACCGGTGAAGCGTATCGCGGACGGATCGGTTTCGAGCGCAGGCTGGCCCTGAAGCTGTAAGCCTGTACGTGAGCAGCCACCTGACACGCCGCTGTGCGCATTGTGTCAGGCAGCGCCTGCATTACTGGGCCTGCAACACCTCGTCAGCCTTGCCACCGGCATCCTGAATCACCAGATGGATGAAGTGCAGTTTGGCGATCACCGCAGGAGGCAGCACGAACGGATAGAAGTCCGGTTGCCCCATACTGCGTGACAGCTCGTTGAGCATGCTGGCCAGTTCGATCCAGGCGTTGACGAACGACAGGAACGCCGGACCGCCGGGATGCTGCGGGTCGTAGAGCACTTCCAGCGGAAACGGCTGATAATCGAGTTCCATATCCCGGGCGCTCATGCCAAAACCCAGCGCAGTATCGACCGCATCCATCATGTGCAGGTAGTGAGCCCAGGTTTCGGCCCAGTCTTCCCACGGGTGCATGGTGGCGTAGGCACTGACGAAGCTTTCCTGCCAGTTGTCCGGCGCGCCGTTCTTGTAGTGGTGATCGAGTGCATCGGCGTAACTGGCGCGCTCGTCGCCGAACAGATTGCGGCAGGCGTCCTGCCAGTGAGTATTGGCAATAAGCCGATCCCAATAGTAATGGCCTACTTCATGACGGAAGTGGCCAAGCAAGGTGCGGTAGGGTTCGTGCAGTTGCACACGCATCGCTTCGCGGTGTGCGTCGTCGGCTTCTTCGATGTTCAGGGTGATCAGGCCATTGGCGTGGCCTGTGGTCGGTAAATTGCCTTCCAGATCGACACCGACAAAATCGAAGGCCAGGCCGGTTTCTTCGTCGACTGACTTGGGGATGACTTGCAGCCCCAGAGAAATCAGCTGCGCGACCAGACGCCGTTTGGCGGTCTCGACCTTGCGCCAGCGCTCACCGTTTTCGGCGATAGACAGATCGGGAATGGTGCGATTGAGGCTACACGCAACGCAGAACTCACTGGCGTTGTGCTCCGGAAACAGCCAGTTGCAGGCTGCCGGGGTATCGAGATTGGCGCAACGCCGATACAGACCGGCACCTGGCTCATCGCTCAGACGCCAGGTAGTGGGCTCAGGCCCGGCCTCAAGCGTCGCGATGCGCCCTTGCTCGGGCAGATAGCCCAACGCCGCCGAGCAGGCCAGGCATTGGGTATTGGGGAAAAACACCGACTGGCCGCAGGTGCACTGCCAGACCTTGCTGTTACGTTTGGATTCGCCGACAAATGGGGCGGTAATGCGTGAACTCAATTGCTCGAAAAAGCGATACATGGCGATCTCCCGTTGGCCTTGCATGGACTAGATCATGCCGACGCTTCAGGGGTTCAAAATATTATCGAGCAGCGGGGACGGATAGCATCGACAGCGTTTGCGCGGGCGAAAACGGTGCGTCGCACGCTGGTTGGGATGATCGTTCCGCACGCTCCAGCGTGGGAATGCAGTGCGTGACGCTCCGCGTCACAGATCTACGCCGCAGCATCACGCTCAAGAGCGGACGCAGAGCGTCCAGAACGGCATGCGACGCAGAGCGTCGCACGCTGGTTGAGATTATCGTTCCGCACGCTCCAGCGCAGGAATGCAGTGCGTGATGCTCCGCGTCACAGATCGGCGCTGCGCCATCACACTCAAGATCGGACGCAGAGCGTCCAGAACGGTATGCAACGCAGAGCGTCGCACGATAGTTGAGATTATCGTTCCGCACGCTCCAGCGTGGGAATGCAGTGCGTGACGCTCCGCGTCACAGATCTACGCCGCAGCATCACGCTCAAGAGCGGACGCAGAGCGTCCAGAACGGCATGCGACGCAGAGCGTCGCACGCTGGTTGAGATTATCGTTCCGCACGCCCCAGCGTGGGAATGCAGTGCGTGACGCTCCGCGTCACAGATTTGCGCTGCGCCATCACACTCAAGAGCGGACGCAGAGCGTCCAGAACGGCATGCGACGCAGAGCGTCGCACGATAATCAAGCGGAGCGTCGGCCTTCCTCAATCAACCGCCACGCCCAGCTCGGCCAGGCGTTTGAGCAGCGCATCTTCGTCCAGCACGGTCAGGCCCAGCTCGTTGGCCTTGGCCAGTTTCGAGCCGGCACCCGGCCCTGCAACCACGGTGTGGGTCTTGGCCGATACCGAGCCCGACACCTTGGCACCCAGGCTTTCGAGTTTTTCCTTGGCGACATCACGGCTCATGCGCTCCAGCGAACCGGTCAGCACCCAGGTCTGCCCGGCCAGTGGCAAGCCTTCGACGGTTTTTTTCTCACTGCGCCAGTGCATGCCGAAGTCCTTGAGCTGTGCTTCGATGGCGCGGGCGCGCTCGGCGTGCGTGCTGTCGTCGAAGAAATCACGTACCGACTTTGCCTGTTTCTCCGGCAGCGCCTGACGCATGTCCAGCCAGTCGGCGCTGATGACCGCCTCCAGCGTGCCAAACCTGTCCGCCAGTTTCTGAGCAGCGCCCGGCCCTACCGACGGAATGTGCAATTTGTCGATCAGCCCTTGCAGGGTGGTGCTGGCAGCAAACTCAGCCCCCAGTTCACCCTGATCCTGCAATTGCAGGCCACATTCGCCCAGCAGCGCATCGATGACGTTACGGTTGTGCTGGTCTTCAAAAAAGCTGTGAATCTCGTAAGCGACTTCCAGGCCCACATCCGGCAGGTACGTCAACACCTCCGGCAGCGCCTGTTTGACACGGTCCAGCGAGGCCAGCGAACGCGCCAGCACCTTGGCCGTTTCTTCTCCCACATCAGGAATACCCAAGGCATAGATGAAGCGCGCCAGGGTCGGCTGGCGGCTATCGGCTATCGCCTTGAGCAGCTTGTTGCTGGAGATTTCGGCAAAGCCTTCCAGGTCGATGATCTGCTCGTATTTCAGCTTGTACAGATCGGCGGGCGAACCGATGAGTTTTTCATCGACCAGTTGCTCGATGGTCTTGTCACCCAGCCCTTCGATGTCCATGGCGCGACGCGACACATAATGGATGATCGCCTGCTTGAGTTGCGCGCCACAGGCCAGACGCCCGACGCAGCGGTACACCGCCCCTTCGGAGACGGTTTCCTTGCCCTTGCTGCGTTTGATCAACTGCGTGCGCTCGACATGCGAGCCGCAGACCGGACAGGTCTGTGGGACCTGGACCGGCCTGGCGCTCTCGGGACGGCGCTCGGTGACAACCTGCACCACCTGCGGAATCACGTCACCGGCGCGGCGGATAATCACCGTATCGCCGATCATAAGGCCGAGCCGCGCCACTTCATCCATGTTGTGCAGCGTAGCGTTGGCGACCATGACGCCCGCCACCTTGACCGGCTTGAGACGCGCGACCGGTGTCACAGCGCCGGTACGGCCGACCTGGAATTCGACATCCAGCAGCTCGGTCAGCTCTTCCATGGCCGGGAATTTGTGGGCGATCGCCCAGCGCGGCTCACGGGCGCGGAAGCCCAGTTCGCGTTGCGCAGCCAGGTTATTGACCTTGAACACCACGCCGTCGATCTCGTAGCTCAGTGTCAGGCGCCGCTCGCCGATGTCGCGGTAATAGGCCAGACACTCGTCGACGCCATCAGCCAGTTTCAACTCGCGACTGACCGGCATTCCCCATTTTTTCAGTGTTTCAAGCACGCCGATGTGAGTATCGGCGATTTCTGCCGACGTCTGGCCCAGGCCGTAACAGCAGAACTCCAGCGGACGATTGGCGGTGATTTTCGAATCCAGCTGGCGCAGGCTGCCCGCTGCCGCATTGCGCGGGTTGGCGAAGGTCTTGCCGCCAATTTCCAGCTGGCTGGCGTTGAGGCGTTCGAAACCCGCCTTGGACATGAACACTTCGCCACGCACTTCCAGCACATCCGGCCAGCCCTTGCCCTTCAGCTTGAGCGGGATATTGCGCACGGTGCGCACATTGACACTGATGTCTTCGCCCGTCGTCCCGTCCCCGCGTGTCGCACCGCGCACCAGCGCACCGTCGCGATACAACAGGCTGACGGCCAGACCATCGAGCTTGGGCTCGCAGCTGTACTGCACCTTGCTGCCCTCGTCCAACAGGTCCCCGGCCGGCAGGTCCAGGCCCTCGGTCACCCGGCGGTCAAACTCGAGCATGTCGTTTTCTTCGAAAGCGTTGCCCAGGCTGAGCATCGGCATTTCGTGACGTACCTGCGTAAACGCCGACAAGGCGGCACTGCCGACCCGCTGTGTCGGTGAATCGGGGGTCACCAGGTGCGGGTTTTCTGCCTCGAGGGCCTTGAGTTCGTGAAACAGGCGGTCGTACTCGACATCCGGAATGCTTGGCTCATCCAGAACGTGGTAGCGATAGTTATGCTCATCCAGTTCTGCACGCAGTTCCAGGATTCGGGTTTCAACGGCCTTCATACGGTGTTCTCTCAAAAAGCAAAAGAGCAGCCGGGGCTGCTCATCTGTTGGTTCTGTTCTGTTGCGGCCCCGCCCCGCTTAAAAGCACGCCAGAGCGCGCTTTTCGTCGGGTATCTGCGCCAGAAAGCGCTTAACCGCGACGCTGGGTCAACGCTCGGCGCTCGAATTCAACGATGCGCTGACGGTAGTGCTCGATCGTCTGTGCAGTCATGACACTGCGCTGGTCATCCTTCAGTTCGCCATCAAGCTCGTGGGCCAGCTTGCGGGCTGCGGCAACCATCACGTCAAATGCCTGCTTGGGATGACGAGGGCCTGGCAAACCAAGAAAGAAGCTGACTGCACGAGTGCTGAAATGGTCGATGTCGTCCAGGTCGAACACGCCGGGCTTGACCGCATTGGCCATCGAAAACAGCACTTCGCCGTTGCCTGCCATGCTTTCGTGGCGGTGGAAAATATCCATCTCGCCAAAACGCAGGCCGCTTTCCAGGATGTTCTGCAGCAGTGCCGGGCCCTTGAACCCGCCTTCGCTGCGCGAGATCACGCTGATGACCAGTACTTCCTCGACCGGAGGCAGGTCCTTGTCTTCAGTAATGCGCTGGGCAGGCTTGTCGTCCGGGAAATCGTCGTCGCGCGCGGTGAACAGGCTCGGTCCGTCCAGGTCCAGATTCAGATCACCCTGCTGCGGTTCGTCCTTGCGTTTCTTGTCACTGCTGCCGCGTTTATCGCTGTTGCTGCGCTTGCCTTCACGCGGGCTTGCACTCATCGACGGCAGATCGTGCTCGTCGAGCTGCGGCTCCTTGTGAGTATCCAGCACACGGGGAGGCCCGAGCACTTCGGCGGTCGTGGCTTCCTCCTCATCCGGAAGATTGGAGAAGCTTCGATCCAGCCTGAATTTCAATTTACCCTTGCTGCCGCGCATACGGCGCCAGCCATCAAAGAGAATACCGGCAATGACTATTATGCCGATGACGATCAGCCACTCGCGCAGACCGATTTCCATGTAATCCAGTGCCTCTAATGAAGAAATCTGAAAATAAGGGCCTAAACCCCTTTAATACGTGGTGCCAAGTCCATGTTCTGACTGGCAATTTGCCCACGCGAAAATAAAAAGTGGTCACTAAACTAGCACGACCAAAGGTAACTTTACACCGTCTGTTACGTCTCTTCGCCGCCCAAAGTGCCATCTATTGCACAACCGTCACATTTTCAGGTCCTAGCGCAGCGATTTCCCCGGTCGATCCAGCGTTCAATCAGGCATCCACCAGCGCCATCGCCTGCTCTACATCCACCGCTACCAGCCGCGAACAGCCGGGCTCGTGCATCGTTACACCCATCAATTGATCAGCCATTTCCATGGCGATCTTGTTGTGGGTGATGTAGATGAACTGAACAGTTTGTGACATTTCTTTCACCAAACGTGCATAACGGCCCACGTTGGCGTCATCCAGCGGCGCATCCACCTCGTCAAGCATGCAAAACGGCGCAGGATTGAGTTTGAAAATGGCAAAAACCAGCGCCAGTGCAGTCAAGGCTTTTTCACCGCCCGACAGCAGATGAATGGTGCTGTTCTTCTTGCCGGGAGGACGCGCCATGATTGTCACCCCTGTATCGAGTAAATCTTCGCCCGTCAGTTCCAAATAAGCAGAGCCACCACCGAAAACTTTTGGGAAAAGTGCCTGAATTCCGCTATTTATCTGATCGAAGGTATCTTTGAAGCGGTTCCGGGTTTCCTTGTCGATCTTGCGAATGACGTTTTCCAGCGTGTCGAGCGCTTCTACCAGATCCGCATCCTGCTCATCCAGATAGCGTTTGCGCTCGGATTGCTGCTGGTACTCGTCGATGGCGGCGAGGTTGATTGCCCCGAGACGCTGAATACGCCCGGCGATGCTTTCCAGTTGCTGTTCGGCAGCCTGTTCGCTGGCCTCCGGAGTCAGCGTGGCGAGCACGCCATGCAGATCGTAGCCGTCTTCATGCAACTGATCCTGGAGAGCCTTGCGACGCACGGTCAGCGCCTGCCATTCGAGGCGCTGCTGCTCCAGCTGGCCGCGCAACAACTGCGATTGCTGCTCGGCCTGAGTGCGGCGCTTTTCGGCTTCACGCAATTCGCGGTCAGCGTCTTCGAGCGCGTTCTTGGCGATGCGCATTTCGTCATCGACCACCATTCGCCGCTCAAGCAATTCTTCGAGTTTGAGGCGCAACTCTTCAAGGGGGGCCTCGCCCTCCTCCAGGTTCAGGCTCAGTTGCTCGCGCTTCTCGGTAAGCCTTTCGGACTGCATGCGCAGGCGTTCCAGCGCCTGACGCGTCGAATCGTACTGCGCCTTGAGCGACCCCAGGCGTACCGCCAACTGATGGCTGTGGTCCTTGTGCTGGCGCGCATCCTGGCGCACTCGGTCCAGACGCTCGCGAAGCGCATCGCGTTGGGCCTGGAGCACCTCACGCTGCTCGGTATCCTGCGCCATCGCATCCAGTGCATCCTGCAACTGCAGGCGCGATTCGCCGAGGTGCTCGTGCTCGACAGCACGTTGTTCGCCCAGCTCGGCCAGCTCTTCGTCCAGACGGGAGCGACGCAGGGTCAACTGCTCGACCTTTACCTTGACGGCCGACAACTGCGCCTTCAGCTCACTTTGCTGGCGGGTTTCGTCCTGCACACGACGGCGCAGTTGTTCGCGAGCGTCTTCCTGCTGCGACTGTTGCTCACGCAAAACCAGCAACTGCTCTTCAAGTGTGGCCAGCGTCGCTTCGCGTTCATCACGTTCCAACCCCAGCCGTTGCAACTCCTGCCCGCGGGCCAGCACGCCGCTCTGCGCTTCGCTGGCGCGTCGTACGCGCAGAAAGTGCGGCCCTACCCAGTAACCGTCACGACTGACAAGGCTTTGCCCGGCACCGAGTTGCTTGCGTCGTGCCAGCGCCTCGTCCAGGTCGCCGACTGGAATCACCTGACCGAGCCAGGCCGACAGATCAACCGGACTGTCCACCTTCTCCAGCAGGCTACCCGGCATCCGCACAGTGTCGGTACCGGTGCTCAACAGGCGCAGGTCGCCTTGCTGGAAGTTCGCCAGATCGAGCCCGTCGAAGTCATCCACCAGTACGGCCTGCAAATCAGCGCCAAGCACAGTCTCCACCGCCAGTTCCCAGCCTGCTTCGACACTCAGTCCTTCGGCCAGCCGCGGGCGCTCGGCCAATTGCTGATCGCGCAGCCATTCGGCAATGCCGGTGTCAGGGTCGAGTGCGGCCTGTTGCAACGCTTCCAGGGAGGCCAGCCGGCCATTGAGACGTTGCAGCTCGCCTTGCGCCTGCTGTTGCGCCTGACTGGCGTGTTGCAGCGCATCACGCAATTGCTCCAGCCGCTCGACCGCCTGTTCTTCACCCAGATGCAGCTCTTCGAGGGTCATGTCACGGGCGGCAAGGTCTTCACCAAGCTCCAGAATGGCCGCATCTTCGGGGTCGGCGGCCAGCAACTGACGCTCTTCGGCCAGGCGCCGCTGACGCTCGGCCAGTCGTTCAATGCTCTGTTCCAGTTGCTGAATGCGCGACTGCTGGACCTGCGCCTGACGCTGCGGCTCGGCAGATTGCTGATTGAAGACGTCCCACTTCTCTTGCCAGCCCTGCATGGCCGCTTCGGCGTCCTCCAGCGCAACGGCCGACTCCTCGGCGGCCGCGCTGGTCATTTCCTGCTCGGGCTCAAGCATTTCCAGCTCTTCGCCGAGGGTGGCGAGTAGCGTGGTGTCGTGGCCAAGGTGAGATTCGGTTTCCTGGCGGGCGCGTTCGGCTTCGCGCAGGTCGTCCTGCAACTGGCGCAGGCGCTGCTGGCCGTGCTGGATGCTTTGCTCGACGCGGGCAATGTCGCCGCCTACCGAGTAGAAACGGCCCTGCACCAGATTGAAGCGTTCGGACAGATCATGATGCCCGTCGCGCAGCCTCTCGATACTGGCATCGGCGCTGCGCTGATCTGCCACCAGCGCCTCGAAACCGACTTCCTGATTGCCGATCACGGCCTCGCGCTGACCCACCAGATCATTCAAAGCCTGCCAGCGCAGCGCCGACAGTTGCGCCTTCAACTGCCGTTCTTCGGCTTTGTATTCCTGATACTTCTCGGCGGCCTGAGCCTGCCGGTGCAGACGCTCCAGCTGACGCTCGAGCTCTTCGCGCAAGTCAGTCAGACGTGCCAGATTTTCGTGGGTGCGGCGAATACGGTTTTCGGTTTCCCGACGCCGCTCCTTGTACTTGGAGATCCCGGCGGCTTCTTCGATAAAGTTGCGCAGGTCTTCAGGCTTGGCCTCGATCAGCTTGGAGATCATGCCCTGCTCGATGATCGAGTAGCTGCGCGGCCCCAGGCCGGTGCCGAGAAAGATATCGGTGATATCGCGACGGCGGCATTTGGTGCCGTTGAGGTAGTAGCTGTTCTGGCTGTCGCGCGTCACTTTGCGGCGAATCGAGATTTCCGCATAAGCCGCGTACTCGCCGACCAGGGTGCCATCGGAGTTGTCGAAGACCAGCTCGATACTCGCCTGGCTGACCGGCTTGCGGCTGGTGGAGCCATTGAAGATGACGTCGGTCATCGACTCGCCGCGCAGGTTCTTGGCCGAGCTTTCGCCCATGACCCAGCGTACCGCATCGATGATGTTGGATTTGCCACAACCGTTGGGACCGACAACAGCCGCCATGTTACTGGGGAAGTTCACCGTGGTGGGGTCGACGAAAGATTTGAACCCCGCCAGCTTGATGCACTTCAGGCGCATGCGGTCAGCCCGCTGCCAAAGCGGACAGCACAAGCTGACAGCTGCGCTGACAGTAGCTGACCAGCACAACGCGAGTCTTCTGCAGATCACGCGCGATCACGGCGGCAAGCAGATCGCCGAACAACGTCAGGTAATCGCTCATCTCTGCCTTGCGCTGCTCGAGCGCCAGGAAATAGCTACGGCTCATGGAGGGCTGCAGGTTCTCGACGGTTTCTTCAAGGTACGGGTTGTTAGCGAACGGATAGGCCGCGCGCATCACATTGAAGCTCTCTTCGACAAAGGCCTTGGCGTCCTGCTGTTCGAAACTGGCCTGCAGACGCTGCTGGATCTGCACGAACGGCGCGAGATCCGCCTCGGTCTTCCAGCGTTCGACCACCGCATTGGCCAGCAGAATATACAGCTCGCTCATCAGGCTGCACAGACTGGTCACGTTATGCGCATTGAGCACCGTAACCTGTGCGCCCCGACGCGGCAGGATCACCACCAGATGGCGGCGTTCCAGAATCAATAATGCTTCGCGCACGGAACCACGGCTGACGTTCAACGCCTGCGTGACTTTCTGCTCCTGGATACGCTCTCCAGGCTTAAGCTCACCGCGAATGATCCGCTCGGCAAGATGATGAGCGATTTGCTCAGCGAGGCTGTCCGGGGCCTTGAACGTCATGACTATCCTTCAAAAAAACCAGTTCTGCATGCAAGCCGCGGAGTGTATCGCAACCTGCATGGATGGCGCAGGGCCATAAACGCGGAAACTGGCACGAAATACGCAAAACCTTGAATTCACCCGTATGGGCGATCCAGGGACCAGGGGTCTTTGATCGGCAGATTGCTGAAAAACTCAATTTCCTGACTCTCAAGTCAGAAACAAATTGACCCAATAAGCAGAGCTGATAGATTCATCGACATGTCTGATGACAATAAATGTGAGGGATTTGCGCCGTGATTCAGTTCCTTTTGAACCAAGAGCTAAAAACCGAGCGCAGCCTGAATCCGAATATGACCGTGCTGACCTACCTGCGTGAGCAGGCACACAAGCCCGGTACCAAGGAAGGTTGCGCCAGCGGTGACTGTGGTGCCTGCACCGTCGTCGTCGGCGAGTTGCACAATGACGTTACCGGCAAGCAGACGCTGCGTTATCGCAGCCTCAATTCTTGCCTGACCTTCATGGCTTCCCTGCACGGCAAGCAATTGATCAGCGTCGAGGACCTCAAGCATCAGGGCCAGTTGCACAGTGTGCAAAAGGCAATGGTCGAGTGTCACGGCTCGCAATGTGGCTTCTGTACGCCGGGCTTTGTCATGTCGCTTTTTGCCCTGCAAAAGAACAGCAGCGACGCCGACGCGCATCAAACCCATGAAGCCCTTGCGGGTAATCTGTGCCGCTGCACCGGTTACCGCCCTATTCTGGCTGCTGCCGAGCAATCTTGCCGCCAGCGCCTGCCCGATCAGTTCGATCTGCGTCAGGCTCAGACCGTCGAGCGGCTGCGTGCAATTGCTCCACACACGCCAGGCGAGCTGAGTGACGGTGAAAAAAGCTGTTTCATTCCGCTGACGGTGGTTGATCTGGCGGACCTGTATGGCAGGTATCCGCAGGCCCGTTTGCTGGCAGGCGGCACCGATCTGGCGCTGGAAGTCACCCAGTTCCACAAGCCATTGCCCGTCATGATTTACGTCGGCCACATCGACGAGATGAAGGGCGTGGCCCGTTTCGACGACCGTCTGGAGATCGGTGCGGCAACCCCGTTGACCGATTGCTACGCAGCGCTAAACACCGAATACCCGGACTTCGGCGAGTTATTGCAGCGCTTCGCCTCGCTGCAGATCCGCAATCAGGGCACGCTGGGGGGCAATATCGGCAACGCTTCCCCCATCGGCGACTCCCCGCCTCTGCTGATCGCCCTTGGTGCGCAGGTCGTGCTGCGCAAGGGCAACCGCCAGCGCACCCTGGCGCTGGAAGACTATTTCATCGATTACAAAGTCACGGCCCGTCAGGAAAGCGAGTTCATCGAAAAGATCATCGTACCCACTGCCGACCCTCGGCAGACCTTTCGGGCCTATAAAATCTCCAAACGGCTGGATGACGATATCTCGGCGGTTTGTGCGGCTTTTCGCCTGAGAATGGAAGACGGTGTGATCCGCGAGGCGCGCATAGCGTTCGGTGGCATGGCGGCGATTCCCAAGCGCGCAAAGGCCTGCGAAAAGGCCTTGATCGGGCAGTCATGGAGCCACGCAACCGTGGAGCAGGCTTGCGCCGCTTTGAGCGAAGATTTCACACCGCTGTCGGACTTCCGTGCCAGCAAGGAGTACCGCCTGTTGAGCGCACAGAACCTGCTGCGCAAGTATTTCATCGAACTGCAGACGCCTGCCGTTGCAACGCGGGTGACTGACTATGTCTGAACATTCCCCATCCATGACCCAGGCCGAAATGCTTGCCGTGTTTCAGCAAGGTCTGAGCACTGGCGTTGGCCGCAGCGTCAAGCACGACAGCGCCGACAAGCACGTATCCGGCGAGGCGGTGTATATCGATGACCGCCTGGAGTTTCCCAATCAGTTGCATGTGTACGCACGTCTGTCCGACCGTGCCCACGCGCGAATCATCAGCATTGACACCACACCCTGCCATGCTTTCGACGGCGTACGCATTGCGATTACCCATGAGGATATTCCAGGGCTGAAAGACATCGGTCCGCTGCTGCCCGGCGACCCGCTGCTGGCCATCGACACGGTTGAATTCGTCGGCCAGCCGGTGCTCGCCGTGGCCGCGCGTGATCTGGATGTCGCACGACAGGCGGCAATGGCAGCGATCATCGAATACGAAGACCTGGAGCCGGTGCTGGATGTGGTTCAGGCGCTGCGGCAGAAACACTTCGTGCTCGACAGCCACACGCACAAGCGTGGTGATTCAGCGGCGGCTCTGCAACGTGCCACGCACCGCTTGCAGGGCAATCTGCACATCGGCGGCCAGGAACATTTTTATCTGGAAACGCAGATATCCTCGGTGATGCCGACCGAAGACGGCGGCATGATCGTCTATTGCTCGACCCAGAACCCCACGGAAATCCAGAAGCTGGTGGCCGAGGTACTGGGCGTGCCGATGAACCGGATCGTGGTCGACATGCGCCGCATGGGCGGCGGTTTTGGCGGCAAGGAGACCCAGGCGGCCAGCCCGGCATGCCTGTGCGCCGTTATTGCCCGACTCACCGGCCAGCCCACCAAGATGCGCCTGCAACGCTTCGAAGACATGCAGATGACCGGCAAACGCCACCCGTTCTACATCGAGTACGACGTGGGCTTCGACGACGACGGTCGCTTGCAGGGCATACAGCTGGATCTGGCCGGCAACTGTGGCTATTCGCCGGACCTCTCGGCGTCCATCGTCGACCGCGCCATGTTCCACGCCGACAACGCCTATTATCTGGGCGAAGCCACCGTCAACGGCCATCGCTGCAAGACACACACGGCTTCCAACACGGCCTACCGGGGCTTTGGCGGCCCGCAAGGCATGGTCGCCATCGAAGAGGTCATGGACTGCATCGCTCGCTTCCTCGGCAAAGACCCGCTGGCAGTGCGCAAAGCCAACTATTACGGCAAGACCGAGCGTAACGTCACGCACTATTACCAGACAGTCGAACACAACCTGCTGGAAGAGATGACCGCCGACCTGGAGCAGAGCAGTCAATATGCCGAACGCCGCGAAGCCATTCGTGCGTTCAACGCAAGCAGCCCGATTCTGAAAAAAGGCCTGGCACTCACGCCGGTCAAATTCGGCATATCCTTTACCGCCAGCTTCCTCAATCAGGCAGGGGCGCTGATCCACATCTACACCGACGGCAGCATCCACCTGAACCACGGCGGCACCGAGATGGGCCAGGGTTTGAACACCAAAGTCGCGCAGGTCGTGGCCGAAGTGTTTCAGGTGGACATCGACCGTATCCAGATCACTGCCACCAACACCGACAAGGTGCCGAACACCTCGCCCACGGCGGCCTCCAGCGGCACCGACCTGAACGGCAAGGCCGCCCAGAATGCCGCCGAAATCCTCAAGCAGCGGCTGGTGGAGTTTGCCGCCCGGCACTATCAGGTGGCGCAAACAGACGTCGAGTTCCGTAACGGTCACGTGCGGATCGGCGACAGGTTTCTGCCTTTCGCCGAGTTGGCACAACTGGCGTGGATGGGGCAGGTGTCACTGTCCAGCACGGGTTATTACAAGACGCCGAAGATCTTCTACGACCGCAGTCAGGCGCGTGGCCGACCGTTCTATTACTACGCGTTTGGCGCGGCCTGCGTCGAGGTCATCGTCGATACCCTGACAGGCGAATACAAAATGTTGCGTACTGACATCCTGCACGATGTCGGTGCCTCGCTGAACCCGGCCATCGACATCGGTCAGGTCGAAGGCGGCTACATTCAGGGCGCAGGCTGGTTGACCACCGAGGAACTGGTATGGAACGACAAGGGCAAACTGATGACCAGTGGTCCGGCGTCCTACAAGATCCCGGCGGTGGCAGACATGCCGCTCGATATGCGTATCAAGCTGGTGGAAAACCGCAAGAACCCGGAAGACACCGTGTTCCACTCCAAGGCTGTGGGCGAGCCGCCGTTCATGCTCGGCATCGCCGCGTGGTGCGCCATCAAGGATGCCGTGGCGAGCCTGGGTGACTACCGTCATCAGCCCGATATCGACGCCCCGGCGACACCGGAAAAAGTGTTGTGGGGCTGTGAGCAGATGCGTCGGAACAGCGCTGCGCGTTGCGCATCGAGCGCGCGCGCCGAGCCGGTTGTAGTTGCACTTCCCACTGTGGGAGCGGGCTTGCTTGCGAAGGCGTCCGTTGGCAACGATGCCGACAGGGAGCAGAAATGAACAACTGGATCAGCGCCCTGGCCGAGCTACAGGCCCGTGGAGAACCCGGCATCCTGGTGACCATTATCGAGGAACTGGGCTCGACGCCGCGCAACGCCGGCTCAAAGATGGTGGTCTGTGCCGAACGCATCCATGACACCATCGGCGGCGGCCATCTGGAATACAAAGCCATGGAAATCGCCCGCGAGATGCTTGCCAGCGGCTCCCGGCAGACGCGGCTGGAGCGCTTCAACCTGGGCGCGAGTCTGGGCCAGTGCTGCGGCGGCGTGAATGTGCTGCTGTTCGAACCGATGGGCGAGCCTGTCGCACAGATCGCGGTGTTCGGTGCCGGTCATGTCGGTCGTGCGCTGGTGCCGCTGCTGGCCAGCCTGCCCTGCCGGGTGCGCTGGATCGACGGCCGTGACAATGAATTCCCAGCGTCGATGCCCGAGGGCGTGTTGAAAGTCGTCACTGACGAGCCGGTCGACGAAGTCGCGCAACTGCCCGTCGGCACTTATTGCATCGTCATGACCCACAACCATCAACTTGATCTGGAACTGACCGCCGCCATCCTCAAGCGTGGCGACTTCGGCTATTTCGGGCTGATCGGCTCGAAAACCAAACGCGTCAAGTTCGAACACCGCTTGCTGGAACGCGGTTTCGACGCCAGCCTGCTGCAACGCATGCGCTGCCCGATGGGGCTGGCAGAAGTCAAAGGCAAGCTGCCCATTGAAATCGCAGTGTCCATCGCAGCCGAAATAATCGCCACTTACAATGTCAGTTTTGGCCAGCACAGCGCCAATGCCGAACCTATCGCCAGACTGCTGCCCGCATCGCGCCGCAGCCAGTCGCAATGGCCGCAGTCAGTCCCAACGAGAGTCCCATGAGTTCAGTTTCCCGCCGTACAGCCTACCGCGCCGCCATCGTTCATAGCATCGCCGACCCCGCCGAGCGGGAGGTCGATGCTTCTTATGAGTATTTCGCCGACGGCCTGCTGCTGGTCGAGGACGGCAAAATCGTGTCGGTGGGCCCTGCTGCCGATCTGCTCGACAGCCTCGACAACGACGTCGAGCTGATCGAGTATCCAGACGCCCTGATCACCCCGGGCTTCATTGACACCCATATCCACTTGCCGCAGACCGGCATGATCGGTGCCTACGGCGAACAGCTGCTGGACTGGCTCAACACTTACACCTTCCCCTGCGAAAGCCAGTTCGCCGACCCTGAGCATTCGGCGCAAGTGGCGGACATCTTCATCAAGGAGCTGTTGCGCAACGGTACGACCACAGCACTGGTCTTCGGCAGTGTGCATAAGGAGTCGGTCGAAGCTTTTTTCAGTGCGGCGCAGGCGCTTGATCTGCGCATGATCGCCGGCAAGGTGATGATGGACCGCAACGCGCCGGATTATCTGGTCGACACGCCGGAATCCGGCTATGCCGACAGCAAGGCGTTGATCGAGCGCTGGCATGGCAAGGGCCGCTTGAGTTATGCCGTAACGCCACGTTTTGCACCGACCAGCAGCCCGGCACAGCTGCGCCTCGCCGGGCAGCTGCTCACCGAATACCCTGGCCTGTACATGCAGACCCACCTTAGCGAAAACCTTCAGGAAATCGAGTGGGTCAAGGGGTTGTTCCCGGAGCGCGAGCACTACCTGGACGTCTACGATCACTTCAACCTGCTCGGCGAGCGCTCGGTATTCGCCCATGGCGTGCACCTGTGCGACGAGCAATGTGCGCGACTGGCGCAGACCGGCTCGGCGATTGCCTTCTGCCCGACGTCCAACCTGTTTCTGGGCAGCGGCCTGTTCAACCTGCCGATGGCCGAAAAGCACAAGATCAATGTCGGCCTGGGCACCGACGTAGGCGGCGGCACCAGTTTTTCGATCCTGCAAACCTTGAACGAAGCCTACAAGGTCATGCAAATGCAGGGTGCGCGGCTCAGCCCGTTCAAGTCACTGTATCTGGCGACATTGGGCGGTGCACGGGCACTGCGGCTGGAAGACAAGGTCGGCAGCCTCAAGCCTGGCAACGAGGCTGACTTTCTGGTGCTCGACTACAACGCCACCCCGCTGCTGTCGTACCGATTGAAGCAGGCCAAAGGCATCGAAGAAATCCTGTTTGTGCTGATGACGATCGGCGATGACCGGACCGTGAAACAAACCTGGTCGGGTGGACGGTTGGTGCATGAGCGTGGTTGAACCTGCGTTCCTGCACAGCTCTCGACCCTCACGTTCCAGCCTGGGGATGCGGCTCGCGACGCTCTGTCGCAAGAGGGCGTGAACCGTTCGGAACGGCATGACAATGGGGGCGTCGCACGATAGGCATTCACGATAGTTAAACTATCCGTGCAGCCTCAACGCCCCGGCTTTTTCCTGCTCATGACATGTGAAAACACTGCCTGCAAATCATCCGAGGCACTGTCTTCGTCGAGGTTGAGTTTGCTGTCGATGTGGTCCATGTGGTGCATCATCAGGTCGACGGCCAGCGCTGTATTACGCGACTCGATGGCGTCGATCAAGCGGGCGTGTTCGTCGTAGGAACAATGCGTGCGGTTGCCGGATTCATACTGGGCGATGATCAATGACGTCTGCGACACCAGGCTGCGCTGGAAGCTGATCAGCGGCGCATTTCTGGCGGCTACGGCCAGTTGCAGATGAAACTCTCCGGACAGGCGGATACCTGCGCCACGGTCACCACGGGCAAAGCTGTCGCGCTCATCGCTGACCAGTTGACGCAGGTCGGCCAGTTGCTCTTCAGTGGCGTGCTCGACCGCCAGTTCAGTGATTGCCTTCTCGACCATGCGCCGGGCAAAAAACACCTGACGCGCCTCTTCAACGCTGGGGCTGGCGACCACGGCCCCCCGGTTGGGGCGCAATAATACGACGCCCTCATGCCCGAGCCGCGACAAGGCGCGACGAATGATGGTGCGGCTGACACCAAAAATCTCGCCCAGCGCCTCCTCGCTCAATTTGGTACCAGGTGCCAGCCGCTGCTCCAGAATGGCATCGAAAACATGCTCGTAAACGATATCGTCCTGAGTAACGCTGCGGCTGGCGCTGCGCGGCTGTTTCTTGAGAGGCAGGGACTGGTCGTTCATGGGCACTCGTGCGCAGGTGGGTTACGGCGTCGGGACGGACGCATTGTACACAGGGCAAAACCGCAAACGCGCGCAAAAAAAAGCCCGCAGTGTGGGGCGGGCAAGAGGTATTCAGCTGCCCCGGTACGTCGAGTAGCTGTATGGCGAGATTAACAGCGGCACGTGAAAGTGCTCCTGACCTGCATCAATGCCGAAGCGCAGCACCACCTCATCCAGAAAAGCTGGCTCGTTCAGGACCACACCGCGTGCGCGGTAGTAATCGCCGGCCTTGAAGTGCAGTTGATAGACGCCGGAGCGATACGTGTCACCTTGCAATAAAGGCGCATCGCAGCGTCCGTCGCTGTTGGTGACCGCGCTGACAAGGTGCAGCAGTTGCTGATCTTCGACACGATACAACTCAATGCGGATGGCACTGCCTGGGCAACCGTGGGCGGAATCCAGTACGTGTGTGGTCAATTTCCCCAAAACTTCACTCCTCACCCTCAGCGATCTTGAAACAGTGCACCAATGGAGTGCTCTGTGCCGTGCGACTGCAACCGATTAAGACACTTTTGAAAAAACCTGTACACAATAAAGTCTTCGCTGAGCGACAGTCGATCCCTGCGCGGCTCTTCGGGCATTCAATTGACTGAAACGAAGGGAAGCAGAGGAAAAATATCAGATTTTTTCTGATTATCTGACTACTCAGGCAGGTTTCTTGCTTGCTTTGCGTGTACCAATGCACTTCAGCGAGGAAACCTACAGGGTTACCAGCCAGGGTTACAAGCTGAAAATAAAATTGTATACAATCTTCGCTTTGCAGTGCCGGCTTCGCCATCTGCACCGCACCTGTCTATTGCACATTACGCACAAAAGGAAGCTTGCAGTGAGCGCTGACTATCCACGCGACCTGATCGGTTACGGCAACAACCCGCCTCATCCACGCTGGCCGGGTGATGCGCGCATTGCCCTGTCCTTCGTGCTGAACTACGAGGAAGGTGGCGAGCGCAATATCCTGCATGGCGACAGGGAATCAGAGGCGTTTCTGTCCGAGATGGTGGCTGCGCAGCCATTGCAGGGCCAGCGCAACATGAGCATGGAGTCTCTGTACGAGTACGGCAGCCGTGCCGGTGTATGGCGCATTCTCAAGCTGTTCAGGCAGTTCGATATTCCTCTGACTGTCTTCGCCGTGGCCATGGCCGCCCAGCGTCATCCGGATGTGATCCGCGCCATGGTCACCGAAGGTCACGAGATCTGCAGCCACGGCTATCGCTGGATCGACTACCAGAACATGGACGAAGCCCAGGAGCGTGAGCACATGCGCCAGGCGATCCAGATCCTCACCGAGATCAGCGGCGAACGGCCGCTGGGCTGGTACACCGGTCGTACCGGCCCCAACACCCGGCGTCTGGTGATGGAGGAAGGCGGTTTTCTCTACGATTGCGACACCTATGACGACGACCTGCCGTACTGGGAGCCGAACAACCCGACCGGCAAGCCGCATCTGGTCATCCCCTACACGCTGGACACCAACGACATGCGCTTCACCCAGGTGCAGGGCTTCAACAACGGCGAGCAATTCTTTCAATACCTCAAAGACGCTTTCGACGTGCTGTATGCGGAGGGCGAAGACGCACCCAAGATGCTTTCCATCGGCCTGCATTGCCGCCTGATCGGGCGCCCTGCCCGCCTTGCCGCACTCAAGCGTTTCATTGAGTACGCCAAAGGCCATGAGCAGGTGTGGTTCACTCGACGTGTCGATATCGCCCGCCACTGGCACACTGAACATCCGTTTACCGGCAAGGCGGCACAATGAGCACGTTTCAGAAGCTGACGCCCTCGAGCCTGGACAGGGATGCATTCGTCGCAGCCTTTGCCGACATCTATGAGCATTCGCCGTGGGTCGCGCAACAGGTATTCGATCAGGGCACAAGCCATGAGCTGGATCAGGTCGAGGCCCTGCACGCCCGCATGAGCAGAATTCTGCTCGGGGCCACCCACGCACAACAACTGGCGCTGATCAACGCTCACCCGGACCTGGCCGGCAAGGCCGCCGTTCAGGGTGAGCTGACTCAGGCCAGTACCGATGAACAGGCCGGCGCCGGTATCCACCACTGCACGCCTGAAGAGTTTCAGCGTTTCACCGAGTTGAACGAGGCTTACAAGGCGCGTTTCGGCTTTCCGTTCATCATGGCGGTCAAGGGCAGCGACAGACATAAAATTCTGGCGGCGTTCGAGCAACGCATCCATCACTCGCCCGAGGCCGAGTTCGCTTGCGCCTTGGCCGAGATCAACAAAATCGCACTGTTTCGTCTACAGGCGCTTTGAGCGTCGCCGTTATCCACCTGTTCAGAAGGCAGACAAGAAGCATGAAAGTTTACGCCGCACCGTTCGAGAAGTTCGTGAACCTGGCCGACGCACGCCTGGGCACCAAAATCCTTTCGGTCACCGATGACTGGTTCGCCGACGCCAACCGGCTGTTCCAGCCGACCCCGGCGGTCTGGAAAGAAGGCGTGTTCGACGACAACGGCAAGTGGATGGACGGCTGGGAGTCGCGCCGCAAGCGTTTCGAAGGGTACGACAGCGCAGTGATTCGCCTCGGTGTGGCGGGAACGATCAAGGGTGTGGACATCGACACCTCGTTCTTCACCGGTAACTTCCCGCCGTCCGCGTCGCTGGAAGCGTGCTTCCTGGCTTCCGGCGAGCCGGATGAAAACACCGCCTGGACTGAGGTTCTGCCGTCCGTGGAATTGCAGGGCAACAGCCATCATTACCACGAGATCCATCACGATCAGGCGTTCAGCCATCTGCGCTTCAACATCTACCCCGACGGCGGTGTCGCGCGTCTGCGGGTCTATGGCGTGCCGCATCGCGACTGGTCGAAAGTCAGCGAAGACGAGCAGATCGACCTGGTCGCGGCACTCAACGGCGGCCGATCGGTTGCCTGCTCGGACGAACACTACGGCAGCATGAGCAACATCCTCAATCCTGGCCGGGGCGTGAATATGGGCGACGGCTGGGAGACAGCCCGCCGTCGTACACCGGGCAACGACTGGGTGATCGTGGCGCTGGGTCACAAGGGCGAGGTCGAGAAAGTCATCGTCGATACGCTGCACTTCAAGGGCAACTACCCGGACAGCTGTTCGATTCAGGGCGCTTTCGTCAAGGGCGGCACCGACAGTCAGATCGAAACCCAGAGCCTGTTCTGGCGCGAGTTGCTGCCCAGCCAGAAGCTGACCATGCATGCCGAACACGAGTTCGTCGAGCAGATCAACGCCATCGGCCCGATCACCCATATCCGCCTGAACGTTTTCCCGGACGGTGGCGTGAGCCGCCTGCGAGTGCTGGGCAAGGTGGCCAGATAACAACGCGCCGCAAGGCAACGGGCTATCGTTCCCACGCTCCGCGTGGGAATGCATTTCCGGAGGCTCTGCGTCCAGTCCTGATTGTGTGGCGCGGCGCAGAGTTGTGACGCAGAGCGTGACGAAATGCATGTCAACGCGGAGCGCTGGCGATAGTCATCAATACGAATGTGCAAACGACCCACCCTCAAAACCATTGAAGAAGAACCCGCATGCGCACACTGATAATCGAGCCACTGACCAAGGAAGCCTTTGCGCCATTCGGTGATGTGATCGAAACCGACGGCAGCGATCACTTCATGATCAATAACGGCTCGACCATGCGCTTTCATCGTCTGGCTGACGTGCAGACCGCGCACCCGGACGACAAGGCGATCATCAGCATCTTCCGCGCCGAGGCGCTGCAGATGCCGTTGACCATTGGCATGCTGGAGCGGCACCCGCTGGGCAGCCAGGCATTCATTCCGCTGCTCGGTAACCCTTTTCTGATCGTGGTCGCGCCCGTTGGCGATGCGCCCGAATCAGCGCTGACCCGCGCCTTTGTCTCCAACGGCAGGCAGGGTATCAATTACCACCGCGGCGTCTGGCACCACCCGGTGCTGACGATAGAAAAGCAGGATGACTTTCTGGTGGTTGACCGCAGTGGCGAAGGCAACAACTGCGACGAGCATTACTTTGCCGAGAGCCAGTTGCTGGTTCTCGACCCCCACCCACTGGAAGGGTAAAAACCGTGCTGGCACATATGATGGAATGGCTGAATCTGGGCGTGCGCTGGATTCACATGATCGTGGGCGTCGCCTGGATCGGCGCATCGTTCTACTTCGTCTGGCTGGAGAACAACCTCAACCGCAGCAATCCGCGTGACGGGTTGTCGGGGGACTTGTGGGCCATCCACGGTGGCGGTATTTACCACCTGGAGAAGTACAAGCTCGCGCCACCGACCATGCCGGAGAACCTGCACTGGTTCAAATGGGAAGCCTATTCCACCTGGCTGTCGGGCGTCGCGCTGTTGTGTGTGGTGTTCTACGCCAACCCGACGCTGTACCTGCTGGCACCGGGCAGCAGCCTGAGCGGTGCAGAAGGTGTGCACATCGGCCTGGGTTCGCTGTTTGTCGGCTGGTTCATCTACAGCTTCCTGTGCGACTCGCCGCTGGGTAAGCGCCCTGCACTGCTGGGCCTGATTCTTTTCCTGTTGCTGGTCGCGGCGGCTTACGGGTTCAGCAAGGTGTTCAGCGGTCGTGGTGCGTACCTGCACGTGGGCGCGATCATGGGCACCATCATGGTCGGCAACGTCTTCCGCATCATCATGCCGGCCCAGCGAGCGCTGGTCGCCGCCATCGCCGAGAACCGCACGCCGGACCCGAGCCTCCCAGCAAAGGGCCTGCTGCGTTCGCGGCACAACAACTACTTCACCCTGCCTGTGCTGTTCATCATGATCAGCAACCACTTTCCGAGCACTTACGGCAGTGAATACAACTGGCTGATTCTGGCGGGCATCGCCCTCCTGGCGGTGTTGGTACGCCACTATTTCAATACGCGGCATGACAGCCATCGATTCGCCTGGACCCTGCCGGTCGCCGCGCTGGGCATGCTCTGCCTGGCGTATGTCACCGGCCCTGCGCAACCACCGGCAAAAATCGTTTATCAACCGCTGCCCGGCACGGCAGTCGGTGGCCATCGGGCCGATGAAAAGCCCTTGGCACCCGCAGTTGCACCGGTCGAGGCAAAGCCTGCCGACAGCGGTGCGGACTTCGCCAAAGTGTACGAAGTGATCCAGCATCGCTGCACGGTGTGCCACTCGGCCACGCCGACCAGCCAGCTGTTCAGCGTTGCGCCTGCGGGGGTGATGTTCGATACGCCGGAACAGATCCGGCAACAGGCCCAGCGCATCAAGACGCAGGCCGTCACTTCGCCGATCATGCCGCTGGGCAATATCACCCAGATGACCCAGCAGGAGCGCGAACGGGTCGGAGCATGGATCGATCAGGGCGCACCTATCAACTGATAAAGGCAGCGCCGCGCCCCACTTTCGCTCCAGACGCCCTGCGCTGGAGCACTTGAGCCCGGCAGCGCGAGTCAGTATCCTCCGCCGCCGCTGCAAAACCGGACCCCCATTCCCCCGTACGTTGAATCTGACCTGACAGCCAACTAGCTGACTGAGCAGTCAGGACTCTCTCGACCCGGAAAAATGACTTGAAACCGACACGTTAGTGCCGGTTTGAGGATTACTTGAACTTTTTTCATTGATTGGCGCAGCTCTTGCTAACAACACAAAGCTGACCAGACAGACAAATTACTGCAACCACAGACAAGGCGTCACTCAGAGAACGCCGGTCTGAAAAAATCACGATCTATCTCAAGGGGCTCACCGAATGAACCGTACGTTTTCCAGCGTATTACTGGCCAGCAGTCTGCTGGCCGCCGCGCCAGCCATGGCCGGGGATATTTTCCAGTGGCAGAGCAACAGCCTGACCTACCTCAACGGGCGGGACTTTGCGGTCAATCCGGAAAACCAGCAGACGTTCACCTTTGAACATGCTGACAGCTGGAAGTACGGCGACAACTTCTTCTTCGTCGACAAGATCTTCTACAACGGCAAGAAAGATGCGACCGCCGGTGACAATACCTATTACGGTGAATTCTCGCCCCGCCTGTCGCTGGGCAAGATAACTGGCCAGAAGTTCGAGTTCGGCCCGATCACCGATGTGCTGATCGCTGCAACTTACGAGTTCGGCGAAGGCGATAACGAGTCGTACCTGATCGGCCCGGCGTTCGATTTGAAGATTCCGGGCTTCGATTACTTCCAGCTCAACTTCTACCAGCGTCAGACCGAAGGCAACCGTCCGGGCGATGGCGTCTGGCAGATCACCCCGGTCTGGTCCTACACCATTCCTGCGGGTAAATCCGATGTGCTGATCGACGGGTTCATGGACTGGGTGGTGGACAACGACAAGACGTCGCGTGGCACTTACCACTCCAACCTGCACTTCAACCCGCAGATCAAATATGACCTGGGCAAGGCGCTGAACTACCCGGAGCGTCAGCTGTACGTCGGTATCGAATACGATTACTGGACCAACAAATACGGCATCAAGGACAGCAGCGCCTTCGACACCGACCAGAACACCGCGAGCTTGCTCGTGAAGGTGTTCTTCTAAACGCCCCGGTTGTGACTCTCGTTCCCGCGCCCAGCGCGGGAATGCATTTCTGAAGCCTCTGCGCGACGTCCGCCTTCACTCACTCCCTGGCGGTTTTCCAGACCTTGCCAATCAACGTCACCACCAGCACCAGCACCGCTCCGGCAATGATTCCCGCGACCGCATCGATCAGGGTCGGAACAATCATCGACAGACCACCCACGGCACCCGCCGCCGCTTCAGTCACGCCTTCGACCCAATGATGAGCGAATGGCAAACCGTGGACCAGAATCCCGCCGCCGACCATGAACATGGCTGCAGTACCGACGATCGACAGCACTTTCATCAAGACCGGTGCCAGCCACAGCAAAGCGCCACCGATGTTCTGTGCCGCAGAACTTGCCGTCTTTTTCAGGTGCAGGCCCAGATCGTCCAGCTTGACGATACCCGCCACAAGGCCATAGACACCCACGGTAATCAGTACCGCGACGATAACCAGCACGCCGACCTGATCCATGAACGGTCTGGCCGACACCACGCCCAGCGCCAGAACGATAATTTCCGCCGAAAGAATGAAGTCCGTACGAATCGCGCCCTTGATGCGCTCTTTTTCGAACGCGACCATGTCCACCGATGCATCCGTGGTCGCCTGCTTGCGCTGGTCGTGCTCTTCGCCGGTGTCTGGATGCAGCCATTTATGGGCGATTTTCTCGAAGCCTTCGAAACACAGGAACGCACCGCCAATCATCAGCAAAGGCAGAATCGCCCAGGGTACGAAAGCGCTGATCAGCAACGCTGCAGGAACCAGAATGGCCTTGTTGAGCAGCGAACCTTTGGCCACAGCCCAGACAACCGGCAATTCACGATCCGCTGAAACACCGGTGACCTGTTGGGCATTGAGTGCCAGATCATCACCCAGCACACCCGCGGTTTTTTTGGTGGCCAGCGCCACGTCATCGAGCAGGGTCGCAATATCGTCAAGCAGGGTAAGCAAGCTTCCAGCAGCCAAAATGAAAATCCTTGAGCAAGTAAAAAAGCAAACGGCGCTTGGTGAACCACGCGCCAGGGTCAACCGTGTGGCGGCCAACAACTCTGACCTTCATCAGGCGTGAACGTTTGACGCTGCAAGCACCAGACAGGCCACGCCGAACTCTTCAGATGTGCAACTGAGTGGTCGACACCACCTGGCGCAACCCCATGAACGACCGAATCTGTCTGACACCGGGCAAGTACAGCAACTGTTCGGCGTGCAGGCGGTTGAAGCTCTGACTGTCCTTGGTGCGCAGCAACATGAAGTAGTCGAACTCGCCGGTGACGACATGAAACTCCATGCAGCCGGAAACCTTCTGCGCGGCGGCTTCGAATTGCGCGAATGAGTCCGGCGTCGAGCGGTCCAGTACGACCCCGATCAGCACCACCATGCCTGCATCCAGAACATCGCCATTGAGCAGCGCCACCACGCCCTTGATCACACCCGCCTCTTTCAGCCGCTCGACACGCCGCAAGCATGCAGGCGGACTCAGTTTGACCTTTTCGGCAAGTGCCACATTGGAAATGGACGCGTCGCGCTGCAGGGTCTTGAGAATGGCCCGGTCAATCCTGTCCAGCAGCGGGGCCACGTCGATTCCGGACTTTCGAGCGCGTTCATTTATTGCTTTCATCATTAAATTCACACACTAAAAGTTTGTTTGATTCAGTTCAGACTAACGTTTGTTTTGTAGATAGACAATTATTTGCAACCACGATAATGCGCCTATTTTCTATGATGGGAGCCATGCCGGGCAGCGCGATAAAGACATCGAGACCCACCTTCAACGCCCGGATCAACTTATCAATGGAGACCCGATATGAACCTGAGCAAGTTCAAGCGCTACCCTCTGACCTTCGGCCCCTCGCCCATTACTCCCCTGAAACGCTTGAGCGAGCATCTGGGCGGCAAGGTCGAGTTGTATGCCAAACGCGAAGATTGCAACAGCGGCCTGGCATTTGGCGGTAACAAGACTCGCAAACTGGAATACCTGGTGCCGGAAGCCCTCGAAGGCGGCTATGACACTCTGGTATCGATCGGCGGCATCCAGTCCAATCAGACGCGTCAAGTGGCGGCTGTGGCGGCGCATCTGGGCATGAAATGCGTGCTGGTTCAGGAAAACTGGGTCAACTACTCGGACGCCCTGTATGACCGGGTCGGCAATATCGAGATGTCGCGCATCATGGGCGCCGACGTACGCCTGGACTCGGCAGGCTTTGACATAGGCATCCGCCCGAGCTGGGAAAAGGCCATGGCCGATGTCGTGGAGAGCGGTGGCAAACCGTTTCCGATTCCGGCAGGTTGCTCGGAACACCCTTATGGCGGCCTGGGATTTGTGCGTTTTGCCGATGAAGTTCGTCAACAGGAAGAAGAACTGGGCTTCAAATTCGACTACATCGTGGTCTGCTCGGTGACGGGCAGCACACATGCCGGGATGCTGGTCGGCTTCGCTGCCGATGGCCGTGCGCAGCGGGTGATCGGTATCGACGCCTCGGCCAAGCCGGACAAAACCCGCGAGCAGGTCCTGCGCATTGCCCAGAACACTGCAAAACTGGTGGAACTGGGTCGCGACATCACCGCTGAAGACGTGGTGCTCGACACCCGCTACGCCTACCCCGAATACGGCCTGCCGAACGATGGCACCCTTGAAGCCATTCGCCTTTGCGCGCGCCTTGAGGGCGTGCTGACCGACCCGGTCTACGAAGGCAAATCCATGCACGGGATGATCGACATGGTGCGCAACGGCGAATTCCCCGAAGGCTCGAAAGTGCTCTACGCCCACCTCGGCGGCGTACCGGCGTTGAATGCCTACAGTTTTCTGTTCAAGGACGGTTGAGCCAAAAGTGCTCCTGCAGTCGATAGCATCCTTCGACTGCAGTACTTTCTGCTAAACCCGAAAATACTTCTGCAGCGCCTGCGCCAGCAAACTCACCGCCTCATCGGTCTGTGACGACGGCGAGCGCAGGAAAACGATTTCGTGCTCGGGTATCTCAGGCAGGTCATCGAGAATCTGCATGGCTTCCGTGACCCCGCTCCGATCGATCAGGCTGATCGCCAGGCCTGCTTCCACACAGGCTTTGATGGCTTGATTGGACGGGCTTTCGAGGACTACGCGGGTCTTGCGGCTGTTGGCTTTGAGTGACGCCATCATGGCTTCTCGGTAAGGACATTGAGCCGCGTGGATGGCCAGCGGCAACGGGTCCGTGGATGCCAGTACGCCCCTTGCCGGCCCGACCCAGACCGGCTTGGTCGATACCAGAAATTGCGTATCGGCACTCAGTTGCCCTTTGGGTTGCGCGATCACGGCTGTCTGCAACTTGCCGCGCGCAACCTGCTCGCGCAGGGCGTAGCTGGGTGCGGATTTCAATTCCAGCACCACATTGGGCCACGCGGCCGCGAACACTGGCAGGATGTCGCGAATGACATGCACAGCGTACTCATCCGGAACGCCCAGTGTGATGCGTCCGGCCAGATGAGTGCCTTGCAGATCCGCCAGCACCCGGTCATGCGTGGACAACAACTCTGTCGTCGACAACAGCAAGCGCTTGCCCAGCGCCGTCAGCGACACTGCCTGATTGTCCCGGTTGAGCAAGCGTCCGCCCGCCACGGCCTCAAGGCGCTGAATATGCATGCTCACCGCTGCAGGGCTTTTATGAAGTTGCTCGGCGGCTGCGGAAAACTTTCCTATTCGCGCCACCGCGTGAAAGGTGCGCAACAGCTCGATGTCTAGAATGGCGGTCATGGTTCAGTTTTAATGAATAACTCATGCAGTTAATTTTGATTTATTAGACTACGCCGGTTTCGTAACCTGTGTCCATGAACCCACACCTGTCGATTGCTCCAAACGTCTCGCGGCCTGCCTGGCATCAGGCCATTCCCCTTCCCCTGCTCGAAGCAGCGCTGATTCTGACCTGGAGTTCCGGCTTCGTCGGTGCGCGCTTTTCGCTTGAACACGCGCCGCCGCTGCTGGTGGTGTTCTGGCGCTGTGTGGTGGTCACCCTGATCCTGCTTCCCTTGGTCGCCAGGCAATTGAAAACGATCCCGCCTGCCACGCTGTTGAAAAATGCGGGTATCGGTCTGCTGGCCATGACCGGCTACGTCGCCGGTGTCACGCAAGGCATAGCAATGGGCGTACCCGCGGGGCTGGCTGCGCTGTTCGCCGATTTGTTGCCGATGGGCATGGCGCTGCTGGCTGCCGGGGTACTCGGCCAGCGACTTGTCTGGCAAATATGGGCGGGCCTGGGAGTGGGTCTGGTCGGTGTGGTACTGGTCACGTACAGCGCACTTGCGGTGGGAGATGCGCCGTTGTGGGCATATGGTCTGCCACTGCTGGGCATGCTGTCGCTGGCCATCGCGACGCTGTGGCAAAAACACGCGACGGCGACGCAACCCATGGACCTGCTCCCCAATCTGTGGCTGCAATGTCTTGTATCGAGCTTCGCGTTTGCCATCATCCAGGGAACACAGGGCAGCCTGGCCCCGATCCCCAGTACCGGTTTTGCGCTTAGCGTGATATGGACGGTGGGGCTGGCGACGCTTGGCGGCTACGGGCTTTACTGGGTGTGCCTGCGCCGCGCAACGGCTACCCGCGTCGCCAGCGTGCTGTACCTCAGCCCACCGGTGACCATGCTCTGGGCCTGGGCAATGTTCAATGAACCGTTGTCCTGGCAGATAGCGGCAGGCATGGCAGTGTCAGGCGTCGGGGTGTGGATGGTGGTCCGGGCGGAAGGGCGTCAGGTCACCTCGTGACGCTGTCACGAGGCGCCTGATGCCGGGGCTCAGATCCTGAAACGCGCAACCATGCTCTGCAAATCGCTACCCAGACGCGCCAGTTCTACAGTCGACGCTGCACTTTGCTCGGTGGCAGATGCGGATTGATCAGCGATGTCGCGTACGCTGAGCACGCTGCGGTTGATTTCGTCGGTCACTGCGCTCTGCTGCTCGGCAGCGGCAGAAATCTGCTGGCTCATCTGTTCGATCGTACCGATGGACTGATTGATCTCAACCAGCGCCTGCTCGGCCTGACGAGCCAGCACCACAGTACCTTCGGTGCGTTGCAGGCTCGCATCCATCAGGCCCGATGCGGCACCTGTGCCCTTTTGCAGGGCCTGGATCAGCGCTTCGATTTCGGTTGTGGAGTTCTGCGTACGCTGAGCCAGCGAGCGTACTTCGTCAGCCACCACCGCAAAACCGCGTCCCTGCTCGCCCGCCCGTGCGGCCTCGATGGCGGCGTTGAGCGCCAGCAGATTGGTCTGTTCGGCGACGGCCTTGATCACGTCAATCACGCTGCCGATCTTGCCGCTGTCTTCGGTCAGGCGCTGCATGGCTTCGCCCAGTTGCTTCACTTCACCGGCCAACTGGCCGATTTCGCGAGTGGCATGCTGCACCACACTGCTGCCGTGAGCGGCACGCTCGCTGGCCTGTTTGGCGGCCAGTGAAGCGTCTTCGGTGTTGCGCGCAACTTCCTGCACGGTAGACGCCATTTCGTTCATAGCGGTCGCCACCTGATCGACCTCGTTTTTTTGCAGAGTGACGCCCGCGCTGGTCTGTTCGCTGACAGCGGACAGTTGCTCGGCCGCCGTGGCGATCTGCGTCACACCGTTGCCAATGCCGCCGATCAGGCCGCGCAGTGAAACGGTCATATGCTGCATGGTGTTCTGCAACAGACCCAGTTCGTCCTGGCGGGTGGTGCTGGTGTCGTGAGTCAGATCACCGTCGGCGATCCGGCGCGCAGCAATCACGGTGTCGTTCAACGGCACGGTGATCTGACGGGTGATCAGGAACGCGGCGAAGATGCCGATCAGCAGCACCACCAGCGCCACACTCAGCAACTGAACAACGGCAGTGCCCTGTTCTTTTTTGGCGCTGACCACTTGCTGTGCCATCAAGTCGTCGGCCCGTGCAGCGGTGCCGATGGATTGCTGTTGCAGATTGCTACGAACCTGATCGGTTTGCTGCAGCATTTCCGAAATTGACGCCATCAGCACTTTGTACTGTTTCAGCGCGTTCAGTGCGGTGTCCACGGCAGCGTTCGCTTCATTGGGCAACTGGCTGCGCGCAGCC
>NZ_LJPW01000186.1 GCF_001400735.1 Pseudomonas caricapapayae
AGCAGCTTGGCAGATCAAAAATGGCAGGCAGAGCGCTGCGCCGAGGATCACTGATCGGGTCATGGATTGGTCACCAACAGTTGGATGCCGGTTACCCGGCTGAGATGCTTGACGAAGGCCTTGCGGTAATTGGCGGCTGGAGCGCCACCAGCAGGCCGGTGATAGCGTCCGGCTACGGTGATCCAGTCGCTCCCCGATGCGCGCAGTTCAGCGAGCATCTGTGCGGCGACATCGAGGTTCTTGTAAGGATTGAGTGCTTCGCACGGGTTGCTTGATTTGAACCTGTGGCCGTTCCAACCCATGTTTATTTGACCTATTCCAACATCGACGTGCTTTGGACCGGCTTGTGCGAGGGCGATGATCAACGCAGTGCATGCATCTGCTCGAGTTGCAAAACGATAGCCCGCGCCGGCGACGTTCAGCGTCCAAGGCCACGGTACTAACTGCCCACGCAGTTTTGTACCGCTTTCCTGCAGTGCCACCGAGTAGAGCACTTCTGGCGGAATGTTCGCGGCGTGGGCAGCCAGCTGATAAGCCGGAGGAGGCAGCTCGGCTGCCTGACTTGCAATTGCACAACATAGCAGGGCAATAGCCCACGTCACTGACGGAGCCATTGCCCATTCACCTCGCGCACAACGGCCGGTAATTCGCCACCCAGGCTCAGGCCAAGCCAACGTCCACCGTCATGGTTGAGGGTGATTTGTCGGGATCTGACATTCGCAGGGTCGATCCCCGAGACAATCGCCCAATTGCGAATTCGCTCATCGTCGTTCTGGCTACCCACCATGTAAACGTCAAAAGGCTGCTTCTGAGCTTGGAGGGCCTTAACCCGAACTGAGCACTCCGGGCAATCGTCCTTGACGAACACTGCCAATCGGCCATTGCCCTGGTTAGCAGGGCTCGCGGTCTCCCCTTGGGATGCCGAACTGGCGATGGGCATCAGATTGGGATAGAGGCGTTTGAAGGCATCGTCATATGCGCGTTGATACGCCAATTCTTTTGCCGTGCGCTGCGACTCGGCTTTGACCTGGAGCTCTGCATACCGCCGGCGCTCTTCATCATTGCGGGCTTCGATACCTAACGCAGTCAGCGGATCCAGCCCGGGGGAATACACACCTCGTGAACTCTGCATCAGCGTTTGATAGCGCTGCCATTCCTGAGGACTCAGGTTCCAGTCTAGTGCCAGCATCTCGTCGCTCGATTGCGACTGGCTGTCCAGCAAGGCGCTCTGCTGCTCTCTACTGGTGGACTGTGCGGAGCTGTTGGTTGCAGCGTTGGCCATGCCAGCTGCTGTGATCAGGATGACTCCCGTTAGTGTGAACATTCGCAGGTTGTAAACGGTCATGTGAACCTCTAAGGGCGCAGGGGCAGAATGCGGGTTGAGCCGTTGATGCTGAACAGGGCGCGGGAGTCATCCAAGCTGTTGAGCTGCCAGTTGCTCCCCGCAACCATGTCGCCCGGGCGTACCAGGTTCAGCTGACTCAGCTGAGTGCTGCCAGGCGGCGCAACTGACAAGAAACGTTCTCCCCCGCGATACTCCACACCCACGACCGAAAACGGGGGAGGAGCCTCCGGGACTTTGGTTTTTGCTGTTGTTTTGCGAGAGGGGGCTGGAGTCTTTGGCCTAGCCGCAGCCGTAACTTGAGCAGGTGCGGGTTTAGCCGCGCGCAGGTCTTGGAGTTTCACCTGCAGCTCCTCGATCCGAGCCCCCATGACCACAACTTCTTCCATTGTGGCACCCTGCTGGGCAGTGTCCTTCGCCGCCTCCTGCACCTGCTTTAGGAGGGCTTGCACTGCATCGATGCGGTTGGACAGAGCCTGCTGGCCGGCCCTGAAATCATCGATGGTCACGGACTTCAACTGACTGGCGGCATCGAGCCGGTCATCCACGCCGTTGATGCGTTGGGTGATGGCGTTGACGGTTTCCAGGTTTGCAGCTGACTCAAAACCTGTTTTCAGGTGGAGAATCTGCCACTGCTGGTAGACCAGCATCCCGATCAGGACGATCAAGGCCAGGATTTGCAGTACGTTGGCGCGGGAAAGAGAAGGGCGCAGTGGCAGCTTCATGGAGGACCTCACTCAAGATATGAGGCACGTTCGCAAAATCAAAGATCTGAAGCAGCAGGAAACCGTTTTTCAGTCGCAATGGGTTTGTAAAAGCGCAGGGCAAGCTGTCTCATGAGTGAGCTACTTGCCAAAAATACTGGGCTGCGCGGAACCAGAATCCTTGATCGATAAGTTTACGATGCGTACCTCGACTAAACTGACGATCGAGGTATTTATTTTGAAAAATTTGATAGGTTGGGCTGAGGACGTATCAAACTCGTATTGGTATATGTGAGTTATGAGCCAGTCTTTATGGATGGGGCTGTAATATGTGGCGTGATTTTCTTATGTAAGCCATTTTTGGGGACAGCTATGCCGGGTCCATATATCATGACTTCTGAACCTTTTTTCTTAAGTTGAGCGGTGTAGCTCAGAAAGTACTCATCTTGTCTATAGTTTTTATAGATCTGTTTTATTTTTTCAACATTGTCATACGAAACTATCCAAGGCCTAGTAACGCATTGCAATGCTTTTTCAATCCTTACATGGTCGTCGTGTTCATAGAAATTTCTATATAGGCCTGAGCCTTTGATGTAGTATGGGGGGTCTAGATATACCAAAGTCTTTTTAGGCAGTGTAGGAACGACGTCTTCGAGTAAAGTTACGGCGTCTAAATTGTAAACCTGAATTCGATTGCTGTATCTTCCAATGAGTTCGATTCTTCGGATTAGATCTGTCTTGTTGAAGCGCTCGTCCAATTTCCATTTTCCGGATTGGGCAATTCCGCCAATCACGCCTGCTTTTAGAATGCCAGAACGATTTGTACGATTTAGGAAAAATGTCGCAGCTGCTACTTCAATTGACGAGTAATCTTCTATATTGTTTAGTATTTTTCTAGATAGATACCAGTTATCCATCGTAACCTCAATATCATATATTTTTTTGCAGAGCTCCTCAGTCTGAAAGACGGCAGCGTTCCAGAACGTATAAATTGCTGGATCTATGTCGTTAATATGAATTTTCGAAACATACTCATGAAAAAGTAACTCCAGCGCTACCCCCGCACCTCCCGCGTAAGGTTCAACGTAGTGTCCGTCAAGCAGCTGATTTTCCTCAACGACATCCTTGATAAAATGGGAGAATTTACCCTTGCCACCAGGGTATCGCAGAGGCGTTGAAAACACTCTAATAGCCATTGGTTTGACGCCGATTTATAAGGTTTGTTTTGTTCATTGCCTTTTGCATAAATTACTTCCAAATCGCTTCGAGCATCGGGCGGTATTCATCTGCGATATCCTTAAGCTCAGAAGGTAACGGTGAACTGGCAGAGCTGTGGACAAACTGATTGAAGTGATCAACTGACCCAAGAGTGTCTTTATCGTTCGCTCGCTTAGAAATGGCTTTGCTCTGATTTCTATCAATCTTACCAGCTAGCTCCAAGTGCTTGACAATACCTATAACTTTAGAAGCTAAAGACATATCTTCAGTCAACGGCTTCCTGTTGTCGTCGCGAATGATTGGGGTATTTCTAGCTTTTTCTTGTACGATGAAATCGTCACAACTCGTTTCAATGAATACTCTGAATGTGATCGCGGCGGCATTAGGGCAAGTATCAACTTCAAGATTCTTTCTGAGTTCTCGATAGATTTCATTGATCCGCGAATTAGAAACATTTAAAGACCAAGGGAGCAGGTACTTGCGAGCTTTAGAAGATGGTTTGGCTTTGGTACGTGGCCCGGTTGCATAAGGCGTTTCTATACCTGCGGCGCTTGATAATCCGGCAGGTGAGTGGGTGCCAGCGGTGCTTGGATTACTCGAGCTAATGTCTTTAGTTTCACTGCCCTGATTACCTTGTCCAGTATCGGCAGTTGAGGCCTGCTTTCTTAGTATACTAAGAGGTAGCAGTTCAGGTGGGATGTGGGTCATGAAAAGCTTGCGATCATCATCACTTCTAATATCGTTTACATTGTAATCCTCATTTTTAAAGAGGTCTATTGCAAACTCAACTGCTGGAGCGATATACTCAAGTTTTAACTGTGGAATAATCTGTTTGTTAACAATTTTTAATTGAAAAATTTCTTGAGCCGGTTTGGATGAAAAAAGCCTAGTAAGCGTGGTGACAGGTATAGAAAAAATGTCACTGATGGTGTTGTTTGAGAAGACTTTCTCATTGGAGCTTACTAGATTCCGTACTTGCCTGCCTATGGACTCGATTCCAGTTTGCCTCGCTCGTCGCTCATCACGAATGTCGCTATCCCAGTTAACACGGCCTACGCCTCCGTTCTGGCCCGTGTGCTTCAGCTCAACCCAGATGTCTCCATCTTCTCGTGTCGGTACTATACTAAACTCAATTTGAGTGGGAAACTCAGAGCCAATTTTTTTATGGGCTGCCATAAAAGGCTTTACTAGTTTTTCACTAGGACAAAGGTCAGGTTTTTGAAGCAGCTTGAGTGCCGTAAGTCTGCGATTACCTTCCAGAACAATATAACAGTCGTCAGGTGCTGGCATCACCAATTGGAGCTCGGTGGGATCGAGACCATGAGTAGCTATGTGGTCAGCTAATTTCAGAATCTTCTTTGCGTCCTCAGGGTCAGCCATCATCAGCTCGATTGCCTCACGCTGATTGTGTGCAATATCACCGCCGAATCTGACATTTTCTTGGTCCAATTTTACCCGGTCTAGTGTAATGGCGATGATTTTTCGCTGCATGGTCGTTCCTTGAGATAGAGAATTCCGTTCAGTTATTTAACCACGATGGCCGGTAATTTTACACAAGCGTCGCGTTGTTGAGTCGTATTCCATTGACGTCAATTTCTGTGCGGCAACGTGGGGCATGATGCGCGGCTGATCATCATACGGGAGAAAAAAGGCCACCCGAAGGTGGCCATGGTCAAGCGTTGATGAGTTGTCTGGCCAATGCCATCTCAACGGAGTCACCGTCCTGGTTCAACGAGTCCAATCCAGACTCTGGAACATCCCCTGACGTACTCTGCGATACCGCGATCTTCTTGGCCATCAGCTGCAGGCAGGTGATCTGAGAGCTGCCGATGTAGCCGAAAAAGATCACCCTCACGTCCTGCTTCTGTCCGATCCTCCATGACCGCCTTGCCGCTTGTTGCACCGTGTAGACGTTGTAACCCGTCTGCATGAATGCAATGGTCGGAAAGTCCAACAGGTCCAGACCTGTTTTTACGAGCTCCGGGTTGGTGATCAGTACGTCGACGCCTCGATCAACCTGGTCAAGGATCCAGTCTTCGCGCCTGGCGGTGTCCACCGATGCACGAAGCACTGCCACCTTCAGTCCCGATTGTTCGAGCACCCGCTTCATTCGGCTTGTGGTGTCTCTGGTACCTGTGTAAACCGAGTAGGCCAGAACCTTGCGGTTTTGGGCTTTTTCAGCAAGACATAGTTCCAGAAGGGCCTGCTCCTTCGGCATGAGCTCATCCTCTTCGAAGATCGATGGCACGAAAGCCAGCGTATCTCTGGATCGAGGATGCTTCACCACCTCAGGTCTAAAGCAGCAATCCGGCCACGCCAGTAGCACGTTCAACACAACCCCTAGAAGCGTGGTGTCTCGTCGGGCCAGCGCCTTTCGGAGCTCGATGGTCAATGTCTGGGCAAGCTTGAGGTGAGCCGTTTCTTGGTCTGGAGACATCGGTACGTCAATGAACTCTTCCCGGTAGCCAGGTAGTACGTTGCCGCCAATATCCTTGAGTTTGAGGAACACAGTGAAGGATAGAACGAAGCGGTGAATGCCTTTCGGGCCGAAGCCCGGAGCTTTGACCGTCCGCACGGAGAGTTTCTTGCCTTTGGCCGTCTTGTGAGAACTGCCATCACGCTCGGTGTAGATATCCTTCAATACCCCGTGATCCCGCATAAAACACATCGCCGCCGGCGCCATGCTTCCTCGCGCGTTGGGTCGATAGCCGTCCTCGATCATACGGCTGGTGAGGATCCGGAACAGTAGGTAGAACAGATCGTCTGCATAGCCGCCCATGAGAGTGCCGGTCAGCAGCACAGTCTTTCGTGCTTTGGCTGCGAGCACGCCCATAGCCTGACCTTGTGCCGATCCACTGTTTTTGTACTCGTGCCCCTCGTCCACGACCAGCAGGTCGAAGCACCCATTCGGTAGGTAGCGCTTGATGAACTCGGTGGGTTGGTAACCCCCCTCGCCGAACCCGAACTCGATGTTGGCCATCGCGCGCTCCATGCGCTTGGCCTGGCGGTCGCTGAAGATGAAGTTGCCTTTGGCGTCCATCAGATTGATGAACTCAGAGACGTTGTCTAGAAGCATTGAGGCGAGAAAGTCTTCGCCAAAGTCAGATAAAAGCCGTTCTGCACGAACAGGTCCGATTGTAGGGATGCGACACATCGACTTTAGGATCGTGTTGCGGCGGCTGCCGCCATCCGATTTGCCCGGACGCATCAGCGTCCATAAAGCGGCATCACAGTGATCGCAGCGTCGACGTCGCTCTTCTCGCTGAAATTCCTCAGCGGTTATTAGATTGCCTTCATGGTCCTGGAGCAGACGTCCACAATCTGGGCACGCTGCCAGGCTTCTTCCACCGCCGGCACTCCGTTGCCAAAAGGCCAGGCGCCAGTGGAATCCCATCCGCATCCTCACGCGGCCGAGAATGAAGAACTCCTGACGTGCGTCGTAGGTATCACCCAGTTGATCGCGCAGCTTCAGCAGCTTGACCAAAGTATCCGGTCCGTTGAGCACCCAGACGCGAGCGTCAGGGATGGTTTCGAGAATCTCACGCCGCCACTTGTAAACCAGGTGCGGAGGCGCGATGACCATTGTCCTTCGATAACCAGCTCCATGCATGACTGCAGTGAGAGCGATGGCCATCATTGTTTTGCCTGTCCCCATCTCGGCATTGATGATGCCAGCCTGCTCATTCTGATCGAGCAAAAGCGCGGCAATCGCCTGGACCACTTGAGCCTGGGCAGGGAAGGGCTGTCGTTTGAGGCCGTCCAGCACCCACTGCCGAGCCGGATTGTCGATGCCGGCGTAGACCGGTGGGTTAGAGCGGTTGAGTGACTCCAGGAGTTCGTCGCCAAACTCTTCGATAAACTCAGTGAGCCCAATGTTCAAAGCTGGCACACAAGGGTGGCCTGCATTCGCAGCCAAAGGCAGGTCGTTCATGATGTTTCTCCGCGTAGGGATGAAACAGGGCATGCACGACACCACGAAGGGTATTGGGCATACCCTGTGGGTTGGTTGAGAAAGTGCTTTGTTTAAAGCTCTGTCAGTAGTCCGACGGCAACATGATCGTGGTCACGGAGCGATCGGTCTCGGTGATGATCCAAAGTCTGGTTTCATCTTCCGCGTCGATGTCATACCCGGAAAACAATCGGCCATCAGCATTCACTGCTTGCTGGTTGCTGTCCCAGTCGTCGTTCGAAATTTCGCCCCAATCGCCCACCGCGTGACGCGATAGGTACTGCCTCACGTCGAGAGAGCTGTTTTGGAGCAGATTTTGAACGCTGTGCGTGAGCATCACACGGCCCAGTTCAAATGAAGCGTCCTGACTACGTGCAGCAGTGGTTGAGGTGGTTTCGTGTGCAGCTGGTGTTGTCGCATCCGAGCTGATGGTTAAAGCGCAGCCTAGGTAGGTTGAGCCTGGCGTCATATCCCATGCCCGAATCCTGGGCACAAAACGATCAGTCAAGATCCGTGTTTCAAAAACGTTGCCGTCCTCGTCCTCGGTGAATTCGGTCTTGGGAACCTTATCCTTGTAAGTGTCGCCCTTGAGCACCAGGACACGTCCGGACCGAGAGGGCACTACACCGGTTATGGCTCCGGCAGCGAGTGCCAGTGCCAAGTGCCACCGTGAAAGTGCCTTCACGGGCGCGCGCGGTTGAGCGTCAGTCTGGCCAAAGTGCAGCGTGAAATCAGGCCATAGGCCTCTCAGACGACGAACCTCTTCAATGAATTGCTCGGGTTCAAGAGTCATTCGGTAGAAGTGTTCCAGGTCATTAGCGATCGGTAGGACAGCGTATTGCTCCCATGGCCAAGTGGCCGGTAGCAGATCAGCAGCTTTTTCCCCGGATCCGATTGCCCGCAGATACTCACGCATCGCCGCCACTTCCCGGGGTCTTGCCAGATCCTGACGCCGTACCCTGATTCCGAATATCACGACCTGTTTGAACGTCCGGTCTACCGCGGCGCAGATCCGTAGCCCGGTAAAGTGATTGGTGAGCCAGCCACACAGCTCGTCGTCCAGCACGTAATGAGGAACGATGAATACCATCACCCCCCCGTACTGAAGCAACGGAAGTGACCGTTGGTAAAACGCCTTCTCAAGCCTTCTGCGCTCGCTGCCCTGATACTGTGAAGCGCCAGAGTGGTCAGCTACCATATCCCCGTAAGGAGGATTCAGCCAGAGCAGTCCGAAGGACTGTCGAGAGATCATGGTGTCCATCAAGTCGCCCTGCAACACTCGGTCCAGCAACGTTTTCGAGTGTTCAGCACGCTCCCTGTCGTACTCAATCGCATACGCCTCGGTTCGGTCGCGCTCCAATCGGTGTGCGACCTCAGCCAAAGCCACTCCTTCTCCCGAGCACGGATCAAGTATCCGCATCCGTCCCGAGGTCGCTGGCAACAATGCCTGCAGAGTGCGTTCCAGAGTCAGTTCGTCAGTCGGGTAATAGCCGTTGCGTGCAAAATTACGGGCAAGCCGTGAGAACATTAAAGCCATGGTTGGCTCCTTGGACTGGTGGGCGTGACTACGCCGTAACTTCAGTGGTGAGTTTTCCTACGCGAATGAGTTCGCCCAGGGATTTTTCGAGCACGTCCAGCTGCAGCGACAAACGCCAGGCAGTCACTGAGCCAATAGCGCCTGGTAGCGGATGCAACATGTTGTGCGCAGTAAGGACTTCCATCACCGGTTCACGCCAATGTGGAAGGAAGGGCAGCGGACAAGTGTCTACGACCAATGGCCACAATCTGTCGAACGGGTCTTGGGCTTGATCGATGAGCGCGTAAGCACAGTGGTTTGCTCGATCCGGCTGCGAGCAGCGCTGATCGAACAGCCATAAGTGCAACAGGCTGCCGAAGAGCGTTCCGCGAAGCGGGCGAGTAGTACGTTTTTCCAACATATCCGCGTCTGGGAAGACGGGGAGACGATGGTCATTCATGACGATGTGGAACTGGTCCAGGCCGTTCTCGGTAGTCCCGAGTGTGAGTCTGGCTAGAAACTCCTGCATGGCCGTGTCGCGGCCCCAGGCAGAGAGGAAGACGAGGTTCCGTTGTTCGTCGCAGACGCACGCGTCAACGTACAGGTCTGGGCATTCTTCAATCTGAAACAACTGTGTATGGCCGAGCATGTGGACCCCCGATGAGGAGGGGCACCCGCCCCGAGGGCGAAGAAGCCCCTCAGGATTTAGTATGTTTACTTTATGAAAACAGGTGTATCGATTGCCGATTGTGTTTGTTCTCGTGTCTCACACTGCCAGTGACCATCAATGAACGCGTCACGGTCGAAGTCGAAAACTTCAAACATAGCGTTTGTGTCGCAGTGGGGCAGAGGCGTGCAGTACAAGCCTCCCTCTTGATTCAAGCCGGCGGCCCAGTGAGGCCCCAGTTTGAGTCGTTGTCCTGGTCGACTTTTCAACAGCGTGCGGTATACCTCAAGAATCTGATCGAAGCTCAACGCTTCAGCAGCCACGAGTTTTTTCGCCTGCGGATCAAAGGTGATGGTGTTCGTTTGATACAGCGGGCTTTGCCGCGCGATGAATATCTCGCATCGATAGCGAGACCGTAGCGCGATGGCGGCATCTGCTTGTTCAACCGTCAAGCCGAGCTCGTCTATGAACAAGTCCCAGAGCTCTCCATCTTGGGCTTCTTCGTTGTTGGTGAGTTGATCCTCTACGTTTTCCAGGATCGCTGTGTCGAGGGTGCTAAAGACTGGGTTCATATGATGCTCCTGTTAGAATGAGGAGCACCCATGAGGGAGCCCTCAGGGGAAATGAAATCGAAGTGGTCATTTTGGAACAGCGTCAGTGGGTGCTGAGGTTCCAGGTCTGCAGCTTGAAGTCGAGCTCGTAGCCCAGCTCGCCGAGGCGGACACATTGTTTGCGTAGTTGTTGACGATCCACTGTGGTGTCGAGCCTCACCGAATGTCCAATAGGCCAGATTGTGCCAAATAGTTCAGCGTCATGGTCTTGGGACGTGACCTTCACCGGCGATGGATTTTTGGCCATTCCGAACGGTGCGTCATCGGACATTACGCTGACTGCTCTGGGTGCAGCAGTTCGTCGGGCTTTGGGTGGAGACGAGTTGCCCGAGGACTCTTCGTCTATAGGGTCAGTTTCATTGTTTGACAGACGTTCAGCCTCATCGGCGCTGAGGTTGGCAACGTCCTCCAACGACATGCTGTCCAGCCTGGCGCGTATCTCGACGACAAGCCTTCCCCCGTTGGTGTAATAGGAGGGACGGATTTCAGTGATGACAAAGTCGCCTTGATATTTGCCTTCCAGGTATTGATCCAGCAAGGCGTCCTTGATGACGAACTCGCCGATTGATGTCGCAAGCCGTCCGACGTTGAACTCGCCGTTACGGCCGTTAATGGTGCGTATGGCCAAATAGCCAGGCAGAGTGATCATGAGCTACTCCGGATTTCTCGGGCTGCCCACATAACTTGGGACCCGATGAAAAAAGCCCGAACATTCGGGCTTGTGGTGGTCTAGTGGTGGCAACGGGATCAACTGAGGTAGAGCGGATTCTCATCGCGCAGTGAGATGCACAGGTATGAATGGCCTTGTACGGCATCAATGCGATGGAGTTTGAGCTCCAGCCACTCACGGCCCAAACAGTCTCCGTTGGGCGGCAAACGATAGATGCCAAAGTCGATCTGGGTCTCCTGAGGCTGCAGGTGCAACTCCCGGTAGGCTTGAAGTACGACTTCGCCTAATCGAATACCGACTTCTTCAATGGGTGATGCAGTCTCTCTATGAACTGATTCTTTCCAGGCGCACGGGGTGAGCACCACAGGCATTTTCAGCAAAGAGGGCGACAGATGATTCATGACGATGGACATGGGAATTCTCCAGGTGCGGGTAACCACCTGGCCCGACCGGGAGGTGAATTACCCGGTCAGGTTGGTTTTCGTTCATGAGAACGTTAGGTTTGAAACGGTGAGTTCAAAGTTGGGGAAGTTAGTTTAAGAGCTTGAGATAATAAATCAGTCAGTAATCGCTGCAATCGTCAGTGACAGAAAACTGGCCACAAGCCCACCAGCACCTATTTGAGTGTGAAGTTGTGAGGACAGCTGTTGCCCACACTCGAAAAAAAGATGCTGAGCAGCGTAAATACCAATGAGGCGATGGCGTATATCATGAGGTCGTTACCTGCAGTTTAAAGAAAAGAAAAGGCGCCTGGGAGGGCGCCTTGAGGATGAACCATGCTTTTAAGCGGCTTGTTTCTCTCCTCGTCCAGCGCGAGCGGGTTTCGCTTGTGTCGGCTTAGAGGAAGTAGCAGCTGGAGCAGTTGGAGCAGCTGTCTCAAGTGGCTCAGCCGGGGCTGGTGCCTCAGCTTGAACGACTGGTGCTGTCTCCGAAGCTGTGCTTTCAGAAGAGGCAGGTGCTTCTTCTTTCTGCTGAGTCTGATAAACGTATTCACCTTCAACTTTGATCCAGGCAAGGTACAAGAGACGGCCTTTGAGGCTGGCACTTGTCTGGCCCTGCTTGGCACCACTGGTGTAGGTGAAAATATCAGCCCAGATATCACCGATGCGGAAAGAAACAAGAACTTTCTTGCCAGCATCGACGGCTTCCTGGCAACGGCGAATCAGCTTGTCAGCTTCAGCACCCACCACGTTGCAGTCGATGTATGCGTACTCAGCCGAGTCAGTGCAGCCTTTAAGGGCGGCGACTGTAACAGCCATGAAAGGATTGCCTTTGCGGGGCTTCACTTCACGGATGCGGTTGAGATAGCCAATACCGGTGGTGTGCAGGTCGAAGTATTTGGTTTCGTTAATAGAATTGCTCATGATGTATCTCCGGTTTTGAATGTTCAAAGCGGAGATACACTTCGCCCAAGGGGAAGGTATTCCCCGCGTGGGTGAGAGAGCTTAATGTACAAAATCCTACGGGAAGGTCCCGGTCGGAGGGAGAGTCGATGTGCATTCATCAATCACAAAGTGACCAACTGTTCGCGCTTCCGAATGCTTTGCGAACTGGGGGGTGGATTAATGCGAAGAACGCATCGTAGTCATGAAATCCAGACTACCTCGGGCATGTTGCTGACAACGTCAGCGGTACATGGCTTTAGAATCCTTTAAGGGCGATTCATTTGTCAACCCTTCTCATGAAAAAGCCCCTCAATACTTAAGGGGCTGGTCGAGAGAGGGGAGTATCAAGCAATGAGCTGGTCCAAAGACCCCATGACAGGGGCCTTAACCACTGGTTCAGCATCCTGCTTTTTGGAGGCTTCAGCCACCTTCGATGCGCGAGATTTACGGGGTTTCTTCACCGGTTTGGTCTGAGCTTCTTGCGTATTAGCCTCATACCATGCATGAAGGTTGATCCCTTTGCGACGCACCATGGCTGGCACGCTGCAGTAGTGTTCGCACTCGTCGTGGGTCATCACGGGTTCAGGCATTACCCTGCACTGCGCTTTTATCACATGGACTGTTGCAGGTTTTGGCTTTTGGTTAACCGCACGGATGCAATCGCGCAATGCAGTACCGACCATAACGCCAAAACGAAAGCTTGCTGTGCTCATGGTGTTTCTCCAGTTGAAATTGCGGAGAACACCGCCCGAGAGGGGAGTGATTCCCCGCTGGGTGAGTGACGCGTTTAATGTGCATCCATCGGCGCTTACATCACCGATCGTTCGCGCCTCCGGAAGCTTTGCGAACTTTAGGTTGGATCAATGCGTAGAACGCATCGTAGTCGTGAGATCCAGACTACCTTCGGCGTGATGCCGAAAACCGCAGCGCCACATTCCATAGGTAATTGAAAAAAACGCGTACAAGCGTGGGTTTTGTATGGGTTGACACCCACACCATTTTCTTTCCGCTAGCGCCTGCAATTTCTTTTTGACGCCATTGCTCTTGAATACGCGTCCACTCTTCATCGCTCATGACGAGGTCTGGATCATCCATCAGGTCACACTCCTCAGGACCGAAGTCCTCATAGACCTCTAGTCCTGTGAATTCAAAACAACCGCATGGGCAGCTGTCTTCAGTGAGGCCGTGGCTGCAGATTCCATGGCTTCGATTAACTTCCCTTGCCGCCCTAATTTCTGAGGGTGAGCGATAATCATAGTCCGAGCGTGCATAACTAAATGCGTCTGCTGCTTCCGGCGACATTTCGTCATCTCCGAACGTCTCAATCATCTGAGAGCAAAAGTGCTCATAGACCATTGTTTCGTATGTCGGAAATTGACGGCATGCCTTGCCGTAAAGCATATCAACGCGTTTAGTGATTACGGCATTTTGGGGTGCTGAGTGTACAGCCGAGTGATTCGACATGGTCAGTCTCCGTTCAAATAGCAGAAAACGGAGACACTTGTCCCTAAGGGAAAGTATTCCCCGAGGGTAGGTGGGTAATATGACTCAGCCAGGCCGAGTGCAGCATTGCGTGAGACGTAAAATATGCATCCATCGGTAGTGAATACCGATCGTTCGCGCCTCCGGAAGCTTTGCGAACTTGGGGAGGGATCAATGCGTAGGACGCATCGTAGTCGTGAGATCCTGACTACCCGGGCATGTTGCTGACAACGTCAGCGTTACATGTCTTGAGAATGTGAATTCTGTGAAGGCTTGTCAAGCACGAGCTATCGGGACTGGCCACGATCAGCGTGAGATGCTTGTTTCAGAGCTTTCTCCGATAGTACCGTCCTTCGCCTTGACTGGGCTCGCAGGCAGCAATCACTGCATTTGTTGCATCGATCACGGACTGCAGTCGACGTGTAATCATGGGGATTTCGTCGTGCTCCACGGCTCCGCCTAGTCTCAGAATTGCGGCGAGCTCTAACGCGGCCTGAGCCGCCTGGTTTTCAACCGTTTCTGGTCTGATACAAGACTGCTTTGACGCCAGCGCAGTGATCATCCAGTCGAGCACTCCCTTCAATACACCCATGTTCATTCCTAATAACGATGAAAGCTGGATACAGCGTTCCTTACTGACTTGGCCCCGCAAAAGCGAGGCGCACTTGGGGCTTAATTTATTTATATCCACTATGTAGCCGCTTGAAGATTTTCACGCCAATAGGCGCTCTGACCTGGCCGAAGCAACAATGTTTTTCGATAGCGGGATAATGGGAATCGTGCCGAGAGCTATCATCTTGCAGATGATGACTCTCAGCCGATGTGTGATGTGTTGAAGCTTGTAAAGTTTGCCACCTGTGAGCGTAGGCTCAGCGAGGATCCCTGGGCATTGATCGCACGCTTTGCTTCACCGACATCACCC
>NZ_LJPW01000023.1 GCF_001400735.1 Pseudomonas caricapapayae
TATTTAACCACGATGGCCGGGAATTTTACACAAGCGTCGCGTTGTTGAGTCGTATTCCATTGACGTCAATTTCTGTGCGGTAACGTGGCGCATGATGCGCGGCTGATCATCATACGGGAGAAAAAGGCCACCCGAAGGTGGCCATGGTCAAGCGTTGATGAGTTGTCTGGCGAGTGCCATCTCTACGGAATCACCATCCTGGTTCAACGAGTCCAATCCAGACTCTGGAACATCCCCTGAGGTGCTCTGTGATACGGCGATCTTCTTGGCCATTAGCTGCAGGCAGGTGATCTGAGAACTGCCGATGTAGCCGAAAAAGATCACCCTGACGTCCTGCTTCTGTCCGATCCTCCATGACCGCCTCGCCGCTTGTTGCACCGTGTAGACGTTGTAACCCGTCTGCATGAACGCAATGGTCGGAAAGTCCAACAGGTCCAGACCTGTTTTTACGAGCTCCGGGTTGGTGATCAGTACGTCGACGCCTCGATCAACCTGGTCAAGGATCCAGTCTTCGCGCCTGGCGGTGTCCACCGATGCACGCAGCACTGCCACCTTCAGTCCATATTGTTCGAGCACCCGCTTCATGCGGCTTGTGGTGTCTCTGGTACCTGTGTAAACCGAGTAGACCAGAACCTTGCGGTTCCGGGCTTTTTCAGCAAGACATAGGTCCAGAAGGGCCTGTTCCTTCGGCATGAGCTCATCCTCTTCGAAGATCGATGGGACGAAAGCCAACGTGTCTCTGGATCGAGGATGTTTCACGACTTCAGGTCGAAAGCAACAATCCGGCCAGGCCAACAGCACGTTCAACACCACCCCTAACAGCGTCGTGTCTCTACGGGCCAGAGCCTGACGAAGCTCGACGGTCAATGTATGGGCAAGCTTAAGGTGAGCCGCCTCCTGGTCTGGACACATCGGTACGTCAATGAACTCCTCCCGATAACCAGGTAGCACGTTGCCGCCGATATCCTTGAGTTTCAGAAACACAGTGAAGGGTAGAACGAAGCGGTGAATGCCTTTCGGGCCGAACCCCGGAGCTTTGACCGTCCGCACTGAGAGTCTCTTACCTTTGGCAGTCTTGTGAGAACTGCCATCACGCTCGGTATAGATATCCTTCAATACCCCGTGATCCCGCATAAAAGACATCGCCGCCGGCGCCATGCTTCCACGCGCGTTGGGTCGATAGCCGTCCTCGATCATACGTCTGGTGAGGATCCGGAACAGTAGGTAGAACAGATCGTCCGCATAGCCGCCCATGAGAGTGCCGGTCAGCAGCACAGTCTTTCGTGCTTTGGCTGCGAGCACGCCCATAGCCTGACCTTGTGCCGATCCACTGTTTTTGTACTCATGCCCCTCGTCCACGACCAGTAGGTCGAAGCATCCATCAGGTAGGTAGCGCTTGATGAACTCGGTGGGTTGGTAACCCCCCTCGCCGAACCCGAACTCGATGTTGGCCATCGCACGCTCCATGCGCTTGGCCTGGCGGTCGCTGAAGATGAAATTGCCTTTGGCGTCCATCAGGTTGATGAACTCAGAGACATTGTCCAGAAGCATCGAGGCGAGAAAGTCCTCGCCGAAGTCAGATAAAAGCCGTTCTGCACGAACAGGTCCGATCGTAGGGATGCGACACATCGACTTAAGGATCGTGTTGCGGCGGCTGCCGCCATCCGCCTTGCCCGGACGCATCAGCGTCCATAAAGCGGCGTCACAGTGATCGCAGCGTCGACGTCGCTCTTCACGCTGAAATTCCTCAGCGGTGATCAGATTCCCTTCCTGGTCCTGGAGCAGGCGTCCACAATCTGGACACGCTGCCAGGCTCCTTCCACCGCCGGCGCGCCGTTGCCAAAAGGCCAGACGCCAGTGGAATCCCATCCGCATCCGCACACGGCCGAGAATGAAGAACTCCTGACGTCCGTCGTAGGTATCACCCAGTTGATCACGCAGCTTCAGCAGCTTGATCAGGGTATCCGGTCCGTTGAGCACCCAGACGCGAGCGTCAGGGATGGTTTCGAGGATCTCGCGCCGCCACTTGTAGACCAGGTGCGGAGGCGCGATGACCATCGTCCTGCGATAACCAGCTCCATGCATGACTGCAGCGAGAGCGATGGCCATCATTGTTTTGCCGGTACCCATCTCGGCATTGATGATGCCAGCCTTCTCATTCTGATCGAGCAAAAGCGCGGCAATGGCCTGGACCACTTGAGCCTGTGCAGGGAAGGGCTGTCGTTTGAGGCCCTCCAGCACCCGCTGCCGAGCCGGATTGTCGATGCCGGCATAGACCGGTGGGTTCGAACGGTTGAGTGACTCCAGGAGTTCGTCACCAAACTCCTCGATGAACTCAGTGAGCCCAATGTTCAAAGCTGGCACACAAGGGTGGCCTGCATGCGCAGCCAAAGGCAGGTCGTTCATGATGTTTCTCCGCGTAGGGATGAAACAGGGCACGCACGACACCACGAAGGGTATTGGGCATACCCTGTGGGTTGGTTGAGAAAGTGGTTTGTTTAAAGCTCTGTCAGTAGTCCGACGGCAACATGATCGTGGTCACGGAGCGATCGGCCTCGGTGATGATCCAGAGTCTGGTTTCATCTTCCGCGTCGATGTCATACCTGGAAAACAATCGGCCATCAGCATTCACTGCTTGCTGTTTGCTGTCCCAGTCGTCGTTCGAAATTTCACCCCAATCGCCCGCCGCGTGACGCGATAGGTACTGCCTCACGTCGAGAGAGCTGTTTTGGAGCAGACTTTGAACGCTGTGCGTGAGCATCACACGGCCCAGTCCAAATGAAGCGTCCTGACTACGTGCAGCAGTGGTTGAGGTGGTTTCGTGTGCAGCTGGTGTTGTCGCATCCGAGCTGATGGTCAGTGCGCACCCTAGATAGGATGAGCTTGGCGTCATATCCCATGCCCGAATCCTGGGCACAAAACGATCAGTCAAGATCCGAGTCTCAAAAACGTTGCCGTCCTCGTCCTCGGTGAATTCGGTCTTGGGAACCTTATCCTTGTAAGTGTCGCCCTTGAGCACCAGGACACGTCCGGACCGAGAGGTCACTACACCGGTTATGGCTCCGGCAGCGAGTGCCAGTGCCAAGTGCCACCGTGAAAGTGCCTTCACGGGCGCGCGCGGTTGAACGCCAGTCTGACCAAAGTGCAGCGTGAAATCAGGCCATAGGCCTCTCAGACGAAAAACCTCTTCACTCAATTGCTCTGGTTCAAGCGTGATTCGGTAGAAGTGTTCCAGATCATTGGCGATCGGCAGGACAGCGTATTGCTCCCACTGCCAAGTAGCCGGCAGCAGATCCGCAGCTTGCTCCCCGGATCCGATTGCCCGCAAATGCTCGCGCATTTCCGCCACTTCCCGGGGCCTTGCCAAATCTTGACGGCGTACCCTGATCCCGAATATAACTACCTGTTTGAACGTCCGATCTACCGCGGCGCAGATCCGCAGCCCGGTAAAGTGATTGGTAAGCCAGCCACACAGCTCGTCGTCCAGCACGTAGTGAGGAACGATGAATACCATCACACCTCCGTACTGCAGCAACGGCAGTGATCGTTGGTAGAACGCCTTCTCAAGCCTTCTGCGCCCGCTGCCCTGGTACTGTGACGCGCCAGAGTGGTCAGCGACCAGGTCACCGTAGGGAGGATTGAGCCAAAGCAGTCCGAAGGACTGTCGAGAGATCATGGTGTCCATCAAGTCGCCCTGCAGCACTCGATCCAGCAACGTTTTCGAGTGATCAGCGCGCTCTTTGTCGTACTCAACCGCATACGCCTCGGTTCGGTCGCGCTCCAATCGGTGTGCGACCTCAGCCAAAGCCACTCCTTCTCCCGAGCACGGATCAAGAATCCGCATCCGTCCCGAGGTCGCCGGCAACAATGCCTGCAGAGTGCGCTCCAGAGTCAGTTCGTCAGTCGGGTAATAGCCGTTGCGTGCAAAATTACGGGCAAGCCGTGAGAACATCAAAGCCATGGTTGGCCCCTTAGACTGTAGGACGTGAATTACGCCGTAACTTCAGTGGTGAGTTTTCCTGCGCGAATGAGTTCGCCCAGGGCGTTTTCGAGCACGTCCAGCTGCAGCGACAAACGCCAGGCAGTCACCGAGCCAATAGCTCCTGGTAGCGGATGCAACATGTTGTGCGCAGTAAGGACTTCCATCACCGGCTCACGCCAATGTGGAAGGAAGGGAAGCGGACAAGTATCTACGACCAGCGGCCACAATCTGTCGAACGGGTCATGGGCTTGGTTGATAAGCGCGTAAGCAGAGTGGTTTGCTCGATCCGGCTGCGAGCAACGCTGATCGAACAGCCATACGTGCAACAGGCTGCCGAAGAGCGTTCCGCGAAGCTGGCGAGTGGTCCGTTTTTCCAACTGATCCGTATCAGGGAATACCGGGATGCGTTGGTCATTCGTGACGATGTGAAACTGGTCCAGGCCGTTCTCGGAGTTACCGAGTGTTAGCCTGGCCAGAAACTCCTGCATGGCCGTGTCGCGGCCCCAGGCTGAGAGAAATATCAGGTTTCGCTGCTCGTCACAGACGCACGCGTCGACGTACAGATCCGGGCATTCTTCTATCCGAAAGAGTTGAGTGCGGTTGGCCATTATTGCCTCCAAAAAAGGAGGGGACCCCCACCCTAAGGGCGGTGAAGCCCCTCAGTTTTTGTGTTTTATGGATAAAGCTGGTTGCTCAGTTGCAGCCCGAGGATGATCACTTTGGATCATGATCAAGATGTGCTGAGATTCCAGATCTGTAGCTTGAAGTCCAACTCATATCCGAGCTCGCCGAGGCGGACACATTGTTGCCGTAGTCGCTGACGGTCTACGGTTGTATCCAGCTTGACTGAACTTCCGATAGGCCAGATCGTGCCAAACAGTTCTGCATCAGATTCAAGTGTCGTGGATTGTTTCTTCGGCTCTGCTTTCGCCATTCCGAAGGGAGCGTCACTGTCAGTTAAAGCTGAACGTTTGGACGTTGTGTTAACGGTGCGTCGGGTTTTGGCTGGAGATGAGTCTTCCGGAAGTTCTTCATCTATCGGATCTGTTTCATTGTTGGACAGCCTCTCAGCCTCATCTGCGCTCAGGTTAGCCACATCGTCCAATGACATGCTGTCCAGCCTGGCGCGGACTTCGACCACTAATCTGCCGCCGTTTGTGTAGTAGGAGGGACGAATTTCGGTGATAACGAAATCACCTCGATATTTGCCCTCATGGTACTGGTCCAGCAGCGCGTCCTTGATAACGAACTCGCCGATGGATGTCGAAAGTCGCCCAACGTTGAAAGCGCCGTTGCGACCGCTGATGGTGCGTATGGCCAAATAGCCGGGCAGGTTGATCATAACTACTCCAGATTATCGGGCAGGCCACTTATATGGGAGCCCGAAAAAAAGCCCGAAGATTCGGGCTTGTTCGTGGTTTCAGGTTGCCGACTGGGTTAGAAGAGGGTGAGAGGCTGTTCAGCCCTAAGCGAAATGCACAGATAGGAATTGCCGTTCAATGCATCCATACGATGAAGTCTCAGTTCGAGCCAATGACGCCCCGAGCGGTTACCGTTGGGCAGAAAACGATAGATGCCGAAGTCAATCTGAATCTCATCGGGCTGCAGATGCAGCTCGCGATAAGCTTCGAGTACGACTTCGCCAAGACGAGTGCCGACCTCAGCAATGTGTGATGGTTGTTCCAAATGAACCGATTCTTTCCAGGCGGAAGGCGTCAGCACAACTGGCAATTTCAGCAAAGTGGATGGCAAGTGGTTTATGGCGTTGGACATAGTAGTTCTCCAGGTGCGGGTAACCACCTCGCCCGACCGGGAGGTGAATTACCCGGTCAGGTTGGTTTTCGTTCTTGAGAACGTTTGGTTAGAGTCTTTCTATTACAGCGGGTGAGTTATCAGGAAAAATATCTATCCCGCACCATTCCCGAAGAGTCCAGTAAGACTTGAGGAGTGCAGTATCTTCAATATACGAGCTGTGGTCGGTTGTGAAATTCTCGGCATGGTCCAAAAGTGCCAAGTCTTCGAGCTTGTCCAGTACATCCTCCCAATGCAAACTGGAAAAACGATCCGGTGGAGTATCTTTGTTTAAAACCTTTTGATAGATACTATCTTGAGTGCGTGCTTTTGAAATCAGCAAAGCGAGCTCAAATCTCAAAGTTAGTCTATTAGTATTACTGTCCATACTGAGGCTCCAATACACAGGCCCATCCCTAAGGGTGAGGGCCCTAAGGGAAAAGCAGAAGGTTCCGCTTCAGGACGTGATCGCAAGACCTGTCATTGCGAAAAAAGTGGCTACCAGGCCTCCCGCGCCTATCTGAGTCAGAAGTTGAGAGGATAACTGTTGTCCACATTCTAGAAAAAATATGCTGAGTACTGTAAACACGAGAGTAGCGATTGCGAATTTCATGAAGTCGTTACCTACTTTGTGGAGAAAAGAAAAGGCGCCTGCAGGGCGCCTTGAGGTTGTAAAGATCTATCAAGCGGCTTGATTCTCTCCTCGTGTTGCACGAGCTGGTTGCGCTCGCGCTGGCTTGGAGGGAGTAGCAGCTGGAGAAGCTACATCAGCTGGTCCGCTCGCGGCAGACGCCTCGGATTGAGCCATTGGGGCAGCTTCCGACTCTGAACTTTCAGAAGAGGCAAGTGCTTCTTCTTTCTGCGGAGCCTGATAGACGTATTCACCTTCAACTTTGATCCAGGCAAGGTACAAGAGGCGGCCCTTGAGGCTGGCACTTGTCTGGCCCTGTTTGGCACCACTGGTGTAGGTGAAAACATCAGCCCAAATGTCACCGATGCGGAAAGAAACAAGAACTTTCTTGCCGGCATCGACGGCTTCCTGGCAACGGCGAATCAGCTTGTCAGCTTCAGCACCTACCACGTTGCAGTCAATGTAAGCGTACTCAGCCGAATCAGTGCTACCTTTAAGGGCCGCTACTGTCACAGCAATGAAAGGAGCGCCCTTACGAGGCTTCACTTCACGAATGCGGTTGAGATAGCCAATGCCGGTGGTGTGCAGGTCGAAGTATTTGGTTTCGTTAGTAGAATTGCTCATGATGTATCTCCAGTTTTGAATGTTCAAAGCGGAGATACACTTCGCCCAGGGGGAAGGTATTCCCCGCATGGGTGGTAGAGCGAAATTTTACGACAATCAATGCATGAATCTAAACGCTGTAAGCATAACGCCAACGGCAGCAGTCAGCATGACAGCCATACGAATGGTGAGTTTCAGTTCGAGTCTAGACTCGAGTTTGTCGATGTCGGCTTTTGTCGCGAGTTGCGTTTGCATATCCGACTCCAGAGCATCGACTACTGCAGTGGCGCGGTCTTCCGGAACATCGATTGAAATCAATGCTTGGTACAGCGCAAGACTGCTTTTCATGAAGGTCTCCTGCTTAGCACGAGACCCACCCTACGGGAAAGGTCCCGATGGGGTGTGAGAATCATTATGCATCCATCAACCGATAAGTCGGTCAACCGTTCGCGCTTCCGAATGCTTTGCGAACTAGGGGTTGGATTAATGCGTAAAACGCATCGTAGTCATGAAATCCAGACTACCTCGGGCATGTTGCTGACAACGTCAGCGGTACATGACTTTAGAATCCTTTAAGGGCGATTCATTTGTCAACCCTTCTCATGAAAAAAGCCCCTCAATACATGAGGGGCTGGTCGAGAGAGGGGAGTATCAAGCAATGAGCTGGTCCAACGACCCCATGACAGGGGCCTTAACCACTGGTTCAGCATCCTGCTTTTTGGAGGCTTCAGCCACCTTCGATGCGCGAGATTTACGGGTTTTCTTCACCGGTTTGGTCTGAGCTTCTTGCGTATTAGCCTCATACCATGCATGAAGGTTGATCCCTTTGCGACGCACTATGGCTGGCACGCTGCAGTAGTTTTCGCATTCGTCGTGGGTCATCACAGGTTCAGGCATTACCCTGCACTGCGCTGTTCCCACATGGACTGTTGCAGGTTTTGGCTTTTGGTTAACCGCACGGATGCAATCACGCAATGCAGTACCGACCATAACGCCAAAACGAAAGCTTGCTGTGCTCATGGTGTTTCTCCAGTTGAAATTGCGGAGAACACCGCCCGAGAGGGGAGTGATTCCCCGCTGGGTGAGTGACGCGTTTAATGTGCATCCATCGGCGTTTACATCACCGATCGTTCGCGCCTCCGGAAGCTTTGCGAACTTTAGGTTGGATCAATGCGTAGAACGCATCGTAGTCGTGAGATCCAGACTACCTTCGGCGTGATGCCGAAAACCGCAGCGCCACATTCCATAGGTAATTGAAAAAACCGCGTACAAGCGTGGGTTTTGTATGGGTTGACACCCACACCATTTTCGTTCCGCTAGCGCCTGCAATTTCTTTTTGACGCCATTGCTCTTGAATACGCGTCCATTCTTCATCGCTCATGACGAGGTCTGGATCATCCGTCAGGTCACACTCCTCAGGTCCGAAGTCCTCATAGGCCTCTAGTCCTGTGAATTCAAAACAACCGCATGGGCAGGTGTCTTTAGTGAGGCCGTGGCTGCAGATTCCATGGCTTCGATTAACTTCCCTTGCCGCCCTAATTTCTGACTGTGAGCGATAATCATAGTCCGAGCGTGCATAACTAAATGCGTCTGCTGCTTCCGGCGACATTTCGTCATCGCCGAACGTCTCAATCATCTGAGAGCAAAAGTGCTCATAGACCATTGTTTCGTATGTCGGAAATTGACGGCATGCCTTGCCGTAAAGCATATCAACGCGTTTAGTGATTTCAGCATTTTGAGGGGCTGAGTGTACAGTCGTGTGACTCAACATGGTCTATCTCCGTTCAAATAGCAGAAAACGGAGACACTCGTCCCTAAGGGAAAGTATTCCCCGAGGGTAGGTATGTGATATGACTCAGCCAGGCCGAGTGCAGCATTGCGTGAGACGTAAAATATGCATCCATCGGTAGTGAATACCGATCGTTCGCGCTTCCGGAAGCTTTGCGAACTTGGGGATGGATCAATGCGTGGAACGCATCGTAGTCATGAGATCCTGACTACCCGGGCATGTTGCTGACAACATCAGCGGTACATGTCTTGAGAATGTGAATTCTGTGAAGGCTTGTCAAGCGCGAGCTGTCGTGATTGACCACGCTCAGCGTGAGATGCGTGTTTCATAGGTCTCTACGGCAATATCTTCCTTCGGCTTGACTGTGCTCGCAGGCAGTGACCACGGCATTTGTTGCATCGATCACGGACTGCAGTCGACGTGTGATCATGGGGATTTCGTCACGCTCGAAGGCTCCGCCTACCCTGAGAATTGCGGCGAGCTCTAACGCGGCCTGAGCTGCCTGGTTTTCAACCGTTTCTGGTCTGTCACGAGACTGCGTTGACGCCAGCGCAGTGATCATCCAGTCGAGCACTCCCTTCAATACACTCATGCTCATTCCTGCCACTGACGAACGCAATATCCAGCGTCCCTTACTGACTTGGCCCCGCAAAAGCGAGGCGCACTTGGGGCTTAATTTATTCATACCTACTATGTAGCCGCTTGAAGATTTCCACGCCAATAGGCGCTCTGACCTGGCCGAAGCAACAATGTTTTCGATAGCGGGATAATGGGAATCGTGCCGAGAGCTATCATCTTGCAGATGATGACTCTCAGCCGATGTGTGATGTGTTGAAGCTTGTAAAGTTTGCCACCTGTGAGCGTAAGCTCAGCGAGGATCCCTGGGCATTGATCTCACGCATTGCTTCACCGACATCACCC
>NZ_LJPW01000099.1 GCF_001400735.1 Pseudomonas caricapapayae
AGCGGCCAGTGGGCGCGGGCAGGCAGTGCCTCGGCGCTGCTGGGCTGTCTGCAATTCAGCGTGGCCGCCATCGCCGCCAGTCTGGTAGGCGTACTGCATGACGGCACCGCCACCCCCATGGCGCTGGTGATCAGCCTGTGCGGCGTGCTGACAGTGGGCCTTTCGGTACTGACCCGCCGTGCGCAAGGCACGCAGGATGCGCGGGCGAAGACAGCCTGATCGGGTGCGATGGTTGTGCCAGCACGCGCTGACACAACCCTCTGGCCTTCAGAACCCTTCCAGTACCACCTTGCCCTTGGCCTTGCCACTTTCCAGCAAGGCATGAGCGCGGCGCAGATTCTCTGCATTGATGCTGCCGAAGTGCTCACCAAAGGTGGTTTTCAGCGTTCCGGCGTCGATCAGCTCGGCCACTCGGTTAAGCAGGTTGTGCTGTTCGATCATGTCCTCGGTTTCGAACATCGACCGCGTGTACATGAATTCCCAGTGCAGCGAGAGGCTCTTGCGTTTGAGCTTCGACACATCCAGTGACTTGGGATCGTCGATCAGCCCCAGCTTGCCTTGCGGCTTGAGCGCCTCGACCAGTTGGTCCAGATGCTGTTCGGTCTGGGTCAGGCTGGCCACATGAGTCACCTGGTTCAAGCCAACGCGTTTCAGCTCTTCGCTCAAGGGCTTGCTGTGGTCCAGCACTTCGTGTGCGCCCAGTTCACGAACCCAGCTTTCGGTTTCGGGCCGCGAGGCCGTGCCGATGACTTTCAGTGACGTCAGTTGCCGTGCCAGCTGGGTCAGGATCGAACCTACGCCGCCCGCAGCGCCGACGATCAGCAGGCTGTGAGAGCCTTCACCTTTTTGCTGCGCGACGTGCAGGCGCTCGAACAACAATTCCCAGGCAGTGATCGCGGTCAACGGCAAGGCCGCCGCGTGGGCAAAGCTCAGGGTTTTCGGCATGTGGCCAACGATGCGTTCGTCGACTACGTGCAGTTCGCTGTTGGCGCCGGGCCGGGTCAGGGATCCGGCGTAGAACACCTTGTCCCCCGGTTTGAACAGCGTGACCTGGCTGCCGACTGCTTTCACGACACCCGCCACGTCCCAGCCCAGCACCTTCGCAGCGCCGTCCTCGGGCTGGACGTTCTGGCGGATTTTGGTGTCCACCGGGTTGACGGAGATTGCCTTGACTTCAACCAGCAGATCGCGAGCGTCGGCAACCGGCTCAGGCAGCTCGATGTCTTGCAATGACTGTGCGTCGCTGATTGGCAGGGACTGGTAATAGGCGATGGCTTTCATGACGGGGTCCTCTCCAGAAAAATGATAAAGGGATCATTGGCTATTTCCTGAAAAGATAAAACCCGCTAAAACGGCAGGCTCTTTCAACTTTATTTTGATAATACGAGGCATTGATGCTGCGTTTTGATGACCTGCAGTTGTTTGTCCGTGCAGCGGACCTGGGCAGTCTTTCTGCCGCTGCACGGGCGATGGACCTGTCTGCGGCGGTTGCCAGCGCGGCGCTCAAGCGCATCGAACGCCAGTTGGGCGCGCGCTTGCTGGCGCGCTCGACCCGCAGCCTGCGCCTGACCGCCGAAGGCGAGGGGTTTCTGGAGTATGCGCGCGCCGCGTTGGGCAGTCTGGAGGAAGGACGGCGATTGCTCGCCAGTAGCCAGGACCGTTGCGAGGGCGTGCTGCAACTCTCTGCACCCTCGGATCTGGGCCGTAACCTGCTTTTGCCCTGGCTCGACGAGTTTCAGCAGCAACACCCACAACTGACCGTACGTCTGTTGCTGGGCGATCGAATTGCCGATCTGTTCCGTCAGCCGGTCGATGTGGCGCTGCGTTATGGCGAACCGGAAGATTCCAGTCTGGTCGCATTGCCGGTTTTGCCTGAAAACCGGCGGGTATTGTGCGCTGCGCCGAGTTACCTGCAACGCCATGGCGAACCGCAGCAGGTCGAGCAACTGGCGCAGCATAATTGCCTGTTGTTCATGCTTGGGGACCGCGTCCATGACCGCTGGACGCTGAATGACGGCAAGCGCGAAATCAGCCTGACGGTCAGCGGCAACCGGTTCAGCGACGATGCAGATGTGGTACGCCGCTGGGCGCTGGCGGGCGAAGGTGTGGCGTACAAGTCGTGGCTGGACGTCGCCGCCGATGTGCGGGCCGGGCACCTGAAGGTGCTGATGCCTGATTTGACCGGGGAGCGGGCGCCGTTGAACCTGCTATGCGCGCACCGCGCGCAACTCAGCAAGCCCGTCATCCTGTTGCTGGAAATGCTCAGGTCACGTTGTAAGCAACAGGCTGTAGGCCCGTCGTCCGTTGGTTTGTTTTAATCGCCACGCTCCAGTAGGAAACGGCCTTCGGAAGTGTGGGAAAATAAAAGGGTTGAATATGTTTCAACCCTGCAAGGTTTTGTTCCCGAGGCAACTTTGCAACTGACTGTTGTTAAGTGGTTTTGGCATTTTTGTCATAGGCATTGCGCTTGTTTTTTCAATCTGTTTTCGATGCGGCGGCCAAAACCCCTTTGCTAGAGGGGGTTTGGCGATAAGGGAGGAAGTTCTTGGTTATGACAGGGAGAGAGAAAAACGTGCGCTTTTTAACGGAGCCGTGCACCAACAGTTTGTACGAATCGTTTTTCGCCCGGCGGGGCCGGAGGGCATAGAGTTTATACTTGTCATTTCATATAAGAGCCACGTTCAACTCTACCGAGGCGTGATTGCTTTCACCCAGTCATCGCGATAGATGAATGTTTCAACAGGGAGTGAACACATGGAATACGGACCTTGCATCAGCCAGATCGCAACATTGCTGGCCGACCCCAAGCGCAGCGCAATGATCTGGGCACTGATGGATGGTGCTGCTCGTCCTGCCGATGAATTGGCCATCCTGGCGGGGCTTTCGACCTCTTCGGCAGGCGCGCACCTGGCGCGCCTGGCCAGTGGCGGTCTGTTGAAACAGGAAGCTCGGGGTCGCAAGCGTTTCTTTCGCCTGGCTGCGCCGGAAGTGGCGGCTGCGGTCGAAGCACTGGCCTGTGCCTCACTGGCCAGCGCCGAACAGATCAGTCGTCGGTATGCCCAGCCCATGCCGCCGTTGCCGCTGCGCCGTGCAAGAATCTGCTCCGATCATCTGGGTGGCGAAATGGCTGCCGAGCTTTATCAGCGCCTTCTGGAAGCGGGCTGGATCGAGCAGCAGGAAAAGCGCGTCGAGGTCACGAGCAAGGGCGCGGCCAGATTTGCCGAGCGCGGCATCTATATCCCGGCGCTGGCTCAGCGCAAGCGAGAAACGGTATGTGCCTGCCCGAAATGGAATGATCGCAACCCGCATCTTGGTGGCGCGCTGGGGGCGGGGCTGCTGCAGTTATTCATTCAGATGGGCTGGCTGCGCACCACTGAAGAGCCCAGCACGTTGCAGGTGTCTTCCAGCGGGCAGCGGGAAATCAGCAAGATAGCGGCGGCGGCTTGAGCGATACGCGTGGTTCAAGGCAGTAGCACGTGCATACCGCGCTGATGCTCCATGCTGCAGCCGCTCTGGACGCTCCGCGTCCTCTTGCGGCGCAGAACGCCGCGAAAAGGCAGCGATGGTCCGGCGTCTCAGGGCTTGATCAGGCGTGCATCCAGACTGTTTTGCGCCAGACGTTTTGCCTGATCTTCAGTCATGCCCAAATGTGTGTGCAGCGCATGGAAGTTCTCGGTCACGTAACCACCGAAGTAGGCCGGGTCATCCGAGTTGACGGTGACTTTCACGCCGCGTTCGAGCATGTCGAGGATATTGTGCTGGGCCATGTCGTCGAACACACAGAGCTTGGTGTTGGACAGCGGGCAGACGGTCAGCGGGATCTGTTCGTCGATGATGCGCTGCATCAGCCGCTCGTCTTCGATGGCACGTACGCCGTGGTCGATGCGCTGGATTTTCAACAGGTCCAGGGCTTCCCAGATGTATTCCGGCGGGCCTTCTTCACCGGCGTGGGCCACCGTCAGAAAGCCTTCGTTGCGGGCACGATCGAACACGCGCTGGAACTTGCTCGGCGGATGGCCCATTTCCGAACTGTCGAGGCCGACAGCAACGAACGCATCACGAAACGGCAGCGCCTGGTCGAGGGTCTTTTCGGCTTCGTCTTCGGACAGATGACGCAGGAAACTCAGGATCAGTCCACTGTCGACACCCAGCCTGGCCTTGCCGTCTTTCAGCGCACCGGTGATCCCGGCCAGCACCACTTCAAACGGGATACCCCGATCGGTGTGGGTTTGCGGATCAAAGAACGGTTCGGTGTGGATAACGTTCTGCGCCTTGCAGCGCAGCAGGTAAGCCCAGGTCAGGTCGTAGAAGTCCTGTTCGGTGCGCAACACATCCGCACCGCGGTAGTACAGATCGAGGAATTCCTGCAGGTTGTTGAAGGCATAGGCCTCGCGCAGGGTTTCGACGTCGTCCCACGGCAGGGCAATCCTGTTGCGCTCGGCCAGGGCGAACAGCAACTCGGGTTCCAGCGAGCCTTCGAGGTGCAGGTGCAGTTCTGCCTTGGGCAGGGCGTTCAACCAGTCGTACATATTCTTTTCTCATCAGGTGCAGATCGCCGACATTCTACAGATGCACGCCGCTGCGCAGGGTAAAACCTGACCGAACGTTCAACTTGCCTCCTGTTCGCGCCGGTAAGCGTAGGTATCAGCAAAGCGCGACAGCAGAAATTCGGCACAGGTGGTCACAGGATAGCGGGCTGGATGGCCTTCGCTCTGGCAACCGGGCAGGCATTCGATGCGCGTGTCGGGGTGGGGCTCGGCGAAGAACGGCATCGAATAGCGATCGACACCAAGCGGGCTGATGACCCGGTGTGGCGTAGACAGATAGCGATCATTGCTCCAGCGCGCCATCATGTCGCCCAGATTGACCACGAAGGTCTCGTCAATCGGCGGTGCGTCGATCCATTCGCCGCGCACGTCGCGCACCTGCAAACCACCCGCTGCGTCCTGGTACAGCAAGGTGATGCAGCCATAGTCGGTGTGCGCGCCTGCGCCTTGCTGCTCGGCCGAGGTCGCCGTATCACGCGGCGGGTAATGAATCATGCGCAGCACACTGACCGGGTCCCTGAAGCGTTGATCGAAGAAATCACGTTCGATGCCCAGCGCCAGGGTCATGGCGCGCAGCAGAGTTTGCGCCAGTGCCTGCATGTCCAGGTAATGCTGCTCCATCAGGCTTTCCCAGCCGGGAATGTCCGGATGGCGATTGGGACCACGCAGCGGTTTGCCAGCCAGCACGTCGGGGTGACCGGCATCCAGATGCAGGCCCATGTCGAACGTTTCTTTCAGATCGCTCGGCAGGCTGGGGTCCAACTGCTCGGTGGCGATGGCGCCATAGCCGCGATGATGCGTGCTCTGGGTGATGTCGATCAGGAGCTTTTCAGCTGCCGGCCGGGCAAAGAAATCCTTTGCCGCTGATTGCACCTGTTCGATGCGTTGCGCGCTGATCGGGTGACCCTTGATATAAAAAAAGCCCCATTCCCGACAGGCACTGTCGATTTGTCGGGCGACATCCTGCCAGGCCTGAGTGTCCGCGCCGTAGAGCGGGGCGATGTCGATGACGGGAAGCTGGTCCATTAACCGGTCCTGAAAAGGAAGTGTCGGGTGTCGATGATCGTGCCCGCCGAAACAGGCACGAGGGTCAGGCAACGGGCAGATGAGTTACTTCGGCAGCTCGGCCTTGATCCCTTCGACGTAGTAGTTCATCGAGGCCAGCTCGGCGTTGGTCGCGACCACACCATCAGCAATTTTCACGGTGCCGTTCTGGTCTTTGATCGGACCGGTGAACGGATGGAATTCGCCACTTTCGATGCTGGCGATAATCTTCTGCGCCTCAGCCTTGACGTCGGCGGGCACCACGTCACTGATCGGCAACTCGACCGTGCCCTCTTTCAGGCCGCCCCAGTAATCCTGTGGTTTCCAGGTGCCTGCAATTGCGCCCTCGGCCGCCTGGATGTAATGCGGGCCCCAGTTGTTGACGATCGAGGCCAGCACCGCCTTCGGCCCGAAATGGGCCATGTCCGAGGCGTAGCCTACTGCGTAGACGCCACGACGTTCGGCGGTCTGAATCGGCGCAGGGCTGTCGGTGTGCTGGAACACCACGTCCACACCCTGATCGATCAGCGCGTTGGCAGCGTCGGCTTCCTTGCCTGGGTCGAACCAGGAGTTGACCCATACCACCTTGATTTCTGTGCCCGGATTGTATTTGTTCAGCGCCAGCTGGATGGCGTCGATGTCGCGCAGCACTTCAGGGATCGGGAACGAGGCGACGTAACCGATCTTCTTGGTCTTGGTCATCTTCGCGGCGATGTAACCGCTCACATAGCGGCCTTCGTAGGTGCGGGCCAGATACGTGCCCATGTTCTTGTCCTGCTTGTAGCCCGTCGCGTGCTCGAATTTTACCTTGGGGAATTGCTTGGCGACTTTCAGGGTCGGGTTCATGTAGCCGAAAGAGGTGCTGAAAATCAGATCATAGCCACCCTTGGCCATGTTACGGATAACCCGCTCGGCGTCCGCGCCTTCCGGCACGTTTTCCACGTAGCTGCTGGTGACCTTGTCACCCAGCGCCTTGACCATCGCCTGGCGGCCCTGCTCGTGCTGATAGGTCCAGCCGTGGTCGCCGATGGGGCCGATGTAGACGAAGCCGACTTTCAGCGGATCGGCTGCCGAGGCGAGCAGGCTGGAGCCGATGCCGACAACGGCGGCGACGGCGCACAGCAGTTTTTTCAGGGGACGACGTGGGTTGGTCAGGTGCATCGGGTCTAGCTCCTTGCGGTCTTGTTGGAGTGCATACCCCGACAATGCAAATAACTGACCAACAGGACAACTTACGATGCTGGCTTGCTTCCCTGCGCAGCGCGCCTATTGTTGTACATAGGTTTCGATGAGCCTGGAATATGTGACTTTCAGGTTTCTGCTCGCAGGGCGTGGGAGCGAACTTGTTCGCGAAAGGGCCGATACATACTCCGAAAAATCATCGTCTGACCGATCTTCTTCGCGAACAAGTTCGCTCCTACGGCCTTTGGCCAGAATCAAGAGCAGTTTTGTGTATAGCCAGAGTGCAGCGCGAAGGTGCAGGCGCGGTGGGCTGCGCCGCTAACTGGTGCAGCGCGTGCTGCGCTCGACGATGCACATCGGCGTGCCTGCCACGGGTTCGCGCATGATCTGCACTTGCACATCGAACACTTGGCAGACCAGCTCGGCCGTCAGCACATCGCCCGGCGCGCCGCAGGTCACCAGGCGTCCACCCTGCATGACCGCCAGATGGTCGGCGTAGCGGCAGGCCTGATTGATATCGTGCAGCACGGTAATCACCGTTTTGCCTTCGGCACTGAGCTCGCGCATCAGGTCCAGCAGTTCGACCTGATGGCTGATGTCCAGATAGGTGGTGGGTTCATCGAGCAGGACGATGGCGGCGTCCTGCGCGAGGATCATCGCCAGCCAGGCCCGTTGCCGTTGCCCGCCGGACAGATCGGACAGCGGGCGCTCGGCCAGGGCCTCCAGCTCCATGCGTTGCAAGGCCTGATCGACACTGTGTTGATCGGCCCCGCTCAAGCGCCCCCACAGGCTGTTGTGCGGGCTGCGACCGTAAGCCACCAGTTGGCGCACGCTGACGCCCTCTGGAATGGGCAGCACTTGCGGCAGAAACGCCACCTTGCGGGCCAGCTCTTTGGCGGAGAGCTGGCTGTAGTCTTTGCCGTCCAGGCTCAGGCTGCCCGATTGCGGGGTGAGAATTCGGGCAAACGCCTTGAGCAGGGTGGATTTGCCGCAACCGTTGGGGCCGATCAGTGCGGTGACCTGGGCGGGCGGCGGGCTGAATGACAGGTCTTGCACGATCCGTGTTGCGCCGTAGCCGATGTCGAGTTGCTGCGCCTTAAGAATACTCATGGAATCAACCTTTGAATCGGGCCAGCAGCCAGAGGAAGTAAGGAGCGCCGATCACGGCCGTAAGCACCCCGGCCGGAATCTCGCTGGGCGCAATCAGCGTGCGTCCGAGTGTGTCGGCCAGCACCAGCAGCAACGCGCCCAGCACCATTGAGGCGGGCAGCAGGTACTGATGATGACCACCGACCAGACGGCGGGCCATGTGTGGTGCAACCAGACCGACGAAACTCACCGGGCCGATGATGCCGACGCCCAGACTGGTCAACAGCACCGCGCTGCCCATCGCCAGCCAGCGTGTACGCTTGAGGCCGGTGCCCAGGCTCTGCGCCGCCTCATCACCCAGGCCAATCAGGTTCAGCGGTTTGGCCAGCAGCAGACCGAGCGGAATCAACAGCAGAAGCGGCGTGGCCAGCCACACATGGTGCCAGTTACGGCTCCACAGACTGCCGGTCAGGGCCAGCAGGGCGGTGTTGATGTCCAGCGGGTTGGACAGGATCAGGAACTCGGTAATGCTCGACAGCGTGACCGCAATCGCCACCCCGGACAGCGCGAAGCGCACGCCGGAAAACTGTACGCCGGTGTTATACAAGGCCAGCAGCAGTGCGCCCGCTGCGCCCCCCAGGCAGGCCACGAACGGCAATGCGGCCACTGGCAATTGCGGCAGGCCGATGATCGCGATGGTCAGCGCCAGTCCTGCGCCTTGGGTCACGCCGAGGATTTCCGGCGACGCCAGCGGGTTGCGAATCACACCTTGGACGATGGCTCCGGCCAGGCCAAATGCACAGCCGGTCATGATTGCAATCAGACCGCGTGGCAGGCGGTGATTCCAGACTTCGAAATCCTTGCTGTCGTGGGCGATCAGGTGATCGAGCACCGCGCCAGGCGTCAGCCACACAGTGCCCGCGCTGAGGCTCAGCAGCAGGGCAAGTGCCAGCAGGGTCAACAGCAGCAACAGCCTGGAGCGGGGGCGGTTCATAGTGCGCGCCTCGCCAGAAACAGAAAGAACGGCGCGCCGATCAATGCCGTCACCACCCCGGCCGGCGTTTCTGCCGGGAAGGCCACGGCGCGGCTGATCAGGTCCGAGGCCAGCACGATGGCCGCGCCCAGTCCGGCGCTGATCGGGATCAGCCAGCGGTAGTCGTTGCCCAGCCATTGGCGAGCAATGTTCGGCGCGATCAGGCCGACAAAGGCAATCGGCCCCACCGCGCAGACACTGGCACCGACCAGCAGCAGGCTGACCACGAACACCAGCAGGCGCAACGCACCGATACGCACGCCCAGCGAGCGGGCTGCGTCTTCGCCGAGGTTGATCAGATTCAAGCGCGGCGCGCAGGCAATCGCCAGCACCAGGCCGATCAGCGTGCAAGGCCAGAGCAATTGCAGTTGCGCAGCACCGACATTGGCCAGTGAACCGGCCAGCCAGTTGAGAACACTTTGTGCCTGGGCTTCGACAAGGATCACGGTGAGGCGGGTCAAGGCTGCACACAGGGCTGCAACAGCGACCCCGGCCAGCACCAGGCGCCCCTGAGCGGTGGCAGGCGACCATGCGCCGCCCAGACTGAATACGGTGATCCAGGCCAGTGCGCCGCCCAGGCAGGTCATCAACAGTGCCCCGCCCGGGAAAGGCAGAGCGACCAGCCCGGTGGAAAACAGCGCCAGCCCCAGCGCCGCGCCCGCTGTGACGCCAAACAGTGAAGGCGAGGCCAGGCGGTTGCGGGTAATGCCTTGCATCAAAGCCCCGGCGACGCCCAGGCAGGCACCCACCAGTGCCGCGCACAAGGCGCGTGGCACCCGCAGTTGCGCAACGATGTAAGCGATGTTGCCGCCTTCACGCCCCTGCGTGAACAGTCCGTTCCAGGCATCCACCTGACCAATACTGAACGACGACAGGGCAAACAGCGATACCCAGAACAGTCCCAGGCAGGCCGCAGTAATCACGCCCGCCATCAGCCAGCGGCGCATTTACGGATTCAGCACGGCCTTGCCGCCCTTGAGCACGGCAAGCGCATCGTCGGCAATCTGCTCGGACGCCATGATCCCGCGATTGCGCGCCCAACTGTCGCCATCCACTTCGGCCACCTGTTTGTTACGCACCGCGCCAAGTACCTGCCATAGCGGCTGCTTGCTCCAGCTGTCGACAATGCTCGGACGGCGATAATAACCGACCAGCAGCCAGCCCGGATCCAGCGCCAGCAGTTGCTCCAGGCTGACGAGTTCGGTAGGTGCGGCGTCTTTGCGTACTTCCGGGACTTTCAGGCTGATGGCCTGCAACACGCTGCCCGCGTAAGAATGTGGGCCATGAACCGAAAAACTGTCCTCGCGAGCAACACCGAACAGCACGTTGGTATTGGCGGGGACCTGTTCGGCGACGCTCTTCAGGTGCTGCCGGTTCTCCGCGATGCGTGCCTGCATCTGCGGCCCCTTGCCCAATGCGACGCCGATCAGTTCGGCGGATTTCAGGCTGCCCTGATAATCCTCGCCGCGTGACGGCAGCATCAACGTCGGCGCCAGACTGGCCAGATCGTTGTACAGCGCCTGATGGCGACCAAGGTCGGCAATGATCAGGTCCGGCTTGAGCCGCGCAATCACTTCTATATTGGGTTGCGAGCGCAGCCCCACTGACTGCCATTCGCCCACGGCCTTGCGTACCTTGGGCAGTACGCGGTTGGCATCGCCATCGTCGGCCGCACCGACGGGTGTTACGCCGACCGATGCCAGCCCGTCGAGAAACGAAAACTCCAGTACCACTACGCGCTTGGGGGTGTCAGGCAGGTGGACCTTGTGCTGACCGTCATCGATATCGATAGGTGCGGCCTGGGCTGCGCCGAGCAGCGCTGCCAGCAGGCCGCCGGCCAATAGATGAGGGAGTCGAAAAACGCGCATGGCGAATGTCCTTTCTAACGGAAACAGGCTCATGCAAAAAGAGCCACCGAACGGGCGCAACGCCTCTTTTGATCAAGATCATTGAGGTCGCGCAGAAAACGGCGGGCACTATTTCACATCGTGACGACGGGATCAAAAGTCATTTACGCGTGGGTGCCATTCTCATTCAGGTCATTTTTTGAAACCTTTTGTCACACACCGCACTCTGAACGGCTTCAATGACAGACACGTTCATGACTATCCGCGGCGATGTGTCGCAAGGGTTTGGAGAAAGTAATGGGCGCTTTGCTCAAGCAAGAAAAATTTCTACTGCTGGCAATCATCGCCATGTTTGTCGCGTATCCGCTGGAGCATGTGCTGCTGGGCAACGGTCAGGTGGTCGCGCTGGTGTCGGGTCTGGCGCTGGTCGGCTTCATCGTCTGCGCCTCGATGCGGGTGGCGCATCACGCCGAAATGCTCGCGGAAAAGGTCGGTGATCCGTACGGCACGATGATCCTCACGCTGTCGGCGGTGCTGGTCGAAGTCGTCATCCTGGCGATCATGATGAGCAACGAACCGTCGCCGACGCTGGTGCGGGACACAATCTACTCTGCGGTGATGCTCGATATCAACGGCATCCTCGGTCTTGCGGCGCTGATGGGCGGTATCAAACACGGCGAGCAGTCCTACAACGATGATTCGGCGCGTACCTACAGCGTGATGATCCTCACTGCCATGGGCGTGTCGATGGTGGTGCCCGAGTTCATTCCCAAGGGGGACTGGAAGATCTATTCGGCGTTCACCATTGGCGCGATGATCCTGCTTTACACCCTGTTCCTGCGCATGCAGGTCGGACCGCACAGCTACTTTTTCAGCTACAGCTATCCGGAAAAGAAAAAGCGCCAGGGCCAGAACCCGGCTGAAGAGCATGCAGAACCGGTCAATCTGACCCGCTCCATCGCCACATTGGTCACCGGCGTGGTGGTGATTGGTGCGCTGGCTGAAGTGATGTCCAAGACGGTCGATCTTGGGCTTGAGGGGACGGGCGCACCACCGGTGATGACCGCCATCCTGGTCGCAGCGATTTCCGCTGCTCCCGAGATATTGACGGCCCTGCGTGCTGCGCTGGCCAACCGCATGCAGTCGGTGGTCAACATCGCTCTGGGAGCCTCGCTGTCAACCGTGATCCTCACGGTGCCGGTGATGGAAGCGATGGCGCTCTACAGTGGCCAGCCTTTCCAGATGGCGATGACCCCGGTGCAGACCGTGATGATCTTCATCACCCTGCTGGTGTCCGCCATCAATCTCAACGACGGCGAAACCAATGCCATCGAAGGCATGACCCACTTCGTGCTGTTCGCGACGTTTATCATGCTGTCGTGTCTGGGGCTTTAGAGCTGTAGCGCTCATTGCCTGTCGTTCCCACGCTCCGCGTCCCAAGAGGACGCAGAGCGTCCTGAACGAGCGTCGCACGATAGTTGCAGGTACAACGCTCGCTCCGCACCTTCAGCCCTGAATCAATTCCCGCGCCGCCTGGCGGTGATCGGCAATCAGTTGCTTGATATCCAGCCCCTCGATCTGTCCGTCGACGACTCGCCACTGGCCGGCAATCATCACTCGATCCGCCCGGTCTGCACCACACAGCAACAGCGCTGACAGTGGGTCATGGCTGCCGGAGAAGCGCAGTTCGTCCAGCTTGAACAGCGCCAGATCGGCCTGTTTGCCCACTGCCAGTTCTCCGATGTCGGTGCGCCCCAGCAATTGCGCGGACCCTTTGATAGCCCAGCCCAGTACCCGCTGCGGGGTGATTTTTTCCGCACCATAGCGCAGGCGTTGCAGATAAAGCGCCTGGCGGGTTTCGAGGATCATGTTCGAGGCATCGTTGGACGCCGAGCCGTCGACCCCGAGCCCCAGTGGCACACCGGCAGCACTCAGGTCCAGCGTTGGACAGATGCCGGAGGCCAGGCGCATGTTCGAACTCGGGCAGTGGCAGACACCCGTGCCTGCTGCACCGAGACGGGCGATTTCATCCGGGTTGAAATGGATGCCGTGTGCCAGCCAGGTGCGTGGACCCAGCCAGCCGACGCTGTCCAGATAATCCACGGTGCGCAGGCCGAAACGTTGCAGGCAGAAGTCTTCTTCGTCGAGGGTCTCGGCCAGGTGCGTGTGCAGGCGCACGTCGAGCTTTTCTGCCATGGCTGCACTCTCGGTCATGATCTGCGGCGTGACCGAAAACGGCGAGCAGGGTGCCAGGGCTATTTGAATCTGTGCTCCCTCGCCACGCTCGTGCCAAGTCTCGATCAGGCGCTGGCTGTCGGCCAGAATCACCTCGCCCTGCTGCACGGTTTGCTGTGGCGGCAAACCTCCATCGGCTTCGCCAAGACTCATCGAACCACGCGTCAGCATCGCGCGCATACCCAGCTCACGAACGCCTTGCACCTGAACATCAATGGCGTGTTCCAGCCCGTCGGGGAACAGGTAGTGATGGTCGGCGGCGGTTGTGCAACCCGACAGCAGCAGTTCCGCCAACGCCACCTTGCTGGCGACCGAAAGCTTCTCCGGGGTCAGGCGCGCCCATACCGGGTACAGGGTTTTCAGCCACGGGAACAACGGCTGATTGACCACCGGTGCCCAGGCCCGCGTGAGGGTCTGATAGAAATGATGGTGAGTGTTGATCAGCCCCGGCAGCAACACATGCTCACGGGCATCGAATGTCTGAGTGCAGGGCGTTGACGGAAGCTGCCCGGCCGCCAGCACTTCGGTGATGACGCCACCTTCGATCACCAGACCGCCACGGGCGTCCAGGTCATTGGCGGTGAATACAGCGAGGGGATTTTTCAACCAGATACGGATCGCAGGCATTGGCCGGCTCCTCTGAAAGACAGGTTCAGGTTAGCCAGCTCAGTGTTGCCCTGTCTGCTGATCCAGGGTTGCCGGGGTCAGGTGTGCCCCGGCGAAGGACGGCGATTCTAGTCGAGCGGCCGGTTACCAGGCAATCGTCTTGCCCTGGTAATCGATGAAGTGATGGCCGCCTTTGCCGGCGTAGGCATTGAGCTGTTCAACAAGCCCGATGGTACTGGTCATGACGTCGATGGCAGCATTTTCGCCACCCATGTCGGTCTTGACCCAGCCCGGATGCATCGACAGCACGGTCGGACGGTTCTCGCCCAGTTCAGTGACAAACGTATTGGTCATCGAATTGAGTGCTGCCTTGCTGGCCTTGTACAGCGCAAGGTTTGCGCCATCCGGGCAAGTGACGCTGCCCAGCCACGAACTCATGAACGCCAGGACGCCTGTGCCTGGACGAAGTTGATCGACGAAGCGCTCGGCCAGACGAATCGGCGCGACAGCGTTGGTCAGAAACAACTGCCCGAGCTCGGCAGCAGTCGACTTCGCAGCGCTTTGATGTTCTGCACCGGTAATCCCGGCATTGACGAACAGCACGTCGAACACCTCACCGCGCAACTTCTGGACCAGCACTTCAAGCGAGGCCGTTTCGTCCAGATCGACCGCTTCGATGCGCACACCTTCTACCGCTTTGAGGTTTTCGGCGTTCTGCGGATCACGAACGGTGGCGGTGACTTGCCAGCCCTGTTCGGTCAAGCGCTGTACCAGGCCCAGGCCCAGGCCGCGCGACGCACCGATGATGAGGGCGGTTTTTTTGGTAGTGGTCATGAATTATTCCTTGGCAGATTGAGAGACGGACTCCATGGCAGTGCCAGCAAGGCCTCTCGAACGTTTCGACCTTGCAGGGTACTCCTGCCCATAACGTGTTGGAATCTTCGTGAGCCGGAAACGTTCAAGGTAGATGCCTGAGGCTGAGCATTGGCGCGATAGTCGGGATTATCGTCTCGTACGTTCCAGCGTCGGAATCCCTTGCGTCACAGATCTGCGCCGCGCCGCACATTCAGGATCGGACTCGGAGCGTCGCACGATAATCCATCAGGTACGTGTAGCGCACGAGCACAGAACGTGAATCATCCTTGCAACTTGAACCTCAATGCCCCGCCCGCCAAGGCTGGCCGAGCGAAACCGGCGCATACAGCCGGGTGCGCAAGGCGTCGCGGGAGAGCAGGACGAGGACGATGATGGTGGCCACATAAGGCAGCATCGCCAGCAGGTTGGACGGGATGGCCAGGCCTATGCCCTGCGCGACCAGGTGCAGAATGCTGGCCAGGCCGAACAGGTAGGCCCCGAGCAGCAGACGCCACACACGCCAGCTGGCGAACACCACCAGAGCCAAGGCAATCCAGCCGCGTCCGGCGCTCATGTTTTCTGCCCACATCGGCGTGTAGGCGAGTGACAGATAAGCCCCGGCCAGCCCGGCCATTGCGCCGCCGAACAGCACCGCAAGGGTACGCACGCGCAACACCGGCAAGCCCATGGCGCTGGCGGCGTCAGGGTTTTCGCCGACGGCCTGAATGATCAGCCCGACGCGACTCTTCAGCAGCGCCCACGCGACCAGTGCGAACAAGGCGAAGGACAGGTAGACCAGCAGGTCCTGGGCAAACAGCATGCGGCCAATCAGCGGAATATCGCTGAGCAGCGGGATGGCAACCGGTTCGAAGCCGCTCAACGGCTTGCCGACCCAGGCGGCACCGACGAAGCTGGAAAGTCCGACGCCGAAGATGGTCAGCGCCAGCCCGGTCGCCACCTGATTGGCATTGAACACCAGCGCCACCAATGCAAACAGTGCCGACAGCAGCATGCCCGCGAGCATCGCCAGCAGCACGCCCAGCCACAAATTGCCGGTACTCAAGGCGATGATGAAACCGATCACTGCGCCAAACAGCATCATGCCTTCCTGCCCCAGGTTGATGACGCCGCTCTTTTCGCAGATCAGTTCGCCCAGGGCCACCAGCAGCAAAGGGGTTCCGCAACGGACCATGGCGTAGAAAATATTGCTCAGCAGGTCGATATCCATCATGCGGCTCCTGTGACGGGTGTCATCTGGCGCTTGGCCCAGTGCAGTTTCAGACGTGGGCGGTAGAGAATCAGCACATCACAGGCCAGCAGGAAGAACAGCATCATCCCCTGAAACAACTGCGTGATTGCCAAGGGCAGGTTCAGGGTCATCTGAGCGCTTTCCCCACCCAGATACAGCAGGGCGATCAACAGGCTGGAGAACAGAATGCCGATAGGGTTGAGACGTCCGAGAAAAGCCACAGTGATCGCGGCATAGCCGTAACCCGGCGAGACCTGCGGCACCAGTTGGCCTATCGGCCCGGTGACTTCCGACACGCCCGCCAGCCCGGCCAGCGCGCCACTGATCAACAGCGCCAGCCAGACCAGTCGCTTCTCGCGAAAGCCGACAAAGCCGGCAGCGCGTTTGTCGAGCCCCAGCACCTTGATCTGAAAGCCGACAAAGCTGCGTTGCAGCAACACCCAGACCGCTACCAGCGCAAACAGGGCGAAGTACACCCCGATGTGCGCGCGACCATCGTCCATCAACAGCGGTAGCCGACTGGCATCGCCGAAGGTCGCTGATTCCGGGAAGTTCATGCCTGCCGGGTCTTTGAGCGGTCCGTGGACGAAGTACAGCAACAAGTTGAGGGCGATGTAGTTGAGCATGATGCTGGTGAGGATTTCATTGGCATTGAACCGGGTACGCAGCCAGGCCGTCACACCTGCCCAGGCTGCACCGGCCAGCGTACCGGCCAGCAGCACTGTCACCAGTGCCCAGCGACTTTCCATCTCGATAATGTTCACTGCCACGGCGCTGCCCGCCAGTGCCCCCAGCAGCAGTTGGCCTTCCGCGCCGATGTTCCAGATACGCGCTTGATAAGCGACGGCAAGACCCAGCGCGCAGAGCAGGATCGGCAGGGTCTTGACCATCAGTTCCGACAGTCCATACCAGTCGCTGACTGGCGCGATCAGCAATGTGTGCAGTGTCACCCAAGGGTCTAACCCCAGACCGATGAACAGTAACGAGCCGCAGACCAGTGTCAGGACGGCAGCCAGTAAAGGGGAACACCACAGCATGGCGCGCGATTGCTGGCCGCGCGGTTCCAGGGAAAGCAGCATCTTTTGCTCCGTTAACCCGCCGCATGGGCCTGGGTGTGAGAATGATCGAACTGTCCCGCCATCCAGCCGCCGATTTGTACGGTGCTGGTCTGTTCGGTGGGGATCAGGTCGGAAAGCTGACCACCGCTGAGGGCGGCGAGTCGGTCACTGATCTGGAACAATTCGTCCAGGTCTTCGGAAATCACCAGAATGGCGGCCCCTGCATCACGCAAGGCAATCAGTGCCCGGTGGATCGCCGCTGCCGCGCCGACATCCACACCCCAGGTCGGATGCGCAGCAATCAGCAGTTTCGGTTTTTGCAGGATTTCCCGGCCAAGAATGAATTTCTGCAGGTTGCCACCCGACAGACTGCGCGCCGGGGCTTGTGCGTCTGGCGTCTTGACCGCAAAGCGACGGATTATTTCGTCAGCCAGTGCGCGAACCTTGCCGCGCTGGATCAGACCGTTGCTCACCAGCCCTTGCTGAAAGGCGGTAAGCAGCGCGTTGTCGGCCAGGCTGAGTTCCGGCACTGCGCCATGCCCCAGGCGCTCGGCCGGGACGAATGCCAGGCCGCGCTTGCGCCGGGCGTCGGGCCGCAGGTGGCCTACCGGTGTGTCTTTAAAACGCAGGGTCGCCGCCTGGGCATCAGGCAGTGTCTGTTCGCCACTCAGCAGCGCAAGCAGTTCATCCTGGCCATTCCCGGCAACCCCTGCAATGCCGACGATTTCGCCGCTGCGCACGTCCAGACTCAGGTCTTTCAGCGAGCAACCGAACGGGTCCGGGTTATGCCAGGACAATCTGTCGATCCGCAGAAACGCTTCACTGCCGGTGACTTTGTCGTATTGCGCGGTCAGTCCCTCGGCATCACCGACCATCAAGCGCGCCAGTTCCAGATCGGAGCATTCGGCCGGCACGCAGTGCCCGGACACCTTGCCATTGCGCAGTACCGTTGCGCTATGACACAGGGCGCGAACCTCGCCCAGCTTGTGACTGATAAACAAAATGCTGCAGCCCTCCCGGGCCAGATGCCTGAGCGTCACAAACAGCTCTTCGGCCTCCTGAGGCGTGAGCACCGAAGTGGGTTCGTCGAGGATCAGCAAGCGGATGTCCTGCATCAGGCACCGAATGATTTCGACTTTCTGCCGCTCGCCAATCGACAGGCTGTGTACCAGACGCTGGGGCTCTACCGCCATGCCGTAGCGTTGTGAGACCTCGCGGATGCGCGGCTCCAGTTGCTTGGGTGTGCCGGCCGCTGCGCCCATCGCCAGGGCAATGTTTTGCGCGACGCTGAGGGTTTCGAACAGCGAGAAATGCTGAAACACCATACCGATTCCCAGGCCTCTGGCCTGCGCCGGATTGCGCATCGTCTGCGCCTGACCTTGCCAGATGATCGACCCGGCGTCGGGCTGCGTGACGCCATAGATGATCTTCATCAAGGTGCTTTTGCCAGCACCGTTTTCCCCCAGCAGGGCATGAATTTCGCCAGCCTGAATCGTCAGATCGACAGCGTCGTTGGCCAGACAGCCGGGATACCGTTTAGTGATGTGGCGCAGTTGTAGACGCGCAGGTATCGCGTGGTTTGACATGGAAAACTCGGAGGCAGAAGTGGGTCGCTTGTGGATAAAGCAAAATCCTGGCCAAGGGGTCAGGATTCTCCTCCGATAAGCCAAATGAAGGCAGAGCAAGGCGTTTCCGTTACTTGTATCTGCTGATGTGACTCGAACGTCCCGATTTCAGCACCAGTTCAGGGCGCTCTGAAGAAGCGAAGGGCTAATGTGGCTCTTTGATTTGAACAAAAAATGTACAGCTGGCGGCGAGCGCGATGCGGTGGATGGATGCGCGACCCTTGCACCTGTTATCCACAGGTTCTTCCACAGATACTGTGCGCAAGCGGGGCAGAGGAGAATAATGCGGCGATGGCTAGCATCCAAAGGTGCTAAGGAGCGCTAACAGACTGTTTTTGCACCGTTTATGGATCCACGTCAGTCGATTGCTCAAAAAACGATCATTCGCCTGAAACGCCCGCCCGGCAAGGCCCGCAGTAGAGTGTGCTCAGCTTATCCACAGTCGGATGCACAGTAGATGTGGGCAATTGCGGTCGTGGTGCCTACTCTGTTGTCGTCTTGTGCAAAAGGATTCTGCCGCGACTCAGATCAGCCAGTTGGCGTTGCAGGGTATCGGCGTGCTCCGGGCCTATGGCAATTGCCATCTGCACGCCGTTGGCAGTGAAGTCCTCACTTTCCAGCAGGCCGCTCACTTCCGCCAGACGTAACTTGACCAGTGCCAGCTCACTGAAGCTGCATTCAAGGTGGAACGAAGAGCGCTGAATCAGCGGCAGGCGCTCGGACTGCTGCAAGCATTTGTTGGCACCGCCGCCATACGCACGGGCCAGGCCACCAGTCCCCAACTGAATGCCGCCATACCAGCGGATTACCAGCACGACGACCTGATCGAACTCCTGGGCCTCGATAGCTGCCAGGATCGGCCTGCCTGCGGTACCGCCCGGTTCTCCGTTATCGTTGCTGCGATATTGACCACCCAGCTTCCAGGCCCAGCAATTGTGAGTGGCGTTCAGGTCGCTGTGCTGCTCGATGAACGCCTGGGCGTCGGCCGGGCTGGCGATCGGAGCGGCCAGGGTGATGAAGCGGCTCTTGCGGATTTCTTCACGAAATTCGCAAGGGCCGACAAGCGTAAAAGGCATGCGTGTGTCCAGCTGACGTCAAGGTGCGGATTCTACAAGGCTGGCGGTGTCAGCCCACAACCTTTGAGAATGATCCGGATCAGATTGTCGCTGGCCTGGTCCATGTCCTGGCGTGTCAGTCGGGTGCGGCCCGTTACACGACAGATCTGCGAGGCAAAGTCGGCATAGTGCTGGGTGCTGCCCCACAGCAGGAAGATCAGGTGCACCGGGTCGACCGGGTCCATCTTGCCGGCATCGATCCAGGCTTGAAAAACGGCGGCACGGCCTTGAAACCAGAGGCGGTAATCCTGGCTGAAATACTCGCTCATGCATTCGCCACCGCTGATGATTTCCATGGCGAATATTCGCGAAGCCTGTGGCTGGCGGCGCGAGAATTCCATCTTGGCGCGAATGTAGCGGGCCAGTGCCTCTGCCGGATCATCGTCCACGCTGAGGTGGTTGAAGGTGCTGTCCCACAAATCAATGATGTTGCTCAGCACTGCGACGTACAGGCCAAGCTTGTTGGTGAAGTAGTAATGCAGATTGGCTTTTGGCAGCCCCGCTTTCAGCGCGATGGTGTTCATGCTGGTGCCTTTGAAGCCGTGGCGGGCAAATTCATCTTCGGCTGCCTGGATGATCGTTTCTTCGTTTTTCTGACGAATACGGCTTGCAGGCTTGGTGATGTGAGCGCTGTGTGCTGGGACTTCAAGGGTCATGGGCAATTCCGGACAGGTCGTAGGGCGCGACGGATGAACAGATAGCGCACCGGCGAACATCTCGCAAGCGCCGGTGCGGGCGCGACTATAGAAAATTATCGTGATTGCTCGATGGGGTCGGGTTCCCCTATGGCGTCATGCGGGGCCGCGGCGACTTTGCCTTCCGGAATCAGCAGGCACATGACGATGGCCGTAATGCCGCCGCTGGTGATGGCCGAGTCGAACAGGTTCTGCACCAGCCTGGGCATTTGATGCAGCAGTGCAGGCTGCGCCGCAATACCCAGACCGACACCCAGTGACGTGGCGATGATCAGCATGCTGCGCCGGTCCATTGGCGACTGGGCGAGAATGCGCACACCGGCTGCCGCGACGCTGCCGAACATTACCAGCGTCGCGCCGCCGAGCACCGGTTTGGGGATTTGCTGGACGATGGCACCGATATGCGGGAACAGCCCGAGGATAAACAGCACCGCGCCGATGTACAGCCCGACGTAGCGACTGGCAACGCCAGTCAACTGAATCACGCCGTTGTTTTGCGCAAAAGTGGTGTTGGGGAAGGCACTGAACGTCGCGGCAATCATGCAGCTCACACCGTCGCCAAGTACGCCGCCCTTCAGCCGCGTCACATAGCTCGGCCCGCTGATCGGCTGGCGCGCCAGCATGCAATTGGCCGTGAGGTCGCCGACCGTTTCGATGCTGCTGATCAGGTAAATCAGCGCGACAGGCAGGAAAGCGGTCCAGTCGAAATTGAAACCGAACCGGAACGGCACCGGTATGCTGATCAGGGGCAGGTCGTGAATGGGTTGCGGCACTAGCTTGCCGCTGAACCAGGCGGCCAGGCTGCCGACCGCCAGACCGATGATGATCGCGGACAAGCGCACCCAGGGTGTGTCCGAACGGTTAAGGGCGATGATCACGGCCAGAACGAATGCGCCCAGCGCCAGATTCAACGGTGCGCCGAAGTCAGGTGCGTTGAAGCCGCCGCCCAGATCAGTCACGCCTACCTTGATCAGACTTATACCGATCAGCGTAATGACGATACCGGTCACCAGCGGAGTGATGACACGTCGCAACTGGCCGATGCAGCGACTGAGCGCGATTTGCACCAGTGCACCGAAAAAGCACACGCCGAAGATCATCGCCATGATGTCCTCCGGACTGCCGCCGCGCTGCTTGACCAGAAAGCCTGCGGACAACACCGCGCCCAGGAATGCGAAGCTGGTGCCTTGCAGGCAGATCATTCCCGCGCCGATACCGAACGGGCGGCGCGCCTGAATGAACGTGCCAGTGCCCGATACCATCAAGGCCATGCTGATCAGGTAGGGCAGGTATTGGGTAAGGCCAAGTGTTGATCCGATGATCAGTGGCGGAGTGATGATCCCGACAAAACTGGCGAGGACATGCTGAAACGCTGCCAATAATGCAGTCAATGGTTTAGGGCGATCATTCAGACCGTAGATCAGGTCATCGTTGTCGAGTGGTTCAGGCTGCATGGCGAGGTCTCGGACGGGGAACTGCCATGTGCTGGCGTGTCGTTGGTCGGATCACTGCAAAAAGCTGTCCATCTGCTCAGGTTATTTTTATTTGAGTCCTGCTATTTCAATAATTATCAGTCTGATAGCGTTTTCTACTCAGTATTCAGGGCTGCTGGAACAGACTGGCAGCGGGCAGGGATGTGTCATCGGGTAGCAGCAAGTGTTTCCAAAAAGCTTTCCAGCACCAAATGAGGGCGTCGGCCTTTGCGCGTCACGGTCACCAGATCGAGATCGTAAAACTTCGAGTCCGGTTTCAGTGCGCGCAATCTGCCTTCCTTCACCCAGGCATTGGCGTAATGATCGGGCAGATAGCCAATGTAGCGCCCGGTCAGAATAAGGAAAGCAATGCCCTCCCGGTCTGACGCGCTGGCGGTGCAGGTCAGTGCCTGATAGTGGTCCTGAATATCGTTCGGCAGGCGAAACGTCGGGGCGATGGCCTCCTGCTGTGCGAGGCGTTGGTTATCCAGCGCTGAATTGTCTGCGTAAAAGAGCGGGTGGCCCACCGCGCAGTACAGCAGCGAACGTTCGCTGTACAGAGGATGATATTCAAGGCCCGGCAAGGCGCTGGCCTGTGGCACCACACCGACATGCAGGCCGCCGTCCAGCACGCCCCGTTCGACTTCGGCCGGGGCAATCATGCGGATATTGATATGCACGCCCGGCCCGCGCTCTTTCAGCCGGGCAAGCGCATGGGTGATGCGCATGTGGGGGAGGGTGACCAGGTTGTCGGTCAGGCCGATGTTCAGTTCGCCGCGCAGGTTCTGATGCAGGCCGTTGACTTCTGTCCTGAAGCTTTCCAGTGCGCTGAGCAATTGCAACGACGATTGGTAGACCTCGCGCCCTTCGTCAGTCAGTGAAAAACCGGCTCGCCCTCGCTGACAGAGGCGCAAGCCGAGACGCTGCTCGAGATCGCTCATTTGCTGGCTGATCGCCGACCGTCCAATGCCGAGCACGCTTTCGGCGGCAGAAAAGCCACCTGCCTCGACGACACATTTGAAAATGCGCAGCAAGCGGATATCAAAATCGCTCACCTGCGACACCGGATCGGAACGACGGACACTCATTGTTTAGTGGTCACCAAACCAAAGATCATGAAAATCGGGTTTTATGAACTTTAGCCGCGTGACACCTTGGCTGCAATGACCATTCGTTTTGCGCCTGAGAGGCCAGCTCCCATGAATATGTTCGAAGCGTCCGATGTACCTGTAGCCAGCCAGTTGAAGCTTGATGCCCACTGGATGCCTTACACCGCGAATCGAAATTTCCAGCGTGACCCGCGGATGATCGTGGCTGCGCATGGCAGCTACCTGACAGACGACAAGGGTCGCAAGATCTACGATGGCCTTTCCGGTCTATGGACATGCGGGGCCGGGCACACCCGCAAGGAAATTCAGGACGCCGTTTCACGGCAGCTCGGTGTGCTGGATTACTCGCCGGGCTTTCAGTTCGGGCACCCTCTTTCGTTCCAACTGGCAGAAAAGATTACCGAACTGACCCCCGGCCATCTCAATCACGTCTTCTATACCAACTCCGGGTCTGAATGCGCGGATACAGCGGTGAAGATGGTACGGGCCTACTGGCGGCTGAAAGGGCAGGCGACCAAGACCAAGATGATCGGGCGCGCGCGTGGGTACCACGGCGTCAACGTGGCGGGCACCAGCCTGGGCGGAGTGAATGGCAACCGCAAGATGTTCGGCCAGTTGATGGATGTCGACCACCTGCCGCACACCCTGCTGGCCAGCAACGCGTATTCGAAAGGTATGCCCGAAGCAGGCGGTATCGCGCTGGCTGACGAGATGCTCAAGTTGATCGAGCTGCACGATGCGTCGAACATTGCAGCGGTAATCGTCGAACCCATGGCGGGCTCTGCCGGTGTGATCGTTCCGCCGCAGGGCTACCTTAAGCGGCTGCGCGAGATTTGCGATCAGCACAAGATTTTGCTGATCTTCGACGAAGTCATTACCGGCTTCGGACGTACAGGCTCTATGTTTGGTGCGGACAGTTTCGGCGTAACGCCTGACCTGATGTGCATCGCCAAACAGATCACCAATGGTGCAATCCCAATGGGCGCGGTAATCGCCAGCAGCGAGATCTATCAAACCTTCATGAACCAGCCTACGCCTGAATACGCCGTCGAATTCCCTCACGGCTATACCTATTCGGCGCATCCGGTGGCCTGTGCGGCCGGTCTGGCGGCGCTGGAGTTATTGCAGCGTGAGAATCTGGTGCAGCAGGCAGCAGAAATCGCCCCGCATTTTGAACGCGCGTTGCACGGTATCAAGGGCGCAAAAAACGTGGTGGATATCCGTAATTACGGTCTGGCAGGTGCTATCCAGATTGCGCCCCGTGACGGCGATGCCATCGTGCGGCCTTTCGAGGCGGGCATGAAGTTGTGGAAAGCCGGGTTCTATGTGCGCTTCGGTGGTGACACGTTGCAGTTCGGCCCGACTTTCAACAGTCAGGCACAGGATCTGGATCGGTTGTTCGATGCGGTTGGCGAAACACTGGGCCTGATCGACTGACCGCGCCGGCAGGTTCTCTTCTTATATACGTGCCTTTATCGCATCGGGTGTGAGCCGACTCACGCCCGCTGCCTTTACCCGGAGTTTTCCATGAGCAGCATTCAACACCTGATCCACGGCGAGTTCGTTTCTGAAGAGGGGCGTAGCGCAGATGTGTTCAACCCATCGACCGGACAGGTTATTCACACGGTGTCGCTGGCCAGTCGCGAAACAGTCCAGAAGGCAATCGACTCGGCCAAAGCCGCCTTTCCGGCCTGGCGCAATACGCCACCCGCCAAACGCGCTCAGGTGATGTTCCGTTTCAAGCAACTGCTCGAGCAGAACGAGGCGCGCATTGCCCAATTGATCAGTGAAGAACACGGCAAGACCCTGGAGGACGCGGCGGGCGAGTTGAAGCGCGGTATCGAAAATGTGGAATACGCCTGTGCTGCGCCCGAAGTGCTCAAGGGTGAATACAGCCGCAACGTCGGGCCGAACATTGACGCATGGTCCGACTTCCAGCCGTTGGGTATCGTTGCCGGTATCACCCCGTTCAACTTTCCGGCCATGGTGCCGTTGTGGATGTATCCGCTGGCTATTGCGTGCGGCAACTGCTTTATCCTCAAACCCTCCGAGCGTGATCCCAGTTCTACGCTGTTGATTGCCGAACTGCTGCATGAGGCCGGGCTGCCTAAGGGTGTGCTGAATGTGGTGCACGGTGACAAGGTCGCGGTCGATGCGCTGATCGACGCGCCGGAGGTCAAGGCGCTGAGCTTTGTCGGCTCGACCCCGATCGCCGAGTACATCTACAAAGAGGGCGCTGCGCGGGGCAAGCGGGTTCAGGCGCTTGGCGGGGCGAAGAATCATGCGGTGCTGATGCCTGATGCCGACCTGGACAACGCCGTGAGTGCTCTGATGGGCGCAGCCTATGGATCCTGCGGTGAGCGTTGCATGGCTATTTCGGTGGCGGTGTGTGTCGGGGATCAGATCGCCGATGCATTGGTGGCCAAGCTGGTTCCGCAAATCCAGAGCCTGAAGATCGGTGCGGGCACGACCTGTGGCCTGGATATGGGGCCACTGGTCACAGGGCAGCATCGCGACAAGGTCAGCGGCTATATAGAGGACGGTGTGCAGTCGGGCGCGACCCTGGTGGTGGACGGTCGCAATCTTCAGGTTGCCGGGCACGAACAGGGCTTCTTCATGGGTGGTTGCCTGTTTGATCGCGTAACGCCACAGATGCGTATCTATAAAGAAGAGATTTTCGGGCCGGTGCTGTGCATCGTACGCGTCGATAGCCTCGAGCATGCCATGCAATTGATCAACGATCACGAATACGGCAATGGCACCTGCATCTTTACCCGTGATGGCGAAGCCGCACGATTGTTCTGTGATGAAATTGAAGTGGGAATGGTTGGGGTAAATGTTCCGCTGCCGGTGCCGGTGGCCTACCACAGCTTTGGTGGCTGGAAGCGTTCACTGTTCGGCGACCTACACGCCTACGGGCCGGATGGCGTGCGCTTCTATACCCGTCGCAAGGCGATTACCCAGCGCTGGCCGCAACGGGCGAGCCACGAAGCATCGCAGTTCGCATTCCCCAGCCTGTAAATTCCCCGGGCGGGAGATCGTCTTTAAAGAGAGTCTCCCGTATTTATTGGGGTTCAGAAGAAGGATTGCAGATTTTTGAAATTAACGGTTGA